>NZ_JBHRZT010000072.1:569859-689450 GCF_042649685.1 Bacillus songklensis | reverse complement strand
CATTCAATCAAGAGGCATCACAATCGGTGATCCAGACAACTTGAATTCGCCCTCAAGGGTTCACCTATGCGGTTGGCGCCAACCCCGCAAGGGGGGTGCCGGCCGCTTAGGTCTAGAAAATTTGGCATGGCCGTTCTTTGGTCAGGTCGAATTTTCTAAATCGATTTATATAGATTCCTCCCCATTTTATTGCTAAAGGGACAAACACCGTGACCGCTTCTCTATCAAATTCATACATTGTGATGAAAACAATAGATTGATGGGGGTGGAAAGATGTTTGGTTATTCAATGGTAAAAACGGTACGGACTCATGCTCATAAGATGGACCGGCCGCTTCGTGCAGCACTGCTCAATCTTTACAAGCCGTTTAAATGGACACCATGCTTTATGCACAAGATGTTAGAAGGATGGATTAAAACTTCAAAAAGAATAGGGGTCATCATGGAATTTGACGAAAGCGACTGTTCCTTTGAAGCAGCATGTAATGAAGTGCGGGAAATTACACATCGCCATTTCAAGTGTAAAATCAGACAAGAGTTTTCCCATGTCTCATGCATAAGTCTGGAAGTTACACCTGCGGCGTTAGAAGAAATGCTGGAGTCCATACCGTCCGTTAAGAAAGTTTATGAAAACAGGGAAGTTCGCGCTTTGCTGGATACAGCGATTCCTTCGGCCAATGCCAAAAAAATTGTAAGAAACGGAACAACGCTGACGGGACAGGGAGTGACGATCGCCGTCATTGATACGGGAATATATCCTCATCCGGATCTTCAAGGGAGAATCACAGCATTTGTCGATTTTATCAATCAACGAACAGAACCGTATGATGATAATGGGCATGGAACTCATTGCGCGGGGGATGCGGCAGGGAACGGCACCGCTTCTTCGGGACAGTATATGGGAGCGGCGCCTGAAGCGAATGTGATCGGAGTAAAAGTCTTGAACAAATTAGGTTCAGGGTCGTTGGAGACAGTCATGCAGGGAATCGATTGGTGTATCCAATACAATGAAAATCCGGAAAATGAGTCAAAAATCAATGTCATTAGTATGTCATTGGGAAGCACGCCGCAATCATATAAAAACGAAAATGATGACCCCATGGTCAAATATGTGGAATTGGCATGGAACAGCGGTATCATAGTTTGCGCAGCTGCCGGGAACGACGGGCCGGATGAAGCAACGATTGCTAGTCCAGGGATTAGTAATCAAATTATTACGGTCGGTGCATTGGATGATCGTAGCACTGTTGAGACAAGAGCAGATGATGATGTGGCTAGTTTTTCAAGCAGAGGACCTACCCCTTACGATGTGACAAAACCTGATATTTTAGCTCCCGGTGTTAATATCATTTCGTTACGTTCCCCGAACTCTTATTTGGATAAATTGCAAAAGTCGAGTCGTATTGGATCTGACTACTTTGTCCTATCCGGTACGTCCATGGCAACACCGATATGTGCAGGGATTGCAGCTCTAATTTTACAGGCAAAACCGCATGCCTCTCCGCAAGAAGTGAAACATTTATTAAAAAACGGGACTGTTTTATGGAAAGACCGAAATCCATATATATACGGTGCTGGTTATATAAACGCCGAAAACTCAATTCCTAGATAATGGAATAAAGAGAAATTACAAGGGAGTTCAAAACCCGCCTATCTTTGTGTGGGTTTCGGACTCCGCATTTTATCTCTATATAAAAGGTGAAGGGTTTGTGCAAACTTTTGAATACTTCCGGTAATTATGTGAAAATAGGTTTGAAACAGAAGCCGGATTCCTTGAGTCTCAAGGGTTTTGAGAAGAGAACTGCTAAGAAGGCGTTAAAGGTACTGAAGAGGAGTGAACGTCAAAATGTGGTGCTTGACCACATTTTGACCACATTTCTATTTAGATTGTGTCGTCTGTTCATACAATGTGTTTAATTTAGAAATAGCTGATGATTTCATTTTCTTCGTCAAATGAATATACACCTCATTAGTTATACTTACTGTGGAGTGACCTAAGCGATCAGCAATAACGTGGGCACTTTCGTTCATTTCAGCTAACATAGTAGCATGGGAATGGCGCAGACCGTGAAATTTGATTCGGCGAACTCCATGTTTTATACACGATTGTTTGAAGTGATAACTAAGCGGGGTAGGAGAAAGAACATGACCGTCTGGACGTAAAAAAATTAGTTGGTGTTCGTTTTGAATCCCAAGTTTTAAGAGTTGTTTTTTTTGCTCGATAATATGTTTTTTTAATTTCAACATGATGTCAGCTGGAACTTCAATGACTCTGTTAGAACTTTGGGTTTTTAAAATCTTTTCAAGAGCCGGTGGTGTACCGTGTATAAATTGTTGTTCGATTATTATGGTATTCCGTGTAAAATCGAGACTGCTTTCTGAGATTCCTAATACCTCTCCACGGCGTAAGCCAGTAAAAATCGTGAGTAAATAGACTAGATAATAAGGGTCATATTTTGCTTTTTCTAGAAACTCCATACATTCTTCAAATGTCCAGTATTCCATTTTTTTCTTTGTTAGAGGATGTTTAAGAATCGATGAGAAATCCTGTTTAATAATTTTCCACTCATATGCTGCTTTTAACACGACTTTTAGCTTAGATAGGTATGTCCTTATACTGATGTTTTGATAACCGCAATCTTTTAAATCTTTTATAAATTGATTAAGATGTAAGGCGTTAAGTTTATCTAATTCAATGTGACCGATTGTTCGATCTATATGTTTTTGAACGGCCAGATACTGTCTTACACTATTCGGCCGTAAATTCCCTTGGACCCTTGTAGAAACATACTCATTATAAAATTCAATCAATTTTACGGTGGTGGGCTTTATATAACCGTTTGTTTCTACATCGGCCATGGCTTGAGCCAAAGCAGCAGAAGCTTCTTTCTTCGTTTTAAATCCACCTTTTGAAATCTCTTTTCGTTTTCCAGTCTCCGGATCTGTGATGTGAAAACGGTATTGATAGGCCGTTCCTCGTTTTCGAATACTTCCTCTCATCATTGACCACCTTTCTTTCAAAATAAAATATGTATGTTTAGGATAAAGCTTTCTTCATTACTCCGTCGGTAAAAGAAGGAATGATGAAGAATAAGCAATGGTAAAAAAGAAAGCCTTAAAGGCTTCACTTGGTAAGTATGTATAAAGGCTAGTTGCCCACAAGAGATTGTTGCAGATAAAGTCTATTAATCTGTTCAGTAAATCGAAAGTGCATCACTTGATTCTCAAAATGTTCAATGCGTTTTTCAGCAAAGGAATACGTCACATTAAATGTTGTGCAGATATCCTCGATAAACTCACGCTTCAAACACGGTATAGGACGCTTGAGTAGCATAAAGGTCGGAATGCAAAAATGAAGAGCAAAATTATTTGCTTGTGATTCCTGAAGCTCGACCATTAAATCTGGCAACATCATCTGGTTGCCAGCATGACGTAAAAGATGACATAATTCATGGCCAAAATCCTCCCATTGTTGTTTGGATAAGCGGCGATCAATGATTAAACTGTATAATCCCTCACGATCCATAGCTGTACTTTCGATATCTGCAAAATGAAGCCAGATTTGTAGCTTTGCTGCAATATCAATCATATTTAATTGTTCAGGTGTAGAAATGGACAGATGGTTGTATAGTCTCTCTGTCCAGCTTTCTAATGGAGTGAATGTATAGTGCAATTTTTACCACCTCAGGTAAATTATACAAACGTATGTTCTTATTTTCAATAAGAAAGTCTTTTTATTATCTTTTTCTTTCACTTAGAAATTCCTTTTCACTGTAAAAAACATAAAAAATTTAAGCTTTCAACTTAAATTTTTTAATATAGTGGTTTAGAGGTTAAGTGAACAAGAAATTTCAATTTAAATGACGACACAATACTAAAAACTCTTATTTAGTAATTTAAAACGTAAATATTCACTACAATATTTAAATGTAGTTAATATTTACGTTTTGTAGTTGACTTTTGAATATAGATATTCTATCGTTAATTTAAGTAATATTTGGAAAAAGAGGGCTCTTATGAATAATAAAGCAGAAAACTTTAAGAGATTAGCGGAGAAAAGGGTGACCGAATGTGTAAAGAAAATCCGGTTAATTGGTAATTTAGCTAACAAAAACAATTACGAGTATACAAACGACCAGGCAAAAAAAATAATAACTACGTTAGAAAATGAAGTTAAATTACTAAGAAATCGGTTTAAAGAAGAATCAGAAAGTATTGATTACACTTTTAGATTTGATGATGAATAACAAAATTTACAATAATCCACAAGGGGGAAATACATAATGAAAGATTTAGTAATCGATGGGGAAAGTGTATTATATTTCTTATCCTCACTTAGTGACGAAATAGGTGAAGAAGCAGCTAATAATGTTTTAAAAACAGCAAGGAACATTTTGCAAAGGGCGCCGGAAATTACGTCATCAAACGAAAAAGTCCTAGGTCTTCTTTATGGATTAATTCAAAGTGGAAAAACCAATATCATCAACATGACTATTGCATTGTCGACCGATAATGGGTACAAATTGGCAATTGTTTTAACGGATAGAAACAATTCTCTTCAAACTCAAACTTTTGAAAGAGCTGATGAAGCGATTACAGGGATGCTGGTGCGAAAAATTGATGAGATAAGTGAAGAAGATCCTGACTTTATTAAAACAATTTTAGAAAGTGATGGGATCGTTCTTATATGTAAAAAAGATCCGGCTGACCTTGATAAATTAATTACTTTTTTAAGAAATTATTTATCTGTTTCTCCTTCCCCTTCCTTAATCATAGATGATGAAGCTGATGCAATAGGATTAAATACAAACCAGCGCATGGAGGGTGAAAATCCTAGTCCAATTAATCAACAACTTCTAACTTTGCGGGAATTAGCCCCATCCCACTTATTTCTTCAAGTTACAGCTACACCGCAAGCTATTATTCTTCAAAATAGGGAGGAGGGGGGGGTTTTACCCTGAATTTATTGAAGTTGTTGAAGCAGGTAGCGGTTACACTGGTATTCATACCTTTTTTATGGAAAATAGAGCAGATCATCTTCGTCCAGTTGATATTGAAGAAATAGAGAGACTTGCTGACACACAAGGGAATGACGAAGATATTACTACACTGCCAAAAGGATTACTCGAAGCATTATCTGCTTTTGTTATCGGAGCTTCTATAAGAATCTTTGATAATACAGAGAGCAGGGTAGAACAAAAGTTTTCATTTCTTTGTCACATCAGTCCTTTTCAAGATATCCATGCTAGAATTAAAAGGCTGATTAAGAAATTTTTAATAGATTTATATAAAGCTTTAAAAATGCCAGATGCATCAGAAACTCGCGAATTTATCTTAGGCTGTCTATCTCAAGCTTACAACGATTTATACGAAACACATCCTAATATCCCGGAGTTTCCAGTTATTCTTAAAGCTTTGAGTGATAACATTAATAGTCATGAAGTTATTGTTTTAAATGCTGCTCCTTCTTCCCATAGTGATATTAAGCTGAATAAGAAATTTAACTTTATTATTGGTGGAAATAAGTTAGGAAGAGGCTTAACTATACCTCGATTACTTGTAACGTACTATGGAAGATTAACAGCAAGACCACAGGTAGATACTCTCATGCAACATGCAAGGATGTGTGGTTATAGATCAAAAGATCTGAGTGTTACCAGAGTGTTTGTGCCTGAAGAGATAGCTAATATTTTTGCAGCAATTTGTGAACATGATTCAACTCAACGAGATATAATAAAAAACCATGCAATTGAAGGGACTTTATATTTAGATACAAGTCGTGTAGGACCCACAAGACCTCCAGTAATCCCGAAATCCGTTGGGGCTTACAGAGCTGGACAATCTACTTTCCCAAAACTTCCTGAATATCCTCAAGGAGAGATTGAAGAGGTTACTCAATGTATTAGCAAAGAAGTAACCCATCTCGAGAAATCAGACGAAATTTTAGAAGTGAATATTGATTTTGTAACAAATATAATTGAAAAAATCCCATTCTTAACATCAGGAGGATGGTATCCGGAAGTTATAAACAAATATTTATCATGGTATAAGGAGAATTATTCAGATGTCGCACAGTTAATATATACACTCGATACAAATATTGGCCCTTCTAGAAGCCGGGGTAATCAAGGATTAGTTATTGGCTCTGTACTTTCGCCTGGTATTCAAGAACTTGTAAGTGCTTCAGATTCAAATAAACCGTTAGTTGTTCTAATAAGGAATAAAGGTCATAAATGGGAAGGTGTAGATTTTTGGATTCCATGGTTCAGATTTCCTGAAAATGATAAGAACATTCTCTTTAATCTAAATAATCACTAATAGTAAGCTAAGCATAATAATACGCCCTTTCTAACGGAGGGCGTATTATTGAATATTTATCGGTAAAAGTCTTTATTAAAAATCTTAAACCTCCTGTTGAGTAACAACAGGAGGTTTAAGATTTTACCTCTTCGACTTTCTATATCCCGCAGCTTGAGCCTCAGCTTCACTACAGAACCACGTAATATTATCCACGGTCTTATCATAATAAGCTCCACCAGGAACATGATAAATCTTCGAATTGGTATTTCCTTTAATTTTGCCAGCACAACTTGTATTTCTCTCTACATCATCGCTCGGATCATTTTGAAACGGTCGATGTGTTCCAGTATTACTTAATGTATTTGCAGATGGTGCAGAAGCTACCGGTTGCGATTGACTTGGTTGAGAAGCAGTTGTTGTATTCGATTGTTTTGATGCAGCAGGAGCAGAGGAGGACGAGCTCTGGAAACCATTCTCCTGAACATAATTTTCAATACTCCAAATTCCAATCGCTTTTTCCTGCGCTTGACGCTGCTTTTCTCTGAACTCATCCACGTATTTTGTATCTGGTGGGAAAACGGCTACACGACCTAATCCCTTTTCAATCAGTGCTTCGTTATGCATTTTACCATCGACCCATACATAGGCCAAAATACGGCCGTAACGATCGCGTTCAGATATATCCTTTTCTAACCCAACCTGTTTCCCTAATAATGTGTTTTTCGTAAGCTCAGATGCTTCCGGACCAAATGGCTGAACAGGTTTATTGGGGTGCTTTGTTTCCGGTGTATCCACGAGCACCAAGCGAACACGCTCTGTCTTACCATTTATCTTAACATCAAGGGTGTCACCGTCTATTACATTTGTAACCATAGCAGGGATAAGAGCTACACCGTTTGGATTAGTCAGTTGGTGCTTATCCGCAGTGGAGTGTGTTTCTTGGTTGCTATTGGCTACGTTTGTTTGGGAAGTAGTCGTATTATTGGATTGGGTAGTTGCTGTTTCTGTAATTTCTTTTGAGTTTGAATCAGTATTATTCCTATTGTTAATATCGCTAGAATTACATGCTGTTAATCCTAATGACAAGAAAATGGTCATCGTGATAGAAATGAGTAGTTTACATCCTATTTTCATTACTAAAATCCTCCTAATAATTATCAGACAACCTTACTATAAAGGAGAAATACAAAAAAATAGACATTCGACAAAAAAACAAAGAATTTGACACTGGGAATATGATATAAGTAATGAGGTTAATTTACTATATTTGGGATATTTGTATCGTGAAAACGTACTCTTATTTCAGCTAACAAGTAACTAACTCTCCCATCAAGAAAAATATTCAAGTTTGTAGTGATATATTACTTATTTTTAGGAGGTCAATTATGGAAAAATGGTTTGGAAATAAACCTACAATGTCACAAAAATCAGTCAAGACTAAGTATGAAAAAGTGCTCATTCATGCTGAGCACAGCATTCTTAATACTGATGAAATAGTATTAAAGGTTATTGAAGCCGAGTTTGATAAAAAGAGTGGAAAAGAACTAGATGGTGTTCTTATTCTAACTAACTATCAATTACTGTTTATTGGGAAGCACGAACATCATGCCTTTACCTACAATAATATTAATAATATTGAGATTAAGACAGACGGAAAGGATAAGAATGAATGGAAATTAACGTTATTCCTAGGTCGTTATAGGCAACATTTTGACGACATTAAGAAGAATGATGATGCTCAGGAATTTTTTGATATTCTTGAACACAAAATTTTAAATCCAAATGAGGATATTCTAACGACTGTCACTCATGATTTTAATTTTTTTCTTCACGCAGATCGTTTAGAGGAACTTCGAGAAAAGAGGGTAAAGATTACTCCTTTTCTTATAAAACGGGATGATATGGGATTTTCGAAGAATGGTAATAGGCTGTTGAAGGAAAAGCATCCAGATGCACTGTTAATTGTAGAAGGTCATTATCGTGAAAAGGATAAGAAAGGAAACTTTATTGTTGTTGATAAGCTCGTTTACTTATATGAGTACAACAATGAGCAAAGAAAAGCAAAAAAAATTGTGGGGTGGCCTTTAACCTTCTTTAATGGTATGTCTATTGATCATTTTGCTATTAAGTCTGAGGTAGTAGGAAGTGAAGGAAAACTTATACTAAACGACTCCGGCAAAAAGTTTGCATCTATTCTATCTAATGAAGGAATATCCTTCAAAACAAAAACTAGAAAGTGGTATCAAAAAATTCTAGGATTTCGCAGTGGGAAGTGGTGGAAAAAATCAATTGCTTCTATTACATATTTGTTTATTTTTCTAATTGCAAGTATCCTAATCTTTGCTGAAGATCCCGAGAATACAGAGACTCCTGAAACAGAGGAGAAGCAAGCTGTGACGACGAGTGCAGATGTTAAGCAAGAGGAAGCTAAAGAGGATAAACAGCAAGAGGAAGAAAAGAAGCTGACTGAAGAAAAACAAAAGCAAGAAGAAGCAGCTCGTCTTGCTGAAGAACAGCGTAAAAAAGAGGAAGAAGCAGCTCGCCTTGCCGAAGAACAGCGTAAAAAAGAAGAAGCAGCTCGTCTTGCTGAAGAAAAACGAAAACAAGAAGAAGCAGCTCGCTTGGCTGAAGAGCAACGAAAACAAGAAGAAGCAGCTCGTCTTGCCGAGGAACAACGACAACAAGAAGCAGCAACTAGTGTATACTATAAAAACTGTACCGCAGTTCGCGAAGCAGGTGCTGCACCAATTCATAGAGGCGAACCGGGATACGCTAAACACTTAGACCGAGATGGAGATGGGATTGCTTGTAATCAATAAAAGAACAAGGAATCCTAACAGATTCAGTGTTATTGAATCGTGATTTGTTTTAAGGTATCCTTAAAGTCAAGTATACTAATCTGCCAGTTTTATTTTAGTGTTTCAAAAGTGAATTAATACAAAAGCCCACACGTAAAACTGTGGGCTTTTATGTGTGGTTTATTAGCCAAAGTGCGCCTTTCTATGATAATTCGGACAAAACGCCTTTCGAGGATAAGGATGAACAAATTAGAATTTTTAGGATCTTTTCGAATAACTTGCTGGAATACTCCCCAAGCTTGGATTATTGTAATCCTCATGCATTACTCTCCTGAAAATCGTATATCCATTGCTACGAGATCTTCCAAGTCAGAACTATTCACCATCATATCCACGGGTATATAAATGTTAAAGTTTGGAAATAATCTTAGTGTGCTTCGGTGACTTCATTTCTCTTTCCTAATGTGGATTTAAAGTATTTTAAACCATAGATGAAAGGAGGTGATAAAATATGGATTCTCAAAAAATGAAAATAGCAACAGAGGTATTAGCTAATTTGTCTAAAGAAGAAGTTGACGTACTCCGTAGAATTGCTAGTCGAGTTAATAATGGAGAAACAGAAGAGCTTATGAGAGCCGGAGACGCCCCAACTCACGGATACGTTATATTTTAGCCCTATCCATATATGAGGTCACCGGGCACACAACATACATAGGGTTACAAGCAGTCCAAATCATTAAGATACATTGAATTATATCTGTATAGGCAAGGAGATGAATACTGTGCATTTAAAGGATGTTCTTTCTATGCGAGCACGACCAGCAGCAGGTATCTTTATGGCACTAACTCGTCGCTGTCCGCTTGCATGTGAACACTGTTCAACAAACTCTTTGGTAAGTAGTGAAGAATTCCCGGAAGAACTTTTTTATGGTTTTGTAAAAACGTTTACCCCCGAGAACAAGCCAGATGTCATCTTGCTCACCGGTGGCGAGCCGTTGCTACGTCCTAAATTGGTTATTGACATTACTGAATGGGCACACTCTATTGGTACTACTGTATGCTTAATCTCAGGTATGTTTTTTGCAAATCAAAAGGAGATACCGCCCTTAATCACTCAAGCACTTTCTGGTGTTGATCTCTTTACAGCTAGCTTGGATTATTATCATGAGAAGCAAGTACCTCGCAAGGCGGTTTTTCGTGTTCTCCACCAACTATTGGACCAAGGGAAAGATGTAAGTCTCCAAATCGTTGGCTTGAATGAACATGATTCTTACTTAGCCGATGTGACCAAAGATGTTATAGAAAATTTCGGTAACCGAGTACCAATGTTCGTATCTCAGGTGGGGGATGTTGGACGGGCTAAAAACTGGCTAAACAAGCAACACTTGAATGCCAATATAGATATCAATCCTGAACCATGTGCTATGTCCTCCTGGCCAGTTATTAGTTTTGATGGAACTATAGTTGCCTGTTGTAATCAGGATGTTATAAATGGACCGGTCCCTTCACATCTTCGGCTTGGTCATGCAGCTGTTGATGACTGGAAAACGGTTAGAGAAAGACTTGTAAACTCTGAATTCTTACGTGCAATTCGTCTCTTTGGCCCAGAATACCTAGCCGAACAATATGGATCGGAGCGTGGAAAGTGTGATGGTTACTGTTCTACTTGTTATAAGTTATCTGAAGATCCGGTAATATCAAACAGGATTGAGCCGTTGATGAAGCGTTCTACTATGGATTTTGTAGAAGAGAAGGTATTACTTTTCCAGCAGCAACGTCACTATGGTATTCCGAATTATGCACACCTTGTTAGTGTGGGTTATAAATCTAGAAGGGAGGAGATACAGTGAAATACACTGAAGTTGAATCCATAAGGAATACCCCGGGCCGTTCACTACTCCTCTTTATCACAGATCGCTGTCCTGTAGGATGCGAGCATTGTTCTGTTGACTCCCGACCAGGTAGTCCGTCTATCCATGACTTTGAGCTATTTGAATCAATCGTTGAAGGAATCTGTTGTGAAAAAAAGTTAAGCATGGTAGGTATTTCTGGCGGTGAGCCGTTTGTTGAGCGCCAGGGTCTGACTCTAGCTGTAAACCGATTGGCTTCCGCAGGTAAAGAGATTGTTTTATATACTAGCGGAGTGTGGGCCAAGTCAATTATCCCTCGGTGGATTCGAGATGTAATTGCATTGGCAAATTGTGTTTTCTTAAGCACCGATGCATTTCACAATAAAACGGTTAATGACGACCAATTTGTACTTGCTGCAAGAACAATCGTTGAGGAGGGGGCATGGCTTATTGTTCAAGTCTTGAATTTACCTGATATGGTTGCACGAGCAGAAGAACTACTTTGTCGGGCGTTTGGCAAAGATTACTTGGAGTTTGCTGAGATTAACTTGATATCCCCTCTGCCATACGGGAGGGGAAAGGGAATATTTACTCTGGGGACCAATCAGGATGGTCATGAGTTTGGACCTTGCAGGTCTCTGACTGCTCCTGTTGTTCGTTACGATGGAACTATTTCCGCTTGTTGTAACGAGCAGGTAATCATGGGGTTGGGGCCTAATCGTCTAAGAAAACGTTGTTCCTCTGCTATCGATTTAAAAAAAGTGCTCAAAGATATCGGTCAAGACCCAATTTTAAATGTTATGAGTGGACTTGGAGTAGGAACCCTCACTTATCACCCCATGTTTTCTGATTTGGCCCGCCAACAGTTCCCTAGTATTTGCCAATTATGTTGGGCAATTCAACAGGATGCGTTACCTATTGGAGATCGCTCTGATCGATTGCTGACAGCAATATCTATGATTAGGAGGAATACAGCTAATGAGTAACATATATAGTAATAGTTTTCGTTTACGTAAAAAAATTGAAATTGTGATTGACGAATTAATGGTAGCTGGAAGGAAACTCGAGAGTCATCCGCAGTTTGCAGATCTTTATCCGGAGTACCTATTTACCCTTCATTCTATGATTCGTGCCAGTGTTCCCTTGATGGAATTAGCTCTGAAACGTGCAAGAACTATGGCGAGTGTGGATCCGGTAGCTTCTGCACTCGCCAAATATCTGTCAAAGCATATCAAGGAGGAGATGTACCATGATGATTGGTTATTAGATGATATGGAGGTGTTGGGTATAAAACGTCATGAACTGATAAGCCGACCACCTTCCCCAACAGTTGCTTCTTTGGTGGGCTCCCAATATTACTGGATTCAACATCATCATCCTATTGCACTGTTAGGATATATTGCAATATTGGAGGGATACCCTCCAGAGACCAAACAGCTTGAAGAAATCATGGCGAGAACTCAATACCCGCGGGAGGCATTTCGCACATTGTTTAAACATGCCGATCTTGATCCACATCACCGTGATGATTTAAACAATACACTTGACCAACTACCACTTCTGCCCGAGCACCATACAATTCTTGGGATAAGTGCTATCCGTACTGTTGACCTAGCTAGCCAAGCTATTTTGGAGATTATAGAAGCCTACCCAAACAATGGGAACGACAGCTCTTACACAGAAAGGGCCGGTTAAAAGATGAACTGCTCTTTTATATTGGCTAAAGCTGAGGCTTAAAAAAATCCCGATGTTCAATTGTTTTAGCATGGTTGAATATCGGGATTTTTTTATTGCATGTCTTAAGGTAGTGACAGTTTAAAAATGATTTATCCTTGATAAGGCTATTCTTCTTTTGATTTGGCTTTTGAAATTACTGATTCGTAGGACCAACTTGCATATGAACGTGATCCTGATGTCGGGCTCGTAACTGCTGAGCAGGAGGTGGATGGTCAATGTAATCGGGATGTATTACATAACCGCCTGTATCGCCAATTTCCTTTGGAGGCCACTTGTTCCCTGACCCGATACCGTTACATTCACATTCAAAGGTTGCGAAACGGAATACTGTTCGAAAAAGATCATGTGCCAGCGGATCCGTCGTCGGATTTAGGCGCATTGGATTTCCTGATATGACTGGTTTGTTCCCCCAGTCGTGGAAGACCTTGCGGGCAAAGGCCACCCCTAAGCTGGAGCCCTCAAGGCCAGAAAAATCTAGTGCCCGCCCCTGATTGTGGCAGTCGGTTGCTGGCCCAGCGCCATGACCAATGCCCATGTGCCGAATAATAGTGACGTCTGGCTCTGAGGCGTTCACCCATCGAGTCAGGCGATATAGACAGATTAGCATACGCTGATCTATATTGTCGATTACTGAAGCGGAGCTATCTGTATGATAGATAAAATTAACCCCATTAATTGTAGCAGGCTTCACCTGAACGTTCTTAGTGGGGTGGGGTGAATTGATGCCAGTCATCCAATTACCAGTATATGGCGTGGTTGAACTGAGAGAGAAATAGCCGTTTTGTATTAAGTAACCCATTACAAGATTCGCTTGTTCTTGAGTTAAATCACGGCTGGGTGTCCACATCCCTGGCGGCACAGGATCCAAGGTTAAACTATCGATTGGCCCGCTCTGATCAACGTTGTTTATGACTAGATTGAAGCGGCGGTATTCGTTGCCTTTAAAGAAATAGGCCTTTTCCCCACCTTGGTAGAGTACGGCATCAAGTTTATCCGGCCAGATGCCAGGCCAAGCTGAGCTGATAGGTTTTGGGTAATTTGGGTCAACTCGGTCCAGAGAGATGTCATAACGCATATATTCTGAGTCGCGGAAAAAATAGATCTTGCCGTTGCCCCAGTTGACCGCAGCGTCGATGTAATCAGTCCAAAGGCCTGGCCAGTTGCCAGCAATCTTACGCGGCGGGTTTGGGGGCAAATAGTAGGGGTCTACTGTACCATTGAAGATGTCAAAGCGGACATATTCGTCACGGTAAAAGAAGTAAACCTTACCAAAACCCCAATAGACCCCAGCATCAGGTGCGTTTGGGCGTAATCCTGGCCACTGATTAGGAGCGATGTCAAAGCGGGGCTGATCCTCCTTTCCGGTGCGGAAATCATATCTTCGATATTTTGTATCCTCAAAGAAGTACGCTTTGCCAACTGGGTTGGTCGGCCAAGCGATAGTGGATTTGATCGGACACATAGTTATTTCTCCTTTCAAAAAAAGATAGTACAGCTACCACGCTTGTTAAACTTAAACGTGGAACAAACTCAATTAAATCCTTCACGTATTATATTAATCGTAGTATCCTTATTTTTGGTTACGTTCACACATTTATTCATTCTGCTGATGTATTAAATTTCACCTTCAGAGAAACATGTACCCCTATTGTGGAAATTCTGAAAAATGGATTAGGAATTCCCAGGCCCAGGACATGGGACATTCTAGTCTGGTAACGTGCTCGTGAACTATAATCTCAATAAAAAAGAATGGACTCTGAGCATATGGCATTAACCAGATGGAGGTAGCACTTCTTTTGATCTCCAAGTCAGCATAAATGATTCATATAAACCGACCAGTAGAAGTCTTAGAATCTTCTTCAATGGCATTCGCATTACTTACGAACCCGATTATTATCGGATGATGGGCGGTTGTAGCTTAGCTAAGTTTCACCTGAATCAGAGGATTAAAACCATACCTCAGGAATTACCGCATTACGATCCTGCAAACCTTCACGAACTCTCCCACGAGATCTTAGTGGACCTCGTGGGAGAGATTACTAAGAAACATGGTCTCTTACTTGTTTCGAGAGAATGCTCAAGTACAGAAAAGGGGCAACTTGTGAATACACTTCTTGGACTAACTGTTCGCTATCCCGAAACTACGGGGGGAATCATTCCAGGACGTATCGATTCACGGATATAATATTTCTGTTCCCGTGATGCCTGGTAGATGAAGGAGGTAATAATTACAGCCTTTAACAATGTTGTATGGGAAGGTTCCAATCATCTTAAATATAGAAAATACAAATTAAAGTTTATAAGTAAATAGTTGTTAAGCAGACACCTGTGATGAAGCCGGGTGTCTAATTTTTTTTACTACATTCTGACCACGTAACATATAGAAGGGTATTTACTTTTGTTTATAGCTTACCTAAAAATCCCTCTAATTTAGGCTTTCTTAGGTATTATTTTATTTCGTGTTTCTTCACATTATATACTCACATAAAAGAACGTAAAAAATAGGGTCTTAAAGGCGACCGTCGTGTACCTTAGTTCTCAAAACGTTAATTATCAACGTTTCAAGGCTCTCAACCCATTATGTTTCGGGGTCTTTTTTGTTGGATGAAAGGACAATATGATCAAATATCATCAATTTTAGAGATTTTACTGAATAATATTTGACTGATTCCAAATAATAAATTTTATAACATCTTGAAAAATGTTTCACAAAAACAGTTTTATAAGTAAGGTTGTGAATTATGCAGTGGGAACAGATAAATTTAAAAACATTACAGTTGATAAATATGAAAATTTAATAAATGTTTTAAAATCGGGAGATATTTTTTTTTGCTCGGGTAATTATTTGGTGAGTGAATTAATTAAAAAGGTTTCTGGATCAATGTTTAGTCATACGGGGATTATTATAAAATGGGGAGAGCATACACTCGTTATGGAAAGTGTTGAGGACGATGGAGTCAGGATGGTTCCGCTAGAGCATTATATAAATAACTATGAGAACTCTAACAAGAGATATAACGGTTCATTGTATGTTGCTCGTCATAAGTTACTAGAAAATCTTAACAATGAAGATGAAATGATTAGAAATCTTATCAAAATTGGCTTAAGTTTATTAAACAGAAGTTACGATAAAAATGAAATCGCTAGAATTGTTGCTCGTATAGGATTAGGAATAGGAAGACATGAAGATAATGAAGAATACATATGTTCTGAGTTTGTAAATGAATGCTTTAAAAAAATAGGTATAGAGGTTCTTACTGACTCAGAGGGATATATCTTCCCTGAGCATATTGCTATTGATCAACATGTTTATCCTATTGCACAGATAGAATAAAAATAAAATAATTAATTAAGGTACATATTTCACCAAAAAGCCATGACGACTAGCCATGGCTTCATTTAATTCTTGAAGAACTTACTGTAATCTTCTATAGCATAAACAATAGTGTGCTCTCCCGTCATATTTCCAACTTCTTTCCCCTGTCCACGAATTATAATCATCATCGATATCAAGCTGTTCTACATTGATTAAATCAACATGATCTAATTTATACTTAAATCCATCTGGATCATCATTCCATCCATTTACTTTTCTTTCGTCTTCCGCTCCAGCAGCATTTAACGCATGTCCATTATATAGAAGGTTGATGCGCTCGGCTTGGTTGTTTAATTCTAAAATCAACTGTATATTATCCCGTACATTGAACTGTTTCAGGTATTTTTGTTTCCTCCTTTTCTAAGAAAAATTATGTGAGAAACTCTTCTTAGAAGAAATTTTCCCTATAGTATTTTATCTTAGTACTTTTCTTTTACTTTGGTAATTTTCAACTTAATGCACTACTTATTACAGAGTTCTTTCCATTAATTTATTGATTAGAGAGAATACGAATATTTGGTTTGCTTCACTATATAAAAAGGTGAAGAATTTGTATGAAACTTTTAAGGACTACTGCTCGGTTTGCGGTTCTAGCTGGTGATGTTTCTGTAAGGATGGAAAAGCCTGACGCACAGTGGCGGTTGCCAGTACGATCGCTAAAATGATCAGCATGGCAGTAACATTTTGTGTCATTTCGCCTCCGCCGAAGATGATGGAAAAATAACCGTTTGCCGCATAAGTAGCCGGAAGCATATCTCCCAATTGCTGATAAAAGATTGGAAGCAGCTCTCTTGGTACGATGACGCCCGAGCTGACAAGCTGTGATGCCATGATGATGACATTGAACAACATTCCGCCCAATCCAAATAACATGACAAACATTTGCGTTAATGAAATAAAGGTTAAAAATACAAGGAATTGAAAGCCCCATGAAATAAAGAGCGACTCATGCAGCTCAATATGAAAGCTCGTAAGCAAGATCAGGGTTAATACAGATAATACAAGCGAAGTCAGAATGTTGATAAGTTGACGTGAGAAGAAGATGGACCATTTGCTGTGTAGATGCTTGATTTTGGAGGAAGCCATTTCAAGCTGCATGCTCATGATCATCGCACCAACAAAAGACGCTAACACGGCCATTAACGGAATCATGTTTGGCGAAAAGCCGTTTACATCGTTCGTTTTTATGATGTCCGCCTGAACGGATTGATCTGACACGACTTGAAGGACGCTGCCGACCATACCTGTTGTCATTTGCTCCGGAATTTTCGACGTTGTTGATAATTGGGCAGGCAAAATGGTTTGCAGTTTTTCTTTGCTCATAACAAATAGCTGATGATTTACTTCATCAGTCATTTGTTTTGCGGCTGTTTCCATCATTTGTTTTGTAAGCGATGTCGTTGATTGGTTGATGTAGAAAGTCAGATTGGTGGTGTGTTTGTCAATGATGTCTTGAGTAAATGTTGAAGGGATATGAATGACCATATTCGTAACATGTTCGTTCATCTCTTTTTTCGCTGATGGCAGGGATGATGTTTCTGTGACATGAAACGGTAAGTGTTCTTTTAATGAATTAGTAATTGATACTCCAGCTTCTTTATCTTCATTGACAATGGACACTTTAAGATGATCCAGTCGATCGTTCACTCCGTCATAAGCCGTCATCCAAACACTAAAGAAGATGACTTGAAAAGCGATTGCCACAATAATTCCCATATACGTTTCCTTTACTTTAAAAAAATGTTTGAGTGTTCTCATAATGGGTTCCTCCTTTTTTGATTCGCAAGCAAGTACTTACTTGCATTTCGCGGTAAAAAAATAAGGTTGACTATTTTTAAGACCGCTCACCCCACATACAATCTCATGGAGTGAGAGCCCGGCTGAAAAGCCCAACAGAATTTCTGGCGAACCGTTCAGAATCCATATCAGTGACTAAGTTTCCTAAACGGGCTCTTGATAAAAAGGCCCCAAAATTGAGCCAGATGATATTCAAGGCTTGGGCTTCAAAATCTGTTTTAATCAATTTCCCCCGTTTGTACATTTCTTCTAAATAGGTGGTGAGAAGCTGTTTCAGCTCTTTTGGAATGGTAGCGATCATTTCTTCCATTTCTGGAAACGCATGTGCTTCCTGCATTCCGATTAGTATATAATCTTTGTTTTCGTGCATGAATTTCTGGTAATGTATGATGAAGGTGTATAAATCTTTCTCTAGATCCCAGGTGACTTCTTGCTTTAGAGAGTTTGAGAACATGGATACATAGGAGTATCGTCCAATAACTTCTTGCATAATGCCTTTTTTGCTTCCGAAATGACGAAATAACGTGCTTTCATTCACCCCCGCTTTTTTGGCGATTAATTGTGTGGTCGTTCCTTTAAACCCTTTTTCGTAAATGAGTGCAATTGTTGCCTCAATGATTTTTTCCTTTGTTGTTTCCTTTGTCATATAATCGCTCCTTCATCGTAATGCAAGCAAGTGATTGCTTGCATTTGATTCCATTATATTCCATTAAAAAGAAATGTCAACGCGTTTATGGAAAAATTTTATTTGGGTCCATGCTCAAACACAGCAGGAAGACGAAACGAAAAAGCAAAGCAGCTGGACCCTTTATTTTACTTGATTGGCCGTGATGAATTTCAACAGGCGATTTTTCCTATCCTGCAAAGTGGAGAAGAGGAGGCCATCCAAAGGCAGCAGGTTGCCCGCTAACGAAAGAAACGTTCGAGTTGTTCGTACAGCCGCAATGATTTCAAACAAGTGCTTCTAGCTAAAACAAGTATAAACTGAAAATATCTAAATTTTCTAAAATTATCTTGCAATTCTTCCTGCTGTTTCATATAATCAACTTAAAGATGATTAAATCTAGTAAATTTTCAAGTGAATATCACGAAGGCAAAGGCGCCTTAAATGCATGGCATATGCATTTAATGGCGTCTTTTTTGCTTTTTATCACTGTCCGTTGAGTTCACGAGTTGAATGAGGACAAGGAAGCAGAGGCAATCAAACTAAGGAGGTGGCGAATTGAAAGGAGCACCAATTCGTGCGGCTGCTTTGTCAACAAGAGTCATTCCAAACGTTGATCGGGAACTGGCAAAGCAATTAAATTTGACAACAACCTTTAAAAGCATTGCGTTAGTGACGAGCACGATCGATGATGTGGGATATACGGCGTTGGACGAGGCAACGAAGCAAGCAGCTGTCGAAGTGATTTATGCCAAATCGTTTTATGCAGGTTCCGCTCATGCATCTGGCCCTTTTTCTGGTGAATTTATCGGTATTTTAGGCGGGGACAGTCCGTCTGAAGTAAAG
This sequence comes from Bacillus songklensis, assembly GCF_042649685.1. Classification (NCBI taxonomy): domain Bacteria; kingdom Bacillati; phylum Bacillota; class Bacilli; order Caryophanales; family Bacillaceae; genus Bacillus; species Bacillus songklensis. The sequence continues at coordinate 670,083 of NZ_JBHRZT010000072.1, read as the reverse complement.
AGCGGGTTAGATGTCGTACTGCAAGAGTTTGAACAAGGTCCTTGTTTTTACTCTTTGAATGAAGAAGGAACACATGCCTATTATGCCCACACGATTTCTCGAACCGGTACATATCTTTCCGAGGTAGCTGGAATCAATCCGGGTGAGCCGCTCGCTTACTTGATTGCACCGCCGTTGGAAGCCATATATGGCCTCGATGCAGTCTTAAAGGCCGCAGATGTCCGCCTTTGCCAATTTTATGGGCCTCCTACCGAAACCAACTTCGGGGGTGCTTTATTAACGGGAAGCCAGTCGTCTTGCAAGGCGGCTGCTGAAGCTTTCGCTGAAGCGGTCAAGCAAGTGGCGCAACAACCGCACAAGGCGTTTTAAAAGGAGGTGATTGAGCAATCATGGATCCAACTAAATATGCATTAGGAATGATTGAGACAATCGGTTTAACCTCAATCGTTGCAGCAGCTGATGAAGCGGTAAAAGCTGCGAATGTGAAGGTATTAAGCTGCCAAAAGCCTGATGCCGGTATTGTCACGGTTTATTTAGGGGGAGATGTCGCCTCTGTTCGTGCGGCGGTTGAAGCTGGTGCATTAAAAGCGAAAGAAATAGGAGAGTTTCGATCCTATAGGGTCATACCGAAACCTGATCCATCTGTTTTTTATACACTCGGCATTTTGCCAATGCCTCCTCTAGAGGAAGAACAATCTGAACCATTTTCTTATGATAGCAGTGAAGTGACACATGAAACGAGAAAATCTTATACAAAAGAGGAATTAGAACTGTTGAGCGTAAAGGAGTTAAAACAACTCGCACGCCTTCAAGGTAATTTCCCTCTCTCTGGAACAGACATTTCAATGGCGAAAAAGTCTGAACTTATTGAAAAACTGGTACAGATAATGGAAGAAAGAGGTGAAAACAGCAATGAAGATTGATTTAGATCTCCTTTCAATACAAGAAGTAAGGGATAAACTGGCACTCGCAGAAGAGGCGCAAAAAAAGCTGGAAGAACTTTCGCAGCTTGAAATCGACAATATTGTGGCCCTTATGTCAAAAAAGGCAGCGGAAGCGGCGGATCGTCTGGGTGTCATGGCTGTGAAAGAAACCGGTTTTGGAAAAGCGGAAGATAAAAAACGAAAAAATTTGTTTGCCGCTATCGATGTATATGAATCGATGAAGAACATGAAAACGGTCGGCATCATTCGCCGCGACGATGAAAAAAAAGTGTGGGAAGTGGCCGAACCAGTTGGAGTCATCGCTGGCATTGTGCCATCTACAAATCCTACGGCCACCATCATATTTAAATCATTGATTGCTGTGAAGTCACGGAACTCGATTGTGTTCAGTCCGCATCCCGGCGCCAAAAAAAGCTCATTGGAAGCGGCAAAAGTGATTGCGGAAGCGGCGGTGGAGGCAGGTGCACCTCCTCATATCGTCCAATGCATAGAAAACACATCATTGGAAGCTTCCAACGAATTGATGAAACACAACATTACGAAGGTGATATTGGCTACGGGCGGTCCAGGAATGGTCAAGGCCGCATATAGCTCCGGCAAACCGGCATACGGTGTAGGTGCAGGGAATGTACCTGTGTATGTGCATCAAAGTGCCGATACGGCCAAGGCTGCGCGTCACATCATTGAAAGTAAATCGTTTGATAATGGGACGATTTGTGCATCTGAACAGGCTGTAGTGGTCGATCGTTCCGTCAAAAATGAATTGATAGAACAGCTGAAAAAACATGGGGCTTACTTTTTGGATCGCGATGAAAAAGAGAAACTAGCCTCTATCATTCTTAAAAATAATGGATTAAATGCAGGGATTGTCGGACGCTCACCTCAAAAACTGGGGGAATTGGCGGGTTTTACGGTACCTGCTGATGTGAAGGTGCTAGTCGGAGAAGAGGATCGCATCGAGAAAAATGTCCCATTTGCCATTGAAAAATTATCGCCGATTCTCGCTTTATATACGGTATCGGATTGGCAAGAGGGCTGTCAAACGTGCATGAACATTTTGAATGTAGGCGGTTTAGGACATACATTGGGTATCCATGCCGGCAATGAGCACATCATTGAAGCGTTCGCTTTGAAAAAACCGGCTTCACGCATTGTCGTCAATTCCGGTACGACATTCGGCGGCATTGGTGCTACAACGGGCATTGTCCCGTCCTTGACACTTGGCTGCGGTTCATATGGAAACAATATTACATCCGATAATATCGGGCCTCAGCATTTGATGAATATTAAACGAGTTGCATTCGGGATTAAAGAAATGCCGAAAGACGAATTGGCCGAATCAGTGAAAAGCGAAATTTTAAAAAACGATACCGTTTCCTTCAGTCAAGAAGAGATCGAGCAAATCATTCAGAGAGTACTTAGTGAATTAACATCAATTTAAATAAAATCTCAGGAGGTAATGAACGATGGCAAGAGAAACATCAGCATTAGGAATGATTGAAACAAAAGGTTTAGTAGGAGCAGTAGAGGCGGCAGATGCAATGGTGAAAGCAGCGGATGTGCGCTTAGTCGGAAAAGTTCAAGTCGGCGGCGGGTTGGTAACGGTTATGGTTCGTGGAGACGTTGGTGCGGTGAAAGCGGCGACAGATGCTGGAGCAGCGGCAGCGGAGAACGTAGGCGAGTTGATTTCCGTTCACGTGATTCCTCGTCCTCATTCAGATATTGAAGCCATTCTTCCTAAAGTGGAAGGGTAAGTAACACATGGCACTCATTACAGAGAAGCATCTTAGGGCCATGATCGTTAAGAAAGTTCTTCCCAATCCTTTCTTATTGGCGCCCGATGATAAGCTGACTCCAGCTGCAAAAGATTTTTTAAGAGAGCGTTCCATTGAGGTAACGAGAACCGAATCCAAAGATCAAGTCACAGCAAAACCCGGCATTGGAGAAAACATTCCCGTCGGCGTATCAAACCGTCATATACATCTTTCAGAAAAAGATGTGGAAATGCTATTTGGGTTCAATCACTCCTTAACTCCTTTAAAACCGCTGTCGCAGCCCGGCCAATTTGCAGCTGCGGAAACGGTAACCCTTGTTGGACCGAAAGGAGCATTGCACAATGTAAGAGTGCTTGGTCCAGCCCGTTCCTTAACACAAGTCGAAATTTCCAGGACAGATGGATTTTTATTGGGTGTTCATCCCCCGGTGCGTTTATCCGGTACTATTGAAGGGACGCCTGGAATTGCGATTGTGGGGCCAAAAGGGTGTTTAACGATTGAAGAAGGGGTGATTGTGGCGCGAAATCATGTCCATATGTCCCCGGAAGATGCAAAACGATTTCAGGTCAATCATGGAGACCGATTGATCGTCCAAACGATGACTGACCGAACGAGTATCTTTCCGGAAGTGATTGTTCGAATTGATGAGCGATTCAAACTGGATTTGCATATCGATCACGATGAAGCGAATGCCTCTTGTCTCAAAACAGGTGATTGTGTGGAAGTGATTGGAAAAAACGGAGAATTGTTCTCACCTTTTCTAGGGGGGAAATGAATGGAAAATTTAAAAGAAATGATTGAAAAAATCACGAAAAATATCATTGAAGAGTGGAAGAGCCATAAAGAGCCAAAAAAGAAAGTATTATTCATTTTTTGTGATAGTACTGCACATGAAAGCTTCATGGACCAGCTTATCGCCTTGAAAAATCAACACATCGAACATGATCTGCTTTTTTTGGATGGTGAAACGTCGGCATGGTTGGGAATCAAAAAGATTGATTCGACAGGATCCGGCCGCGTCATCGCGGTAGATGAAACGGCACCGGCGCCGATTGAATTGCCAAAAGAGTATGATGCCATTGTGATTCCGGAAGTCGATGTTGATAATGCAGCAAGAATTGCATTGGGATTAAAAGGTTCCATCAAAGCGGAAATCGTTTTTTCTGCCCTTATGTTAAATAAACCAGTTATTATGGGAAAAGATGTGCCTGGAATAAAAAGGGCGGATCGAAGAACATTGAATACGCTCGAGCTGCCGGAAACATATAAAAAATTGTTTCTGCACTATAAAAATGATTTGGAAAACATGGGCATTTTGTTTACAGAACAGCTGAAGCTTCATGAATCGGTCATCGCCATACTGAAGCCCGATGAGAAAAAGGAACAAACAAATAAGCAGGAATCTTTATTCAATGGGAAGCTCCTTACCGCGGATTGGGTTCACAAGCATGTTGCACCAAATAGCTCTATAACCATTTCAACGGGTACCATCATTACTCCCATGGCGAAGGATGCCATTTATGAAAAAGGGGTTCATCTTTTAAGAAAATAAGGCAAAAGGGTGATACACATGATTTTAGGTGAAGTCCTCGGGAGCATATGGGCAACGCAAAAAGAAGAAGGAATGGAACATTTAAAGCTGTTAATTGTTCAACCGACTGATTGGAATGGAAAAAGGCTTAGCCATCCCATTGTAGCGGCAGACCGAATCGGGGCTGGAAAAGGGGAAAGGGTCTTGATCTCCAGAGGAAGTCCCGCCAAAATGATTTTAAACAAACAGTCACCTGTTGATGCTGTTATTGTAGCGATTGTCGATTCATTCGAAGTGAATGAAGGATAAAGGAGTTCTCTCAATGGAAGAAAACAAACAAAGGGTAGTTCATGAATACGTACCGGGTAAACAATTGAATTTAGCACATATCATCGCCAATCCGGATAAAGAACTGTACACAAAACTCGGAATCTCAGAGGCGGGGGCCATCGGGGTGTTGACATTGACACCGACTGAAACGGCCATTATCGCTGCTGATATCGCGACGAAATCGGCCGATGTCAAAATTGGATATTTGGATCGGTTTACCGGTTCACTCGTTATTGTCGGGAAAGTATCAGATGTGGAGATGGCCATTCAAAGCGTTAATAGCTTTTTTACGGAAAAGCTCAAATTTGCGGTGACGGAGATTACAAGATCATGAAAAAAGGAAAAGTCATGATCATCGGCGCTGTAGGCTCTGGGAAATCGACATTAACGAAAAAACTGTTAAATGATGACAAACCGGCAGTGAAAACACAAGCTTTGAACTATGCGGGCTGGATTATTGACACACCTGGTGAATACAGTGAGAACCCGATGTATTATCGCTCTCTGATGGCTACGTCGTTGGAAGCAAAGGTCCTTCTTGTCATACAAGATGCGACGAGGGAAAACAGCATTTTTCCTCCTAATTTTTCACAAGGGTTTCCTTTGAAGCCAATCGGGGTTATCACGAAAATTGACCATCCCTTAGCAAATGTGGAGAGAGCCAGAATTCTGTTGCAGCAAAGCATTCCGAACGCTCCGGTCATTTTAACGTCTTCTGTTACATCGGACGGAATCAAAGACTTGATAAAGAATATTCAAAAACATTTGTAAATTCCCGGTTTCACCATGTAAAATAAAAGCATGATGAATTTTTAAACGGGGAGTTGTGTAACTTTACATGCAAGAAAAATGGTCTCTAGAAAAAATCGTCCCAGACCCGCCAGATCTTTTGATCATTCAGTCCTTATCAGACCATTTGCAGCTGTTTGCGGATTTATTTCAGTGCGATGTGTTTATCGATTGTTTAGTGCCTGGGGAGAATGCTGCGTTTGTTGTGGCGGAAGCCCATCCGAAAACTGCGAAGTCATTATACAAAAAATCCGTCGCCGGTCAGATAGCACAAGAGAAAAATGAACCGGGAGTACTGATGTGTTTAAAATCCGGAAAGCCGATTCTCGGCTCAAGGGGCATCTCACAAGAAAACATCAACATTCAACAAAATGTGATTCCGATTAAAAATGATAGGCAAAACACGATCGGGGTCCTCATCATGGAGAAAGATATTACCGACAAGATCAACCAGGAAAAAAAGGTGCGGCGATTAAGTGAAACAAATGAACAGTTGACTGAAACATTGTTTGAGCTGGCCATGTCGGAGAATCGAATACCGGCACTGATTCATGAAGGGCTTATTTTATTTAACAACGATGACGCCATTACGTATGCTAACGAACGAGCATATGATATGTTAAGAGAATTGCATTCTGTTAGAACCTTGATAGGAAGCAGCATAGAAATGTTGAGTTTGGGAACCATCAACAAACAGACCATTCAACAAAACGGAGGCTTTCTATTAAAGGAGTTTGAGCACCAGAATAAATATATACAATTGAAAGCGGTTTCAATCAATCGGAACCAGCAAAATTTAGGTGGGATTCTATTATTGCGAGATCTGACTGAAATTAAAGAGAAAGAAAAGCAGTTAATGATCAAGTCAGCAGTCATTAAAGAAATCCATCACCGTGTCAAGAATAACTTACAGACGATTGCAGGTTTGTTAAGACTGCAAATGAGACGATCATCTTCCAAAGAAGTAGAGCAAGTATTTCGGGACAGCATTAATCGAATCACGAGCATTTCCATTGTCCATGAGGTTCTCTCGCAAGATGGATTAAATCAAGTGGACTGCAAAGAAATCTTTGAATACGTTTCTCGTGCGATTGTCTCTTCTATGAAGCGATATGAACAAACCGTCAAAGTGAAAATTGCCGGTGATTCCATTTATTTAAATGCTGATAAGGCAAGTTCGCTTGCCCTTGTGGTCAATGAATTGGTTCAAAACTGCATGGAACATGCTTTCTTTAATATGAGTGAGGGATACATTGTCATTCAACTTGAGCAAAGGGACGAACAAGTGGTGATCCAAGTTACTGACAACGGAGTCGGAATTGGAAATACATCATTTTTGGAATCCAAAAGCTTGGGGTTGGATATTTGCACAACATTGATTGTGGAAGATCTAGATGGCACGATTGAGTTCACGGATACAGGCAATGGAACCCAAGTAACGATAACATTTCCGTATTTGAAGGAGGGGGGGTCCAAATGACAGTGAGAAGAATATTAATCGTTGATGATGATCCTATTATCAGAATGGATTTGAAGGAAATGCTGTTAGAGGAAGGATATGAGATTGTAGGTGAGGGGAAAAACGGGGAAGAAGCACTTGATCTTTGCCAAAAGCACCAGCCTGATCTCATTCTTCTGGATGTCAAAATGCCGAAGCTAAACGGCATTAAGGCAGCTAAGATTATCCAGCAAATGTTCCCTGGGACCGCTGTTTTACTTCTGACAGCTTACAGTCACAAGGATTTGGTGCAAGAGGCAAAGAAAAGCGGTGTGACCGCTTACCTTGTTAAGCCTGTATCTGAAGAAGATCTCATTCCTGCCATAGAAATAGCCTTAAACCAGCGTGATTTGTTCCAATGTTTGAGAAAAGATATCCAATCATTAAAACAAACGCTGGATGAGCGTAAGATGATTGAAAGAGCCAAAGGAAAAATCATGCATCATCTTTCTTTAACGGAAGAAGAGGCATACATATGGATGAGAGAAAAGAGTATGAGTAAAAGAGTTTCAATGGCGAAACTCTCCAAGGACATACTAAATCAATTAGAACAAGTATCGTCGTAGTAAAAAGTGAATAGATAGCAAAGCAAAGGCGCTTTGAATAGAGGGATTCTGCTGGAAGGGATTCTCTGTTTAAAGCGCCTTTATGATGAGAAAAGAACGCATAAAAATTTCAGCTTACGACAGAAGTTCCAATGCCTCTCAAGGCTGAACAGTCGCCTCGCTTTTCTTATAAACACAGGTTGGAGGTGAAAGAGGATGGAGGAAGAATGGATTACAAGTGTAGGAATCGATATCGGAACAAGTACAAGCAAGTTCATCGTCAGCCGACTGAAGCTGTCAAGGGTTTCCAGTCACTTTGCCTTACCCCGCTTTCAAATTACGGAACGGATGATCTATTATACAAGCTCCATCATCCCCACCCCGCTTCAAGAACGTGATGATATCGATATGGCTTCGTTATCAAAATGGCTGGAGTTCGAATATCGGCAGGCGAATATCGATTTGAATGATGTCCAAACAGGGGCCGTCATTATTACGGGTGAAACCGCTTTGAAAAGGAATGCCGAAAAAATACTTCATTATTTAGCGGAGCGGTCGGGGGACTTTGTCGTAGGAATTGCTGGAGCAAGCCTTGAAGGAGTACTGGCAGGGAAAGGGTCAGGAGCGTATGAGCGATCATTGCAAATAGCAGGTGCCGTCGCCAATATCGATATTGGTGGAGGAACGGCCAATGCCGTCATATTCGAAAGAGGAAAGACGGTTGGCACCATAACGTTTCGAATCGGCGGCCGATTAATCGAAATCGATTCATACGGGGAGATTCAATTTATTTCACCTTCTATTGTACCGTGGCTTGAAGAGAAAGGATACAGAGTTCAACAACATCAAACCATTACATTTGATTTCTTAAAAGAGATTCTTTCGCATTTATGCAAAGATATGCTGGATTGTTTGTCAGGAAAAGTTTCCATCCGTGAGACTGTTTCCATTGTGCACAGCACGACTTTAGAAAGCATCCCATATATTCAAGAACTGATGATTTCAGGTGGTGTAGGTGAATTGCTGAATGTGAAAGAACCCTCTGATTTCAAAGCGTCTTCTATTTATCAAGATATCGGCCCTGTGCTCGCCCATGAGTTAAAGAAGGCGATGGATCAATACCCGTTCACACATATTCTGGCTGAGCAGACGTCGCGGGCTACTGTCATCGGAGCGGGAATGCAAAGTACAGAAATCAGCGGTTCTACCATCCACATTCATGACGGTTTTCTTCCGATTCGGAATGTTCCAGTCGTGAATTGGAACCCCGACGAAAAAATCTTGAATGATGAATCATTGTTAATGAGCAGTATAGGTCAGCGATTGGCAACGGGGAAAGAGCTGTTCATCGGACATGATCGGATCCCGTTTGCCGTTTCTATTCGCGGTTTTACGTATTGTTCCTATGAGGCATTAAAACGCATTGCAGCTTCTCTCTACAAAGAATATACTCAATTGTTTCCTAAGGCATCAGCACTTGTGGTTATTTGCGAAGGGGATATGGCAAAAGCACTCGGGCAGCTGCTTACCATGTATTCCAACGGAGCGTTGAACATTGTATGCGTTGATCAAATTCAAGTGGAACACGGCGATTATATTGATATTGGTGAACCAATCCATACATCGACCATGGTACCGGTTGTGGTGAAAACCCTTGCGTTTTCTTAATTTCCAAGGAGGTGATTTCATGAAAACGAAAATCACGATATTCAATAAAACATACCAGTTTGATAGTTTAAAAGAAGTAATGGCAAAAGCGAACGAAGAAAAGTCGGGAGATCAGCTGGCGGGTATTCATGCCAGAGACGCCCAGGAACGAATTGCGGCCAAACATCTTTTGTCCGATCTGACGCTTGCAGATATTCGAAATTATCCATTGCTTCCTCCAGAGGAAGACGAGATTTCGAGGGTCATTGAAGAGTCAGTGAATGAAAGAATTTATCAATCCATTCAAAATTGGACAGTCGCGGAATTAAGAGAATACATTCTGTCTAGCAATGTCACCAACACAGAGATTAGCTACATACGCCGAGGTTTAACGAGTGAAATGATCGCTGCTGTCACAAAAATCATGACCAACCTGGACTTGATTCAAGCGGCTTCCAAAATAGAGGTAATCACCCATTGTCAGCATTCGATCGGCTTTAAAGGGACATTATCCGGCCGTGCACAGCCCAACCATCCAACAGATCATATACAAGGCATTAAGGCCTCATTGTTTGAAGCGTTAAGCTATGGAGTGGGAGATGCTGTTATCGGTATTAACCCGGTTATTGATACAGCAGACAGTGTAAAAGCCATTTTAACGATGACAAAGGAAGTAATTGATAAATGGAGCATACCGACACAAAATTGCGTATTGGCCCATGTGTCGACCCAGATGAGAGCCATTCGTCAAGGAGCTCCGTCTGATATGCTGTTTCAAAGCTTGGCAGGTTCTGAGGCAGGAAATAAAGCATTTGGCATCAGTGTGGATTTATTGAATGAGGCGGACGATTTGATCCGGAAAGAAGGAACGGCTCCTGGCCCAAACTTGTGGTATTTCGAGACGGGACAGGGATCTGAACTTTCATCGGATGCCCATCATGGTATCGACCAATTGACATTGGAAGCAAGATGTTACGGTCTCGCGAAAAGATATAATCCTTTTATTGTCAATACAGTTGTCGGTTTTATTGGGCCAGAGTATTTATACAACAATAAACAAGTCATTCGCGCCGGACTTGAGGATCATTTCATGGGGAAATTGCACGGACTTCCGATGGGGGTGGATATATGCTATACGAATCATATGAAAGCCGATCAAAATGATATGGATAATTTATCGATTCTACTCGGTTCTGCCGGAGTCAATTTTATTATCGGTGTTGCGATGGCAGATGATTGTATGCTGAACTATCAATCTACGAGTTTCCATGATATTGCCACTGTTCGGGATGTACTGCATCTGCGGCCGGCTCCTGATTTCGAAGTGTGGCTGGAGAAAATGGGCATTATGGAAAACGGGAAACTTACACCTGAGGCAGGAGATCCGACCATCTTTTTGACTTAATATTGAAAGGCGGTGTATATATGGCAACGGAGCAGCAAGTACAACAAATTGTAGAGCAGGTCTTGAGGCAATTAAAAGAAACAAAAACGATTGAGCAAGACCATCATCACATTCATGACGGTTCATTGAATGTGTCCGACGCGCAGAAAGGATTTTATAAAGAGTCGAACTATCAGTCATCTTCTTGGCATACGTCGGTTCCTTCTCCAAAACATGACGAAGGGCTGCAGGAAATCATCAAGTCAACCCCTGCGCGTATTGGCGTTTGGCGATCAGGCACAAGGCCTTTGACGAAAACCATTTTAAAGCTTCAGCTTGATCATGCAGCTGCAGTGGATGCCGTAAATGGAGAGGTTCTTCAATCTTGTTTGGAGGAGTTTGGGCTATTTTCAGTTGATACGTGTTATGAAACAAAGGAGATTTATTTAAAACGACCGGATAAAGGCAGAGTGTTGACGGACGATGCGATTAAGCTGATTCAAGAGAAATGCGTGCTTCGGCCTCAGGTCCAAATTGTCGTGTCAGACGGATTGAGTGCGAGCGCGGTGGAGATGAATTTGAAAGATGTATACCCGGCTCTCGTTGATTCTTTAAAAATCAATGGTTTAACACAAGGGACGCCATTTTTTGTCAAAGGCGGAAGAGTAGCATCCATGGATCATATCGGCGAGATTTTACAGCCAGAAGTATTGGTGATGCTGATAGGGGAACGACCCGGTCTTGTCTCTGCCAGTTCGATGAGCGCCTATATGTGCTATCGACCGCGAAAAGGCATTATTGAATCCGATCGAACCGTTATCTCCAACATCCATGCGGGCGGTACCTCTCCTGTCGAAGCAGGGGCACATATTGGAACCGTTTTGAAAAAGATGCTTGAACAAAAAGTAAGCGGAGTGAAACTGGAACTATAGAGGGATTGACGTAAAAAGTTGTGCCAGACAACATTAACAGCTCTTCAATCAAGTGAGTCATCACTCAAACCCTGATGTTGCTTTATTTTTCATGACGATTCATTTGGGAAGATGTTATATATTACCTTTTGGTAAAGGGGGATTTGGATGGAAAACAATCATCTTCAAAAGACGCTCACGCCCATTCATTTATGGGCGATTGCTGTAGGAATGGTCATTTCGGGTCAGTATTTTGGGTGGAACTATGGATTTGAACAGGGAGGAACCATTGGTCTTATCATCGCGTCACTGATCATCACTGTCTTTTATACGACTTTTATTTTCAGTTATGCGGAGTTATCAACTTCCATTCCGCATGCGGGGGGACCGTCAGCTTATGCAAGAAGAGCGATGGGGCCGTTCGGCGGCTTTATGACCGGCCTGGCATGCTTATTGGAATTTGTCTTTGCACCTCCTGCCATCGCAGTTGCAACCGGAGCTTATATCAACTTTTTAATTCCTTCGATTCATCCTGTGTATGCGACAGTCGGTGTCTTTACTCTGTTTATTTTTGTGAACCTGATCGGGGTAAAGGGCGCGGCTCTCATTGAACTGGTCGCTACTATTTTGGCTTTGATTGGCTTAGCGATTTATTATGCAGCCGGGTTGCCCCACATTAGCGGAGAAGCCATTTTAAATGAAAGTGCTTTTTCAAATGGTTGGGCTGGGGTAATGGCCGCGATTCCATTTGCCATCTGGTTTTTCCTTGCGATTGAAGGTGGAGCTATGGCGGCTGAAGAAGTACGCGATCCTAAAAAAGACATTCCAAAAGGATTTATATCGGGTATTTTAACGTTAGCCGTTTGTACCATTTTAACATTGCTTGTAACAGCGGGACTTGGAGGCGGTGAAGGAAAACCGGCCGATTATCCGCTGCCTCAAGCACTTGCGAATGTTTACGGAGAGGGAAGCTTTTTGCCGATTGCCGTCGCGGTAATTGGATTGTTCGGTACCATTGCGAGTCTTCACGGCATTATAATCGGTTACTCTCGACAAACCTTTGCCCTTGCAAGAGCAGGATACTTGCCTCGTTTCCTATCCAATTTGTCAAAAAGAGGAGTTCCGCATTGGGGACTCATCGTACCGGGATTTATCGGTGTTATTTGTGCAGGATCAGCAGATTTTGCAAATGCGCTTATCACATTATCCGTGTTTGGCGCCATTACCATGTATTGTTTAAGCCTGATTTCTTTATTCATTTTAAGGAGAAAGGAGCCTGACCTAGAAAGGCCGTTCAAAGTCACGTATCCGTTAGTCCCGGGTATTTCGTTGGCATTGGGTTTATTTTCCTTTTATTGCGTACTCCGCTACTCCATCTTAACAACGAAAATGCCTGTTTTCGGCGTTGAAGTTTCATTATTTGTCGTCATTTTACTTGTATTCGGTGTTGGTTCTTTGTATTATTTCATCGTGGGGTCCAAAAATTTAAGACCGATATCAGAAGAGTTTGTTTCCATTGAAGAGGTTTCGGAAAATAAGGTATCGATGTAACATCCTGATATGACAAAGAGAATTGTAAGCCTCCGTTTGACGGAGGTTTTTTGTTAGTATATTGATTAGAGGGGAACATGTAAATAAAAATAGTCGTTTAGAAAACTACGAATAAACGATGACAGGAATGATGATTCAAAATAGGGAGGCGGAAACATGGATAAATTCAACGGCCAAGTCGTCATTATCACAGGAGCAGCAAACGGAATCGGACAAGGGCTCGCGTTTGCCTATGCGGAAAAAGGAGCAAGCGTGGTTTTGGCCGATGTAGACGCAGAAGCCGGAAAGAAAGTAGCAGAAGAGATTAAAAAACAAAAAGGGAAAGCAATTTTTGTCCAAACGGATGTCCGCAAACAAGAGGCCATTGTCCACTTAATGAAAACAGCAAAAGATACATATGGGAAAATCGATATCCTGGTCAACAATGCCGGTGTGTCCCGCTGGAAATCTCCTTTTGAATTAACGGTAGAGGAGTGGGATGACGTTTTAAATACGAATCTTCGGAGTGTGTTTCTTTGCTCGCGGGAAGCGGCAAAATATATGCGGGAAAACAGCCGAGGCGGTTCCATCGTGAATATGGCTTCCACCCGTGCATTGATGTCCGAACCGCATTCAGAGGCGTATGCCGCGACAAAAGGAGGGATTGTCGCGCTTACGCATGCGCTGGCGGTTTCTTTTAGTGATGACCGAATCACCGTCAATGCGATTTCACCTGGATGGATTGAAACAGGGGATTACAATGAGCTGAGAGATATTGACCATGAACAGCACCCGGCTAAGCGGGTAGGAAAACCTGAGGATATCGCACGAGCATGTTTTTATCTTTCTTCTAAAGATAATGACTTTGTGAATGGAGTCAATCTTGTCGTAGACGGGGGAATGACGAGAAAAATGATTTATGAGCACTGAGAACGAGGAAAAAGCCTGATACAGGCTTTTTCTTCGTTTAAGGACGATCGATAATGAAGGATTTAAGAATTGCTGCATACTCTCTTGTGTATGTCTGAATTTTGACCGCATTCGGGGTAGCGGCCGCCAGGGTATGTGCATTCGAGTAACCAAGCCGACTGGCGACCATCTTGGCCCGAAAGAGATGAAAATCATTACTAACAATGACAACCCTTGCTTGAGGAGAAATCAGTTTTTTCGTATATAAAAAGTTTTCGAATGTGGAGGTTGATTTGTCCTCTTTTAGAATACGGCTTGATGGGATTCCGTTGTTTAAAAAATAGGTTTCCGCTGTTTTCGCTTCCGCTATGTCTTCACCCGGCCCCTTTCCCCCAGTGACAATGACTTTCGTCTTTGGATTCACGTTTAAATAACGAAGAGCTGCCTCTACGCGGTTGTACAGGCTGAGCGACATGTCCGACCCGTTAACTTTGGCACCAAGTACGATGAGATAATCGGCACCTTTGGGAGGAGACTCGTTTGCTGTTCTGTACATGAAAAAAGATGCAGTTAGTACATATATGACAAGAACGATGAAGGATGCCCATATTACTTTTCGTATAATAAATAACACCTCTATTTTCCAATTATCGTTGTAATTTTATCATGGCATTCTATTTTTGACTATGATATGAAGCGTAAAGAGAACAGAGAAAGGGATAAAATAAGAAGAAAAGGTTTCCAGGTACATAAAAGTTATGTAAAATAAAAGACGTCTTAATTTTTGAAAACTTTAAGTATTTAAACTTTCTCCGAAATGATAGAACGTTTTGAAAAACCGTACTATAATCGTTTATTGCAGAAGGGAGCGAATATATGCAGAACAAAAATAAACATCAAGAGAAAGACTGGCGCTTTTCCATCGCCCATCGTGAAGTGAAAATAGGAATAGGACTAGCTGTATTTCACTTTCTTTGGTGGTTTGGATTTGCCTATGGATTAGGAGGTAAACCAGTCGAGGATTATACATACATATTCGGGTTTCCGGCATGGTTTTTTTACAGCTGCATTGTCGGATTCATTGTTATTGTTTTACTGGTTGTGTTCATCGTGAAACGCCTTTATACGGACCTTCCATTCGATGAGGAAGAAAAGGGGGGAGATGCATCATGAATTGGGGTGTTGTCATTCCACTTCTTCTTTTTCTCATCATTGTCTATATCGTAGGAATTACGGCCAACAAAAAAGTCAAAGCCTCCAATAATTTCGTTCAAGAATATTTTCTTGGAGGGCGCGAATTGGGCGGTTTTATCCTTGCGATGACAATGGTCGCTACATACGGAAGTGCCAGCAGCTTTATCGGAGGTCCCGGCATTGCGTATCAAACGGGGCTCGGGTGGGTGTTGTTATCGGTCATTCAAGTCGTGACAGGATATTTTGTTTTAACGACGCTTGGGAAAAAATTTGCGATTGTGGCGAGAAAAATGAAGGCCGTCACGCTTGTCGATTTTTTGAAAAATCGGTATGAAAGTCCGATTGTGGTTATTTTAGCTTCTGTCAGCATCATGATCTTTTTGTTCGCCTCTCTCGCCGCTCAATGGGTGGGAGGTGCCCGTCTAATTGAATCCCTTGTAGGAATTTCGTATTCTGTGGCTTTAACCATTTTTACAATTTCCGTTTTAATTTACGTGGCCATCGGAGGGTTCCGGGCCGTCGTGGTAACGGACAGTGTCCAAGGAATCGTGATGCTGATCGGTACAATCGTTCTTTTAGTCGGAACCGTTATCGCTGGCGGAGGCGTTGAAAACATCATGCAGGAACTCGTCAAAGAGAACCCTGGATTGGTGAGTCCATTTGGAGCGGATGGATCGCTTACCCCTCTTTATGTATCTTCATTTTGGATTTTGATAGGGGTGGGAGTAGTAGGTCTGCCGCAAATCGCCGTACGGGCGATGTCATATCGCGACTCAAAAGCCATGCATCAAGCGATGATTATCGGTACAATCGTGGTGGGAGCCATTATGATGGGCATGCATTTGATTGGAGTGTTTGCACGTGCCGTCATGCCTGGAATAGAGGTAGGGGACAAAGTCATGCCTCTTTTGACAATGGAGGTATTGCCTGCATGGCTTGCCGGAATTGTATTGGCTGCACCTATGGCAGCGATCATGTCGACTGTGGATTCCATCTTGTTATTAGTGAGCTCTGCACTTGTCAAAGATTTATATTTAAATTATATGAATCCAGATGCAAATGAAAGACAAGTGAAAAGGTGGAGCTTTACGACAACTACGACAATTGGAATTTTAGTGTTTTTGCTATCGATTAAGCCGCCGGATTTATTGATCTGGTTTAACCTGTTTTCTTTCGGAGGGTTGGAAGCGGTCTTTATTTGGCCGATTGTGCTGGGGTTGTATTGGAGCAAGGGAAATAAACACGGAGCAGTTTCTTCGATGATTGTGGGTATGATGAGTTACATTTTCATTCACCTGTTCATGCCAAATCCGTTCGGCATGCATACAGTCGTGCTGCCTGTCCTGCTCTCGCTTGTCACTTATGTATTCATTAGTATACTGACGGCTTCTCGCAGTTCACAGGCAACAACCAGTAGCATATAAATATCAGGCTTTGTTAAAAAACAATCATCACGGATTTTAACACAGCTAAATAAACAAACGCAGAAACGAATGGTCGTTTCTGCGTTTGTTTAATATCTGGATCGAAATGTCTGGCAAAATAAGCTAGACAGTATATGAGTATTTTGTTGTAAAGTTCCGTAATTTATAATTTATGAGTCGTTTTTTCGGGTGCCGATGTTAATGGAAGGACCGCTCTCTTCGTCATTGGAATTGGAGGGTGAAGGTTTATTTTTAGGAAACTTCTTTTTCATCTGTTCTTGTATAAAGTCATTTAACTGCTCATCTTTTACATCATATGTCGTGCCGATGTTCAACTGGCCGCTCAGCTCTCTTACGCCGAATTGGTCAAAATTATTGCTGATTTCCACTTTATCTACATAAATCTTATCAACAAATAATTTATCGATGTTCATCGGAGGGTGGGAAGATTCCATCTGGCTCATCTTTGCTTCTAACAGAGAAAGGTGATGCTCTAACTGTTCTAATTTATCCAACTTTTGAAATTGTTTTTCCATCTGTTCCCATTTAGCTAGCTGAGATATTTGTTGTTCGATTTCCTTCCACTTAGTGAGTTGGGAAATTTCTTTTTCAATTTGGTTCCACTTAGTGAGTTGGGAAATTTCTTTTTCAATTTGGTTCCACTTAGCGAGTTGGGAAATTTCTTTTTCAATTTGGTCCCACTTGGCGAGTTTAGAGATCTCTTTTTTGATTTGGTCCCACTTGGCGAGTTTAGAAATCTCTTCTTCGATTTGGTCCCATTTTGCGAGTCGGGAAATTTCTTTTTCAATTTGGTCCCACTTAGCGAGTTGGGAAATGTCCTTTTCGTTTTGCTTCCGCTTGGTGAGTTTGGATATTTCTTTTTCTGCTTGCTCCCGGCTTGCTAGTTTTGAGATTTGTTTTTCCAGTTGTTCTATTTTTTTTAATTGTTGGTCAAGTTCATTTTTTTGTTGTTTTGAAGAATCCGCCACCTCAATCTTTCGCTTTAGTCGTTTAAACCACATATAGATCCCCGCTTTGGTCTCCCGTTACTTCATGTGTATGTGCGAAAACTTCGAAAATTCACATGGACTAAAAAACTGCCTTCACGATTCCTCAGAAAAATCGAAGGTGATGAATAAAAGACCGGTGCGGAATGTGGCTTTACATTTAGCTTGATCAATATTGCGGGGAAGGAGGATTTCGCGGTGAAACGGTCCTTCACGACGCTCTTTTTGGATAATGGTTGTTTGGGAAATCGGACAAATCGTTCTTCCTTTGACAACGAGCCGGTTCTCTGAAGCAAGCAGCTCTATTTGTTCGCGATTCGCTCCGGCAATTTCCATAATCACGATCAATTGATTTTCTCTTTCATGCACATCAACGGGCGGAAAAGGATGATTATAATAAATGATCTGCGGACTGTTTGATTCGTTCGTCGTAAAGGATTCAGCCAATGGTTCGTCAAAAATGCGATCCCAAAAGGCACTTCGCTCTTTTTGAGACAAATTTTTCAGCCATTTTTCAAATTTTTCATATTCGATAACGCATCACCTCAACTTTATTTCGTTACTTATTTGTATGTATGAAAAAAGACGCTCATGTTAATCATGATCATGAACGTCAACTTCCGACACAGGCATATGAGGGTATTTGGGCATTTTGATTTCTAAAATGCCGTTTCGATAAACAGCGGTCGTTCCTTTGCGGCGTACAGAGCAAGGAAGCTTGATTTCTTCTTTGCAAGGTTCTTCATCAACCCATTCTATGATGCAGTGATAAGGCGAGTGTAACACTTTTAATTGATGAAGCATCGATTTATCAGGAATTTTGACCTGCACAATGCATTCGTCCAACGTTTCAAATACGTGAGCATCCAATTTTGGAGGCGATGAGGAGGAGGGAGATGAGAAATTGTTGTCTTGGCGGGACTTAAAAAACTCATGATTTTTAAAAAAATCGGGCATGGACCCTGTAGAAGCGGATGACATCATATTTTTGACGTATTCATCAATTCCGTTTGTGTTCATTTGTTTAAGGAATTGCTCTATATATTTTTGATGAGGAAAATTTCCGAATGGGAACATGTTGTTTCATCCTTTCACCCGAGTGTTGAAATCATATGGCAAGGGGTGAGTATAACTAGATTTGATTGCCGACCGGGAAGGAAGGGTTGGCAATTTGATCTTGATCGCTAATGTCCGGATCAAGTACACCTGTATTCATGCATGAACCGGTTGGAGAAAAGTCGCCAAGAGAAAAATTGGCTCCAAAAATCTTTGAGTTGGCTGTATGGGAGTTTTGGACCGTTGAGCCAACATCAATATTTCCGTTTTGCGTCACACCGTTTGTCATGATGTTGAAAATATTAATTTGAAGTGGCATATCGAAGCTCCTTACATATGAAATTATTGAAGGTAGTTACCGTCAACCGTAGACACATCCGCGATATCACCCTGGTCGTTGATGTCCGGGTCAATGTAAATATTCTTCATTCTTGCTTGTGTAGGGGAAGTGTCTCCATAAGAAGCGTTCGCTCCAGTGGATTTGGAGTTAGCTGAATGGCTATTATGCAGCGCTTCACCAATATTGACAGAGCCGTTGTGTGAGATGCTGTTAATTTTAATACTGAAAATGTTAATAACATCCGGCATAAGAAACCACCCTTTTTCAAAAGAAAGTACCAAAGTTTTGGCTTACGATAGTGTCCAGCTGCGGCTCCTAGCCTTTCGGTCATTTCACTTCTTCCGCCGGAACGAAAAAGCCGTTCCTTTGTCAGAAGTTCCAATGCCTCTCAAGGCTGAACAGTCGCCTCGCTTTTCTTAATGATAATGCAGTATATGAGGATACCTGCCTAAAGGTTCTTCTTTTCTATGAGGGAACGCAGGAAAAAGAAGGGTTTTGTCGAAATGGGCAACAAGAAAAGTATTTGGAGATGAGGCCATTGACTGGAACGGACATCGTATTAGACATTATGCGAATAATCCTCGCCATGTTTTGGATCGGTGTTTTTATTCAAAGCAAAAAAAACAACCGTGTCAACCTCGTTCATATCATGCTGCTTATTTTTGCTCTTATCCTCTTACTCGTATCCTTTTATGAACTGTTTGCTCATTGGAATAAAGGATAATCCGATATAAAAACCCTTCCGCTTATTCATAGCCGGAAGGGGATTTATCAACATCCGCAATTACTTTTCCATCTTCTTGTAAAATAAATGCGATGGATTGGCGGAAACTCGCAAAAGTTGTCCAATTATAATCATAGTTAGCCATAGGAGTCGACAGCTCTTAGATTGTTGATAGTACGGAGCCGAGTGGAAGATATCCATGTTCATGCCAAGCACAGCTTTTACATCCTCAATGATGTATGTTTTAACAACCATTCGCCCTCAATTTTTCCAATAGGGGTAGCTGTTAGGTGTCCGCTATGTTCACGCTGAATGATATATCCCTCGGCATCCTTTAAGAAGACTATCGTTTCTTCGGGACATGATGTCTTTTGTTGGCATTGCCAATTTATTAATTGAAGCAAAGACTCGGTTTCTGTTTCTGGAAGAGGGCTTTCCTGTGTGTGTTGCAGCTGTTTGGGCGAAAATGCCTTATAACCGTTTAAATCAAGATTTAGCTGTGCTTTTGATTCTCGTTTCAGTTCTTTGGCATAATTGTCTGAGGCAGATTCAGCTAAAGCATATCCAGCTAAAGCATATCCGGACAAAAACATGAAAGCTATAAACATAACTGCGGCAGATGTATATATTTTCATCTCGATCACCTCAGTTGCAGTATTCCCATTTTAACAAAACATTACCAGCATTTTTTTTGAATTTTGTCGAACTTTTCGTTACACTTTTAAAAAAGAACATTAAAGGTGTGCTGGTGATGACGATTTCATTTGTAAAAACTAAGAAACAGCAAGAACGTTATGAGTTGATTGCCGATTTAGCCGATCAATTTGCGCAGAGCGCGCAAGAAATAGATGAAAAAGGGGCATTTCCTCATCTGAATATTGAGCGATTGAAACAATCGGGTTATACAAAATGGACACTTCCTAAAATCTTCGGGGGTGAGTCACTCCCGTTATATGAGATGCTGCTTTATCAAGAGCGTCTTGCAAAGGGGGACGGCTCCACAGCGCTTTGCATCGGCTGGCACCTTGGCATTGTGATGGATTTATGGGAGAAAAAGAGCTGGGACGAACAGACATTGAATTGGATGATGGCCGAGATCGCCGGCGGTGCCCTTATCAACGGTGCGGCGACCGAACCGCAGACCGGGAGTCCAACGCGGGGCGGGAAGCCTCACACCACCGCTCAAAAAACGGAAGCCGGTTGGGTGCTGAGCGGCCGTAAAACGTTTACGACGATGTCTCCGGCCCTGGATTATTTTTTGGTTAAGGCGACGATAGAAGGGGCCGATCAAGTAGGGAACTTTATCGTTCCAAGCAATCGAGACGGTGTCATCATCGAAGAGACATGGGATATGATTGCAATGCGCGGAACAGGCAGCCATGATCTCCTGTTAAAAAACGTGGAACTGCCAAAAGAGGCACTGTCGGAAGTGTTCATTCCAGAGAAGAAACCGCAGCCGAACGGCTGGCTTCTTCATATTCCGGCCTGCTATATGGGAATTGCCCTTGCAGCCAGAGATTACGCCATTGAATTCGCTGCTTCGTATTCCCCTAATAGTATCTCGGGGCCAATTAAAGAACTTCCGAATGTTCAGCGGCTGGCAGGGGAAATGGAGTTGGAATTGATGAGTGCCCGTCACTTTATGTACGCTGTAGCTGAAAAATGGGACCAAAGTGAAAAAAGGGAGGAATTACAAGGAGAACTGTCAGGCGTCAAACATGTTGTCACAAATACAGCCATCTCGGTTGTTGATAAGGCGATGCGGATCGTCGGAGCCAAAAGCTTACAACGTTCGAACCCGCTTCAGCGATATTATCGTGATGTCCGTGCCGGCCTCCATAATCCGCCTATGGATGACATGACCATTATAAACCTTGCCAAACAAGCTTTTCGGTAAAAGAGAACATTCATGCAGGAGTCTATAAAAAGGCTCCTTTTCTTTTTTGCCGGGAAAGAGAAGGTCTTGTGTCATTTTAGGGAGAATATATACAAAAAGGAACTTACCATTTCCCGGTCGTTTCGCTCGTACAAAAAGCTTTTGTGCAGGCTTTCAACGATAGACTGTAACATCATGAAGTATGTTAATAAAATGGATGTGTTAAAGGAGTGGGAATATGTTTGATATTTATTCGTCGTGGGCGTATCTGTGATGGGGAAGGAAATGAACCTGTTGTTTCCGATATTGCTATTAGTGAAGGGATAAATTGCTATCTTTTAAGATTCCAATTATTGCGGAAAAGGAGTTAGGATCGAACATGAATCGAATCTTTGAGCGGTTTCCGGCACTGGAAACGGAACGATTGCGGCTCCAGCAAATAACCAATGAACATGTTTTTGATTTGTTTACTTATTTTTCACGTGATGATTTAACGAAATATTATGATATTGATACATTTTATACGATGGAACAATCCTTTTCCCTTGTTCATTTTTTTAAGCGGCGTTTTCGCAGTCGCGAGGGCATCCGGTGGGGACTCATTAATAAGGAGACCAATCGGTTGATCGGGACATGCGGTTTCCATCGGATCGAAAAAATAAATCGCAAAGCTGAGTTAGGGTACGACTTGTCCCCGGATTATTGGCAGCAGGGGTTTATGACGGAAGCGGCGCGAAGAATTGTCGAGTTTGGGTTTAATGACATGGGTTTACATCGGATAGAAGCTTATTATTTTGAGGATAATCTTGCATCTCGACAACTGCTTTTGAAGCTCGGTTTTCAAAGAGAAGGAAATTTAAAAGGCCGGTTCTTCAAACATGGTGAGTTCGTTGATGCAGTAGTGGCCGCATTATTAAAACCTGAATATGACAAGATGCAGGAGAATACTTTCGAGCCAACGATTCAAAAGAGGAGAGGCGTATGATATGGGCGTGTTCGATACGTTGTTAAATGCTTTTGTTTTGCTCGGCTTATTTGCTGTTCCACTTGGCGTTTCTTATTTAGTTAAGCAAATGGTCATGGTGCGAGTGTGCTTTGTATTTTTCATGCTGGAAGTCTTGTTAACTTGCATGTTTACTGTATTGGGTATGATTGAAGAGTATGCGTATTACATGAGCTTTTTTATTTTTTCGATTGACATCGTGATTTTTTGTTTGGCTGTCGCTGCTCAAGTTTATGCGAATAAAGTGTACAAAAAAGCTAACCGTTCCGGTTAGCTTTTTTAAAAGGGGAAATAACTCGCCTTTCTCTGATTGATTATAAGCTGCCCGGTCATTACTTAATATAAACTTAAAAGGGAAATCTTTTTACTGCTTAACCAAGCCTAATCAAACAGGACGTCTTTAAGCTCTCCTCGCTCATAGGCGAAAAGGACCTGAAGTTGAGAATGTGTAATGCGCCCGACAGACAAGGGGGGAAGCGAGTTTTCTGAAAAAAAGCCTGCATCGAGCGTTTCCATCCCGCCTTTTACACGTCCGCCTATTATCTCGCATTCAATGAAGATCTTATAAACTTCATACGCAGAGGGAGGATGCGGGTGACTGCTCCGGTTCCACACCGAAATTAGTTCGCGTGCTTTTGTCTCCAGTCCTGATTCTTCCCTTATTTCTTTGACAGCATTTTCGGAAGGTGTTAAGCCAATATCAGCCCAGCCTCCAGGCAATGACCATAATCCATCCTGTTTTTCTTTCACAAGAAGTATGTTTCCATTTTGGAACACGACCCCGCGCACATCTACTTTTGGGGTCTGATACCCGGTTTCATTTAAAAATAGCTGTTCGATTGTTTGAAAATCTTTTGTCTTCGTGTATTCCTTCATGATTTCAGCACTGATTTTCCGGAGTTCTGCAAATCTCTCAATGTCATACATATCTTTTGAGTATTCTAGACCGGCTTGAGATAGAGACTGGATTCTCTTTGCCCAGTCTAGCCATTTATGTTCCATATTGTGACCTTCTTTCTCACAAAATCCCGTTTTGATCATACCCTCTAATAGAAATTTCACATTTATTTTAACATAGATAATAAATAGAAATGAGGGGCATAGACACATAAATTACTAATAAATTGATCATGGCCGCTGTCATGTTATGTTTTGTAGAGTCTGTTTTTAAGAAAGGTGATACCCTCCGCATGGAAAAGAATTAGCCTCTTGACGGAAAAGCTTAAATGTTAATAAAATTGTTTGGAACCATTCATGTATTAGGAAATTTACCTGGATTAACATTGACAGAGCGGGCGAAAGAGCGCTTCACGGCAGAATTTTTGGATAGTTACGCTCAAACGTATCCTGCCAAGCGTATCGGGACCCCTGAAGATAAGAGAAGATTATATCCCTCCTTTTAGAGATTTCAACCCGTTAAAGAAAAGTGACAAAAATTTAATGAATTTTTAACGAAAAAGAAAAAAATGTCGATTTAAATAAAATCTAAACATGCTATAATGAAGCCAATATCAATCATGTGGAGGGGTCAATCGTCCTTGAAGAAAATATTAGTGATTACACTGGCAGCGCTATTATCGGTCTTTTTTATTGATCGCTCATACAGCAAACATAATCAAGCTGTTATTCAAAAAACGCTAATCAATGAAATTAAAGAGCATCGGCAAGAGCCGATCGTTACCATTGATTTTCGCAAGCTGTATGATTTTAAGTGGGATGAAGTGTACGTATTCACACCAGGCACATCGTTAAAAAATATTGAACAAACACTTGGCTTTACTTGGCTTGATGCGAAATCAACGGGTATAAAAAATCGAGATGATATGGATTTGATTGTGTTTGTTGAAAATAATCAAGTAGCCCAATATATCATGCTGCCACGTAAATATGGCACACTTCAGCCTATGGCACAAAAAGGAAACTTTATGGTGAAAACATCTTAAAAGCTCGCAGTGATGCGAGCTTTTGTCATGCCTCTTTTCGTTTTACTGTTTTCTTTTGCTTTAACTGCTGAGGGGAAACAATCGGATGATCCAAACTTGCTTTTAATGCTGCCATTAAGCTGGCTACATCTTTTGGAGCAGGTTGATGGCCGATGGCGATAGCCTCTTTTT
Organism: Bacillus songklensis; assembly: GCF_042649685.1. Lineage (NCBI taxonomy): Bacteria > Bacillati > Bacillota > Bacilli > Caryophanales > Bacillaceae > Bacillus > Bacillus songklensis. Next base: position 645,552 of record NZ_JBHRZT010000072.1, on the reverse strand, counting down.
GTTCTAATTTTTGTTCGATGAATTGAGCGAGAGCCTCTTGATACTCGTTCACATATTTTTCCGGTTGAAAAGGAGCGGTCAGCTCTTCAATTAGTGCACCAGTTAGTTCCAGATCACGAGCAGAAACTTCATGATCAAACGAGATGTTCGGTATATCGCGAATTTGCCGGATTTCGTTATGGTAGTGGATGGTCTCCATGACCAGTATGTTTTCATAGGCACGAATAAGGGCAAGCTTTTGATTGGAATGAAGAAAAAGGCTGGCAAAACCGGCGCGGTTTGAGTGTTTTAGGGCCTCATGTAGAAGAAAATAAGCTTTTTTACCTCCTTCTGATGGCGAAAGGAAATAACTTCGATCAAAATAGAGCGGATCTACCTCATCTAAATCAATAAAATGTAAGAGTTGGATGTCTTTCTCTTCCTCAAACGGCTCCTTTAGTTTCTCTAATTCGCTCTCTGTAATGGGAATAAATCTCCCTGAAGATGTTTCATATCCTTTCATCGTTTCATCATGGCTAACTTCTTGTCCACAAGCGGGACACACTTTTTCATATTGAATGGGTGTATAACATGTTTTATGAATCGTACGCAGCTTAATGGTAAAATCATCGACCGCTGCGTGTAGTCTAATCGGAATCTCAATCAATCCAAATGCCAGCTTACCTTTCCAAACTGTATGAAGCACATTGTCACCTGCTTTTTGTTTTTATTCTCTCTTTGAATAAAGGGTTCATTCTTCCGTTGAAATTGAAATTTCTAGCAATAGACGAAAAATCACGGAATTAATTGAAATGGCACTTTATAATTTCAAATAAAACCATGTTCTAAAAGAACATCGAATTATCCTTATAAGTTAAATAAGGAGGTTTTATTTAGGCTTCGCGTCGGAGAGTTTTCACATTTCAAGATATGATTCGGAACATTGAGAGTATATAAAAGAGAATGGGGGTGACCCAAAAGGGGAAAAATCGCCCCTTTTGAATCACCCCCATCCTCCTAAACATGGAGAGCAAAAGTTTTTTTGACGTTTCATTTTCGTTTGAAAACAGGACGGTTCTCTTTTGCGCCGCTTCTGGGACAGCCTTTCCTTCTTGCGTTTTCAATGGGTTATTCAATGAATGACTGTACAGGAATGGTTGTTATTTTTTCCGATATAAATCCGTCCTTTTTAATTGTGACTTCCAGTACGTTATTTTGATAGCGTGCCGTAATAGGTTTATGTTCGAGTGAAAAAGGAAAATCAATCATTCGTTCTATCATTTCCTGGCTTTGCTCTGTTACGTATGTTTGATCGTGATCATTCTGCACTTCATGTAAAACCGTTTTCGAGGCTCGCACGCGAAGGTATGGACCTGTGACCTCAAGCTGAATATTCTTTGGATGATAGCCGGGTAATTCAGCTTTTACAATATAAGCTTCTTCGGTCTCAAATAAGTTAAACTGAACCATGTTCAAATCAAAAAAATCCGCAAAAGGATTAGAAAAAAACGTGTCCACAAACTCCTGCAGCTCATGGAAAAAGCCTTTTTGAGGAAGATGTTTACGATTCATGAAAAATGCCCCCATATGAAAGAAAATATTCGTTTTATCTTATGCAGGGCCTGTGGTTGAAGTGACGGGGATTTATTCTGCTGCAATATGACAAGAAAAAACATGTAGGAATACAATAAACATTCTTTCTCAAATTTCCTGATGAAATCCTCTGTCCCTCACATACTACATGTAGGAGGTGGATAATCAAGATGGAGCGAAAGTTTGGAACACAAACGGAAGAAGGCTATACAACAGAAATTTTATTGGGGACAGCCCTCGTTCCTGTAAACCGTGAGGCAGCCCCTCCAGTCGGTGTGGCTATAGAAGAACTTGAAGAAATGAAGCGTGAAAAAGAAGCAAAAGGGAAGTAACAACAGAGAGCGGCCGTCATGTAAACCTTATTAGGAACAAAGAATTCCAGTGACGGCCTCTTCCGTATGAACATCAATCATTTCTTTAATGATTCAGTCCATTGAATAAAGTCATAAAAGAATAACAAAAGGAAAATGGATTTCCTTCATGTTGCCCTTTTGTATCTTTGAACTGCTCCAGAATCAACATTGAGCTTTAGAAAAGAGGCTGTCCCATAAGTCTCTAATCAATGGCAAAAGTTGATCTTTACTGAAAGGACCCGTCACGGAATCCTCTGATTTTGCTGGATTTTCATGACAGGTCCTTTCAGGAGGATGACTCAAAAGGTATGTCTTTTTATACCTTTTGAGTCATCCTCTTTGTTTACATATCATGACCGCTGTTATGTTTTTGACGGGTATGATTGCGGTTTTTAACTTTATGAGATCCACTTAACGGCGCGGGCTGACTCGGGTTGTCGCCTTTTGGGGCATTTTTGCGCATGTCTTTGCTGTCGTTTTTGTTTGTCATCATGAATTCCTCCTTATAGTTGTGCACATTGAGCAGAGCCAACTGCCTGTTCTTAGCGTAAAACATTCAGCGGTTTTTATTCATGAATGTCTCGCATGAAAAAGAGGGTTACAAGGAAAACTATCCACAGAACATTAGAAAGGGGCTGTCATATCATGCCATATCATAAAAATAAGCAGCAAGCTTATCAAGCAGCGGAACAAGGTCATAAACAAGCTATGGACGCCTATGCATATTCTCAAATGATAAAAGAAGAGCCTGGTTACGGCAGACAATTAAAGCATGTGGAAGAAGAAGTGAACGAGGCGTACGCTCAAATTGAAAATGCGTTAGAAACGGCTTCTGACACGCAGCGCCGTCAGCTCGAGCAATTTCAGCAGGATCTCCAATCCATCGTGAACGAAGTGAATAACGATTAATTAAAAAGGGAGTGACTCAAACATGTTTTGTATGCTTTGAGTCACTCTCTTAAGTTATTTATTGATTTTTTTTACGCTTTTTGTTGTTTTGTTTTTGTTGTTCTGTCAGGGGCTCGTTCGAAAGTTCTTCATTATAGCCGGCTCCTTTTCCTTGTCCGCTTGCAGCGTTCATCCCAGGAATAACGTGATTTGATTTGCGTTTTACCATGATGGCTCACCTCCATTTTTAATGTGTGCAACAATTCGATATTTATGAATTATTAGAAAAAGTAAGAGATTAATAGAAATGGCATAAGAAATTCTTATCATATCTAATAACATTCTTTTTATTTACTTATGTATAACATTATATTAAGATAGATGACGTAGGGAATTTACTGGATGGGTTATAAAGGATTTATACATACGTTTTTAAGGGGGTAATACGATGACAAAGCAAGATTTATTCAAAGCTCGTTCATCTTTCCAAGTGGATGGGAAAACATACAATTATTACCGCTTACAAGCATTGGAAGATGCTGGTATCGGCAATGTGTCAAAACTTCCATATTCAATTAAAGTATTATTAGAGTCTGTCCTTCGCCAAGTAGACGGACGTGTCATCAAAAAAGAACACGCAGAAAACTTAGCAAAATGGGGCACAGCAGATGTTCAGGATGTTGATGTACCATTCAAGCCATCCCGTGTTATTCTTCAAGACTTTACAGGGGTTCCTGCTGTTGTAGATTTAGCATCCCTTCGCAAAGCAATGGCCGACATGGGCGGCAACCCGGATAAAATTAACCCAGAAATCCCTGTAGATTTAGTTATTGACCACTCTGTGCAAGTTGATAAAGCGGGCACACCAGATTCATTACGCGTAAACATGGACTTGGAATTTGAGCGCAATACAGAGCGTTATAAATTCTTAAGCTGGGCACAAAAGTCCTTTAATAACTACCGTGCGGTTCCGCCGGCAACAGGTATCGTCCACCAAGTAAACTTGGAGTACTTGGCAAATGTTGTCCATGCTGTGGAAACAGAGGACGGACAATTCGAAGCATTCCCTGATACACTAGTCGGTACTGACTCACATACAACCATGATCAACGGTATTGGTGTTCTTGGGTGGGGTGTCGGCGGTATTGAAGCAGAAGCTGGTATGTTAGGTCAGCCTTCATACTTCCCGGTTCCTGAAGTGATCGGTGTAAAATTAACTGGTCAATTGCCAAACGGCACAACAGCGACTGACTTAGCGTTAAAGGTAACACAAGTACTTCGTCAAAAAGGCGTTGTCGGAAAATTCGTTGAATTCTTCGGCCCTGGCTTGGCTCACTTATCACTTTCAGACCGTGCGACGATTGCGAACATGGCACCTGAGTATGGGGCAACTTGCGGATTCTTCCCGGTTGATGGAGAATCATTAGCATATTTACGCCTAACTGGCCGTGACGAGCAACAAGTGCGACTTGTAGAAGAATATAGCAGAGCGAACGGTTTATTCTATACGCCTGATGCAGCAGACCCAATTTTCACGGATGTAGTGGAAATCAATCTTGCTGAAATCGAAGCCAATCTTTCTGGTCCTAAACGTCCGCAAGACTTGATTCCGCTTTCTCAAATGAAATCAGAATTCCAAAAAGCGCTTGCTGCTCCGGTAGGCAACCAAGGATTCGGCTTAACAGCAGATGATGTAGCGAAAGAAGTTACAGTTCATTTTGAAAACGGTGATGCAACAACGATGAAAACCGGCTCTGTGGCCATCGCTGCCATTACAAGCTGTACAAACACTTCCAACCCTTATGTATTAGTTGGTGCAGGTTTAGTAGCGAAAAAAGCAGTAGAAAGAGGTCTGGAAGTTCCTAAGTATGTAAAAACATCTTTAGCACCAGGATCTAAAGTTGTTACAGGATATTTAAAGGATTCCGGCTTACAACCTTATCTTGACCAATTAGGATTTAACATTGTCGGATATGGCTGTGCAACATGTATCGGTAACTCCGGTCCATTAGCTCCGGAAATCGAAAAAGCGGTGGCAGAAAGTGACTTGCTTGTTACATCTGTTCTTTCTGGTAACCGTAACTTCGAAGGTCGTATCCATCCGCTTGTTAAAGGTAACTACTTAGCTTCACCTCCATTAGTAGTGGCCTATGCGTTAGCAGGTACAGTGGACATTGATCTTCAAAGCGATCCAATCGGCGTTGACAAAGACGGAAACGAAGTATTCTTTGCTGATATTTGGCCGTCAATGGATGAAATCAAGGAAGTTGTTCAAAAAACGGTTACACCTGACTTATTCCGTAAAGAATATGATCGTGTATTCGATGATAACGAGCGTTGGAATCAAATTGAAACAAGTGAAGACGCGCTTTATACATGGGATAATGCATCTACTTATATTCAAAACCCTCCGTTCTTCGAGGGCTTATCAGCTGAACCAGGTGAAGTAACATCGTTAGAAGGTTTACGCGTTGTCGCAAAGTTCGGCGATTCTGTCACAACAGATCACATTTCACCGGCAGGCTCAATCGAGAAGACATCTCCTGCAGGCCTTTACTTATTAGAAAATGGCGTTGAACCAAAAGACTTCAACTCCTACGGTTCTCGTCGTGGTAACCATGAAGTTATGATGCGCGGTACATTCGCAAACATCCGTATCCGTAACCAAGTGGCTCCGGGTACAGAAGGCGGCTGGACAACATACTGGCCAACAGGCGAAGTGATGAGCATTTATGATGCGTGTATGAAGTATAAACAAGATAACACAGGCCTTGTTGTATTAGCGGGCAAAGATTACGGAATGGGAAGCTCACGTGACTGGGCTGCAAAAGGCACAAACCTTTTAGGCATCAAAACAGTTATCGCTGAAAGCTTTGAGCGTATCCACCGTTCAAACCTTGTATTAATGGGTGTGTTACCACTTCAATTCAAACAGGGTGAAAATGCCGACACACTAGGATTAACGGGTAAAGAAACAATCGAAGTACAAATCGATGAAAACGTGAAGCCTCGTGATTATGTTAAAGTAATCGCTACAAACGAAGCTGGTGAAAAGAAAGAGTTTGAAGTACTTGTTCGCTTCGACAGCGAAGTAGAAATCGACTACTATCGTCACGGCGGTATTTTACAAATGGTACTTCGTGAAAAATTAGAATCAAAAACATTGGCATAATGAGAAAAGGCCTTCCTCTAATGAGAGGAGGGCCTTTTTATGTCAATATTCAAGATGAAATCCATTTCTATTACCGGTCAAACAACGACCCTATTTCATGAAGAAAAGGAAGAGAAAGAGCAAGAAGGGAATCTGACGGTGACAACAAGGACCAAATCAAGAAATAACAAAGTAAACTTCATGCCAATATTGTTAGCAAGCGGCTGCAACAGATTTCCATGAAAAAATTTGTTGGTTGATGAGCCCCCTTGCTGTATGCTTTAATAAAATTAGTTTGGAAATTTAGTATAATTTTAATGAATCCAGGGATTTTAATACATAATGTATATGGATTGATTTATTTTACGGGTGGTACGTTCGGCCAAGCATTGGCTCTTGCAGCGGTTTTCTTTTACATTTTTCGTACATACCGCAAAAAGTCGTTGCCGCTTTTACCTTTATTAGATCTTTTGTCGTTTACGGCCATAACGGGATTCATCGCTTATGCTATTCATGGCTATTTCTTATTTCGTACATAAAAGGAGAGGATCATTGTGGTGAAAAAGCTGCTGGCAGCGGTGCTGCTTCTCGTTTTAATCGGCTATGCACTCTGGCAGGCATTATTGCCGGAAGATGCTGTCATGGACAAACAGCCGGAACAGTATGCAGATTATGTGAACGCTTCTGCTGATAGGGAAGAAATGCCCGTTTCAGGCATTGAAAAAGGACAGGAAGCACCCGCATTCAGACTGCCTTCTATAGACGGAAAAGACACCTCGCTAGCCGATTTTAAAGGAAAAAAAGTTATTTTGAATTTCTGGGCAACATGGTGTCCACCATGTAAAGCAGAGATGCCGGAAATGCAAAAGTTCCATGAACAATACGGAGAAGATGTGAAGATTTTAGCTGTCAATTTAACGAGTACAGAAGCCAATCCTAAGCAGGTCCAAGCATTTCTTAAAGAGCGCGGTTTGACCTTTCCCGTTTTATTAGATAAGGAAGATGAGGTGGGAACGAAACAGTACAAAGTATTAACGATCCCTACTTCTTATTTTATCAATGAGCAGGGCCAGATTGTGGAGAGAGTGGACGGACCGATGAACTTTGCCCAAATGGAGCGTTTTGCAAAAAGCAAGTAAATAAGGAAAAGGAGCTGTTGAACAATTTGTTTCAGCAGTTTTTTATTTAATTTTTAAAAAGTCTGAAAAAAAGATTATTTTTTCGGACTTTTGGGAAAGATGATTTCTATAAGGATAAAATGTAAGAAATTTTAGTTGATTATAAAAATAAAAAGGAGATCGAGAGCATGAGAAAAATGAGAAAAAGAACATTTGCGGAGTTAGTAATGGAAAACAAAAACCAATTATTAAAAGATCAGGAAGCGCTAGATCGAATTGAGGAGCGACTTGAAGCCCGCATGCTGGAAAAAGCGGAATAACTTGCAGTAAACAGATGGCTAAAACCTTGTGATACAAAGGTTTCTAGGCCATCTGTTTTTATGAATTTACTCTTTTGACCACATCAGGTTTTCTTTCGATGGTTGGTTCATATAATTGGTTTAATGTATTGATCGCAGCGGATTTTTATACAAAATAAACAGCAATTTCTTCGAGTGCATTTCCGAAAGCAATTTTTTTGCCATAAGTTTCAATTACCGCCAAGGTTTTAGTTGTTTTTTCACCGTATTCTTTGACAAGACTTAAAAAATCGAGGACACTTTCTCCATCATTTGACGCATAATACCCTATATTTAAAAAATAACGCCCTTCATAGTAATAAAGTTCATTGGGAATGGTTAGGGTATGGAGGAGATGTATTCGTTTTGATAACTGGATTACATCTTCAAAATCCTTAAATTGAATTAAAACGCCGTTTTCTGACCGTTGCGATCCCTTTCCCATCGGTTTAAAATCTTCGGCTGATTCCGTTGAGAACGGAAGAAGCGGGACGATATCATCGAATAACTGTGTAGGCATTTGTTTTGAAATCACAATGTTTATTCCAAAAGGACAGGTAACTATTTGTACCATTAAAAGCCCGGTACGCGTTATTACTTGTTCACTTTCAAGTTTTTCAAACACCCATGTCATCAATTTTTCGTATTCACTTTCCATACATAAGTTCTGGAGTATGATCCCTTGTTCTAACAGCTCATGCGTTTCGATTTCTACCATGACTGTTGAATCGCTCATTTTTTCTATCTTCATCTTGATTCCCCCAGTAACATTAGTTTGAGAAAAACAGAAAGGATTATGTTTGGATTTGTTTTCTAGTACTTCTTGTATTTTGTGTTTATAAGGTAGCAGCAGACACCTTCTCAAATGCAACTTGACACATAAGGGGGACGAGAAATCACTCCTGTCTCTAATAATAAATGGGTCGACTGATCATACGCCTCTTGTGCTTCTGCGGTCAAACGTTTGAAAAAATGTCTTATATCTTTACGGTAGGACATGTTGGAATAGAGCGAAAAAAGGCCGGTCTCTATTTGGGCCATTAATCGTAAATACATGACATCAAACATATAATCGTATAACTTAGGAGCTCCTTTATTTACATCGTTTTCAGTAAAACCAATAGGAATAGCTGCCCCTTCATGTTGAAAAATATTCTTAATTAATTCTACGCTCTCGACTGCACGATTGTAATGAAGCTGAAATATTTGTTGATCATTTTCATCATTTTCAAGAAAGTACTCTAAAAATCTCATGATCATGGTTTTTTCCTGATAGGTCGTCCATAAAGTTGCTAATTCCGTTGATGTGATGGGTATATGTTTTGAAGTGCTCATTCTAAAACCTCCTGGCAGATTACCGATTATCAGCTAAATTCTGTTTATATTGTTTAATATCGTCGCTTTAGATATACTGCTTTTAAACAGCATTTGTAAAAACCGGTTTTTGGGTTTCCGGATAAATTATATCAAATGATTCCTCCTTTAATTACATCAGATGTTACACATGTTCCATGCTCGATGATGTTCATCATCAGGGAACACCCACAGTAGCACCTAACGGATGCCAAATCGAAACGACCTTCCTGTCCCAGCCGTAGCACTAAGAGAATGCTATTAAGAATGGGCGCATACTTTTATTTGTTCGTGAAAGGCTAAAGTTGAAAAGGAGCGTGAAAGTATGGGCCAAGATACGAAACATAGTGAAGAAGTGATCGGGAATGCTGCAATTGCTTGGTTAGAAGAACGCGGGGTAACAACTAAAGATATTGGGGAGCTTGTTTATTTTTTACAAAAAGACTTTTATCCAGAGCTCACAGAAGCGTATTGTGAAGAGCAAGTAAAACTCGTGTTAGAAAAACGAGAAGTACAAAATACAATCTTAACGGGTATTCAATTAGATTGTTTAGTGGAAGCTGGAGGTGCAAGAGAGCCGCTGCAAGATATTATAAAAGTAGACGATAGTTTGTATGGTGTGGATGAAGTGTTGGCTTTATCTATTTTAAATGTATATGGAAGCATCGGTTTTACAAACTATGGCTATATTGATCGAATTAAACCGGGTATTTTAAAGCAATTGAACGATAAAAGCAGCGGAAAAGTACATACCTTTTTAGATGATATTGTTGGAGCACTCGCAGCAGCAACTGCATCGCGAATTGCACATAATCGAAAACGGATAAAAGAAAGCTAACTTGTTTCGCACACTGATAATTGGTCGATGCTGGAAAAGGCAGAATAACTTACAGTAAAAAGATGGCTAAAACCTTGTGATATAAAGGTTTCTAAGCCATCTATTTTTATGAATTTACTCATTTGGCCACATCGAATTGGTTTGTATAGGTTAACTCTATTAAACATCGTTGCATTTTGTAACATTTTGACTTCTTTTGTAGAAAGTGTTTCCATTTTGCCTCATATTGCTCATAATATCTTTTGTTGCCTCTTAGATATGCTATGAAAAAGGGGAAAAATAATCTTTTAATTGGAGGAAGCTTTTCATGTGGGTAATCACCGTCTACTCAAAGGAAAACAAGGCCATGTTTGAATTTAACACAGAAAAAGAAGCAAGAGAAGCTTTCAGGACCATTCAAGGCTGCAAGATTCTTTCCGAGGTTGTTTACTTTCATGATTATTGTTTTGCTTTAGCTGCTGCTTAAGGCCTTTCCCGGGAGATCTGAGAGTTTCTTAACTCTTTGTTTATTACAATAAATGTATATTAAATTCAAAAAAAGGAGAGACATGATATGTCAACTTTACGTGAAGAAGCATTAAAGATGCACAAGGAAAATCGAGGAAAGCTTGGTGTTCATTCAAAAGTTCCTGTACGCAATGCGAAAGATTTAAGTCTTGCTTATTCTCCAGGTGTAGCGGAGCCATGCTTGGACATTCATGAAGATGAAAGCAAAGCGTATGAGTACACCATGAAGGGAAATCTGGTGGCCGTTGTTTCGGACGGAACAGCCGTACTCGGCCTTGGAAATATCGGTCCGAAAGCGGCCATGCCGGTCATGGAAGGGAAAGCCTTGTTATTCAAATCGTTTGCGGATGTGGATGCATTCCCGATTTGCTTGGATACAACGGATCCGGACAAGATTGTGGAAGTGGTTAAATTATTGGAGCCGACGTTTGGCGGAGTGAACTTAGAAGACATCGCAGCACCGCAATGCTTTGAAATTGAGGATCGGCTGCGCAAGGCTTGTAATATTCCGATTTTCCATGATGATCAGCATGGTACAGCCATTGTCACCGCTGCTGGATTACTTAATGCTCTGAAACTGGTTGACAAAAAAATTGAAGAGATTCGTGTTGTGGCAAACGGTGCCGGTGCTGCCGGCGTGGCGATTGTCAAGTTGCTGCTGCATATGGGCGTAAAAGACGTCATTTTATGTGATACAAAAGGCATCATTTATGAAGGACGCCCGTTTGGAATGAATCCATTTAAAGAGGAAATGGCTCGTATCACCAATCAAGAACAAAAACAAGGGACATTAGCAGATGCTCTTGTGGGAGCGGATGTGTTTGTCGGGGTATCAGCCGCAGGTGCGGTCACGAAAGACATGATTCGTTCCATGAATCATGATCCGATCATTTTTGCCATGGCCAATCCGGTGCCAGAAATTATGCCGGAAGATGCAAAGGAGGCTGGAGCACTCGTAGTCGGGACAGGCCGTTCTGATTTTCCAAATCAGGTTAATAACGTACTCGCATTCCCTGGTATTTTCCGCGGTGCTTTGGACGTTCATGCAAAAGAAATCAACGAAGAAATGAAACTGGCAGCCGTTCATGCGATTGCCGGATTAATTGCTGATGAAGACCTTCACGCCGATTATGTGATTCCAGATCCATTTGACCTTAGGGTGGCAGCTCATGTAGCGGCAGCCGTTGCTCACGCTGCCATGGAAACAGGTGTTTCGCAAAAGCTTGTTAATGCGGAACAGGTGAAAGAGCGCCTATTAGCGTTGGCGGAGGAAAGACAACCTTCTTTAGTATAAATTCAGTCCTAACTTACGATAAACCGAGGTTCCATATGATTCGTAAAAGTACATCTCGATGAACAAATGGAAAGCCTGTATCCAATTAGGCCCGGCCTTCTTTGCTTCTCAAAAATTGCCGGGAACACCGTTTATGGTAACTAACAAAGTCGTCTGTCTTATGAACAGGCGGCTTTTTCATGTTCATGTAAACTTTTTGGATATTAGTTTACATTCAATATTTTCATTGATAACTGAAAAGGTGAATGATACTTGCTATCGAATAAATAATAACTAAAAGGATGTGGGTAGGGATGAAGATGAGCATTTACTTTTACTTAATAGGGTTTTTGGTTATTTATTTGTTAGCGGATGATATCCTTAGAGGAAAATTTAAAACTAAAATAAAAAAACGAAAAAAACAAAAAGCTTTTTTAGATCGTATAAAGGAAGTAAAAAACACTCGTAATTCTTGAGATTATGCTGTTAGTATTTTTTATGATGATGCTCTTTCCTTTTCCCTATTTTTTGAGTTTACGATTTTCCTTCGTCATTTATATAAATCCACATTGAAAATCCGACATGGCAAAAAGCAGCCATGTCAGATTTTCAACGCATAAGCATTTGCCAAACAACCTTACGGTCTCTTGGCAAATGCTTATACGAAAACCTTTTCAGCCTATTCAAGATGTAAAGACAGAAAAACGGTAAGTAGCTTAAAAAGCAAAAGCTGATGTCGAAAAATAAAAATGGATTTATATAGTTTTTATAAGGATTGGAAGAGTAGTCTGAACATAACTTCCCGGAATCCGGCTTCTGTAAACCTCTCTAGAAGTGAAACAAGAGGGGTTTTTCTAACGGGGGATGACTCAAAAGGTATGCTTCTTACACCTTTTGAGTCATTCTCTTTATTAAAAATCTATATTATCTGGATCTGGACCGACTCGCTGATTCTGATTCAGGCCATCAATCCGTTCCATATCTTCTTTCGTTAACTCAAAATCAAAGACCGCCCCGTTTTCAACAATTCGATGTTCTTTTGTAGATTTTGGAATGGTTACGACGCCGTTTTGCAAGTCCCAACGTAAAATGACTTGAGCAACAGATTTGTCATACTTATTCGCGATTCTCTTGTAGGACCTGATTATCTAGTAAATTCCAAACTTTCGATGTCACAAATAAATCTTCTTTAGAAATGCCAGCTTCTTTCATCCCTTCACGGATACCTTGTCCGACTCCCTCTTCATTTCCATAAATAGCTGCTGTATCAACACTACGATAACCATGTTTAATGGCTGTTTTTACAGCATTAACTAACTCAGGACCTTCTTCTACTTTAAACACCCCGATACCAAACCAGGGCATTTTTACACCGTTATGCAAAGCTGTTGTATCTTGTGAATTTTTTGCTATCATAAATTGACCTCCTAATTGTTATGAATTGAAATTGGATTCGAACTGTATTGCTTTCTACACTACACTTTTTTGATCTTTTCGCTCCAGGGCTCGACTCCAACCTGTTAGGATCACGGCTCCTAGAACCATCAATGCCCCTATCCAAGCGGTGTGAATGAGTCCAATAGAATCTGTAATTACACCACCCAAATAAGATCCAATGGCAATTCCGGCGTTAAACGCAGCAATATTGATAGCAGATGCCACGTCTACTGCACTCGGTACAAAACGTTCAGCTAGCATCACTACATATACTTGCAGTCCCGGTACGTTCATAAAAGCTAATAACCCCATCAAGATAATTGTAATTAAACCAGCTGCCTTAAATGGAGCCGTGAACATTAAAATAAAGAGCACAACTGCTTGCACAATAAACATATAGAATAATGCACCAATTGGATTGCGGTTAGCCGCCTTTCCGCCAATCACGTTACCGATCGCAATTGCAACCCCGTAGACAAGCAAAATAAGAGCAACAGTTCCTTCCTTAAATCCTGTTATATCTTGCAGTAATGGAGATAAATAAGTAAAGACGACGAATGTACCTCCATATCCTAAGGCTGTAATAATAAATAAAAGGAGTAAGCGGCCGTTTGTAATCAGTTTAAACTGATCACGGAACGTTGTACGGGTACCTTTTCGCAAATCGGATGGAACAAGCATGCTGTTAGCAATTAAGGCAATGATCCCCACTACAACAATGGCCATAAAAGAAGTTCTCCAGCCAAATAGTTGTCCAATAAACGTACCAAAAGGAACACCAGTAACAGTTGCTACTGTGAGCCCTGTAAACATAATGGCAATAGCACTCGCTCGACGGTTTTCTGGTACCAAATCAGCAGCAATAGTAGAACCAATCGACATAAATACACCATGCGAAAGCGCAGAAATGACACGAGCAACTAGTAAAATACCAATACTTGCAGCGCTGGCAGCAATACTATTACCAACAATAAAAATAATCATAATCCAAAGCAATAAAGATTTACGTGACATATTAGATGTTAAAGACGTTAGGATGGGTGCCCCAAATGTCACCCCTAAAGCATATAAAGAAACGGTTAACCCGGCTGTTGTGACAGTAATTTTTAAATCTTGGGCTATAAGCGGCAATAGTCCCACACTGATGAATTCTGTTGTTCCAATTGCAAATGCACTCACTGCTAGTGCCAACAGTGCCAATGTACTTCGTTTTTTATCTAAAGTCATTTTTTCTCCTCCTAATCATTGTCTTGTTGTATTATTCAATCTTTTCAAGCAAACTATATAATTAAAAGAGTATGGTGAAAATCAGCCGGCAAATGTTATTATGAGATATATGGGTCACAAAGAAAAGTACGCACTTTTAAGTGCTATAGGTACTAAAAAGTTCGATAGGTACTTTTTTGTACCTATCGATGAGGAGGAAGAATATGCAGAAAAAGAAGTACAATATTTCCGTTGAAGCAACACTGGAAGTAATAGGGGGAAAATGGAAATGCGTTATTCTTTGCCATCTAACACACGGCAAAAAACGTACAAGTGAACTGAAACGCCTTATGCCGGGCATTACACAAAAAATGTTAACCCAACAATTACGCGAGTTAGAAGAAGATGGAGTGATTAATCGTATTGTTCATAATCAAGTTCCTCCAAAAGTGGAATATGAGCTCAGTGAATATGGATGGAGTTTACAAAATATTTTAGACTCTTTATGTGCATGGGGAGAAAAACATATTACCAAAGTATATGGTGATAAATTTGCTGTCTTAGAGGAGAGCGTTTTAAATGATAAACTGAAGTAACATACTTTTGGCACACCCTCCTGCGATGGACCGTCATAAAAATCCAGGAAAATCTAGCATGGCGGTGACGGCCCATCACAGAAAAATATATTTTTGAGTCAGCCCCTTTTGTTTGAACACGGAATTGACCGCATGACCACAATTTTGACCACACTCTTAATTCTTTTGGAACTATCTGGCCTCATATAGATACAGATCCAGCTTTTAATTTTGGGGTAATGAAGCTTTATTTTTTATATACTGATATATACTTATCGCTAAATGAATATTGAATAATTGTTTACTATCCGTCAGGTTGATTAAGAGAATTTCTTCAATTCGCTTTAAACGGTAGTTCAAGGTGTTAGTATGGATATGTAAGGCATCCGCAGCCTTCTTCACATTTTGATTCCGTTCTAAATAAACAAAAAGAGTCATTAAAAGTTCTCCTTTTCGCGAATGCTCATATTCAATGAGGGGGCCCAACACTTCATGGATATAATCTATCAATTCTTCTTCGGGATTTTGCAGTATGAATCTCTGGACACCAAGATCTGTATAACTGAGTACTTTATTTTCAAAATTATAGCTTTGGATAAATTTTAAGCACTTTGTAGCTTCTTGCAATGACTTATGAACATAAAGCAATCCTGGTTTAACCCTCCCAATGCCAACGGTAACTTCTGTTTCGTAATTTTTTGAGTGAATCTCCTCCTGGAACCATCCCGCCAGCTCTTTTATTTGAGAGATAATGTTAGATGAAGATGCCTTTGAATGAAAGGAGAGAAGGACCACGATTTGATTCTCATTTCTTACTGCCATGCCTTGTGGATGTTTTTCAAGGAACACTTGGTTAGCAATTTGTATGACATTCCTCATCATGCTATCTCCAAGGTTTTTCTGCTTATTCGGGATATCGCCAAAATTAATAATAATGGCAACATAGTTCCGAGTGGGGTCAAAATTCAAATTCTTTGCCTTTTGAATAAGCGTTTCATCCATTTGTCCTGAAAAAAGCTTAGTGACCAATTCTCCCTTCAGTCTTTGTTGGGTATCAAATACGGCCTGTTCTTTGACTAGTTCAAGAGAAATGACGGTACAAGCATGTTCGAGGGCAGCGATATCCACTTCACTCATTTTTTGGGTGGAAAGGATTATTAATATGCCAAGAAATTTAGGTTTTGATCCAAGGGATAATGCCACCAATTGATAGAGCTCTCCATCTATCTCAATTTCTGTAACAGAGCGAGAATTTTCAAGTGACCCGATGATATGTTTGGCCTGTTGTTTAATAAAATTGAGAATTTCATCAGAAAGGGAAGAATCATAGGCTGAAGCAATAAGTTCCCCTAAATCATCGAATAGAAGAGTGTGCTGACCGATCGTTTGATGTATATATTTAATGATTGAATGAAGACCTTCCCCCTGCAGAACAAGATTGGCTAAGCTCCTGTGTATCTCAATAGAATGGGAAAGCTTGCGCACGGTTTTCTCCTTTTCCCGGTAAAGGCTGGATTTCTCTAAAGCTACGGCAGCCTGATGGCAAATCGCTTTCAAAAGATTAATATCTTCTTGCTTGAAGTGTAAAGATTGTTGAAAAGAGTCCAAAGTAATAACCCCGATGCAGTCACCTTTCAGCAGAATGGGAGAGCAAATCACGGATGTAAATTTAAAATTGTTTGGAATAGACCTTTTTAATAAATCATAATTGTGTGCGGATAAAGTTGTCAGAGCTTTTTTTATTTCTTCCTCATTAGGAAAAATGCGGCATTCTCTTGCAGCAAAGGTCATACCGGTCATGGATTCACCGGCTTTTAGTCGAATTTGTCTAAAAATCTGCGGATAAAATAAACCTTGAGCTGATTTAGCGATAATACAGTTCTGGTTGGTATCATATAGCCATAAAGATCCGCCGCCCGCGGCATCTACGACAGAAATAGTTTCAATCATAATCGAATCAATAATGGTATCGATATCTAATGATGTATTTAATACGTTGGAAACATGGATTAAAGACTGAAGTTGGCGGTGAGTTAAAGTTTCTTTCATTTTTAATCATCCTTATCTACCGATAAAATATGTTTAATATAGAATTCTGTTATCGGTATCTATATCATTCGATAACACGAAAACGTTTTCTATAATAACTATGTTAATAGAATTCAAGAAATATGCAACTAGAAACATGTAGGATTATGCTAAAAGCAAAATATAATAATTTATTTAACGGTCATTTTTTGTGTAAAAACCACAAATTTTTTCTGTTGATTTTCATGAGGATGAACATGGTATTCTATCCTCTAATTGTTATAATCGAATTGTAAGAAAATTTTAAAGATAAAGAAATAAGTTCTTCATCAGATTCTCATCGGAAAATTTGGGATGTACATTTTTGTTTAACCAAGTAGTCCAATCGAATTAATCTCATTTTTCTGATGTAGAATAATCGCTCAATCGATTTCCGAAAAATGATAAAAGAAAGGATTGAAGATGGATGCATTTTGATTTAACGAAAGAACAAGCCATGATACGTAAATTGATTCGCGATTTTGCGGAAGCCGAAGTCGCTCCAGGCGCAGATCAAAGGGATCGTACGGGCGAATTTCCAAAGGAGATATTCGATAAATTGGCGGAGATAGGGGTAATGGGTCTTCCTTTTCCTGAACAATATGGTGGTGGTGAGGCAGATACAATCAGCTTTGCTATTGTTGTAGAAGAGTTAAGTCGAGTGTGCGGATCTACAGGTATCACCTATTCGGCGCATATTTCTTTAGGGGGAGCACCTATCCATTTATTTGGTACGCATGAACAAAAGCAGAAATATTTAACTCCACTTTGTACAGGGGAGTACTTGGGCGCTTTTGGCCTGACTGAACCGAATGCTGGTTCTGACGCAGGAGGAACACAAACGACAGCGATTCTTGATGGGGATCAGTGGGTGATTTCTGGTTCTAAATGTTTCATTACCAATGCAAGCTATGCTAAAAATGTCGCAATCACTGCCGTAACGGATCGTTCAAAAGGAACGAATGGAATTAGTGCGTTTATTGTACCTACTGATGCGCCGGGATTTACTGTGATTAATAATTATGAAAAGATGGGTCTTCACGCTTCAAATACAACGGAGTTAGTTTTGGAAAATGTAAGCGTTCCCAGAGAAAATCTCCTTGGTGCAGAAGGAAATGGGTTTAAGCAATTTTTGGCTACTCTTGACGGAGGAAGAATTGGGATCGGGGCGATGGCTGTTGGGATTGCTCAAGGAGCTTATGAAAAATCGCTTCAGTATGCAAAAGAAAGAAAACAATTTGGTAAGAGCTTATCTGCATTTCAAGCCATTCAATTTAAGCTGGCCGACATGGCTATGTATATTGAATTAGCTCGCAACATGGTTTACAAAGCAGCATGGTTGAAAGATCAAGGAAGAGCATTTAAAAAAGAAGCTGCGATGGCTAAATTATATGCTTCGGAAATGTGTATGAGAGTTTGTGATCAAGCCGTACAGATCCATGGTGGCTATGGTTATATGAAGGAGTATCAAGTGGAGCGATTCTTCCGTGACGCTAAGCTTTTGGAGATTGGGGAAGGAACTTCTGAGGTACAACGAATGGTTATTGCACGTGAAGTCGGCTGTTAAGAAAAACAGAATATTATATTTTAAAGAGGTGGATCTCCTGTATGGGTGAGGTAATGCATATCACGCTGGGAAAGTTGCTGGAACAAGTAGCGAATGAGCGGCCTGAACACGAAGCTGTTGTCTATCCAGAT
This sequence comes from Bacillus songklensis, assembly GCF_042649685.1. Lineage (NCBI taxonomy): Bacteria > Bacillati > Bacillota > Bacilli > Caryophanales > Bacillaceae > Bacillus > Bacillus songklensis. Next base: position 627,178 of record NZ_JBHRZT010000072.1, on the reverse strand, counting down.
AGAAACCTTCGTTATACCTATAAGCAGTTCGATCATCTTTGTGGACAAGTGGCTAAGGGCTTTATGAAGTTAGGTATTAAAAAGGGTGATCATATGGCCATCTGGGCTTCTAATCACCCAGAATGGGTTACAAGTCAATTCGCTACGGGAAAAATGGGGGCTGTTCTCGTTACGGTAAATACAAATTACCGTGCCGCCGAACTTGAGTATCTATTAAAGCAATCCGATTCTACTACGTTAGTTTTGATGGAATCATATCGAGGGACTTCTTATATTGACATAATCTATGAGATTATTCCCGAGTTAAAAACATCCGAACCCGGCTGTCTTCAATCAGAGAAACTGCCTTTCTTAAAGAATGTAATCGTGTTGGGAGAAAACCGCTATCCGGGGATGTTCCTATGGTCCGATATTTTAGAAATGGGAGAAGAGGTAAGCAGCCATGTACTAGACGAAAGAATGTCTTCCCTTGACCCGGATGATGTGATTAACATGCAATATACATCAGGCACAACGGGATTTCCTAAAGGTGTCATGCTCACACATACAAACTTAGTCAATAATGCAGCGAATATAGCATCTTGTATGAATTTGACTTATGAGGATCGCATGTGCATACCGGTGCCTTTCTTCCACTGCTTTGGTTGTGTACTTGGAACGATGGCTTGTGTAAGCGTAGGTGCAACCATGGTTCCGATTCAGGAATTTGATGTTTTGTCTGTTCTGAAGGCTGTACAGAATGAGAAATGTACCGCTTTGCACGGAGTGCCCACCATGTTTATTGCCGAATTAAATCATCCGGACTTCGATAAATTTGATTTATCTTCTTTACGAACAGGGATCATGGCCGGTTCTTCTTGCCCGACGGAAGTTATGATAGCGGTTACAGAAAGGATGGGGGCCAGAGAAATTACCATTGTTTACGGCCAGACCGAATCCTCTCCTGGTATCACCCAGACTCGAACGAATGATCCGATTGAATTAAGAGTAAGCACCGTCGGTCGTGCCTTACCGAATGTTGAGGTGAAAATCGTAGATCCTTCGACAAACGAAGAGGTTCCATTTGGGGTTCAAGGCGAGCTTTGTACTCGTGGTTATCATGTAATGAAAGGCTATTACAAAAACCCGGAAGCAACGAAGGATGCAATCGACCAGGATGGATGGCTGCATACGGGAGACCTGGCTGTCATGGACGAGAACGGATACTGTAAAATTACAGGTCGCTTAAAAGATATGATCATACGCGGGGGGGAAAATATTTACCCGCGCGAGATTGAAGAATTCTTGTACACGCATCCCAAAGTGTTGGATGTCCAGATTATTGGGGTTCCGGACGAGAAATACGGAGAAGAGGTAATGGCGTGGATTCGTTTGAAAGAAGGGGCGACCGCGACAGCTGAGGAAATTCGGGAATATTGTGAGGGGAAAATATCCCGCTTCAAGATTCCGCGTTATATCGAGTTTTGTTCCGAATTTCCAATGACTGCATCCGGTAAAATTCAAAAATTTAGGCTTCGTGAGGATGCGAATCGGATTCTGAACGTGCAAAGGGAAGTTTTAATTAAAAACGTATAGCAAAGGGAGGAAAAGTATGTTCAAAAAAGTTCTGGTCGCTAATCGAGGAGAAATCGCAGTTCGGGTTATGCGAACGTGCAAGTCGTTGGGTATTTTTACGGTTGGAGTCTACTCGGAAGCCGATACGGAGGCGCCGCATGTCAAAATGGCGGATGAGGCTTATTTAATTGGAGGTCCGCGAGTAGCGGAGAGCTATTTAAACATTGATAAAATTTTAGAAATCGCCCGACTATCCGAAGCGGAGGCCATTCACCCCGGATATGGACTTCTCTCAGAAAATGCTGAATTTGCTCGTCGTTGTGAGGAGGCGGGGCTTGTATTCATCGGTCCTTCTCCTGACGTGATTTCCCGCATGGGCAGCAAAATTGAATCGCGGAAAGCGATGGAAGAAGCCGGTGTTCCAGTAGTTCCGGGTATAACATACCCATTAGCTGATGCGGAGGAAGCGGTGCAGGTAGCCGATCGTATGGGTTACCCGGTTATGCTCAAAGCTTCAGCAGGTGGAGGCGGTATCGGGATGCAGATCGTTCGCAGTGCAGATGAAATTCGAAAGGCGTTTGAGGGGAACCAAAAACGGGCGACGAATTTTTTTGGTGATGGTGCTATGTACATAGAGAAATACGTAGAAAATCCAAGGCATATTGAGGTTCAAATCCTGGCTGATGGATTTGGAAATACAGTTTACTTATGGGAACGTGAATGTTCGGTACAGCGTCGTCATCAGAAAGTGGTAGAGGAAGCTCCCTCATCGTTTCTGGATGAAGTCACTCGCAGCAAGATGGGGGAGGCGTCGGTAAAGGCGGCTAAATCAATCGGATATCGAAATGCTGGTACGATCGAGTTTTTGGTTGATGAGGATAAGAATTTCTACTTTCTTGAAATGAATACCCGCTTGCAAGTGGAACATCCGGTCACGGAAGAAATTACCGGATTGGATTTGGTTGCAGAGCAGCTTCGGATTGCAGCGGGCGATTCATTGAATTTTACGCAGGCGGATGTTACACGTGAGGGTCATGCGATTGAAGTTAGAATCTATGCTGAGGATCCTAAAACATTTTTCCCATCTCCGGGAACAATAACGAAATTAATATTACCTGAAGGTCCTGGAGTTCGTCATGAATTAGCTGTACATGGTCAATCGGTCGTTACTCCTTTTTATGACCCCATGATTGCTAAGCTCGTTGTAAAAGGCGAGGATCGCGACGAAGCGATTGATCGTCTGCAAGATGCGCTAGCCCATTATGAAGTGCAGGGAATTAAAACGAATATTCCGATGTTACAAGAAGTAGCAGCACACCCGGCATTCCGTTCAGGTGATACGACAACCAGCTTTGTGGCTAAGTACTTACAAGAAAAACAAGGAACCGCGATGAACCGCGTGAAATAGGAGGAATAAAGATGGATCAAGTATTATCAAGTATGGCAGGGAATGTATGGAAGATTCTCGTTAAAGTTGGGGATCAGGTGGATGCAGGACAGGATGTGGCCATCTTGGAATCGATGAAAATGGAGATTCCAATTGCAGCGGACTTCGGCGGGACTGTCAAAGAAGTAAAAGTAAATGAAGGAGATTTTGTAAATGAGGGGGACGTATTAGTTGAGCTTGAATAACTATTCCAAATGAAGAAGGGATGGCGGAGGGAACCATGCTTACGAATTTTCCAACCAGCGTAACAATAAAAGAAGTAGGGCCGCGAGACGGACTGCAAAATGAACAGGCATTTATTTCAACGGAGAATAAAATTTCTTGGATTAATCAACTGTCTCTTACGGGATTGAAATATATTGAAATTACTTCTTTTGTAAATCCAAAATGGATTCCTGCACTTGCCGATGCTGTTGAAGTGGCAAAAGGGATTGAGCGAATCCCAGGGGTAACTTATACAGCTCTTGTTCCAAACCGAAAGGGTTTGGAACAAGCTCTCGAGGCTAATGTGGATGAAGTCGCTGTGTTTATGTCAGCTAGCGAAACACATAACCAAAAAAATATTAATAAATCAATTGAAAATACATTTCCTCTTTTAAAAGAAGTAGTGGAAGATTCCTTAAAGGCAGGAAAGTCTAGCCGCGGATATGTTTCAACAGTATTCGGGTGTCCTTATGAAGGTATCGTTGATATAGAAAAGGTTATTAGGGTATCGGAAACTTTGTTCGAGATGGGAATTGGGGAACTGTCTCTTGGCGATACCATCGGTGCGGCTAATCCAAAGCAAGTACAAGACGTGTTAGAGGCCTTATTAAGGCGTTTTCCTGCGAATAAATTAGCTTTACACTTTCATGATACCCGTGGAACAGCCTTGGCTAACATCTTAGTATCGTTAGACATGGGCATTACCACATTTGATGCCTCCCTTGGCGGTTTAGGAGGATGCCCATATGCACCCGGTGCATCTGGCAATGTGGCTACAGATGATCTTCTTTACATGCTGAACAGTATGGGAATTACCACAGGGTTGAATCAGGAAAAGCTGATGTCCGCATCCCGTTTTATTCAGGATAAGGTAGGAAAACCTTTACCGAGCCGGAGTCTTCAAGTCTGCGGCTTGAATGGATAGGCCGGGTTGATTATTCGGCATACATATAGGAGGGGGAAAGAACATGGGGAAAGCTGTGTTGGTCTCAACATTGGATAATGGAATTGTTCTTATTACTTTAAATCGCCCGGAAGCTGCCAATTCATTATCATTACAAATGTTGGAAGAACTTCAAGAAGCGATCGTTACATGTAAATTTGATCGGTCGGTGCGCTGCGTGGTTATCACTGGGGCTGGGGAGAAAGCCTTTTGTGCAGGGGCAGATTTAAAAGAACGTGCAGAAATGGACATGAACCAGGTACGTAAGACAGTTTCTTTGATCCGCGGGAACATTAATGAATTAGAAGCCTTGCCTCAGCCGGTCATTGCAGCCGTGAACGGAGTCGCTTTTGGAGGGGGAACGGAATTGGCGTTGGCTTGTGACATCAGGATCGCTTCAGAAACAGCGAAGTTTGGTCTTACGGAGACTTCACTCGGAATTATTCCGGGTGCAGGTGGAACACAACGTTTGCCGAAATTGGTAGGGAAGGGGCGAGCCAAGGAGCTCATTTTCACTGCCAGACGGATTGATGCCGGGGAAGCACGGGAGATTGGGTTAGTGGAGTATGTGATGCCGGCTGAATCCTTGCTGGACAAAGCATTAGATATAGCCAATCAGATCGTTCGAAATGGCCCCATTGCAGTCACTCAGGCAAAGTTCTCCATCGATAAGGGGTTTGATGTGGATTTAAGCACCGGGCTTGCTATTGAGCAAAATGCCTATGAATTGACCATTCCGACGAAGGATCGATTAGAAGGGCTGCAAGCTTTCAAGGAAAAAAGATCTCCGGTTTTTGTTGGAGAATAATAGAAATTAGTTTAGTAGAGGAGGAAAGACAATGTCAGTTGATGTGAAAACCATGCAGCAAATGCTGCAGGAAAGAATTGAACGGATTCAAAAAGGGGGATCCTCTAAATATCATCAGAAAAATCAAGAGCAGGGTAAACTGTTTGTTCGTGATCGTTTAAAGCTATTGTTTGATCCGGGTTTTGAGCTGGAGGATGCGCTATTTGCAAACTGCTTAGCCGAGGACCTTCCGGCTGATGGAGTAGTAACGGCGATGGGGAAGATCAACGGCCAGGTTGTTTGTGTAATCGCGAACGATTCAACGGTAAAGGCCGGTTCTTGGGGATCCCGAACTGTAGAGAAGATTATTCGGATGCAAGAAACGGCAGAAAAAATGAGGGTGCCACTCATCTACCTTGTAGATTCTGCAGGGGCGCGTATTACGGATCAAGTAGAAATGTTTCCTGGGCGCCGTGGGGCTGGCCGGATTTTTTACAACCAGGTCAAATTTTCGGGTAAAGTTCCACAGATCTGCATCTTGTTTGGTCCGTCCGCGGCAGGGGGAGCTTACATCCCTGCGTTTTGTGACATTGTCATAATGGTGGATGGAAATGCATCGATGTACCTTGGTTCTCCGAGGATGGCAGAAATGGTTATTGGGGAAAAAGTAACGTTGGAAGAGATGGGCGGTGCACGCATGCATTGTTCTGTTTCAGGATGCGGGGATGTACTGGCTAAAAATGAAGAAGAAGCCATTGCGATGGCCCGAAATTATCTCTCTTATTTTCCTGCTAATTTTTCCGAAAAACCGCCGGTCCAGGAAGCATTGGCACCCAAACACTTCGAGAAAACGTTGGAAGAGCTCATCCCATCCAATCAGAATGTCCCTTTTAACATGTATGATCTAATTGACCGGATCATCGATGAAGGTTCGTTTTTTGAAATTAAAAAGCTGTTTGCGAGCGAATTGATCACTGGACTGGCGAGGATGAACGGTAAATCAATCGGAATCATTGCCAATCAGCCACGGGTTAAGGGTGGTGTCTTGTTCCATGATACGGCGGATAAGGCAGCTAAATTTATTACCCTTTGTGACGCGTTTCATATCCCGATTCTGTTTCTCGTTGATGTCCCTGGTTTTATGATTGGTACCAAGGTAGAACGGGCAGGAATCATTCGCCATGGTGCGAAAATGATTTCCGCTATGTCTGAAGCAAGTGTACCCAAAATCTCGGTTATCGTCCGTAAAGCATACGGAGCAGGTCTCTATGCCATGGCCGGTCCTGCGTTTGAACCGGATTGTTGTCTCGCCTTGCCTACAGCTCAAATTGCGGTCATGGGACCGGAGGCTGCGGTGAATGCCGTGTATGCCAAGAAAATTGCCGGGTTACCTGAAAATGAGCGGGCCTCTTTTATTGAACAAAAGCGGGAGGAATATAAACAGGATATTGATATATACCGACTAGCCTCCGAAATGATTATCGATGGGATCATCCCGGCCAATTCGTTACGTGATGAGTTAGTGAATCGATTTGAGGCGTATTCATCAAAGTACGTTGTCTTCTCTGAGCGGAAGCACCCTGTATATCCAGTCTAATCTACGATTATTTTATAGAAAATATGATTTCAAAATAACATTTATAAAAGGAGAATAGTTAGATGAAGATTTTTGTTATTTTAAAGCGAACCTTCGACACAGAAGAAAAGATCTCCATACAGAACGGTAAAATTAATGAGGAAGGCATTGAGTATATTGTCAATCCGTACGATGAGTACGCCATTGAAGAAGCCATTGTTCTTCGCGATAAGCATGGCGGTGAAGTAACGGTTGTGACAGTTGGGGAAGAAGAAGCGGAAAAAGAACTTCGTACGGCTCTTGCGATGGGGGCAGATAAAGCGGTACGGATCGATAGTGAAGACATAGATGAGCTTGATCAATTCACAACGGCCACCCTTCTTGCCGCCTATTTGAAAAATCAGGAGTATGACATCATTCTTGGAGGAAATGTCGCGGTTGACGGAGGTTCTGGACAAGTCGGGCCACGTGTTGCGCAAATTTTAGACATTCCACAAGTGACAACGATTACAAATCTTGAAGTTGCCGATGGAAAAGCGACCATTGTCCGTGATGTAGAAGGGGACGAAGAAACGATCGAAGTATCACTGCCTGTTCTTATCACGGCACAACAAGGTTTGAATGAGCCGCGTTATCCATCGCTTCCAGGGATTATGAAGGCAAAGAAAAAGCCTCTTGAAACGTTAGATTTAGATGAACTTGAGTTAGACGAGGACGATGTAGAAGCAAAGACAACCACCGTTCAAATATTCCTTCCGCCAGCAAAACAAGCTGGAAAAGTGCTTGGGGGAGACGTTCCTGGTCAAGTAAAAGAGTTGGTATCACTTCTAATGTCTGAAGCAAAAGTCATTTAATGGGGGAGATTATGATGGCAAAAAAAGTATTGGTAGTTGGCGAAGTTCGTGACGGGGAGTTACGTAATGTGTCTTTTGAGGCAATCGCAGCAGGTAAAGAAGTGGCAGACGGCGGCGAAGTTGTCGGTGTCCTTCTCGGCGAAAAAGTCGATCATTTAGCAAATAGCTTGCTGCAATATGGCGCTGATCGTGTCGTTGTCGTGAATCATGCTGACCTTAAGAGTTACACAACAGATGCCTATCAACAAGCGCTGCTTCAAGTGATTGATGCGGAAAGGCCAGAAGGGTTCATTCTCGGTCATACAGCAATGGGGAAAGATTTATCACCACGTATTGCAATGAAGCTAAACGCTGGATTAATTTCAGATGCAATTGCCATTGAAAAAGATGGAGACGAAGCAGTGTTTACACGACCGATTTACTCAGGTAAGGCATTTGAGAAAAAGAAAGTCAAGGAAGGCATTGTCTTTGCGACCATTCGTCCGAACAACATTGCACCACTTGAGAAAGATGAAACAAGAACGGGGGATATCTCCAATTTAACGGTTGATATTAAAAATCTTCGTACAATCATTAAGGAGGTTGTTCGTAAAGCAACTGGCGGCGTTGATTTGTCCGAAGCAAAAGTCATCATCGCCGGCGGCCGCGGCGTAAAGAGCAAAGAAGGATTTAAGCCATTGCAGGAGCTGGCCGATGTGTTAGGCGGCGCAGTAGGGGCATCACGCGGGGCATGCGACGCAGAATATTGCGATTACTCCCTGCAAATCGGGCAAACTGGAAAGGTTGTTACACCCGACTTATACTTTGCGATTGGTATTTCCGGTGCCATCCAGCATTTAGCCGGCATGTCAAATTCAAAAGTCATTGTGGCAATTAATAAAGATCCAGAAGCACCAATCTTTGAAGCGGCGGATTATGGTATCGTAGGAGATTTATTTGAAGTTGTGCCAATCTTAACGGAAGAATTAAAAAGAGTGCTGAATGTAAAAGAAGAAATAACGCAATAAGAAGGAAAATAAAAAACTTCTTATATGCCCGTTTAACTGGGGTTCTGGTGCAAAAACGATCAGATAGCAAAACCAAAATGAATATCAGCTGACAAACTGGTACATTTTATTCGCAATCAAACACTTTGGGACGATTAGGCTCGCCTCTTTGTAGGCGGGCCCTTTATTTTGATTTATAGTAAGCAACCAAACACAACATGGTCTATTTTAATGCGTTATTACTTATTTTCCCACTTAAAGTACCCAATTATACTAAGACTAAAGTGCGGTAGAACTGCTTCTTTAACGAACGGGTGGCGATCGTGCAGCGGGGAGCAAACCAGGGGGTACTGACCGTTTCAACAACAAAATTTCTATTTTGTATGTATGGACTCTGTACTGGAATGATTGGGGAAGGATAAAGGGATGCATATTAAGGTAAATAAAACCGCATTTATGATATGGGACAAATCATTTCTGAAATTGTGGATCATCATCAATTTTTTGCATATAAGCCGATGTACGGACAAGCCCTGATTACGGCATTGGCAAGGCTGACTGGTCGTGTTATTAGTATCATTGCCAATCAGCCGAATCGTTATGCAGGAGCAGCAGGACCAAAAGAATGTGATAAAGCGGTCGATAGAGGGAAGAATAAACTACCAACATAAACCGGCGTGAAAGCGGTTAGAGTATAGATGAGGAGGCGAGGACGATGAGTAATCCAAAAGGAAGCCGCAAACATTTCGTTCCGAATCATATTGGTACCCAGCCGCGAGCTGCAGGCGGAAACAAAGGGAAACAAATGCAGGATAAATCCGGCCAGCATGCTCAAGTAATCCAAACAAAAGGTGAATAACTAAGGGGTTGACTCAAAAGCCTTTAGAGGAATCTGTTTTCTACGATGAACCGTCACTGAACCCCTCGATTTTCTTGGATTTTTGATGATAGTTCATCGCAGGAGGATGTCCCTCAAAAAGTGCGCTTTTTAAGGGACACTCTCTTTTGTATCCTTTTTAGTTTACATAATAAAATTATGGTTATTCATTTTAATTATTACCAACAATAATCTTCCCGTTCCTTCACATACTACTTATGTAAGGTCATTATTTTGCAAGGAGGAATGTATGATGGCATGGAACCGCCCAAAACCAGATGACCGCAGCGATAACGTTGAAAAGTTACAATCAATGGTTCAAAACACGATCAAAAATATTGAAGAAGCAGAGGATAGCCTGGCATTTTCCGATTCTGAGGAGCAACGCGAACAAATCAGAGCGAAAAACCAACGCCGCGAAGAGAGCATTCAAGCGATGCGAAATGAAATTCAAGATGAAGCACAGGCACGCGAAAGCGGCTATGCAGGAAGCGAACAAACTTACTAATATACTTGCCTTCTTTTAGCGGCAGTGAATAAAAAGAGTACCAAGCCAGGGGAATGACCCCTGGTTTTTGCTATCTTTTTAATGAAAAAGAAATGGTAGCTTTCTTTTCATATGGATATTTCTTCGTTTTTTCATGGGGAGTCTACAGAGAAAAAAACGTTAAGTTATGTTAAGATAAGCAATGGTACATACATAATCAACTTTTTTAGGACAGGGGGAATACCATGTTAGTCTCAAAAAAAGAGATCGACGTTCGATACGCTGAAACGGACCAAATGGGCGTTGTTTATCATGCCAATTACTTAGTATGGATGGAAGTGGGGCGCACAGATCTTATTCGAAGGCTTGGCTTTAATTATGCAGAAATGGAGCGAGACGGCATTCTTTCGCCGGTAACGGATGTACAAGTATCGTATAAAAAACCGCTTCGATATGGGGATACGGCTGTCGTCCATACATGGATTGAGCATTACGATGGTTTGAGAGTTATCTATGGATATGAAATTTTAACACCCAATGGGGAAATCGCAATAACCGCTACTTCTTCTCATGTATGCGTCAAAAAAGAAAACTTCCGCCCGATTTCCATTCGAAGACTATACCCAACATGGCATCAAGCATACGAAAAGGCGAAAAAGCAGTCTATAGCCGAATAATACATTAAAGAGCCCGCTGCTAAGAAAGCAGCGGGCTCTTTAATGTATAAGAAAGCATAGGGTTTAAGCGGGCTTTCTCCGCTTTTCGTTATTGTCCAGCTCCGAAAGCCAAACCGTACGGTCATTTCCCTTCTTCGTGCGGAGTCAAAAAGCGACTCCTTCTCAGAAGCTCCAATGCCCTATCGGTTTAAGCGGGCTTTCTGCGCTTTATTATTCACTAATTGAGAATTCAGGTTCACCTTTTGTTTCATCAAATGAAACGACCAAGTTCCGGTTTTCAAAATACCACAAATCTTGATCTTCTATGTAAAATGTAATGCCTTCTATTTCTGCCTGGGCACCAATCAGTACCGGCTCCTGTTTTCCGACACCAAGTGAAAACCCTTTTTGAACTGTGCTGCATCCGCCATATCGAACAAAAAACTTCACCTTATCGCCACTTTGTAGGTCGAATTCATCTTTATACCATTGGAAGGCTTCGTTTGTTACTGTAATATTCATGGTTTACATCTCCTTTTTTAAAAGCGTCTATACTTAATTATAAAGAAATCTTTTCCTTTAAACCATTATCATACACGAATGATAGATAAAAGGAATATATGGTTTTGTCGAATTAAGTAAAACTGGGGCACTTTCTATCCATGCAATACTAAAGGCGGGGATGCCTTAACATTCTGTATAATAGTGATTTTCTAACTCTCTCTTAATTTCATCAGGTATTGGCTCTGATTTTTGAAGCTTTATATTATAATTCACATATGTTACATTACCTTTTGCACATAAGATATTGTCTTGATGGATTTCTTCATATAGTTCCAAACTTGAAGTTCCAATCCTTTTGACCCACGTATAAACATCTACCGTTTTTCCAAAGAAAATCTGGCTTACATACTCCACATTCATCTTTAGGATGATCATTTTCCAGTTATTAAAGGAATGATCAGGTGTAAACAATTTAAAAATCTCGTTTCGGCCAGCTTCGAACCATATTGGTATCGTTGTATTATTAATATGGCCCACACCATCAGTTTCAGAAACCCGAGGTTCAATTTTTGTTTGAAACATGTTATCCCGCCTTTTTCATTTTTGGTATATTCATAATCTTTGACGGAAATTTACATTTTCCTCTCTATAAAGTTTGAAATGATGTAAACGCAGCGGATTATGCGATAAAACCGGGATTCGACTTGAATTTTTATTTTTCTGACCTTTCATAAAAATCATAATCGCGTGACAAGAAGGGTGACTTATTTATTGATAAGAAATAAAAGAAAAAGGAAATACAATCTCTATTTTTAAGTTGATAGTCTAACACGAGATGAGTAGAAACAGCGTAAAATAGAATACAAAAGAATTAATCATATCATCCGGGGTGCAAGAAAAGTGAAAATTCTTACAACACGTGAAGATGTGAAGGTAAGTCAAAAAGTATATATCCCAGCAGGAACACCGCTTCAATTGCGGTATCCATTCAGTGGGTATAACACCTTTCAAGCCGTTATCTGGAAAGGGAAGGTAATTTACATTCACAGCAGCTATTTCGTAGAAGTAACGGAAATGGAAAGGGAGTAATTTTAAGAAGATGTACTGCAAAAATGCGACATATCCCAAAAGTACAAAAAAGTACTTTTGGGATATGTCGCATTTTTATATGCCTTTTGAAAATGCAAAAAAATTTTTAGCATGTTTCATGAATTTCAGAGCTGGAACAGGAAATACTAAATGCATATAAGTAACTTGAAGGATAGGTGATATATGCATATGGACAGGGAAAAGATGACTGAGGAACTATTGAAACAGACAAGGGAATATATTAGAGAAGTACATACTTCAGGTCTTAACGCAGAGGCTAGAACGTTTTCCCTGCAGTCTGCTTATGAATCATTTACCAGTCTGCTGCCGGACGAAGGGGAAAGTTAAGGAAACGATTCTGCAGAATTAAAACATTCATTCTTCAAGGTGGGGGAATCGTTTTGAATCGCAAGTCAAAAAAGGATAAGTGGAAATGAAAAAGAGAAAGGCGAAAACGAAAGAAGCAATCCATCCATTATCTGGATTGCTTCTTTCGTTTTCAGATAGAATCGTTGTTCCTTTTACATTAGTTCTCTTTCCTCTGGCTCAAGCAAGGATTCATCGGTTAGTGAAAGTAAATTACCTAAACAACCAGGGCAGCACTCTATACAATCATCCACTTGATAGCTCACTAATCGCCATCCAGGTTCACTCTTGCAATAACCTTCCCGATCCCCTAGACATCTGCTTGCGAGTTTGTCCTCCTCGCCGTCACCGCCTGATTCTTGAAAATATTCGCAACAAGTAGGCATATCCATGTTCCCCCTTTACAATCGATTCCGTCTTATTTTCGCTTCTCTACCCGATTTTATTCAAAAACGCCTTTGCTGGAAAGCGCTGGCTCACACTTCCTCCTGCTGCTTATATTAGTCATTCGCTTATCTTCGTATATTTCTAGTTCACTTCACACATTATGTATGTGTGGAAAAAGAAGACGGGAGCCTTGATAGACAAGGGGGTTGGATGATAAATGTGGTCGTTTGGCCACATTTTGACCACATCAATTATGTTTGGCCATTTCCGCAAAGAAAAAAAGACAATTGGTCCAAAAGCAAAGCGGAATCCTTTACTGAAACCACTCTATGAAGAAACGGCTTTAGCCTAAGTATAAAAGGCTAAGAAGCGAAGGGAGATAAGGACATGGAAGAAGTAGAACGTCAACTGCAGGAATACTCCAGGGAAACATTGCTTCAAAATGAGTTAGACCGAAGGAAACTCAAATTATTAACTTGTTTTTCCGCTATATCTGTGTCTATGTCCTACATCATAAGAGGTAACTGAACATGAGGTCAAACAACAATTAATCAAATATGGACTATATAGAAAGAGGCTAGGAGCATGATCGAAAACAGTTTTCCTTATGCGGGTGTACAAGCTCTTTTCTTTGAAGAACAGGTAACGATTATTAAACCAAATCAAACTATTTTTCAAATTGCGACGGCGCTCAGAATCATCTGTGAGTGCCGTTATTATTTATAAGTCTGATTTGAGAATCAGTGCAAAAGTAAATACAGCCTCTACTTCTCCTCATCTTCCTTTTTGTCATTTTTTTCATCACCCATCCTCATCTTAACTCGGTCGTTACTATCCTTTTTAGTATCTGCTTGTTTTGGTTCTTCTGGGTTTTGATTCTTCTTTTCTGGCTCGTCTTTTGGGGGAGCACACGCAGCTGACAGACACATATGGACAAGTACGGTCATAACAATAAGTAATTTTTTAAACAAACAGTATCCCTCCTTAAATCAGCATTTAAAGATAGATTGTCCATTCTTTATCATATAAACCATTTCTCGTTTTCCTGTGTACTTTTCATATTTCTTGGTGGAATGTCCGATAAAAACCCGACAAAAATAGGGACAAAATAAGGGATAAAATGAGGGACTTTTTTAAAATCAAAAACAGGTACGATCATGCAATGGCAGCATGACCTTTCATGGGTGGCACAGGTTCGAATCCTGTTGTTTGCAAACTAAATTCATGCGGTCATGGACTGGAAACCCGTCACCAGCAATATACTCGCTGTCCCCTCATCATAGACCATCTGTCAAGAAAGCTACTTGATAGGTGGTTTTATTATTTAATGAAACTATGTTCTAAATAAACAATAGAAAATGAGGTGATGAACATGAAACCATGGCTTTCTGATCCGGAAGAAGAACGAGAAGAGAAGCGGAAGAATGGCATAACATTTATGCGACGGAAAAGCACAAAGGTCACAATGTAGAGCTCGGTTTTGACGAAGACGATGAGTTTTATTATGGGATTGTAAATTACAAAAGTACCGTACCTCGTTCATCTAAGTTTTATTGTCATGACCATAGCCAAACAGCAATATTATAGAAAGGTAACTACAATGGAGGTGAAATCATGGCGGTTGTAAGACATACGGAAGCAGATATTAACCTCTTGGCAAGATTACTTAGGGCTGAAGCTGAGGGAGAAGGGAAACAAGGCATGCTGATGGTTGGGAATGTAGGTATTAACCGGATCCGAGCGAATTGCAGCGATTTTAGGGGAATCCGTACCATTCCCCAAATGATTTTTCAACCACATGCTTTTGAAGCCACTATAAAGGGTTATTTCTACCAAAGGGCAAGAGAACCTGAAAGAAGATTAGCCCGTCGAGCTGTTAGAGGAGAGCGGTTATGGCCTGCAAAATTTAGTTTATGGTATTTTAAGCCACCAGGGGCTTGTCCTCCAACATGGTATAATCAACCTCACGTGGGACGTTACAAGGCTCATTGTTTTTATCAGCCAACAGGCAGAGAATGTGAAGAAGTTTATAGATTTTAAGATAAAGAAAAGAATGGGGAGTAAGTGGAGTCACTTGTAATGAGTGGCTTTTTATTTTGAAGGAAATGTGATGAAGGTTGAAGATAGAATCTCACAGGGGTAAATGATTCATTCCGTCGTATGAGCCAAGCGACAAACGGGAAGGAAACGCAATTAAAACAAGAGGCTGCTTATACGCGAATTAAGACAAAGATCGACAACTTTGATATGTTAGATGATCAAATTGTTCAGCTGTTAGCTGGAATGAATCAAAATCAAAGAGTCAAATAATGGCTAAATATCGTATGAAAAAGCGGATGAGTAAGAACACATACTAAATAAGGGTGTTCTTATTTTTATTGCCTAAAGAAGGTGACATACGTTGGAATTTGACTATGAGGAATATGGAGAAGTTGATCATATTGTAATCACTGACAAGGATAACAAAGTGCTAGTATACATTAGTGATGGAGAGGTTATCGTATTCGATGATTTACAAGTATTTTTCGGGGACGGTCGCTTTGTTGAGAAAAATGGAATAACCAAGTTTTTTAAAAGAGACAGTTTTATTCTGGAATAAACGCCTCAATCCATTTAGGATGGGGTTTTTTTATTGACCGAATGATTCATGTAGCTCAAATTTCATTCGTTTTATATCTGCAACAGTTATTTACTCCCTTCCTGCCCAAAGGCAACCATTGCTCATAGAAAGCCGATAGGGGGGAATCGCTATCAGGTCGGTTGCGCCTCCATAATACTCGTTTGGTCATCTGGAATGGAGCGGATACCATCTGGCACAGTAGGATTGGTTACTATCATTATTTTTTCCAAACTGATTATCAGGGGTTTGTGAAGGAAAATGACTACGTACAAAATTGCGTGACATTTGGAGGAGCGCTGATCGTTTTGATGAGGCGGCAGAGACCGTGTCTCTTTGTGTTTTTGGAATATAAAAAGTGGTTACATGAATTGACCACATGACCACACACTATCATGAAATAGTGTGATATAGATTCTTAACCAACTTATATAAAGGAGTAAAACCGTTGATATATGGGCATTTCTATAAAATAGAATCTCATACGATTGTATAGGATTTTAACATTCCACCACATTATGTAAATGGAGGTGAAAACCATGACAAAAGATGATCCATATTTACCGGACATGATAAAAAAGGATTTAAAGCATCCTGAAGCTCCCGAAGGTCGAAAAAGACCATCAGTTAATGAAAGCAGTTCGGCTGATGCCCGTGGGAAAAACGGACAACAAATTGACCCTAGTTAATAACAAAGAGCAACCTTTTGGCTGCTCTTTTATCATGCACCTAGAGATAGTTTACGTCATTTCCCTTTTTTAATACCGGCATTAATCCAGATACACAAGTAAAACGATCAATATATTAACTTGTAAAACTATGTTCTAAATGAAAAATAAAGGATAGCAATCCAGGAACGAAATTGAGGATGTAAATCATACTTGTTATTTATTGTTATTATATTTGTCTAAGCAACTTAGTTAGATTCAGCATATTAAATTAATAACCAATTTAGAAAGAAGTGAGTGCAAGCTCAAGCTATGGGTGTCTTTAGTATACCCATAGTTGGAAAAATGATCTTATTCACCTTAAAAAGGGATGGGGTGATCTGAGAAAAAGAATCTTATAATCAAGAAAATACTTGAAGATTAGTGGCAAAATCGAGAAGGAGAAATAAAGCAGTATCCAATGAACATGAAAAGGGGGCAATGTTTTCATGGGCGCTAAGTGGAATAAGTGGAAACATTACCAAGTGATGAAAGAAGAGGAAGCCCTTCTTAACTATTTACCAGAAACCCAATTATTAACGGAACAATCTTTATGGGAACTTATGAATAAATATAACCATGTGATAATTAAACCCCGCCAAGGCGTTCTGGGGCGTGGTATAACCCAAGTATCCTTTATAGGTAAAGACCTATATGAAATACATGCTGAAAATAGAAAAATTACTTTAACTAGCAGGGAGGAAGTTTATAACAACTTAAACGATCTAAAGAAGCTTCTTCATTATAAACCTTATATTGTGCAACAAAAGATTCCACTAGCTACAATTGACGATTGTCCATTTGATCTCCGAGTCATGGTACAACGCAAAAAAAATTCCGCTACATGGGTGGTAACAGGAAAACTTGCCAAAGTGGCAGCAAAAGGTTTTTTCATTACGAATGTGGCTCAAAACATATTGCCGGTGGAAGAAGCGATTCAACATTCTTCTTTGTGCCAAATCCACCTTCAAATTCAAGATTTATTGTCTCATATTGATAGGAGTGCCCTACTTGCAGCAACGCAACTAGAAACATTTTATCCTAAATACCGTACTATAGGTTTTGATATAGGATTAGACCAAAAAGGAAAGGTATGGATTATTGAAGCAAATTTTAAATCCATGATTTCTATGTTTGATTTGTTAAAAGATAAAACGATGTATCAAACAATTAAAAGTTACGAAGAGGGATAGGAGAAAAAAGAAATATGTACGAAACATTCTATGTCCTTTCGCTCAACTATCACATATTTTATAAAATGAAACACTTCGCATTTTCTGAATATGGCGATGGGAGATACGGCGTTATGATCATTATATATGAGCCTGAAATTAAAAAAAACGATAAAGAAGTAAGGTTGCAGGCAGTATTTGAAGTTGATGGACAGAAAGATGTTCTTTGGTTTGAGGTGGAGGAGAAGTATAGTATATACCTGACTAATGAAAGAGCAGATGCCTTTTTAGTTGGATTATTATGGTATGCATTGAAAAATGGACACGATATAAAAGTGTTATCACCGATGTCTGAAAGACTTTATTATACGGTAAATAAATATCTCGTCCCCGTAATCGCTGAGATCCATGGATACAAGACGATAAAGGTCATGTGTAATCAGCTTGCGGCAAAACCGATATCAAATGCTGGTGCAGTGGGAACTGGATTGTCGTGTGGAATAGACTCTTTCAGCACTATTTGTGATCATATGGGAGATGGTGTCCCTGGAAAATACAAAATTACCCATTTTACTTTTTTTAATGTTGGGTCAAACGGAGATTTTGGTGGTAAACAGGCGTTAAACCTTTTTGAAGAAAGGACAAAAATCGCAAAAGCTTGTGCCGATGAACTTGGTAAAGAATTAATAATGGTAAACAGTAACTTAAGTGAGATATTGCATATGAGCTTCAGGCAAACAGATACGCTCAGGAGTATGTCTGCAGTTTTAGCTCTTCAAAAGTTATTTAAAGTATATTATCACTCTTCGACTGTTCATATAAAAGATTTCAGATTAAGTAAATCGCTTCTAGCATGTAGTGATATTTTTAATTTGAACATGTTATCTACTGAAAATACCAGTTTATTTTCATCTTGCGCTAATTATACTAGGGTGGATAAAACTCGTATGGTGGCAAAATTTGAGCCGTCATATAAATACCTTAACGTTTGCACAAAGGATAAATTTAATTGCGGTAAATGTTCTAAATGCTTAAGAACACTATTAACGTTAGAAATCATTGGAGCAATTGATAAGTATGCAGCGGTTTTTCCTCTTGATGTTTATCGCAAGAAAAGACCCAAATATATAGCGAAAGTTCTAGCTAATCGGGATACTGATATTTGGATGAAAGAAATTTATCATGAGATGGTGCGTACCAATTATTTATTGGAAGTGGAAGCGGCCCAGGAGGAACGTGAATAAAAGAAAAAAGGTCTGCTTCGCTGGCTTCTTCAAAAAAACTCCCATGAGCTTGAATTCGCTACTTTAATTCAAAAGCCTCTTGTATAAATTGTGAATAAAAGAGAGCTTGGGATTGTATATTTATTGCGTTTTATCATGAATCAGCGTCCATTGTATTTTGTACAAAATATTGGATGTTATTCATTGTAACAAAAAACTGAAGGATCTTCCTTCTCATAGCGCCCGTTATGTCAACCTCTCTTGTTTCAAGAGAGGTTTTTTTGGGGGGTTTCTTGTTTAACTAAATTGAAGCCATTACTTTATCTAGTTTTTTAACAATTTTCTCTCCTTTCTTTTTCGTTTCATCTATTTAATTAATGAAACATGAGCAACTGCTCATGATTTACACATTTTATCAAAGGAGTGAGGTCGGTTATGAGTTATTTGATTGCATTAGATGACGGACATGGAATCAATACACCAGGGAAGCGGACACCAACTTTTTCTGATGGGAGTGTAATGAAAGAAAATGAATTCAATCGACGAGTTGTCGCTCTTTTATATGTGGAGCTAAAAAGATGCGGCTTTCGAATCTTGTTAGTGGCTCCAACTGGCGAGGATATACCGCTTGGTACACGGGTAAAACGAGCCAATGATGCCAAAGCGGACTTTTATTTATCCGTCCATGCGAATGCTGCAGGTGGAATGTGGGGAAAGGCTGAAGGGATTGAAACATACGCCGGTAAAACCGAGGCATCCAAGCGGGCTGCTCGAATTCTTCAACGCTACCTTATCCAAGGAACAAAATTAAAAGATCGCGGGATCAAAGACGGATCCTGGCTGTATGTCGCCAAATATACAAACATGCCGACTGTGTTAGTCGAATGCGGATTCATGGATAACAGGCGGGAAGCAGAACTGCTTCGAAGTGAAGCGTATCGCCAAGAATGCGCTGTAGAATTGGCCCGAGGATTATGTGAATATTTTTCAGTCCCTTATGTTCCGGAGCCAGCGGTTCAGGGAATCGCTGATGATGGTAAAACATACCGATTGAGAACAGGAACGTTTAAAGGTATTACCACCGCCACTCGATTCAAAAACGAGCTGGAACGAAAATTCGGCTGGACCGTATACATTGAAGAGACGGATGCTTAGGGGAATATATGATAGTCGTCTATCAAAAGGCAGGAAGGATGAAGAACACCGAGGGCCTGCATCAGGCTCTCGGTGTTTTGGACAACCATTTGACTTTTGGTTCAGTTTTGTTCATAATACGCTGAATGTTTGCACGGTGGCGCCAGATGACAAAACTGGCTAGGAGCCCAACGACGATAATGAACGGTATATCTCTCGTAAAAAGTGTATAAATGAAGGCGAAAATACCTGTTATGATCGATGAAAGCGAGACGTATTTCGATACATACAAGCTTACAAAAAAGCAGGCGAGCATGGCGACAAAAAGAAGGGGACTGTAAAATAGCAAAACTCCACCAGAAGTCGCGACTGCTTTTCCTCCTTTAAAATTAGCGAATAGCGGGTACACATGACCGACTACCGCAAACATCCCGACAAATAACGGATGTAGATCTGCGTTAAATAAAACAGGAAGAGAAGCAGCGAGTGTTCCTTTTAAAATATCGGCGCTCGTTACAATTAAACCCGCTTTGACCCCCAGTGTGCGAAACGTATTTGTCCCGCCAAGATTGCCGCTTCCGTGTTCGCGGATATCAATTCCATATCCGACTTTCCCCACAACTAAAGCAAACGGAATGGATCCGATTATGTATGCAAGAATGGGTAAGATAAATTGCATATATATTTCTCCTTTTTCTCTCTTGTTATTTCATTTTACCACGAGTTCAAGAAAACTCCATCCCTTATTCATTCTTACTTTACCTCTGAAAATCCTTTTCATAACCATAGAGGATTTTAACAGGAACCTTTTGAAACTACAACCGGCAATTCATAGAGAGTGGTCAAACTGTGGGGCAAACAGACGGGGCATAGGAGAAAACTATACTCATCCGATGGGTTGAGCGACAAGAAATTGGTGATAATAAGCAGGAAATCGGGTATACATACAGAACGTAATACATCAGACACTTGTTTAAAGGAGAGATAATCATGCAAATGGAGATTCCTTCACGTGAAGAGCTGGGAAAAATCTTAAAAAATAGTAAGCGAATTGCGGTAGTGGGATTGTCGGACAATCCCGCCAAAACATCTTATATGGTATCCAAAGCTATGCAAGATGCCGGCTATGAAATTATTCCGGTAAATCCGAATGCGGATGAAATATTAGGGGTTAAAGCCGTAAAATCGTTAAAGGACATCGAAGGACATGTCGATATTGTCAACGTCTTCCGCCGCTCAGAGCATTTGTTGGATGTAGCGAAAGAGTTTTTGGAAATTGATGCGGATGTATTTTGGGCCCAGCTTGGATTAGCCAATGAAGAGGCGTATCAATTATTGAAGGAAAAAGGTTACACTGTTGTCATGGACCGCTGCATTAAAGTGGAACATGCTTTAACTAAATAGTCATTTTTTATGGAAAATCCTTGTTAAATACAGGGATTTTCTTTACTTTTTCATAATTTTAGTTTTAGAATTATCCATTTCTCGCTAAAATAGTGCTAAGATATGTATGATAAGTGAAGGGTCTGCCACTCATTAGAACGAGATAAAATGAGCAATGATATTTAAAAATCGAACAAGTTATGTTAAAATCAAACATACGTTCTTGTTTTCGGGCAAAGAGGCTAACAGTAAGGAACAGTTGCCCCTCAGCGGAGATTAGAGTGAAAATGAAAGAAAGACCATATCTCTTCAATCTGATTAGTTGGAACGTTTCAGACGAAGCCAAGTTTTTATAGGAGATACTGGATTGTGGATTAATTGAAAGGGGTATGTATTTTTGAGTAAGAAACAAATATTTGACTATAATGATGACGCGATTCAAGTCTTAGAAGGACTGGATGCGGTTCGAAAACGGCCAGGCATGTACATCGGCAGTACCGACAGTCGCGGTTTGCATCACCTTGTTTATGAAATTGTTGATAACTCTGTCGATGAAGCGTTAGCCGGATACGGAAACTACATAAAAGTAACCATACATAACGATAACTCCATTTCTGTTCAAGATAAAGGGAGGGGGATGCCTACCGGGATGCACAAACTCGGAAAACCGACGCCCGAAGTCATCTTAACGGTGCTTCATGCCGGAGGTAAATTCGGTCAAGGCGGCTACAAAACAAGCGGAGGTCTCCATGGAGTGGGTGCATCTGTAGTAAATGCCCTGTCGGAATGGCTGGTAGTGACCATTAAACGTGATGGTCTTGTGTACCAACAACGTTTCGAAAACGGTGGAAAACCTGTTACCACTCTTGAAAAAATCGGGAAAACGCGGGAAACAGGGACGAAGATTCATTTCAAACCTGATGCCCAGATTTTCAGTACAACTGCTTATAACTATGACACATTAAGTGAACGATTACGGGAATCTGCCTTTTTATTGAAGGGATTAAAAATTGAATTGGTCGATGAACGATACGATCAGCAAGATGTGTTCCAATATGAAAGCGGAATTGAAGCCTTTGTTTCGTACATAAACGAAGGCAAAGACTCACTACATCCGGTGCTGTTTTTCGACGGCGAACAAAACAACATTGAAGTGGAATTTGCGTTTCAATTTAACGATGGTTATTCCGAAACCATTCTTTCGTTTGTCAACAATGTTCGCACCAAAGACGGCGGAACGCACGAGTCTGGTGCGAAAAGTGCGATGACCCGCATTTTTAATGAACATGCCCGTAAAGTCGGATTGTTGAAGGAAAAAGATAAAAACCTGGAAGGAACGGATATTCGTGAAGGCTTAGCGGCCATTGTCTCTGTCCGAATTCCAGAAGAATTACTGCAGTTTGAAGGCCAGACAAAAGGAAAACTTGGGACAAGCGAGGCACGCTCTGCTGTCGATGCGGTCGTCTCCGAGAAATTAGCGTACTTTTTACAAGAAAATCCGGACATTAGCTCCCTGTTGGTGAAAAAAGCCATTAAAGCGGCCCAAGCACGGGAAGCAGCGCGCAAAGCGCGTGAAGAAGCAAGAAGCGGAAAAAAACGAAGCAGGAAAGAAACTGTTTTAAGCGGGAAACTAACACCTGCCCAATCACGAAACCCGCAAAAAAATGAACTGTATTTAGTAGAGGGTGATTCAGCGGGTGGTTCGGCCAAGCAAGGACGGGATCGCCGCTTTCAGGCCATCTTGCCTCTTCGCGGGAAAGTCATCAATACAGAAAAGGCGAAGCTCTCGGATATTTTCAAAAATGAGGAAATCAATACGATCATTCATGCCATCGGTGCCGGCATCGGAGCCGAATTCGTTTTAGACGATGCGAATTACGATAAAATCGTGATCATGACCGATGCTGATACAGACGGTGCCCATATCCAAGTGCTATTGCTGACATTCTTCTATCGCTATATGAAACCGCTTGTGGAAGCAGGCAAAGTGTTTATCGCACTTCCTCCTCTATACAAAGTAAGCAAAGGAACCGGCAAAAAAGAAGTGGTAGAATATGCGTGGAATGAAGATGAATTAAAGGGCGCCATCAAAAAAGTCGGCAGGGGATACATGATTCAGCGGTACAAAGGGCTTGGCGAAATGAATGCCGATCAGCTCTGGGAAACGACCATGAACCCTGAAACCCGTACACTCATCCGTGTTCGTATTGATGATGCCGCTCGTGCGGATCGCCGTGTTACGACCCTTATGGGAGACAAAGTCGAGCCTCGACGAAAATGGATCGAAAACAATGTCGCCTTCGGCCTGGAGGAAGACCCAAACATCTTAGATAATGAAAACGTAACGGTCGCAAAGGAGGAAGAATAAGATGACACAAGCAGAACGCTTTTTAGACTTGCCTCTTGAAGATGTACTTGGCGACCGCTTTGGACGATACAGTAAGTACATCATTCAAGAACGCGCGCTGCCGGATGCAAGAGATGGATTAAAGCCGGTTCAGCGCCGGATTTTATATGCGATGCATGTAGACGGCAATACAGCGGAAAAAGGGTTTCGAAAATCGGCAAAAACCGTTGGTAATGTCATTGGTAACTACCACCCGCACGGTGATTCATCCGTGTATGACGCAATGGTCAGGATGAGTCAGGATTGGAAGCTTCGCAATTTGCTGATTGAAATGCACGGGAATAACGGAAGCGTCGACGGGGATCCCCCGGCCGCCATGCGTTATACGGAAGCGAGGCTTTCCGCCATTGCATCCGAGCTTTTGCGCGATATCGAAAAACAGACGGTGGAATTTGTTCCGAACTTTGATGATACAAGCAAAGAGCCGGTTGTTTTACCGGCCATGTTCCCGAATCTACTAGTGAACGGCTCAACCGGGATTTCAGCAGGATATGCAACGGAAATCCCTCCCCATCAATTAGGAGAGGTCATCGATGCAACCATCATGCGCATTGACAAGCCTTCTTGTACGGTAGAGGATTTGATGACCGTTATAAAAGGGCCGGATTTCCCGACAGGCGGTATCATTCAAGGTGTGGATGGCATTAAAAAAGCGTATGAAACAGGAAAGGGAAAAATCATTATTCGCGGAAAAGCGGACATCGAATCAATTAGAGGCGGCAAACAGCAAATTGTCATCACTGAAATCCCATTTGAAGTGAATAAAGCAAATCTGGTGAAAAAGATTGACGAATTGCGCCTTGACCGCAAAGTTGAGGGGATTTCAGAAGTACGTGACGAAACGGATCGTACCGGCTTGCGCCTTGTGATTGAGCTAAAGAAAGAAGCCAATGCGGAAGGAGTTTTAGCCTATTTATACAAAAATACGGACTTGCAGGTACCGTATAGCTTCAACATGGTTGCCATATCAAGAAAACGTCCTAAATTAATGACGCTTCCTGCTATTTTGGATGCCTATATTGAACATCAGCGGGAAGTGATCACTAACCGCTCGCAATATGAGCTTGATAAAGCACGCGAACGGGAGCATATTGTCCAAGGGCTCATCAAAGCCTTATCAATTTTAGACGAAGTGATTGCTACGATTCGTGCATCGAAAGACAAAAGGGATGCAAAAGACAATTTGATCGTCCGATTTGATTTTACGGAAGCACAGGCAGAGGCAATCGTCTCATTACAGCTATATCGCTTAACAAATACGGATGTGACCGCTTTACAAGCAGAAGCGAAAGAGCTGGAAGAAAAGATTGCCGAACTGGAGCTGATTTTGAGCAGTGAAAAGAAACTGCTGCAGGTCATTAAAACGGATTTACGCAAAGTGAAAAAGCAATACAGCGATAAGCGCCGCACAAAAATCGAAGCAGAAATTGAAGAGCTGAAAATTAACCTGGAAGTAATGGTTCCGTCGGAAGATGTCATGGTGACGGTGACAAAAGACGGGTATGTCAAACGGACAAGCCTTCGTTCATACGCGGCCTCTAACGGCCAGGATTTTGGCATGAAAGACACAGATCGTTTGATTGCCAAACTGGAAATCAATACAACAGAGACTCTGCTGCTGTTTACGAATAAAGGAAGTTACTTATACTTGCCGGTCCACGAACTTCCGGATATTCGCTGGAAAGATATGGGGCAGCATGTGACAAACATCGTTCCGATTGAAAAAGAAGAAACGATTGTACAAGCCATCCCGGTCGCCAACTTTGAAGAAGAAAAATTCTTGCTGTTTGTAACGAAAAACGGTATGGTGAAAAAATCGGAACTTGCGAATTACAAAGCCCAGCGCTATTCCCGTCCGCTTGTAGCGATTAACTTAAAAGGGGATGATGAAGTCGTCGATGTCCATATGACCGACGGTAAACAAGAGGTCTTCCTGGCAACAAGACAAGGGTACGGATTATGGTTCCCCGAGGAAGAAGTGAATGTGGTAGGGGCAAGAGCGGCCGGTGTAAAAGGCATCAATTTAAAAGACGGCGATTATGTTGTAAACGGCAAGGTATTCCGAGAAGGTGACTCTTGTGAACTCATCATGGTGACACAGCGAGGTGCCGTAAAGAAAATGAGCATGAAAGAATTTGAACGATCATCAAGAGCGAAACGAGGACTCGTCATGATTCGTGAAGTGAAGAGAAATCCTCATGAAGTCGCCGCAATCGAATTTGTTACACGGAACGACCTTCTATGGATACAAACCGAAAAACTGGTGACAGAACAAGTGGATCCAGTTTCTCTCAGACTGAATGACCGTTACAGCAACGGCTCCTTTATTGTGGATCAAGATGAAGCAGGAAGTGTGATCATGATGTGGAAAGAGCCGAAATCATCGTAAAATAGAAAAAGACATTGGACCGAGCCAATGTCTTTTTTCATGGGAAGACGGATAGATAAAATGCCAACAAAATATCTCTCATAATCTCAATCTTTTTACAATACATTGTAGCGTTAGGGAAAAGAAGAGGATGAGGTAGATACCTATCCCGCATTAGGTTCATATGGCATTGAAAAGGATCGAGAACGGAAGCAATATTTCTTGCGCGATGTCAACACAAGCAGGCTGAATCGATGTCCATTTCTTATGAAAAGGAGTGTAGAGAATGCACATAAAAAAGGCTTTTATTAAAAAAGGAACTGGCGGCCATCTTGAAGAATTAGTGAGGGGATTGCTTCCGAAAAATACTGATTATGCAGAAGTCCAGGATGACGTGATTCACCACAAGCATACAACCCATACACATCTGACAGATGAGATTTTGCATGTATTGGAAGGATCCATTTATTTTTATACCGAAGGGGGGACGACCCTGTGTGAAGCAGGCGACTGTATGGCTCTTCCTAAAAATACCGTTCATTCTCCTAAACCCGGTCCGAACGGCTGCACATATGTTATTTCAATTTTAAAAGAATATCAAAAGTAAAGGATGATGGATTAGATGGCACAAAGTCGCCCCGTATTAGTCGTAGTCGACGTTCAAAAAGGATTTGAGGAGCCCGTGTGGGGGATACGGAACAACCCTCGTGCTGAAGAACAAATGCTTAGGCTGATTCAAGCCTGGCGTATAAAAGAATACCCGATCATCCATGTTCAACATGCCTCCCAAAATCCGGACTCTCCCCTGCATCCAGCGCAGCCAGGTTTTCCATTTAAAGATAAATTTGGTCCGATTGAAGATGAATATTTGGTTCGGAAGCACGTTAACAGTTGTTTCATCGGCACAGAGCTTGATACGTATTTGAAAGCCAATGGCTATCACACACTCGTGATCATCGGCCTTACCACTAATCACTGTGTTTCCACGACTGTGAGAATGGCTGGAAATCTCGGATATCTCGTTTATGCTGTTCATGACGCAACGGCTTGCTTTGAGACCGTGTCCTATGATGGAACACACTATGATGCCGATACCGTTCATCATCTGGCACTTGCTTCTCTTCATGGAGAGTTTGCTCAAGTCGTATCCACCCAAGAGGTTCTGGATGTCGTGGATGCACTTGAAAAGAATTCAGCGATTCGTTAGAAGGAGGGCCAAGGGACACTCCTTTTTTGATGTTAACTTTTCGACAGTTACGTTCATATTCTTGTTTATATACGCAAGCACGCTCTTCCTGTTTGGAATATCTTGTTTGATCGAGTACCATTTCACATCAAAGGGTGTTTCAACAATGAAAAAACTTATCGTTTTTATTTTTATCGGTTTTTTAGCACAGCTAATTGACGGGTCACTCGGCATGGCGTACGGTGTGACATCCACCTCGTTATTATTAACCTTTGGAATCGCTCCTGCTGTTGCCTCTGCCTCTGTTCATTTAGCGGAAGTCGTGACAACGGCAGCTTCCGGAGCGGCCCATATCCGATTTGGAAACGTAGATCGTTTTTTGGTCAAAACCATGATTATTCCGGGATCAGTCGGGGCCTTTGTCGGTGCATGTTTCTTGAGCAGCCTACCGGGAGAAGCGGTCAAACCGTTTATCGCCGGGTTTTTATTCTTTCTTGGCGCCTATATTTTATATCGCTTCACCTTTCCGTCACGCATAAAACAACAGGAAACGAAGCCTTATACGAAAAAGGCACTCATTCCTCTAGCATTATTCGCCGGATTTGCGGACGCAACAGGAGGGGGAGGATGGGGACCGATATCCACCCCTGTATTACTCGCCAGACGGGGGATTGAGGCAAGAAAAGTGATCGGATCGGTAGACACAAGCGAATTTGTCATTGCAGCATCAGCAAGTCTCGGGTTTTTCCTCTCGTTAGGATGGCAGGAAGTGAACTGGTACTGGGTTCTCACCTTAATGGTTGGAGGACTGGCGGCCGCCCCAATTGCAGCCTGGCTTGTCAAAATGATCCCCCCACATTATTTAGGGGTTCTTGTCGGGGGATGCATTCTGCTGACTAACGCACGTACGGTTGCTGCATCCGTATCTTTACCAAAAAGCTCGACATGGATTTTATATGCGGTTATTTTATTTGGATGGAGCTGCTGCTTGGCCTATCTTATTTACACGCAAAAAAATAACATGAGTTAACTGACCATTCACGCGCATATCATGACTATGCGTGTTTTTTATGCATTGATGAAACAGAGGCTGATCCATAAATTCAAAAAATAATGGGTTTTATGTTTTATGCAAAACGAGTGGATAAAAAGACAAAATTATTACATTTTTATTACAGTATAATGATACCGGAGTTTAAAGAAAAAATTTTTGTATAATCTTTTATATGGACTTACAATGAAAGAAAGAGGGAAAATAGATGAAATCTACTGGTATTGTACGCAAGCTGGACAGCCTTGGACGTGTGGTGATCCCCATTGAACTTAGAAGAATGCTTGGAATTGATGAGAAAGATCCTGTAGAAATTTTCGTGGAAGATAATCGCATTATCCTCCAAAAGTACGAACCCTTTGGTGCATGTGCCCTCACAGGAGAAATATCATCAAAAAATATTCGAATTGCAGAAGGAAAAATCACGTTAAGCCCAGAAGGAATGAAAATGCTATTGAAGGAATTAGGACGTTACACAAAAACCTCATAAATTAAAAACCGCTGCCAATTCGACTTGACGAAGCGGTACGCAGCTAAAAACCACCCAACATCGTTACAATAAAAGCGGGGAGAATCTCCCCGCTTTTATTGTGCGGACAACCGGATATTATAACGATAAGTTTCTTAACCATAGTACCCATTTATACATGAGCAGTCACCATCTATTTAAATTAAAGGCAGGGAATGTCCTATCTTTCATGCCTATGCATAAAGAAGTTAGCATGGGCATTTTTTGCCTATGTCAAATGATTTATGCATAAGCGGCTGCCAATCTCCCTTATGGGCTCTTGCCAGCCGCTTATACGAAGACCTTTGTCAGCTCATTCAAGATGAAAAAACAGAAACGCGCAAATAGAAGAAGGATCGGTGACAAAGGTTAAAAAATTAAGTTGGATTTATATAAACAAAGGCTTTTAACTTAGACAAGCTTTGAAATAGCATCATATATTAAAGTATGGTTGGTCAAATAGATCCGGTCTCCCTTTCTTGTACAATTTGCGGCCAGATCTAAGTACAAAAGCAATACCCTTTTAATACGGGTATTGCTCTTTTTATGGAAACGTTCGTTTAGCAGGTAAAAAGGTTGGTTGAAATCTAGACACTTTCAGCGGTCTTCTGTTGTGACATCTGCTCCTTCATTCATCTCTTGGGGCAGCCGATCTGAAGCACTGGGAGCTTTTTTGGGCTCATAATTAATGGATTCCGAGGAGTAAATCGTGACGATCATTCTAGCTCCATATGTTTTAGCACGAATCAATATGGGCTGGTTGTAATTGTTTTGAAAGCGAAAATCAGGACCGTACCAACTTACCGTAGCGTCACGGCCAGGCGGAACATAAGGAACGCGTCTGCTGTGGGAGTAGCGCTGAACAATTTTGATCCCAGCATTGTCGACGGCATTATACAGTGTAGATGATACCTGGCAAATTCCTCCGCCAATCCCTTCTGACATTTCTCCTTTGACGATCACAGGAGCACGCATATATCCTTTGTCTTCTGTTCTTTTGCCGACAACCTTGTTAAATGAAAATGTCTCGCCGGGAAATACAACGTAATTGTTGATGGCTTTTGTAGCAAGTGAGATATTATGCGAGCGTGTTTTATTGTTGGAGTTAAAATAAGTCATATATTGACCAATCCGTTGTACCCGAATGTTTGAAAGCAACTCGCTGTCGACTTTTGGATAAATGGTAAGCAAGGGTACTTCCACCGTAGATGGTCCTTTACTAAAAAAATAAGTATAAAATTTCTCCGTAAATGCTTGCCGGTACAGCTTGTGTCCTGTATGACCGGGAAGAATTTTACCTTGATCATCAATTGCGGCATTAACGGGCGCCTGATACACTTGTTGGTCTAATTTTTCGATAAACCGATCGTATTTATTGGTGTCTATCATTTGAACACCGGGCAAGGATGTCGTAAAATCAGCCCGGTTAACGATGGCAATCGTTTGTTCGTGCTGTTTAACCGACAAGCTGTCAGGAAGATTAAGTTGTTGAACGAGCAGCAATAGTCCAGCCATCCATGTTAGTTTCATAAGCAGGCATCCCTCCCCTAGCTTATTATAAGTAGGAATGGACCATTTCATGTGGAACTGGTCAAAAAAGAGAAAATAAAAACACCACCTGCTCAAGATAGTGTTTTTATTGAAGATTTTCCTATAAAGGAAATATTCGGATAATCAATGTTCTTTTAAGCTATGTACAGGAACTTCTTGTTGAATTTCCGGTTGTTCGAGATGATAGATACTCGCTGTTCCATCCTGTTCGTTTACACGTTGAATATAGACTTGGGCTCCATTGTGAGTTACATGCGCCATGACTGGAGAAGCGGCAATTTCTTGTGCACGTTGTGCATCCATAATCATAACCTCCTTTTGATTTACGCTATATAATATTTCCTCCAAATTGTTTAAGTATTCCTAAAACAATCGCCTAGAGGCGGTTTTTATGGTCTTTTGACCTGATTCGGATGTTATGGTTCTTTTATAAAGCTTTGTTTTAATCAAGAGGCGGCAGGAGTTCGAGAGCAGCATGTTGAAGGTAGTTGTAGCACAGAATATAAGAGAAAATCACTCGTTTACAGGCTATTACCGCCTCTCTAAAGGAAAAGAGAATAAGTAATAAATTAAAGGAAGGTAACAATACCTTAATTGTATCATTTAGGAGGAGAATGATGAAATATAGAGTCGAAAGAGATACAATGGGCGAGATAAATGTTCCGGCAGATAAGTTGTGGGCAGCGCAAACACAGAGGAGCAAAGAGAATTTTCCGATTGGGATTGAAAGAATGCCGATTGAAGTCATTAGGGCCTTTGCGATTTTAAAAAAGAGCGCAGCCATCAGTAATCAAAAACTTGGAAAGTTAGGAAAAGACAAAGCAAATGCCATTGTGGAGGCAGCGGATGAGATTTTAGAAGGCAGATGGAATGACCATTTCCCTCTTGTCGTTTGGCAAACAGGAAGCGGCACCCAGTCCAATATGAATATAAACGAAGTCATCGCTAACCGCGGCAACCAATTGCTTGAAGAAACAGACAGTAAGCATCGCCTTCATCCAAACGATGATGTGAACATGTCGCAAAGTTCCAATGATACCTTTCCGACAGCCCTCCATGTAGCAGGCGTTTTGGCCATTGAAGATCAATTATTGCCTGCCCTGGGAAATTTGAAAGAGACATTCCGGCAAAAGTCAGAGGAATTTCAGGATATCATTAAAATTGGGCGTACACATCTACAGGATGCTACCCCCTTAACATTGGGTCAAGAAATCAGCGGCTGGCACCGTATGTTGGAAAAAGATGAAAAGATGATCATGGAAAGCGTTGAATTCATGAAGGAACTTGCTATTGGCGGTACAGCCGTTGGAACAGGCATTAATGCGCACCCTGAATTCGGGGACATGGTCGCAAAAGAAATCAGCGTCTTCACGCAAAAAACATTCGTTTCGGCACCAAACAAATTCCATTCCTTAACAAGCCATGATGAAGTGGTGTATACGCATGGTGCATTAAAAGCCTTGGCTGCGGATTTGATGAAGATCGCCAATGATGTGCGTTGGCTCGCAAGCGGTCCCCGCTGCGGCATTGGTGAATTGGCCATTCCTGCAAATGAACCCGGAAGTTCAATTATGCCCGGTAAAGTGAATCCTACACAAAGTGAAGCACTGACCATGGTGGCAGTACAGGTGATGGGAAATGATGCGGCCATCGGCTTTGCGGCAAGCCAGGGTAATTTTGAACTAAATGTCTTTAAACCGGTTATTGCTTATAACTTATTGCAGTCAACGAGATTGCTGGCTGATGCCATGACGGCCTTCAATGATAAGTGTGCTGTTGGAATTGAACCAAAACGTGAAACAATCAAACGATACTTGAATCACTCGCTGATGCTCGTGACATCATTAAACCCTCATATTGGTTATGAAAATGCGGCAACCATTGCGAAGCTTGCACATAAAGAAGGACTGACTTTAAAAGAAGCGGCTTTAAAAACGGGATTGCTGACAGAGGAGCAATTCGACCAAATCGTTAAGCCTGAAAACATGATTGGGCCAAAGGAATAAAGGCTCCAACGAAAGATAACATCCAAAGGAAACGAGGTGAGGGGATGAGAGTTGTTTCACTTTGCCCAAGTAACACGGAACTGATTGCTTATTTGGAATGTCTAGATTTCCTGGTAGGGGTGGATGACTACTCTGATTGGCCTGCAGCCATACATAATCTGCCGCGCGTTGGACCAGACTTGAACATTCAAATGGACCTTGTGGAAGACCTTCAACTTGTGTCAATTTATTCGGTCATATTGATAAGGCCAGTATACAAACGGATTGGGAAGAAGTGAAAAAGAGAGAGCCGGACCATATTTGTTTGGCTTGGGTGGGGGTACAGACGAACAAAATCAATCCTTCCATTCTGTTTAAAAGGCCGGGTTGGAGCGATATGAAAGCCATAAAAGCCAACCACATTCATGTTCTGGAAGAGGCCCTTTATTGCCGGCCATCACCGAGATTGCTGCTAGGACTTAAACAGTTGGCTCCGATTATTCATCCTGATAGGTTTCCGTCATTTGACGGGCTGGATCCGTTATTGGAAACGCCAATGTAGCATCTCATATAATAAGGCAGAGGCAATAGAGGGAAAGGACAGGGAGAATGGGAAATCCCCCCCGCTGACGTCCTGTATGCCGTATGCAGCATCCCATTCATGCAGAAGCGCCTTCATTCAAACTTGTTCTGTATGATTCTATTGTTTGTGACAGTAAAGGAATGATAGAGCATATGAAGAAGTGACGAATTAAAAGAGGATGACTCAAAAGGTATAAAAAGACATACCTTTTGAGTCATCCTCCTGAAAGGGACCCGTCATGAAAATCCTGCAAAATCAAAGAATTCCGTGACGGGTCCTTTCAGTAAAGATCAACTTTTGCCATTGATTAGAGACTTATGGGACAGCCTCTTACTCAATTTATTTCTGCTGATTCTGAAGATGATTTTCAGCCATGGCTACTAAGCGTTTGGTTATTTCACCACCAACGGAACCATTTGCACGAGCCGTCGTATCGGGGCCTAATTCCACTCCCATTTCATTCGCTATTTCCTCTTTCATGGAATTTAGAGCATTTTCCGCACCTGGCACGACCAATTTGTTTCTTGCCATGAGATAACACCCCTTTGAATGTAGTAGGAAATGTGAACACCGATAAGATGCTCATTTTTATCATTTCCTCAAGACTGAATTTTATGATTGCCGGTGCCGAAAATCGGGAAATGGGAAGGAAGCTTTTATAAGCGTTGGAAATAAAGAATCGTCCGATGGTTTTCGCGCTTATTGACCAAATGATTCGTCATCATGTGAGTGATTCTCTAAATAGGAATTGACCAATTGCTCCAGCTGTTCCGGATTTGGGCTGTTTCCTTCAAACGTGAATTCAATTTCTTCAAGGAATTCTCCATGTTTGTATACATGCAATCCACCTTTTTGAAGCAGCACGCTGTATTCGGGTTCAAATCGGTATCCTCCTTGCTCAATGGCTCCCATTTTTTATCCTCCCTGTTTCATAAGTGTTTTTAGTATTCCCTTTTTACGGGAATACATGAAGGGAAGGTTCGTTTAGGAGTGTTAGGCCTTTATACTGGAGGAACGTTTCTTCATGGTTCTCTTGCGAATTCCGGCTGAATCTCTTCTGACTCGATCGTTTACATACTTTTTCTTCTGAAGGAAATAATGGAGGGGAAAACATGAAAATAGAAAAATTGATAACCAAACTACACAATCGAACTCCTGCCATTTTAGGCAGTGAAAATTTTTCGAAATACGCTGTTCTTGTACCACTAATCGAAAAAAACGAGGACATCCACGTCCTATTTGAAGTTCGAGCTCTTGATTTAAGAAGACAACCCGGAGAAATTTGTTTTCCAGGGGGCAGAATTGACAATACCGACAAAGATGAACGGCATACAGCTGTTCGTGAGACATCAGAAGAACTAGGAATACAGGAAAGCAGCATCAACAACGTTTTTCCTTTGGATTATATGATTTCTCCTTTTGGCACCATTGTCTATCCGTATGTCGGCATCATTGAGCATCCGGAACAAATGAAACCAAACCCTTCTGAAGTAGGAGAAGTTTTTACGATACCACTCTCTTTTTTAAAAGAGATAGAACCTGATGAGTATAAAATCAATTTTAAGGTGGAACCGGAACAAAACTTCCCGTTTGATTTAATTGTCGGCGGGGAGAATTATAATTGGCAAGCCCGTACGATGGATGAGTATTTCTACTACTATGACGATAAAGTCATCTGGGGATTGACCGCAAGAATTCTCAAGCACTTTCTCGAGGTAGTTCATGAGGAATGACGGGAGAAAAAGCGGATTTATTCTTTTTTGTAAGGCAATATAAAGCGGATCGTTGTTGATAAAAGGCTAAGAACATGTTGGCCGCGCCGCTCAGTGTCAAACGCTTCGACCAATAAGAGCCGTTTTACAGTTCAGCAAGGATTCTGTCTTGAAAAATAAGTATATATGAACAAAAAGAAGGAGGGTGTCCCAAAAGTTGCAAAGAACATACTTTTGGGACACCCTCCCGCGATGGACCGTCATTAAAAATCCAGGAAAACCAAGCATGGCGGTGACGGCCCATCACAGAAAAAGTGGATGATTACCGTCATCTAGAGGCTTTCGAGTCGGCCCCATCTTTTTGTATTGTATTAGTCTTTGAAGGAATTCACGATACGTAAAATATCGAGAAACAAGTTGATAAAGTTTAAATATAAGTCCAATACCGCTCCTGGCACATCTTCTTCACTGAAGGTGGCATGCTTCATTCTGGATACGTCATACAGCATATATCCCGAGAAAATGACGACTCCAATCCACGCTAGTGTCAGATGGAAAAATTCCGCTTGAACGAACAATCCCCCAATCGATAACAGGATAAGTGCCAGCAAAGCGCTAAATAACGTACTGCCTAAAAACGTAAAGTCTCGTTTCGTAAAATACGTATAAACAAACAATGAACCAAATAAAGTGGTCGTTACACCAAAGGCCAACACCACTAAAGAAGCTCCCATCGATGAGATGTAAGATGCAATAGCCGGATAAATCCCAATCCCCATTAAAAAGGTAAGCGTATGGACAAAAGGCATTGAGAATTGGACGCCATAATTGGACACTTTCCGGTCTTTTGCCCGTTTAATGGTCGCTGCAATCAGCACGATCAGAACCACAAACGAAACTGCAATCGCAATGCCTGCAGGGATAAAGGCCATCCCTAATAACATGCCGATAAAACTAATCAAAAGGGTTAAAAAGAAATGCGGTAACACTCGTTCTACAAGTAAATTTCGAGAACGGACGATTTCCATTTATTCATCATCCTCACTTATTTTCTTTTCTTTCTATACGAATATACAGGACGATGGTTTCAACGGGAAGATCATTTTTTTATTTTTTGCTTCCAGCCGTTTGAAAGGTGTGTGGAATAGCGCTTTAAAATAAAAGCTCTATTAATGAACAATATTGTAAAACTTAGTGTCTATTTAATCGTTATTGGTACTGGTATCGCAAAGTTCCTTGTAGTTACAGCGCCGACAGCGGAATATATGGGAGGTTCGCTGAAATTCCTCCAGCGGTACAGGTTCGTTTTTCGCGGTGTCAAGCTTGTAATGATTCATATATTGTACACTTGCATCCATTTGTTCCAACATGGCCTGAATATCGCCCGGTGTAAGATGGTAGGTGTGGCAACCGCCAGTCAGCAAGTATTCATTGCGAATCTCGATTTTTTCAAGCGGAACGTTCCATTCTTTCATCAAATACAGCGCATAAACAGCTAATTGGCCCACATCATCAGATGATTTGCTGCCTGTTTTCCAGTCCACGATCACCCATTTATCACGCTGCAAGTCTCGATAAAGCAGGTCCATCACGACATAAAGTTTTACACCATTAATTTCTACTGTGCGAAATCGCTCCGATTCGAGAAAATGAATGTGTCCACCTGATGTCATCTCTCGAAAGGATTTACTGTGTAAAAAGTGTTTTAAACACACGTCCAGGCGATCATGAATCTCCTGGACACCCGCTGCTGGAAGTTCTCCGCCATAATACATTTCAAACAACATCGTATAGCGGCTAGGTTTATGCAGCCAAAGGTCTTTACGATCACGAGAGTCAAGAAATGCCGTTCGAAGGCTTAGCCGAACACGCCGCTCCAACTCTTTCGTGCTTGGAATAGCCCCGGTTTTTATGTTGTGTTTGATGGTACTCTCAATGACATCATGAACGGCTTGGCCAAATAAAATAGGAAGATTCACGATTTTTTTCAAGCGGTATGCATGCTTGTTCAGTGGGGAGGAATCAAAGAGCCAGCCGTTATGAGAGAAGTAATACTCATATCCATACTTCCGCACACAGTCCGTCAATGTTTTATGTCGGGAATACGACCATGAAAATTCAGGAAAAGCTTTCACTTTAAACAAGGTCTGTCACATCCTTATAAAATCTAGACTTCTATAAAATTAGTATACTAGCTTGTAAAAGATAATAGTTCTCCGATTATCAAAAAGAGACGGATTGGAAATGGGCAAAGCAATTCAAAAGAAATTTTTTATTAAAATGATGAAACTTACTTCAGGCAAAAGTGGTCTAATATTCTGAAATCTTTATTTGTTGGAACATTTCAACGCATTTCGTTTCAGTATTAAAGGGACGAAAGAACTAAAGAAATGGTATTTACCTAACAATGGAAAGAGAATATAATCGGATAGAAAGTATTTGGAGAAGATTGGGTGTTTTGTTGTTATAAGACAAAATCTTTTTTCATATAGATAATAGGTATGGTGAGGGGGAACAGAGTTGATATTACATCGTATCTGAACGAGATTAATAGGTGCAAAGCCTATGGTTTTCTGATTTATAGTTTATAAATGGCATAAGTATCCTTATAAAGAACTATTGAAAAACTCCTGAAATTGTATATAATTCCTATACTGTATCAGAGTGGAAGAAAAATAATGAGATAGAAAAGGTTGGAAGACAGATGAAGAAACTGGGGGCAATTATAGGATTATTTTTTTTGTTAGCCGGATGTGCAAGTCAGGAAGCGAGTGTAACTGCAGCTCAAGAGCTTGAAGCGCCAAAAGAACATTCAATGCATGAACAGGCATTAGGAAAGAAAGAAATAAAGCCTGAGTATTTTGTTTATAGTTTAAAAGATTCGAGGACAGGCCA
Source organism: Bacillus songklensis (assembly GCF_042649685.1). Lineage (NCBI taxonomy): Bacteria > Bacillati > Bacillota > Bacilli > Caryophanales > Bacillaceae > Bacillus > Bacillus songklensis. The sequence goes on along the minus strand of NZ_JBHRZT010000072.1, from coordinate 589,979 downwards.
AGTACTCAAAGAATATAAACCGATACATTTCAGTAATAAAGAAGTGTATGAAAAAGAGATAAAGCAGTTAGCCAGGGAAATGGCTGAGAAAATTGACAAACCGATGAAAAATGCGAAAATTGATGCCAACGGGAATTTGATAAACGGAACAAAAAAAATCGTGTTAAGTGAAAAAGAGTTAGTGGAAAATCTAAAAAACTTAAAGCCAACTCAACTGGATGTGAATGTGCCGATATATGAGACGATGCCAAACGTCACACCCGAAAGTGTACGGGGAATAAATGAAGTCGTGATTGGCTCTTATAAAACGGGATTCCGAAAAACAGACACGGGAAGAAATCGCAATATCGAGTTATCGGCCCGGGCGATCAATAATGTAGTAATCGGCCCTGGCGATTCCTTTTCATATAATGAAACAGTAGGACAAAGGACAGCTGAAAGAGGATATCAGCCCGCCCATGAAATTATCAACAAGGAATTGGTGATGGGAATAGGAGGAGGCATTTGCCAAACATCCTCCACCTTGTTTAATGCAGTCGATCAAACAGGCGCAACCATTACAGCCATCACGCATCACTCCAAAACGGTCGGATATGTGCCGGTAGGAAGAGATGCAACAGTGTCCTGGGGAGGACCGGACTTTAAATTTGTGAACAACAAAGATTATCCGATTGTGATCAAAACATTCGTGGATAAAAAACAAGGACACATAACGGTAGAAATAAGAACAGCAAAAAGGTATGTTTAACATAATTTTTGGAAGAAAGAGGAACCGTTTTCAAGCAGCATAAATAAAAAACTCTACTCATTATTTATGAGAAACAGAACCCACCCGATTCATGGAAAGGTGGGTTTTTCTGATTGTTTATTTCTTGTTTTTATACAGAGGATTTTTAAAGACATGCTGAAAGATGGAAAAAAGATTGTAGTTGATTCATATAAAAGCGATAAATCTCTTGATAAAAGGAAAAAATAGTCTAATAATAAAATAATGAATGAGACACCTTTTTGACGGAGGAAACATCCATGATTATTACTTTAACTATGTTTGCCATGGGAACCTTGCTTGGATTTATAGGAGCGGGAGGAGCGGGCTTTATTATCGCCATTTTAACTCTCGTTTTTGAGGTTCCAATCCATACAGCGCTTGGCACATCGCTTGCAGCAATGGCTTTTACTAGTTTATCAGGTGCATACAGCCATTATAGAGAAGGGAATATGACGCTTAAGATTGGATTAATAGTAGGCGGGTTTGGAGCTCTCGGAGCTTTTATCGGATCAAAAATTGCTGCCGTCATCCCTACACACTCTCTCCACTGGTTAACAGCCGGTATGTTATTCCTATCTTCTCTTTTGTTGGTAGTTCGTCTGTATTTGGTGAAAAATATCACAAAGAGAGACGAAAAAGAAAATAACCTTCATTTTATGACAATAGGAAAAGCGGCTTTATTAGGCATCATCACCGGTGTATTATCGGGAAGCTTTGGAATCGGTTCTACCCCTTTCATTCAAATCGGACTGCTTACGCTGCTGGGATTGTCGATTCGCCAATCCATCGGTACGACGATGCTGGTGATTCTTCCAATCGCATTGGGCGGTGGGGTCGGATATAACTTGGAGGGGTATTTAGATTTGACGCTACTTTTGCAAGTATTGACAGGAACCATGTGCGGCGCTTATGTAGGTGCTAAGTTTACCGGTTTTGCACCCAAAAACCTTTTAAAGATGACCATGATCATGACTCCTGCATTTGCCGGTTTTTTATTGTTATTTCAATAAGCATTTGAAGGGATTCCATGATTCATCCACAAAAAAAAACGGAGCTGACTCAAAAGTCTTCGGGGAATGACAATCATCTATTTTTTGCGATGAACCGTCACCGAAATCCTTGATTTTCTTGGATTTTTAATGACGGTTCATCGCATGTTTTTTATCCCGCATTAACAGGCAGCAAGACCTCCACTGATGGAAGTTTCTTTTATTGATTGAACTCTTTCATTGTATTGAATGTACATGTTTGCGTAAAGGGAATGGGTTGCTTAAAATGATAGAATAGGGTTTGGACTCATTTGTTAGATCCCAGTGTCAAGCAAGATCAGCAGGAAGAAGGTCATATTATTGAAACTAAGCGTTCTTGATCAATCGGTTATTCGTAAAGGCGGTCATGCACGTCAGGCTCTTCAGGAAACGGTGCAGTTAGCTCAAATGGCGGAAGAATTGGCGCTAAGTCAAGATATGTGGCTGTTAGCGGTGGAAAATGGAATAGATACGAGGATACCTTCCGTTGAAGAGGCAAAAAGCATGTCCTTGACGAAAGAAGTGAAGGCTAAAATACAAGAAAATCGAAACCGTATGATTGTTTGTTATTCATAAAAAGTATCATCTTAGGTTTTTCAGTTTCTGCTCCAGTAGGGCCAATCGGGTTATTATGTATTTCAAAGAACTCTTTCTAAAGGTAAAATGGCAGGGTACTATTTCTTCTGTATTTAGGACTTAAAACCTTTTTAAGAAAACCTGCTGAAAGGGCAGCATCTTTAGAGGGAAACGGATTAGCCGGGATGTATTTGTCCACATTGTTCCTAATGATAACTAATCCTACCACTATCCTAAATTTTGCAGCTATGTTTGCTGGATTAGGTTTTAATAAAGCAGCGAGTTCTACTTCAACGGCATTTACATTCGTTTTTGGTGTGTTTTTGGGGGCAATTTTCTGGTGGATCCTATTAAGTTTAGGTGTAAGTATAGTTAGAAGTAAGATTACACCTCATTTAAAGTCAGTAAACAAAATAGCTGGAGCTTTGATCATTATCCTTGGGTGCCTCGCATTCTTGAGGTAAATATCTTTCACGAACGGGGGCATTCCTTGAATATGGGTGCCGCTTTTTTTATTGAATAAACGGAGCAGGATATCATATTTAATAGGGCCTAGCGTACAGTCTCTTTGTTGAAGCCGGGATTTTGAAAAGAGGGGCGTAGTAAACACAAACGAGTAAGTAAGTTGCCCGGAAGCTAAAAGAAATTAACCTTGGCTTTTCCTTGCCTTTTTAAATGGTTTCAAAATAAGGGAGATTAGTATAACAGGCAGGAGAAAAATTGACAAAGCAATAAAAAATCCAGTGTTAATGATATGGTCATATATCCAATCATACATCAAAATCACCTCGCTGTTTGTTAATTAGTATGGAGACAAAACAAAAGATGATACGTGATGGAAACAAAAGCATCACCTATTAGAATCTGTTTTATTGCATTCAATGAAAGGATAGTTCCGTTGCCACAAAAAGCCACTGACATGTCATCCTGCTTTAGAGCAAAAAAGACTAGAAGGGGGGGACCTTCTAGCCTCAGTAAGGGGGAGATTTGTCATGGGTGACAATTAAATGATACTTCATTTTGTTGGTTTTTTGAAATATTTTGCCTGGTACGAAAGACTGGAACCAAATAAGCAAATGGCAGAGGCTTATGCATAAAGAATGCAGCATGGGCGTTTTTTGCCCATATTATATTCTTTATGTCGATTTATATAGAAACGAAATTTGTATGATGTTTCCTAAAAAACTTTCCAGCTGAGAATTTCAACTAAAAAATTTAAATATTTCGCCTATTTATCAATGACTAAAAAAATATCGAAAAATGTCGAATTTATATAAAGAAACACAAGGGAAGTGATGTCTCTTGAAAGTTTTAAAGGAGGCGGGACACATGGAAAATAATTTTCCGGTTATGGATATTGCAAGCATCATGGAATTAGTCATTGATTAAACGAATGCAATGGATTGATAGGAAAGAACCAAGGTTTACAAGCGAATAAATGTCCAAGAGCGAGAGCGTGAGGACACTAAATGAGCAGCATAAGCTGTTTGTTTGGTGTCCTTTTTATGTTGTTAATTACAGAATGAACTAAACAGTGTGCTAAATAATCAATATCATTATATATGAATTTTCACGGGTGTAACTTATAGATAAATGATTATTCTCTGCATATAAAATTCTACTTTCAAACATTATATGAAAGAAAAATCATAGTTTGGAGGAGATTATATGCCAAGAATGGGCGGACCATTGGGAGACATCACGATCACTAACAGAAATGGAGAAGTCCTAACTGGAGTCCGTGATCAGGTTACTTCCGCTTTAGGGATTGATTTAAGTGATGCAGATGCCAACACGGTAATGAACATGACAAATGACAAAGCTTTAGCCTACAAAGAAGAAATGGGGGGGACTGGAAATTTTGATGATTGCGTCACAATAGTAGCAGCCGGATGTGCCGCTGGCGGTGCTGCATTGGGTGGACCTGTAGGGGCAGCATTAAGCACGGGTGCAGGAGTTCCAGCTGCAAGATTAGCTTGCGGTCGTATTTATCGAAGACCAGAATAATCTACCTTTTAGACAAGCTTCGAAATTTGTGAGGTGTTTTTTCAAAAGTCCTTGAAGTCAAGATTTGACTCTTGTTTTATCATGTCTTGGGATGGGAAAGTTGCAACTTATTTGAAGACGATTATGGAGGATGCAATATGGCAGAGAAATTGGAATTTAGTCAAGAAAGAACGCTGACTTCAAAAGGAATGGTTACGGGTGCGATCATCGGAGGAGTTTTGGGGGCAGCAGCCAGTCTCTTGAATCAACCGACGGGTATTTTATTTATTCCCGGAATCGGAGCCATTACCGCAACAGTAGCAGGTGTTCTGATTGGCGGAACACTGGGTGGCATAATTGGATTTTATCTTTTACAACGCAAAGCTGCCGGACATGACTCATATGGGAATACCGGCAAAATCTCAGAGCATGTTATATCTGGTGCGGATCATGACGTAAAGCTCCAGCTTCGCAAAGAACAGTTGGATATCTCCAAGAAATGGGTACAAACAGGAGCAGTCACCATGCACAAAGAGGTTGTCACGGAGGAAAAAACAATTGTCGTGCCTGTGACCCATGAGGAACTTGTAATTGAGAAGAAAGTTTTAGATGCAGAAAATCCGGATGACAAGAGTGAACATGCAGAGACCATCCGAATTCCTATTAGCGAAGAACGCATTGAGGTCGTCAAGCATCCGACTGCTTTAGAAGATGTCGCAATTTATAAACGGCAATTCCAACAGACTGAGCATGTTGAAGAAACTTTGAAAAAAGAAAAGGTGCGTGTGGAAACTATCGGAAACGCTAAAATTATAGACAAAGAGGCGGAAAAACATTCCTGATTAATCTAATGAAAATTAATACTATTAATAAAAAAATTCCTTTGTTCCCAAAAATTTCAAATTAATTGATCAAAATTATGATCCTCGAGAAAATAGGATTAAAGATATCGCGACAGAAAAGAGGACATTTATGTATGTATTTGCATATATATCGTTAGCTATAACCGTGTTTGTTATTTGGTTTATGCCTAAACGATTGTCAAGACAAGAGATATATGTTACGTGGGGGATCATGGCAACACTTGCCCTCAGTGTTGATTTAATTTTTGGAATGGTATATGACCTTTATGATTTCGTAACGAAAGACATTCCTGTTAAAGACATTTTTTTACAAGATGCATTACCGCCATCATTTGGTGTTATTTTTCTAAACTTTATGCCTAAAAGAAGGTTACATTTTATTATTTATCTTTTTTTTGTTACGGTTTGTTCGATTTTGTATGAACTGTTATCAATCAAATTCGGCTATCTTATATATAAAGGGTGGTCTATTTGGTATTCTGTACCTTTTTATTTTATAGGTATGTTATTTTTACGGTGGCATCTATTTTTCATTAGAAACAGGTAATGTACTTGTGTCTGTACTCCCTTACCAGCTCATATCGTTTGTTAACATTTTTTAAGTACCCCTGAAAATCCTCACTTTTTCGATGAAATTTAATTTTGTTATTCAATAAACGGGTGGCGTTAAGTCAAAAACAATTATGAAAAGATCGGTTGTTTTTGCCATTTTTTTTGATAAAAAATCAACAATGAAATTTAACAAAGCCAATCATCGAAGTGGAAATAATACCACCAACGAATGAGACTAAATTCTATTTTGTATTTTTATAATAAATCTTATACATAAAATTCTAGAAAATCTTCGAAAAAGACCTCAATAAATCTATTTTTTTGTGGTAATTTAATCCATTTTTTGCTTTTTTATTTTCAGTTCATTAAATGACTATTTTAATTAAAAAAGTGAACGAAATGTCTTGTCCTGTATGGAAAGACCCCGCTGGAAACAATTTCATTATCTTTTAATAATAATTATTATATGTAATGTTGATGTAATGTATTTAATATCCCTAAAATATTGTTACATTCTTTGTTACTGATTTTGCTAGATTCATATGTTATGGTAATACAAGATAATATTTCTGGAGGTACGACAAGATGAAATTACGTAATATGAAAAAATGGTTAGTAACAGCCGCTGCCGCTTTTACATTTATGGCTGCTCAGGGTGCTGCAGAAGCATCTACGGTGGATAAAGTTCAATATGGAGAATCTATTTGGGAGCTTGCGAATAAATATGGAGTTCCCGTTACAGAAATTAAAAAAGTGAATAATAAAAAAAATGACATGTTATATATTGGTGAAAATCTGACAATTCCAACTTCTCCTTTAACACCATATGAAAAAGATTTGCTTGCTCGCTTGGTTAATGCTGAAGCGAAAGGAGAGTCTTACGCGGGGAAAGTAGCAGTAGCTACGGTCGTGTTAAATCGTGTGGAATCTAAAGATTTCCCTAATACCATAAAAGGTGTTATTTATCAAATTTCGAACGGACATTATGCTTTTACACCCGTTCAAAACGGTGCAATTAACCAACCTGCATCTGCAGAAGCTAAACGTGCAGTAAATGAAGCAATTGCTATGAAAGGATTAGGAAATGGTTCTTTATTCTTCTATAATCCGAAAACTGCCAAAAGCCATTGGATTGCATCTCGTACGGTAACAACAGTTATTGGTAATCATGTATTTGCAAAATAATAAAAGGACTCGTGTTTTTTAAGCCGTTCTCTTTTGGAGTACCCGCAGCTTTAAAAACATGTATAAAAGTAGTGCATTTCGCATATGAAATCGCACTACTTTTTTTGTGATGGGCCGTTACCGCCATGCTTGATTTTCCTGGATGTTTAATGACGGTCCATCGCGGGAGGGTGTGCCAAAAGTATATTCTTTGTACTTTTGGCACATCCTCTTTACTTAAAGTTTAAATTTGTTGATTAGTAGCTCCAAATAACGGATCCCACAATAATTAGTAAAATGAACAAGACAATGATTAACGCAAAATTGAAGTTACTTCCACCGTAGCCGGCGCCTCCATAGCCAACACCGCCATAACTTCCATATCCACAGCACATAAGTTATTCGCCTCCTGTTGAGTAGTAAGGAATTGCTGAATACCCCATCCCTCTTTTTAAGTTATGTTCATAAGAAAGAGTTTGATTGAACAAACGCATCAACCGCTAAGAAAAGTAAGCATTCGTCCAATTAAGTCAGCCATACTAAAAGCGTATGTTGTAAACATACGCTTTTAGCAATGATAGAAGGAGGTGCGTGTTGCAGAAGATGTCTATAGCGGTTACATGAGAGACTGCTATCTCTCATATTGTAAGATATGCAACATATAATAAAGGGTAATGGATAAAGGTCGATATAAAGCGTGGAATTTTTAGTAATCAATAATGATATAAAGGGACCTCTAATTTGGTCGGTATCCTTCAATTATTCATATAATATAGGAAACTGTGTATCGACTTACTGTGATTTTCTATAATCATTTTTATTCCCATTTTCTAAAAAAGGGGAGATATCATAGGTGATAAAGATTAATCAAAAGTTGATAGAGGTTAGCCAAATCGGCTACGGGATTTCATCAAGTGAAAAATCTAAAATCCTCGAACTAATGGGGAAATACAGTAAGGTTTATGAGTATGAGACAATGGAGCAGCTTGAATTTGAACTGGAGATTAGGCTTCAAATCATTCGAGCTGCTGTTTTGTTATATAAAAGCGGGGTCAAATTTGCAACCTTTAGCAGATCTAAATGTAACGAAAAATATTGGAGACTTACCGAAAAAGGAGCTTTTGTCCTCAAACCAAATGTTTTACCTCAAACTGCGATTGAAGATATCTTCCTTAATGGAAGCAAGTATGCTTTTGAATGTGCTACAGCTATAGTGATCATATTTTATAAGGCTGTTTTAGAATCGATTGATAAGGAGCAGTTTAATCGCCTTTTTTCAGGCCTTTATCTATACGATTGGCAATATGACCAGGATCTTGATCTTCGTACTCATGAGGGAACAGATTTTTTACCCGGAGATTGCGTTTACTTCAAAAATCCTGAGTATGACCCTAAAACTCCACAATGGCAAGGTGAAAACGCGATTATATTAGACGAGAATCTCTACTATGGGCATGGAATCGGGATTACAACTAGACAGGTAATCATTAATTTTTTAAATACAAAAAGAAAGAAAAATTCCAATAAATCGGCATATTTAACACATCGAATAACACGTCTGAATGTTAATTATTTAAGTCAGTTTAGATTAAAAACATTTCGTGAAAATTCTCTTATATGTCAGCATGTTTGTCATTTTTCTAATTTAATCATTTCTGAAATTGGTTCAAACACTTATCTTTTATAATTTTTTTAAAACGCGGCCTTTGAATCTTAAAAAATAGCAGCGATTAAGAAGGAGGGGATTTTTGTGTTTTCCCCTCCTTTCTGACACAGGATATGATTTTGTAGGAGGAGGTACTTGACTCCCATAAATGATTGTGAAAATTGTATAGTTTAATAAAAGGGGGTGACTCAAAAGGAGAAAAATCGCCCCTCTTGAGTCACCCCACGCAAAATGGACCGTTATATAAATCCATTAATACCAAGGGTTTTGATTGACGGTCCATTTTGCATAAAACATAAAACCCATCATTTTTTTGAACTTATGGGTCAGCCTCTTTGCCCTTTCGGTAAGCAAAGCCAACCCTTCACATTAAATAATGGAATTCAAGGGAACGTTTAATGTCACCATATGGGAAATTAATAACCGCCAAATCCCGTACAAGAACATCCTACAATGATGAGTAAAACGAATAAGACAACCACTAAAGCAAAAGCACTGCGTAGTCCATCGCCCATATTTAACACCTCCTATTGAGTAGGAAGGGATTGCTGAATATCCCATCCCTCTTTTTAAGTTATGTTCTTAAGAAAGAGTTTGATTGGACAAACTCACTAATTGATAAAGGAATTCAATATTTTTCTGTTTTTTACCAATTAATTGTACTTCTACTCATGTTCATTCATGCATACGGATATATGAGCACTAAAAAACGCAGATCTATTTCAGCTAAGCTAGAAGGTTCTCCATGTGTCAGGTGGATGCTGACTGAGAGACTGCTATCTCTCATATTGTAAGATATGCAGCATATAATAAAGGGGAATGGACAAAGGTTGATATAAAAGAGCGGAATTTTTAGCAATCCATGATCACATACAGGGATATCTAATGAATAGTCAGATGCTCCAGTTTAATAATTCCATCTGGTAAACATAATCGGTTATGGTTGTTCATAAAATGGACAAGAAGTATACCGGGGCAGAAAAGAGACGAAAATGGAGGCTGACGGTGAAGGTGTTAAAAAAAAGAAAGGGAAATAATAAACTATTAACAACTATAATATATAGACTACTGATAACCTATGGCCATTTAGCATGCGGGGCTATTATTCAAGGAATAGGAATGGCGTTATTTCTATTTCCCAATGCCATTCCATCAGGCGGGGCAGCTGGAATAGCGATCCTCTTAAATTATTGGCTGCATCTTTCACTTGGTTTTTCTTTATGGTTTGTTAATTTTATTTCACTTACCATAGCCATCAAATATTTTGGTTATGAATGGACATTTCGAACAATGTTTTCAGTAACGATTACTTCTCTCACCGTCAGTTGGGTTAGTGCTTTTTGGCATATCCCCCACATTAATATAGGAATGGATATACTATTTGGTGCCCTGTTATTTGGCATCGGTGTTGGGATTTTAATTCGGAATGGTGCTTCTAGCGGGGGACTGGTAATCCTCGCTCTCATTATTGCGGGCCATAAAAAGTGGTCACCTGGAAAAGCAATGTTTTGGGTAAACATGTCTGTATTTATACTAACCGCTTTAGTGATTGATATAAAAATTGTATTATTTGCAACCATTTGCCAACTGTTATCGACTAGGATTATCGATTTCGTACATAACTTCAGAATTGGGCATACTCTTTTGCCAAATATGGGATGGAGGAAAAGATAAATGGAACTAATACCTGAGTCCACAAATTTAAAAGACTATTTGGAAGAATTAGATGTGGTTAATTACACTCATCCTTTAATTAAGGAAAAGATTAATGAATTGTTTAATGATGAGCAGTCAGAAATTGAAAAGGTCAAAGTTGCTTTTCACTTTGTACGGGACAAGATTTCCCATTCTTGGGATATCCAAAGCAAAAGAGTTACTTGTAAAGCCTCCGAGGTTCTTAAATATCAGGAAGGCATCTGTTATGCAAAATCTAATTTGTTAGCAGCCTTACTAAGGCCAGTAGGGATCCCAACAGGTTTTTGTTATCAACGGTTAATGATATTTGATACACCTGATAAGGGTTATTCTCTTCATACACTTAATGGAGTTTTCCTTGAATCATTGAATCGATGGATACGTATAGATGCGCGCGGAAACAAACCAGGAGTACAAGCAGAATTTTCTACACATGAAGAAATCTTAGCATTTTCAATTCAAGCAGGGTTTGACGAAAAAGATTATCCCATCATTTATACTAAACCTAATTCCAAAACTATTGCTGCTCTAGAAGCAAATACGGATGCGTTAGAAATGTATAAGCATCATTTACCAGATTATTTATAAATATTCAACTGCTGTAATATGACTCTACATAACTTGTTGAACGGGGGGAGCTAGTTGAATAACAACCAAATAGGAATCTGATTTCTCAAACAATATAACAATATTTCTATATGAAAAATTTTCTTCAAGAAATCAGGGATATATACCTGAACTATATGATAGATAAGGGGATGATTCTTAGGAAAAAAGCGACGCTTTACGCCGCTTTTCTTTTTTAGTATGCTGTTTAAGATTTTGTATAATTGAGATCCCCAATCACTCCAAAGCAATCCTTGACTTTAGCAAATTTTGCTCCCCAGAATGTATCCTGTAATTCCATTAAAACAGAACCTCTCTGACTTAATGCATGATATAACTTTTGAATTTCTTCTTCACTTTCCATTTCAAGTGCTAATGAAATGTGATTTCCAACCTCAATCGACTGACCTGGAAATGCATCGGACACCATGATAAATAAATGATCTTTTTTAAATTGGGCATGCATAATTCTGTCATCAACTTCTCGAGGAGTCGGATAATCTGCCTCACCAAAGGTTTGGATACCTAATATTTCTCCCTCGAATACCTCTTTATAGTACTCCAATGCTTCTCTAGCATTGCCATCGAATGTAAGATAAGGGGTTGCTTGATGTTTCATTTGTAACACTCCTTTGATATTTTTCTCTCTTTTTTTCCTTTTTTATAAAACTTACAATTTAACTGTTATATTCAGACTCAGCAACGTTTTTCACTCGATTGACAAAGTCAACAGCTACTACAATCAATCCCGAGACGGTCATTGCTTTACAAAACGGCGGCGGAGTTCGTGCTACCATTCAACCGGGTGACATTACTTTAGACGAAGTCTTTCAAGTTATGCCTTTTGGAAACTCACTTGGAATCTTGGATTTAACGGGTGCAGAAATTAGAGAAGCACTTGAACTTAGTGTAAAGGATGCACCTAATCCTTTTGGCGGATTCCTTCAAGTGTCCGGTCTTAAATTTACCTATGACAGCAGAAAGCCAGTCGGTGAAAAAGTTATAACAGTAGAAGTGAAAGAAAAAGACGGAAACTATGTACCGCTTGACGATGCCAAACATTACTTCGTGGCAACAAACACGTTTACCGCTAAAGGCGGGGATGGATATACGATGTTTAAGAAAGCGTATGAAGAAGGGCGGCTTAGCGAACCAGGATTTGTAGACTGGGAAATGTTCAGAGACTATTTAACAACTAACCCGAATGCAGTGCCGACGGTAGAGGGGCGCATTGTTGATGTAGCATTAAATTAATAGAAGGGAGGCTAACGATGGGAAGAAATTTTCCAATTGAAGAAGTACGAAATCAATTTTCGGCTTTAAAAAGAATGTAGCCGCTAACTAAGGAAACAACCGACTTTTAAAAAAAGGATAGCCGCTGGTTCGTGCGGCTATCCTCTTTTAGTAATATGTAATAAAACGGACCACGAAGCCGCAGCAACTACAAACATGCAGATGAGAGTTCAGGGTTCTTGAGTTTGATTGGACTGTTGCAGAACAATTTGTTGGGCGGGCATTAATATGTTATGATCATAAATCTTTTGTGCTAACAATTCTTTCGCTTCTTGTGCCGCTGATAGATAGTCGGTATCGTTGACAGTCGCTGTAATGGAAAATTTATATCCAATCGGGCTCACGTCCAACGAATGTAAGCCGTACAATTGATATTCTTCTATAAATTCACCTGTTAGTCTGTCCACTTTTAAGTAATCTTTTTGTTTGTCATTTAACTCATGACAAACTTCTTGTAAAAGCTCTTTTACTCTGCTGGGATTTTCATTGAAAGAAACAATGACACTTTCAAATACCCGTCTTTTTTCTACCGAACCATTGACCATCTTTCGAATTTCCCCGTTAGGAATGGTGACTAATTTTCCGTTAACCAGGCGAATTTTCACCACTCTGAATCCCAATTCTTCTACTGTTCCTCCTTCAGGCTCACCATTTATATTCACAAAGTCACCCTTTTGAATGGTCTGCTCAAAAATCATGAACATACCGCTCAATAAATCGTTGATGACTTTTTGAGCACCAAAACCGATGACGGCCGCGATGATTCCTCCAGCGAGCATCACTTCTTTTAAGTTGCCCACAAACGGCTGAATAGCAGCGATTAAAACCACTACAAACAGCACATAGTTCGAAGTGTTTCGAACGACGCTTTCAATCGTTTGTTCCTTCTTTTCATCGAGGAAATGGGTTCGTTTAAATGTTTGATGCAAAAGAAATCGGAGGACCCCGATGACCAGATAAGCTGCTGCAGCGGTCAGAAATAGAGAAAGAAGATAGTCTTTTACTTCTCCCCAGTCTATTTCAAAAAATTCCACGATGATTTTTGTTATTTCTCTCATGTATCATCCTCCATTTTCTAATCTCCCTTAACACAAGCATATTATAGCGTCTTTTTCCCCATTTTGTGAAAGAATGTGTAAGAAGATCTTTTTTTTGGAGAAATAAAGTAGGATGAGAATAGAGGAGGATTTAAATAGGCCCGTCCTTTCTCTCGCGCTTATAAAACGAACGGTTAATGATTAAAATGAAGGTACAGGAGTGATCGCATGGATGCAAACTTAAAAAAACTGAAGAAAGTAAAACGAATCCGAGAGAGGTTTGAATTAATGGACTCGGTGGAAGCGGGAAAATTTTATACTGCTTTTGATCAGGAACAAACCCTTCGGACCCTCTTGCAGCAATTAAAAGGAACCATCAATAAAAAAGAGCGATTATATGAAAACGAAAGCGGACTTGAAGAGGCGAATCGATTGGCCGGCCAAATAAAAGAGAGGATTCGAGAAGTCTCAAAAGGGATGTTAGAGGAATTCAATCAGCATTACCGAACGGATTTTACATTGGAAGAAATCATAAGAGACCATGAAAACTTTTATTATTCCGAAGGGCTCATGGCTATCATTAGACGAAAAAACCTCTTGCAGCACGTCTTTAATAAAGAGATAAGCACCATTCTTCCATCACACCCAAAAGATGAATTTCCTGAAACAAGGAAACTGAAACGAAGTTTTGTCATTCATGCCGGGCCAACAAACTCCGGGAAAACACATCATGCTCTTCAACAGTTAAAGAAGGCGCAAAACGGACTATATCTTGCCCCTTTGAGACTTCTGGCGCTTGAAGTGTATGAACGGCTAAACGCGGAAGGGGTTCGCTGCAATCTCGTTACAGGTGAAGAGGAAATTAGCCATCCTCGTGTTCGCCATACATCTTGTACGATCGAGAAGGCCGATTTCTCACGAATCCATGATATGGTGGTCATTGATGAGGCCCAAATGATCGGGGATGCTCAAAGAGGAAATGCCTGGACGAAAGCCATTTTAGGAATCCGGGCGAAGGAAATTCATATATGCTGTTCTCCGATTGCCTTACCAATCATCCAGAAGCTTTTAGATGATTGCGAAGATGACTATGTGATAGAGGAACACGAGCGCCAAACCCCTCTCGTATTTGAAAATCGACCGTTTCGCTTCCCGAGAGACGTAAAAAAGGGGGATGCTTTAATCGTATTTTCTCGGAAAATGGTTCTTCAAGTAGCAGCCTCTCTCGCTGATCAGAAACTTAGTGCGAGTGTTATTTACGGTAATTTACCTCCTGATACCCGAAGGAGGCAAGTGGAGCGATTTCTAAGCGGCAAAACAGATGTGGTCGTAGCGACCGATGCCATTGGAATGGGGCTGAATTTACCGATTAAACGGGTCGTATTTTTAGAAACGGAGAAATTTGATGGAGAAGAACATCGTCCGCTGCGTGTGCAAGAAGTGAAACAAATCGCTGGAAGAGCGGGACGAAAAGGGATATATGAAGAAGGATTCGTGAATACATTTACGAGGAGAACACTCATTAAGTCATCGCTTTCAAAAGGTGAATCTTCTCTTCAATCGGTGTATTTGGCTCCCATGGAGGAAACCATCCTGCAGTTACCCTTCGGGACACTTGAGGAGCGTTTGCGGGCATGGGCAGATTATGAGATTGAAGTACCTTATTTTGAAAAAACAGACATCAGCACACAATTGGATTTGCTAGTGTATGCGAAAAGTTTCGAAAATGTCTTAACGAACGAACAACTCTATAAAGCAATCCACATTCCATTTTCTGAACGAAATGACATCCTTGTGTCTCAGTGGCTGAAATATTTGGATGAACTGTCTGAACATGAATCGTCTTTATCGAAACCATATCCAAGAAGCAAGGATTTAGCGGGGCTTGAAACGTATTTTAAGGCGCTTGATTTGTACTACTCGTTTTCCAAAATGTTTCATCTCGATATGGATTATACATGGATTGAAGAAGAGCGAGATCATATATCAAAAGAAATCCATCGGTTATTGACAACCAAAATCAAACATTACCGAAAAAAATGTTCCTCCTGCCGAAAACCATTGCCATGGAATGCGATACACGGAATTTGCGATAAATGTTATGGCGGCAGGTGGGAGAATGATTGGTGAAGAAGGGGTATTATACCGGAGTCTTTCTTAAAAAATTGAATGGAAATCAGTCCTCCTTTTTGTTTGTTTTATGATACATAAGGGTTAAATTGGATAAATCATACAACAGGAAGGAGATGTCCATGAACAGGGATGAATTTCGTTTTTTTAATCGACAGCGAGATGTTTATATTGATTACATATTAAACAAGTATCCGGAACGAGAGTTTGGAGAGAAACGGAAACAGCTTCTCATGAAATTAGAACAATGGTATAATGTCGCCGTAAAAAAATTCAGTGCAGGTGTGTATATGAATTTGCCGAATGAACGTTAACTTCGTTCGACTGTTTCTGCTGAAAACATGTTACCCGGTTGTAAAAAGTCATTTTGTTAGAGTTTGAGTGTACAATATAAGAAGTGACCGGGCAGTTTAACTGAAGAGTTTGAAACTAAACAAATTTTTAAACGTATCTATTATGGAATCTTGTAAAAAATAATTTTTTCACGAAAGAAGGTTTCAGCCATATGTGGACATCGACCATCGGATTACTACGTGGAATTGGTATTATTGAAGGAATTTCTTATTTAGTTTTACTTTTTATCGCTATGCCGCTTAAGTATTTTGCCAATCTTCCTATTTTTGTTCAGATCTTTGGAATGGCACACGGTATATTGTTTGTTCTTTTCGTCCTAATGTTGCTTATTGTATGGTTTAGGCATGGTTGGTCTTTAATTCGTGTTTTAGGCGCTTTTATGGCATCACTGCTGCCGTTCGGTACTTTCGTGCTAGACGCCCGTTTGCGAAAAGAATTGTAATTTATGTGCGGTAGACAGAGCCGGGAACTAAATGGATTGAAAGGACCCTTAAACAAACTTATTAAAGATGTTGAAAAATTGTAATAAAATATCTTTGAAAAGCAAGTGTAATATTTATCTTTTTTAAATGTAATTCCAATATAAATGAACGGGTACTTGATTTTAACACTGGGGTTACTGCGTTAGCTCTTTTTCTTCTTCAACGAACGGGGCATTAGTAAAAAATTATAGAAGGTGATCGGATAAATATGAGTATTAAAGGTTGGCACCGCTTAGGAATGCCGCTATATCTTCAGCATTTCTATACCATTCTTTGTTTAGCTGATTCACCAAGGCTTCCTTTCCGGTGTTTGATAGATTTTAAGATTTTGACTCCAACTAAAATCACCCCGTCCTTCCTAGTAAACTATGCAATTTGTTTCTTTATTCAAAATAAATCTTCATAATCCATTCCCTTCAAAAAGGGCATTTACTCATTCCCGTGATCATCGAGATGCTGTTATGCTTCATTGACAGAGTTATCAACAATTTCATAAAGTAGGTGTTGTGCTATTTAGCCGCCGCGGTCATATTTATCGCAATCATAAAGCACGGTTAATTTAAATTGTGTTATAATAGTCGTATTGAATGACGGAGGGGATTTTCGTTGGAGAAAACGTTACAAGCCATTCTCGAATCGCTAAACCGCATTGAAGATCGACTGGTCGGCGTTGAACAGCGTTTGGATCGATTAGAAGAAGGACAGGTGAGAATTGAAAGTAAAATCGCAGGCATTCCGGAAAGTTACGAGAATTTAGAGCAATTCGTCGGCAAGCAGCAACGGATTATTGACGAATTAGCAGCTCGTTCCGTTGAGTATGGCGTTGAAATTAAAACGTTAAATAAAGTAGTGCGAAATCAATAAGGCGGGCGGATAGCTTCGCCTTTTTTCGTTCCAAGAACCGGCAAAGATGTCGATTACGATGATTTCTAGTCGATGTGACGGGAAGAAAGTAAAGATATTAAAGAGTGTGTTAAAGAATCATTTTACCTTAACAAAGTATATTTTCTATCTTAGTCCATTAGAAAGTAAAGGAGTGTTAGTATGCGTCGTAAATATAAAAAATCATTTAAAGAACTGGTGCAAGAGAATAAACAAGAATTACTTAGTGATAAACAAGCGCTAGAAAAAATTGGAAAACGTATAGAGAAACGCCATGAACTTAAAAAGCTAGCTTAACAGAGCTAGCTTTCTTGTATTTTTATAAAAACAGTTTACGTAACACCCGTTATTGGAAGTTAGTGAAAACAGAAGAAGATCCTAATTATGATCTATGTGAGTCCCAGGGATGATTTGTTGTTAAAAACGCGGCTAACTCTTTACTTTTTTGCTTTCTTTCTTTGCGCATTCTTGCTCGCTCTGGTGCGGTTTCATGTAATTTTCTCTCTTCTTCTGTTTCCGGAATGACTTCCGGAACACGTGCGGGACGTTTATGTTGATCAAGTGCGACAAATGTTAATAGGGCAGTCGCTGCAATTTTACACTCACCACTTATTAAATCTTCGGCAATAATCTTTACGAAAACCTCCATTGATGATGTGCCTGTCCATGTCACATACGATTCAAAACAGACTGAATCTGTTGGTCGAACGGGATGTAAAAAGTCGACTGAATCTGTTGAAGCAGTTACACATTCTCTTCGACTGTGACGCGCTGCAGAAATAGACGCGACTTGATCCACATCACTCATTAGTCGACCACCAAATAATGTATTGTGATTGTTTACATCGTTTGGGAATACACGACTTGTTCGTATAACTCGTGATTCTTTACAATATTTTGCTTCCATATATATGTCCCCCTAAATTATATAAACCTCTTGGCATGAAAACATAAGTATTCTAGAAGGTAATATCGATGAAACCTTTCTTATGAAACTTTTACCTTCTAAATAATAAAGACCCTGGATCTTCCAATAGCTCTTTTACAATGGTCAGGAAGGAATTGCTTCTTTTCCGTCTACGATTCGGTGCTTGTAACGCAGAGCAATATACATCCTCGGGCGGTTTTCAAGGTTCTCGTCTAAACCGCGAATGTTGTAAAAATAGGCATAAAAAAATAGTGTAGACACTGAACATTTTGGCATCCCTTATTAAATAAAGTAATGCTACTTCTTAGTTATAGCTTAGATTCAATATATGGAGGTGAACGCACAGGACGATGCATCTCCAATATAACTAAGGCATAAGCAAATACTCCGATTCCAATATTCATACCTATTACTATGAGCAACCGAAGAAACTTCTGTAGTTTTCTCTTTCTAGGAAACTTTGAAAGCTGAATAACATTGCTCATAAAATATCCCCTATTTCTTTTAATTATACTAAATTTTCAAAATATTAAAATGATAAAACTTTAAAATCACCTAATTTTTTGAGTAATATCAATAGGTTTAAGCCATTGTTAATATGCAGGCCAATAAAAAACCAACTCCTCAAATGAAGGAATTGGTTTTGTCAGGGCACATTTCATCTAGCTATTCCATTATGTTTACTGATTGATTCTTTGCTCTCTTTTATGCAGGATTGCATCATTGATAAGAATCCCTTCATTTTTTATCAAATTCAAAACCCACCTATCCATACGGATGTACAGCATATGAGGCTTTATAGCAAAGAAAAAGGCAGAACGGCTAATGAAGCTGTTCTGCCTTTTTCGATAAGCCAATAGTAGGAACGATTTTTCGATCACGCTTGAATAAACGGAAAGGATATTATGATAATTGGTAAACGCAAACCTTTTTTGAACTCATCAACCGATACAAAAAAGCTCCAAAATGATGAGAATGTATTTAAAGCGTTCCAAGAAAAGTATAAAGGGCAGTACACAAAATAGAAACTTTACTGTTGAAATACCGGGAGGATAGTTTACCCATTAGTCCGAACAAAAGTAAAGAAGGACAAAAATCAAAGAAAACAGTGCAAAATTAATAGGGGAAGTGACCTAAAGCGACCTTGTTCCTCCTTATTAGAGTGACAAGGTCGCTTACACAATTCTTTCAATTTTTAGACTTCTTCTTAATCTTATTTGTTATGCACGACCACGATTATTACCCATTCTTCTCATAACAAAGCTTACAATCAAGGCTAAAAGGACTGCACCAATAATGGCTGGGATAAGCTCAAAGCCACCAACTTCCGGTCCAAAGTCCCCAAAGATAGCTGTTCCTAACCATGCTCCAATGAAACCGGCGATAATATTTCCAATAATACCTCCTGGAATATCGCGACCTGTTAACAGGCTTGCTACCCAACCAATAATGCCGCCGATAATTAAGCTCCATATGAATGACATAGATTATAACCTCCTTTTGGAATAATATCGTTTATTTGTTTTTACCCAAAAAGGAGGTAATCTATTCATGGAACATTAGTTTATTTAACTGAGGCTGACTCGTTTTTTAAAAGAATTTTGGGAGCAAAAGGGGCAGGGGCATGAATGGATTAAGAAAGGGGATACATCTTTTGGAATGACTAGGTTAGTCCATACAGCCTTGCTTGGTTTTCTTAAAATCGGCAATAGAAAAGGCATGTACAGATGAAAGGTACATGCCTTTTCTTCACTGAATCAGGATGGCAGTTCCGCTTCTTCTAAGGGAGAAGGAGATACCGCTGTTCGGAAGGCTTCTATTCGTTTAATGTGATGCTCTTTTATATCAAGAACCTTGAATTCATATCCATCCAATGACAGGGATTCGCCTTTCTTGAGATCAAATTTCCGAGTGAGCATCCAACCACCGAGCGTATTCACATCTTCTTCTTCAATCTTGGTTCCCAATAAATCATTGACTTCGTCAATTAAAACTTTGGAGTCAAAGATATAATGGTTCTCCTTTATTTTTTGAATTTCAGGTATTTCATCGACGTCGAACTCATCCCGAATTTCACCCACGATTTCCTCCAAGATATCCTCTACTGTT
>NZ_JBHRZT010000072.1:311430-569730 GCF_042649685.1 Bacillus songklensis | reverse complement strand
ACGATTTTTCTGCATGCGGATTAACAAATCATAAATGGGAATCGACTCGATGACCTCAATAATGGGTTTGACATAAGATCCAACCGTTCTTTTACGGGTTCCTTTTTCATGTACAAAATCCGTTAGGATTTCTTTAATATTAACCAAACCAATGACCTGGTCTTTATCGCCTTCTACAACAACCGGATAACGGGTATGTTTCTCCACCCCTGCGATATTTAAAAAGTCCTCGATGGTGTCGTCCTTTGAAACACTGATGATTTCTGTTCGGGGGACCATAATTTCCCTGGCGGTACGGTCATCGAATTCAAAGATATTATTCACATATTTGAATTCGGATTGATTGATTTCTCCGCTTTCGTAACTCTCCGACAAAATAATGCGAAGCTCTTCTTCACTGAGAGCCACTTCATGTTCAGAGGCAGGCTTTAGCCCGAATAAACCGGCAACGCCACGTGCAGAATGGTTTAAAACCCAAATAAAAGGATACAGTACCTTATAAAATAGAATGATGGGACGAGAAAATAGCAACGTTACTTGCTCTGCCTTCTGAATGGCAACTGTCTTTGGAGCTAATTCACCGACCACTACATTGATGAATGTAACCACTGTGAACGCAATTACAAATGAGAGAATATGAGATAGTGGTTCCCCCATATGCATCTTTTCAAATAGGGGATCTATTAGGCGTGCGACAGTCGGTTCTCCTAACCACCCCATTCCTAACGCAGTAATCGTAATCCCTAATTGACAAGCTGATAGATATTCATCTAAGTTGGACACCACTCTTTTTGCAGCCACAGCATTTTTATTTCCTTCTGCAATCAACTGGTCAATACGCGTGCTTCTTACCCTAATGATGGAAAATTCTGTGGCAACGAAAAAAGCTGTGAGTACGATTAAAATGGCAAATATGATTAAATTTAAAAATTCCAATGAATGTCCTTATTCCGTCCAAACGGATAAGGGAACACCTCCTGCTGAATTAAGAATATGAAGGATTTATGATTAGTCTTTTTACTCTTCTTTACTGTTTCCCTAAAAGATAATCATCATGTATTTGACTAATTGAAGAATCGAAATTAAAGCTGCAGCCACATAGGTTAACGATGTTCCTTATACTTTATTTACTCCTTTCTTTCTCATTATAAATTATTCCATGAGTCAACACTAACTTCTTTGCCCATCAACTGACATTAAACTTAACAGGCAATGTAATGACATGAAAGGAGACACCGGCTGAAAAGAAGATACTCCCAACTTCAATAAAAGACAGGCTCGGAATAAGAATCTGATCAATAAATAACAAAAATGCACGGGAATTTGAAAGCTGGATGCTTTAATCATATCATTCAATTGTATTTGAGAAAGACATATTCTAAATATTTAAGAGTAGGAACTTCTTCTAGTTTGACCGGTGCCCAAGCAGCTCGCAAAGTTTTAGATGAAAATGGTCTTTACAATGTTACCGTCGAAGAGGTGCGGGGACATTTATCGGACCACTATGATCCGAGAGCTAAAGCTGTTAGATTATCTAGTGATAACTATCATGGTACTTCAATTGCCTCGATTTCCGTAGCGCTTCATGAAGTCGGGCATAACCTCCAAGATAGGTACAACTACGCACCTTTACGTTTTAGACATGCATTAGTACCGGTAGCTAATATTGGTTCTAACTTTTCGTTCATTTTAATTTTTTTAGGTGTAATTTTATCATCAGCAAACTTATTGTTGCTTGGTATTGTGGCAATGGCCGCTGCGGTACTATTTCAAGTTGTTACGCTTCCGGTTGAATTCAATGCAAGCTCTAGGGCACTAGATATTATGGTTGGTTCTGGTCTAATCAGAAATGATAAAGAACATGGAGCGAGAAAAGTTTTAAATGCTGCTGCATTAACATATGTGGCTGCAACAGTAGTAGCATTAGCAGAATTGCTTCGTTTTGTCCCAATGTTTACGGGGATGCAAAATGATGAGGACTAACTGTTCTATAAAAAAGGGGCAGGAAAACTATGGATAAAGTTTGTGGTAAATGTAACACCAAGCTCATCAAAGCACATATTAAGGGATTACATGGGGAGTTTGGAGTAAGTAAAAAATCAAGTGGGATATTTGTAGGTTTCAGTTACAGTAAGGCATCTCCTTATGTATGTCCGAATTGCGGGTACGTAGAGTTTTATCTTGAAGAAAAAGAACTCGAAAAGTTTAATAACGAACAATAAAAAAATTTATATAAGGCACTCCTGGCAATTGCGGAAATTTCACGAGAAAATGAACACAAAAAATAGCACTGATCTTTAGCAGTGCTATTTTTTTGCTAATCTTTCACACTTTTAAAAGAACATTGTAAAATAATGTATAATGGTTATGAAGGGAGGTCATTATTATGCCTTTATGGTTACTTGTTGCAGGAGTGTTTGTAGGATTATTAGGGGTGGGAGCTTATATAGATTACAGAGCTAAGAAAAGAACATCCAAATTGCCCCGGAAGAAGGAATGAAAAACGCATCTTCTTCACAACAAATCTATACAGAGCAACCTTTAGACGAAGCAAGAAATAACATGAAGGATAATCATCCGTTTTAAAACATGGAGAGCCCCATGTTTTTTATTTTTATGTAAATGATAGAAATCTACATAAGAAGCCCTTTATAAGCCTGTTCAAGGTGAGAGAACAGAAAAGCGCAAATGGAAGAAGGCCCGATGATAGAGGCTAAAAAATTAAATGGGAATTATATAGCATCCGTTGCAGTGTTTTTTGATATAAATTTTGAATTTTTTGTCTATATATGTTGTTACTCTATTCCATATAGTTATAAAATAGACTTTATATAAGAGTTTAATAGTTATTTACAAAAAAACAAAATCGACAAGGAGACATAGCTATGAAAGACCATACTATTGACATCACCCTGAGCTCAACCAAAAAACAAAAACCGGAGTCTGATCAACTGGTGTTTGGGAGGGTTTTTACAGACCATATGTTCATAATGGATTATACAGAAGGAAAAGGGTGGCATGATCCTCGAATCATTCCTTATCAACCAATCATCTTAGACCCGGCTTCCATGATTTTTCATTATGGACAATCTGTATTTGAAGGATTAAAAGCATACCTAACAAAAGATGAACAAGTTTTATTATTTAGACCTGATAAAAATATGCAAAGATTAAATAAATCGAATGATCGATTATGTATACCGAGAATCGATGAGGAATTGGCATTGGACGCTTTAAAACAATTGATCATGATTGACAGGGATTGGATTCCGGGGGCTGAAGGAACATCTCTTTACATCCGACCGTTCATCATCGCAACAGAACCATTCTTAGGTGTTGCACCTTCAAAGAGTTATCAATTCATCATCATCTTGTCACCTGTTGGTTCTTACTACAAAGAAGGCATCCATCCGGTTAAAATTGCAGTGGAAAGTGAATTTGTCCGTGCAGTATCAGGTGGAACTGGAACAGCGAAGACAGGCGGCAATTATGCCGCAAGCCTGAGAGCTCAAGAAGTCGCAACGGATAAAGGCTATTCTCAAGTTTTATGGCTGGACGGGGTAGAAAAGAAATATATTGAAGAAGTAGGAAGCATGAACATTTTCTTTAAAATCAATGGAGAGGTTATCACTCCATCCTTGAATGGAAGTATTTTAGAAGGTGTAACAAGGAATTCAATCATTCAACTTTTGAAACATTGGAACATCCCTGTTACAGAGCGTAAAATTTCGATGGATGAAATTTATGACGCCTATTCCAACGGTTTGCTGGAGGAAGCGTTTGGAACAGGAACAGCGGCAGTGATTTCACCAATCGGCGAATTCTTCTGGAGAGACGAAAAGCTTGTCATTAACAACGGCCAAACCGGGCAGTTATCCAAGAAATTGTATGATACGTTAACCGGGATTCAAAAAGGGACCGAGCCTGATCCATTTGATTGGGTTGTTGAAGTGAAATAGCTTTTCTGCCTGCTTTATAAAAAAATAATGTACTCTTAATGTCTCAGCCACAACCTGGCTGGGACATTAATGCATCTTTATCGACTTTATAGGAAAAGACATGACATTCGAACTATAGTCGAAAGCAAGGAGGAATATCGAATGGCACAACACCATTTTCATTTAAAAGCAAACTGGCCCGGATTACGAAACGATGTAGGAGAAATAGAGGCAGGTAATCTGAAAGCGAAAGTCTCCATCCCTCCGGAAATGGATGGACCGGGCGTTGGGACCAATCCGGATGAAATGCTGTTGGGAGCGGCGGCAACCTGTTATATTATTACGCTTGCGGCGATGATGGAGCGCAGCGGTTTAGAGAAAACAGACCTGACAATGGAGTCAGAAGGAATTGTGGATGTTACAAAAGGAATCATTACCTACCAAAAAATCATCCATCGCCCGCACATCGTCTTAAACCCGAGCGCAACAGAGAAGGATCGTCAATTAGCATTAAAGCTTGCCGAGAAAGCAGAAACTTCCTGTATGATTTCGCGTGCTGTAAAAGGGAATGTGGAAATTGAGTTGCAAGCGACAGTTATTGTTGCTTCTGAATAAGGGGAAGTGCAGCCAGATATTGCTTTTTAAGAACCCATTAAAGAATGTGGTTGATTTTCATCTTTACAAAAGAGCAGGTTAGCTAAATATAAAAAAAGAATTTTCTTTTTTTTGTGGCTGTTCGTTGCGACCTCTTTTTTTAGGTTATGATAGTATGGAGGACAGGTGCAGGCATAGGAGGTTTTGTCATGTTGAAAGATCGAATGAAACAACATATTGCAGAGGTAATCAAAGTGAAGGAAGAACAACAAGCTCTACAGGGAGAGAATAAGGTGGAGCTTGCCATGTATAAAGAGGAAATGAATTATGTGAAGAAATATGATCTGTTATCAGATGATATAAAAGAGAACATCATTCTAGTAGAGGAAAATCCAATCTCCCGCTTCTCGGATGCCTATATTGAACGAGTACATAAAGAATCAGAAGAGGTTATTGCCAAAGAAACACCTGCCTCTTTTTTAACTCAACCCATTCAGTTCTTGAAACAGCATAAAAATGAGTTTATCTATCTGGAATCTCACTCGTTCGAGATGGTCAAGGCAGACGCTGTTTCTGTAGAGCTTGATGATATATTTGGCTTCTACAATGTCATGCTTGGATTGAAGCTGCAGAAGAAACTTGAAACAACGTTAAAGACATATCTATCAAACAACTTGCACGGGGATGAACTGAAATTTGGTTTAATGTTTAATCAAGGTGACGGCCTATGGGACTTGAATTTTGCGCTGAACTATGTCGAAGGATTTAAAGAAGACATGTCCATAGGAGAGGCGTATAGCTTGATTTACCGTTTTCTATTTAAGTTAGTGGAAGCGGCAGAAGAAGAACAGTAAAGTAAGCAGCTTTTACTAAAACAAGAGGAATTAAAATACAATCGGTTATTCTCGACCCCTTACATGGCGAAAGGGTTTTGGGTTGTTGACAATAAATGACCCTGGAATGGTCAGTTAACCATCGTCAGCTTCAATATAAAAAACACACTTGCCGTACGAGTGTGTTTTAAATCAGTCGGTTTGCTTGGAGTTCTTTTACTTGGAGTTCTTTTCAAAAAAATGAAAACGTTCGTAATTGCCTTAGCAATGATTGCTATAGCAAAGTATCCCAAGAATAGATGGAAGTAATTTGCTCCTCTATGCAATTGAAATAGCTGTAAAGCTGCCAGTACTGGTTTAAAGACAAAAGACAGAAGGGCACTTAGTACTAACATGGATAAATAATAACTCTTTTTGTTATCTAAAGTCCACTGGTACACCAACATGTATGTAACTGGAACAAAAGAAACATCTAGAGCAAAACTTACAGGCAATATAGGTAAAACTGTATATGGATAAAACCATAAAGCCTTACTTGCTCCAAAGGTATCTATATAAGTAAACGCCACATGTACAGTGTAACCAAAGAATCCCAAAAGTAATGCCTTTCTCTTATCCATACGAAAGAATAAAATAATTAAAGGAATCACCAGGAAACCGAGCAGCACCCAAAATTGCGGTGTACCCAAGTCGGAATATTGCTGCCAATAATCGAACCATGAGTTTGTCATTTCGAGTTGTGTTTCTTCTATGTGTTCAATTTTTGATCGTTGTTTAACATCCATATTTTTCCCCTCGCTGTATAGGATTTAAGATTATGTTTCCAATTGGTAGATTATTTAATACCTTTCTTTAAGGTAGCTAAGATAAACAACAAGGCCGTTGAGTCGATCTCAACGGCCTTGTGATTTAATTTAATGCTTTTTTCAACGTTTCTATGTTGCGCTTCATTAAACTTACGTAATCTTCGTTGTTTTTAATATCTTCATCTGTAATAGATTCTAAATTATGAAGTGTTAATGGTTCAGCGTTAAGCTCATTTTTTACAATATCGGCTATTTTTGGCTTAACGTTTTGTTCAAAAATGACGTATTTTACGTTTTTCTCACGTGCATCTTTAATAATGGCCTGTAATTCTTTTTGTGACGGCTCGTTCTCTGGCGAAAGACCTGCAATGCTAATTTGCTCTAAACCGTAACGGTCATGCCAATAGCCGTATGCCGAATGTGCTACCACGATTTCTTTTGTTTTTCCTTTTTGAACCGTGTCACTAAGTTCTTTATCAAGTTGTTCTAATTCACCTTTTAATGTTTCAAAATTTTTCTCGAACGTTTCTTTTTGTTCCGGTTTTAATTCAACAAGTGAATTTTTAATATTTTCAGCGAGTGTGATTGCGCGAATCGGATCTAACCAAACGTGCGGGTCAAAATCGCCGTGGTCATGGTGTTCTTCATCTGATTCATGCTTATGAACGTCTTCGCCATGATCTTCTTCATGGGACTCTTCTTCATGGTCATGACCGCCTTTAATAAAGGTCACACCGTCTGCTGCTTCAACAAATTTCACTTTTTCATTTTTTAATGCTTCTTTTGTTTTATCAACAAATCCTTCTAAGCCAGCTCCGGTGTAGATAAACGCATCTGCTTGGGCAATATTGACCATTGTTTTTTGTGACGGCTCAAATGTATGAGCATCTACGTTAGGCGGATAAATGCTTTCTACTTTTACATAGTCACCGCCAATTTTTTTCGCAAAGTCTTCTAAAGGGAAAATCGTCGTATAAATGGTTAATTGATCGTTTGTTTCTTTTTTGTCATTGCTTTCTGTTGCAGTTTGGCTGCTGCTGCAGCCGGATAAAAACAGTGCTGTTACTAGTACAGCTGTGAAAAATACGGCTAACCTTTTCATATTATTCTCCTTTTCTTTGTAAATATCATTATATTAAACGTAATGATTGCGATTTGACTATTTTATAATAGTTCTTTTTTTTGTAATTGACAAGGTTTTTTTAGTGGCAATCTATGTATGCTATGTTTCCGTCCAGTTTTTCAGCGGCTTTTACGGACAGCGGAATATTGAGAATGGTTGGAGCAATTTTATTGTATTTGGTTTTTTAACCATTTTTTGCTTAAATAGAATAGAAAATAAGAGGGGAGCTGACGTTAAAAGTCCGCTTTACATGTCCTTTTGGCCAGCCCTTTCTCTACTAAGTAAACGGAGTTATGGAAGATTAAAGTATTTCCTCTAATAAATGAGCTAGTTGCTTTGAACGATCTTCGGTTAATTCATAGCCCTCGAGATGAACATCGTCTGGTTTTTTCTGATAGCCTATCACGACATCTTTACCTTCATCCATTATCCAAATGAAATAGTTGTGATTGGATCCATCTTGATAGCTAATTTTCATCTTACAATCTATATTGTCGGCAGATTCTTCATCCAACAGCAATTTCATCTTTTTGGCATGCTCCATACTAGCGGTAAACATCTTCATATCATTTTCTTTGGTAAATGCTCTCGTTATTTTTGTTTTGACAGAGGTAACTTCTATGTTTTTTACTTCTTTTTGTTCGAACATAGTAGGAGTTGCGTTTATCTCTTTTTGAGTTGCTGATGTGGCTGCAGCTGAATTTGAAGACTTAGGCGAATCTGGACTATTTGTACACCCGGCTAAACCTAGAATAAGCAATGATCCCAACACTAAAGAGCTAACCTTGTTGATAGTGTTCTCCTCCTTTTTGTTATTTCTAATTTCTTGAACCATCCTTATATATTGATAACAAAAGCTGGCTTAAAGCCAACCATAATTAAGTTGGATTACTCTATTTTTATGGGGATATCGTATACATATGGCTGAGCAGGTTCAGCAATTTTCTCTATGGATTTGATATTTATGCTGGGAACTGTTGTAGAGTTATAAGTTTCGCTATCTATTGTCCCCCTGATTTTTACCCAAGTATCATTTTTAAGCTCAGCTACATTTCCTTTTGCCATGATACCGTAAACGGAAGCGTCTGCTACACAACAAACTACTCCAAACCTTGCAATCACTACCTGGTCATTAGAAAAACCATTTTCCCTGAAAACAAAGCCAGCCGTCTCTATTTCCTTCCCCGCGAATTCAGGTAAGTTTTCTTCAATAATGTCCAGGATGGGGATATACTTGTCATCGTTCATCATAATCTTCCTTTGGCTCAGCAATGTTTTTTTCAGGGATTCATATTCCTGTTCTGTCATTGATTGCTGTTGCGATTTGTCATTGATGGATCTCGATCGGCTAGCTGAATTTTCCTTCTCTTTTGTGTCTCCTTTAGAGGCCGTATTATCCTCTTTTTTGACCTGATTTATCTTTTGAGCATGGAGAGTCCCAAACTGAATTTGACGCTTTTCTGCGACAGCACTGTTAAGAGTATGATCGGCAAAAAGAAAGCCTGTTATGATGGGAATGATAAAAAGAGAATAATAGAGAAAAGAGCGTAAAGTATTACCTGGAGGATGATGCCCTTCACAACAGCTACACCCCACATCTTTCTGGTTTGCTGAAGTTCCTTTTATGATTTGGAAAATGCCTAGAATGAGCAGCACGATTGCTGTAAAATCCAAAAAAGGTTTCATTTTTGGAGAGATAAAATAGATGATCTGATTGGTCACTAACAATTTAAAGAAAAACAAAGTATAGCCTGCTAATATAATCCCTCTCAAAAAAGTGTGAAATCTTATTATCGATTTAGTCATACACTATTCCTCCCTATAAAACAAAAGCTTGAAGTATCCACACTAGGCCATACACGATGCTAAAAATCAGGAATAGAAAGGCAATCACAAATCGTTTACGAAAGTAGGCGAAAAGCATAAGGGTATTCTTAAGATCAATCATGGGTCCTAATACCAAAAAAGCAATCAAAGAACCTGTTGTAAAGGTACTGGAAAATGAAGAGGCAACAAAAGCATCTGCTTCTGAGCAAAGCGATAATACATAGGCAAATCCCATCATTACCGCGGGAGCTATCGAATCATTTGTCCCAATGGACACTAAAATGTCCCGATTTAAGTAAGTTTGAAATAAGCTTGCAATAAATGATCCTATAATAAGGTACTTACCTGTATCAAAAAACTCTTCACTGGCATGATGGAGGGTTTGTATCCACCTATTCCTTTGATGAGTGTGGTGATGATGAGAAAGAGGCGAATCCTTTACTATATTTTTGTCTTTAAAAATAAAGTAGATCGCTGAACCAATCAGCATAGCGGCTAAAAAAGCCAGTCCCATCCGGTAGTACAAGACAGGAGCATTATGGGGGAAGGCAAAATAAGTTGATAAAAAAACAACTGGATTCAAAATTGGTACGGTCACTAATATTACTATCCCTACATGCAAAGGCAATCCCTTTTTTATTAATCTCCGTACAACGGGAATGATCGCACATTCACAGATTGGAAAAATAATCCCTAATAAAGCGGCTGGCAGCATCGCAAGAAATGCATGTTTTGGTAACATTCTTTGAAGCGTTTTTTCCGAAATAAAAGACTGGATAAGAGCAGAAGCAAAAACACCAAGTAAGATAAACGGGATGGCTTCCATCACAATGCTAAGAAAAATAGTATTTATATTGGCAAAATCAGCAGGAACTTGATTAATGAAGAGAAATTCTTTTACCTGTTTAGCAAAAAAGAAGAGATAGACAAACAGCATAAAAAGAATGACAGCTATTACTTCTTTAAATGTTTCAAAAAAAGATAATTTCACATATAATACCTCCTAAATAAAATGGTTATGATAAGTTGACAATGAATGACCATTCCACAAAACGCAGCAATGACTGATTACTATAAATTTATGCTGCTTCCTGTTTTTCAGTACAAATTAGTAGGGTCAATAGAATGATTGTTACCATTTTACCTGAAGTCGCACGCGGCAAATTCCCGAAGGCCGTATCCATTTTCTTATGGATTCAAAGTGAACTAGTTTATTTTTCCTTATGCTGCAATATCAGCCTCCTAAGTTAATCCTTACCTCTTGATGATGGAGAATCTTCTTCTATATCTCTCCCAATTACATATATTCTAGTAAAGAATAAAGAAAGGATAGAAGAGAAATGAAACCTAAAACTTACATTTTGAATTGGGACTCAAGGTTTAATGTCCTTGTTTTTTTGGTTCCTTTTTGTGTTGTATGCGTGTTTGTTTTGGCCGGCATGCTCTCAACGATGCAAAGAAGTTCTTTGTACTTGCCGTCATATGTCCATGATTCTTTCCATTCAGCTTCGACAGAGTTGTTTATTCGGGTGATGGGATTTGAAAATGCTTATTTCGTTCAAGATAAGCCGAATATAAAAAATGTCTCCTTGTCTTCTGCGGGACTTGAATTAGCGACTAATATCCGTATGGGAGATATCAGGACCCTCATAGGCAATGAATTACCCGGATTTCTTTTATACAAATACGACATCTTAACGGCGGGACAGGGGACTGATTATACAAATACGCCTGTTGAGTCTTCCCCTCCATTGGAGATTCTCCTAAAAGAAAGAGGGATGGCCAAGGAACAACTGGAGCAGTACGAAAGCAATACAGATGCTCCTCCAACCGCTAATCCTCCAAAAGAAAAGAACTTTTATATTTATCATACGCATAGTTGGGAATCTTATTTTCCATTACTAGGGATCACGAATGAACCGGATGCCGATAAGGCTGCAGATTCTAAAACCAATATTACGTTAGTGGGGCAAATGCTGGCTCAAGAACTGGAGAAGAATCAAGTTGGAGCCGTAGTGGACAAGACAAATATAGGACAAGAACTGAAGAAAAAAGGCTGGGGTACATCCAAAGCATACCAAGCGTCCCGAACCATTGTCCAATCTGCCATGAGTCGAGACAAAAACTTAAAATTCTTTTTGGATTTACACAGAGATTCACTTCGAAAGAAGAATACGACAATCAACATCAATGGTACATCGTATGCAAGAGTGGTATTTGTTTTAGGAAAAGAAAATCCTAATTTTGAACAAAACCTTGAATTTGCCAAATCATTGCATGAGGCGTTAAAAGTCAAATATCCCGGCTTAAGTAGAGGGGTACTGGGCAAAGTAGGAAAAGGGGTGAATGGCGTATATAATCAGGATTTAGCCGCCCATTCCATCCTTATCGAGGTTGGTGGAGTGGATAATGATATGGAAGAGTTGAAAAATACAATTAAGGCTCTGGCTACCGTCATTACTGAATACTATCGGGAGGCTGAAAAAGTAAATGCCCCAAATTAAAGAGTTCTACTGCTGGTTGCTCTGGCTCTTTATCTCAACTTTGGGTTCTTCCATTTTTTTACCCTTTCAACTCTTTCTTGTTTTTTTCTGGAGTAATTACGTGCTCCATTGTTTTGGTTAATGAAGGTATTGAAAAAATAAGTCATAAATAAAATGACCTCGCTAACCTAATTAATGCCTTTCCCTGTTATTAAAATCAACCAATTAATGGGTCAGGGCATTGCCGCCTAGGAAGGATGGTTTCATATCATATGTACGAAGGAGAATGGCTCTTCATCCTCGCTTCAACGAAAGCCGGTTTAAAGATTGTATCATACTTTCATCTAAAATCATGATCTTGGATGAGTGCTGGAGATGTTCATTATAAGATGCTAGTAAATCGTGATGAAAATTGACTAAAAGACGAACATAATAAACATTTTCTTGAGAAAACAAATCAGAACGATTGATGAGGACATTTTCATATTTTTCAACCATTCTTCGAGTTCTTTTTATGATTTTTATTGCATCTCTCATTCTATACATTTCGTTTAATTCTTCGATAAATACTTGCAAATCTTGTTTTAAGCATTTGGTAAGCATTACATTAATTTGTTCCGTTTCATGTGGTATTTCTTCAAAAATAAACTGTTTTAACATAATCAAATCAGACTCTATTCTCCCTTTTAAGAAGCTTAAATAAATGCGAAGGGTATTATAGGCATCATACATGGGATTATGCTTTTCACCAATAAAACTTAATCCGTATAAACCTAATGCATTCTCCACTGAAAGGTTGTTCCTTGAAACTCGTTTTGTAAAGATCGCTTGAAAGTCTATATAGCGTTTTTCGATTTTTTTAATCGTAGTAAGAGGGATTTCATGTTTCTCTGCATCCATTTTTAAGCGGGATAAATCACTGGTAGACCATGAGAAAAAGCGAGATTTTTTAACGCCGCCAATCCAGGCTAGAAAATCTTCAAACACTGCTTTAAAGCCACTGGCATCCACCAGGTCAGAATCGCTAATTTTTGTTAATTCTTTGCAAAATTGACTTAGGGGCGCTCGTTTTACAGGTCGAATATAACGGTCAAAATACGAAATTTTTTGTGTCTCAATGTCATATTTCACAGCACCCAGCCGGATTCCTTCCATATCGCTAAAAGGCATTCCTTTATCTGAACACAGCATTTCAAAGTCGAAAAAGACAAATTGCTTTACATCAGCCATCCGCTCTCCTCCTTTCTCCAACAGGCAATTATAAAGGAGAACTGTCGGAAATAAAAGCGTAAATAAATCCCAAAATCATAATGGTACATTCAACAGGCAATAAGTGATAAAATTTCATTAACATATAAATTCACATAAATTTCTGTAAGCCGACTCAAGATGAGAGGATCAAAAGGGGCGAACAGAGGAAAACCCGGTGATAGAGGTAAAAAAGTAAAATAGATGAAGGACCAGACTAAAAAGAGATAGATCAGCCAGCAAGGAGAACATGACTATTTTATGAAACTAATTTCTTGGAACGTTAACGGTATTAGAGCATGTGTACGCAAAGGATTTTTAGACTACTTTAAAGAAATGGATGCAGACATATTCTGCATCCAGGAAACGAAATGTCAAGAAGGACAAATCCATCTGGACTTGGAACCCTACTTTCAATATTGGAATTATGCAATAAAAAAAGGGTATTCCGGTACAGCCATATTTACAAAGAAGAAGCCGTTATCTGTTACATACGGTGTAGGAATGGAAGAGCAGGAACCAGAAGGAAGAATCATCACGTTACAATTTGAGGAATTTTATTTAGTGAATGTATACACTCCCAATTCTCAAAGAGATTTGGCGAGGCTTGACTACAGAATCGTTTGGGAAGATAAGCTTCGCAGCTATCTGAAGGATTTAGATGCCATAAAGCCGGTTATTCTGTGCGGTGATTTAAATGTAGCTCATCACGACATCGACTTAAAAAATCCAAAATCAAATAAAGGAAACTCCGGCTTTACAAAAGAAGAACGAGGAAAGATGACAACATTGCTGGAGTCCGGATTTATAGATGCCTTTCGATACTTATATCCAGATAAGGAAGGCGCCTATACGTGGTGGTCCTATATGAGTAGGGTAAGGGAGAGAAACATAGGGTGGAGAATTGACTATTTTATTGTATCTGAACGGATAAAAGACTCATTAAAAGACGCCCAAATTCATTCAGATGTAATGGGTAGCGACCACTGTCCAGTAGCTCTTGAAATAGCGTTTTGATGTTATTGTGAACCATAAAGTAAAGAAGCTAAATAAGAAATACATAATGTCTATTAACGTAAACAAGTCTTCGCTTATGGCGTTTTCTGTTAGCTGTGTAAAGTATTAAGTTTTTAAAGCTTTGTCTTTGGGAAATTATAAAAGCGCAGATACAAAATCAAATAAAGTTTTCCAAATAGGAAGGCAAGAGGGTTCTTAATGTTCGACTATACAGTGAAAACATCAAAAAGCATAGAAGAAGCCATAACTACTTTAGAAGAAAGTTTAAAGTGTGAGGGGTTTGGAGTATTGTGGAATATTCCTATTTTTTACAGAGCCTTTTATAAAGATATGGAAATAAATTAAGCGCCCATACTCAATCTTAAGTAAGCTTTAGCAGCGTTTTCTCTGGAAACGTTGCTTTTTTTTGTAATTCATTGTTTCAAGAAAACTTCGAGAATTTTAAATAGATAGTTGCTTACTTATATCAAGTATTACTTTACGTATAATTCTAATTAAACTATGTGCTAAATGAAAATATTAAAAATTCTAAAGTCAACAAAAGGAAGCCTTCTAAAAGTTCATGGTTGGGTTACTTGTGATGATATTTGCCATGATTAAATAATAAAAGTAGAGATTGTATTCTTTGCAAAAAGAGATTATAATCATATGGATAAAAGGGTAATAATGTGAAATGTTATCATTTTATCTCTTTTATAAGGATAATGGCGGGTTGGTTATTTAGTATGGCATTGCTAAGTTATTACCCCACCATGGGCAAGACTTTCTGTAAAAGGAAGGTTCCCGTGGTGGGGTTTTTTGCTTTTTAAGCTGAAATCATCAAATATGCTTTTGAAAGCAATGAGAGAAATCTCAAAAACCGAAGTTGGACAAGTATCGCGAAAACCTGTAACCAGCATGATTAATCATTTTAAGAAAGCGGCAAATATTCTAACTGAAATGTAGAACAAACTTAAGGGGAAAATGATTAATCATGTATCTTGGGTAGAGAAGAAATGGATCAATCATTATTTTTAATCTTTTGTGGTGTTCAGTAATGCGGATATCAGTCGTGTCATTGAATTGGGCTTGTTTCTTTCAAAGAATGGAAAAAGGATCGAAAGGTAAGTATTAGTATTAGTATTTGAATAAAGCAGGTTTCATGCATTCTCATATTGGAGGGGTAGTTATGAAGGAACTTCAAAAAATTATTAAATTCTTCCAAATCGTTCTCAACAGTTCTCTTGTTCTACTAGGGATTATGCTTACTTTTTTTATGCTCCGAGAACTGTATTTTATTTTTCAGTATGTCATTGATGATAGCCCAAATGTTCATGATATTTTGCAGGATGTGCTCATTTTCTTTCTTTATTTTGCTTTTATTTCGATCATTGTAAAGTACTTTAAGGAAAATTATCACTTTCCTATTCGTTATCTGTTATATATTGGAATTACTGGAACCATTCGATTTATTATTGTCAATAGCGATCATCCAGAGAGAAATCTGATCCTATCTCTTGTCATTCTCATTTTAATGATTAGTTACACGTTAAATATACGTTCGTCCCGGGATGAAAATAATTAACTTTTGACTACATCCCCGGGTTTCCGATCAACATCTTCACCATTAATAATCTCTCATACCTTCGGTAGTTGCTTATGCTGCTCCACAAAGCTAACCTCCATCCATCCCAAAAGATAATTTGCATCCACCTTACTATAGGTATAGGTAATACCTATTAATCAAACCGGTGTTGACATGTTGAATGAGTAACATAAATTCAATGTGGGATATAGATGTTATACAAGTTAGCAATTACCACTTACTTTATGCATACAGAAAAATAAAAAAGCCAGGATCTCACCCGGCCCAACCAATTAAATCATAACACAGCGGAGTGTTCCTGGTGAAAAAACCTGAAACGATTGAGATTAATGTAAACGAAAGAGACAATATAGATCTAAATTACGGTTATCCGATTTCTTTCATTAGCATTGATATTAATAATGCGACTAAGAATAGTCTTATTCTATTTATCATTTTCATAGGGCTTATTATTCCACTTTTCCATTTTTTCTCGAAAGATACTAGCTCAGAAAAAATGTCTAAAGAAGAAAAACAAGAAGTTAAAGAGTGGTCTAGACACATGTCAGTAGGATTCCAAATACTATTTTTGTCGTTCATTTCCACAGGGGCTTTTAATTTGTATCGAAGGTCTAGCCATTTTGATGTCACGTTCAATGTATTATTTGCTTGGGAGAAAATTTTAGTTACTTTTTTAATTCTTCTGGCCTTTCTCTTTGTCGCTCAAAAATATGCTCAATTACTTTGGAACACTATCATCCTCTTGATTTTCTTGTTTCCTCTGCTTGGATATACTTTTGCTTCATTGAAAAGTTCTTATTATGTTGCAGAACACGAAAAGCAAAGATACGCAGTATTAACTACATATAAAGAAAAATTTTTAATTGCACCAGTTAATTTTGAAACAAAGACAATTACACCTGAGTATTCTCTAATTGAGGCTAAAACACAATTAGGATCTAAGCCTAGTAAAAAAGAGAAGGATTCTGAAGAACAACTGATTTTCACCCATATTATTACAGGAAAGCTAACTTTAGAAAAACCAAAAACAGCAGAAAAGCTCTTGGAAGAAGGTAAAGAGAAAGAAAAAGAACAGAAAAAAGAAGCTGAGAAAAGAAAGAAACTAATAGAGGATAAAATTACAGCCTGCTTAAAAGAGCAAGTAACGTTGTTGAGCGCCAATCAGATTGCCGAGCTCATCGGAGAAAAGTCCACGGAAGTTTTACGAGTGTTAAACGAGCTAAGTAAAACAAACAAGGCTGAGTTAGTTGTAACCCTTAAAGAAACAGATCCAACAGTGGAATAATTTCAATAAGATACGTTTTTGCTATATCCCTAAAGGATTCTGTACCGTCTAGATAAGCGTGAACAGCAGCTAATTTCGTCTCTAAAGAATATTTTGTCATAAAAAAATGCACCTCCAATTGTTAGTTGTGTCTAACAATTGGGGTGCAGTCCAATCTGGCTGACCTTATAATACGAACGGGGGCTTGAGTTTAAGAATGGGAGTTTGCTGCGGCAACTCTTTTTCTTGTTGAAGAAATGGGGCAGTATTCCTTTTTAAAGAAATGCCATCCGTAGCTGTAGAAGGAGGGAACCTTCTTCTCTTATATGTTTTTATAAACCTCAACAGAACCTGTGGTCAATTTTATTTGCCCATGAAACTGACCACATTTTTGACCAAGCCATTAATTCTTTTCATGAAACGATACTGCGGACTGTCGCAGAGAAACATGCTGAGGAAAATGTTATAGATTTTTTAGATCTTCTTGCTCAACATGTAATTCAATCAAATTTCCATCCGGATCAGCGCAAAATATTTGCGCAAAACCGCTTATACTATTTGGTTTTTCAAGAATTTCTACATTATTCTTTTTTAGCCAGTTTAAGGTTTCGTCATAACTTTCAACTCTAAGTGCAAAATGCCCTTCTCTGCTATTTAAATGTTTGTTTGAGCGAATTGTCTGCGAGCTTGGACACACGATTAAATGAAGTTGCTGTTGTCCTATTTCATACCAAGCTCCTTCAAAATTAAAATCAGGACGTTTTATTTCTTTTAAACATAAGATTTGACTATAGAAATGTTTTGATTTTTCTAAATCTGTCACGTTGAGTCCAACATGATGAAGTTCCTTGTACTTAATCACAATGGTCAGCTCCTTCCTTATTGCCAGTTGAACTTTAATCTCCCATTAAAATATTACCATATATTTCATATGATTTTCTAATCTGTTTAAAATCTGTCTGTTATGGGCTAAGGAAATTAACTATCAAACCTTAATTGGCAAAAAGGGCATAAGAACGTTCATGTTGGCAGATTCAAAAGGATGGCGTATACTGGGAATCGGGTGATGACAATGGAAGCAAAACTAAAAAATTGGATTCAACGCTATCAGAACGCAGGAGATGAGGAAGCTCTTCAGTATTTGCGGGACACGTGCTGGCCCATTGTGGAACCATTAATTCTCGAACTTACCAAGGAGAAAGATCCGGAAATGGAAAATTGCCTACGTCAAAAAGGGATTGAACGTTTTCCATTCATCCTAAGCAAATACCGCCTGGAGGTTCAGCTCCCCATAGAAACTTTTTTACGAAATACCTACCGCTTTTATTTTCAGCAGGTGCTCAGAGGCCAAGACTGACTTTTGATCAAATTACCCAAACAGATGTTGATATAGGGTTAGGAGAGCAGGGGTAGTGAAATAGTAAGTGGAAGTATTGACTAATAAAAAATTTTAAACGGTGATGTTAAAGTTCCGACAACAGGTGAAAAATTAGCCAGCTTTTCGGCAAAATAATCATTTGAAAAGTAAAGAGGTTGTCCCTGAAGTGCACGAAACGCTTAGAGGAGCAGCCATAAAAATTCGCCTTTTTCGTTTATCTAGCTGATGAAATCACTATTTGAGCGAAAGAGGCGTTTTTTTATGCGAATTTTACCGTTGGCCTAAATCAAGACAATAGATTTGGACTCGAAACGGTGCACTAGCATTTTATATTCGTACAAAATGTCACTGTACCTGTTTTCCTTATAGAATCTCCCCACTGGATGCATATTATGGTAAATATTAGTTAAAATAAATGAGAAGTGCATGTAATGATTAGTGTTCTAGTTTTTGAAAGGTGGCCTCCGATTGTCCTATCAACTCGTTAAATGGATACCCAACTTATTTACAATTGGAAATTTATTAAGCGGTATTTTTTCTATTACCTTCAATATGAATGGATATGTGCGACTAGCAGCCATTTTTATTTTTTTAGCAGCTTTTTTGGATTTATTGGATGGAAGAATCGCAAGAAAATTAAAAGTGAATAGTGAGCTCGGGATTGAGTTGGATTCTTTAGCGGATGTGATCAGTTTTGGGGTTGCACCCGCTGTACTATTTCATACACTATCTTCTCATTCCTGGTTAACATCTTTTGCGTTTATGCTTTATCCGACAATGGGAGCTTTGAGATTAGCAAGATTTAGTGCTAATCCTACAATTGGCTATTTCATTGGTATTCCCATTCCTTTTTCAGGACTTATCATGGCTGGTATGGGGATGTTTCTCTACAGCAATCCATACGTAACAATCTTACTCGCTATTTTAATGGTAAGTCCAATACGTGTCAAAAAATTATAAGTAAACAAGCATCAAAAGCAGCAAACAATGCCATCGAGGTATCCATGTGGAAAAACCCTGGAATAGCACTTGCTGCTTGCAGGTCCGTTGCGATTGAAGCATTCTTACAGTGCCTGAATCCTGAATTCAAGGATAAAGTCACAGTTGAAGTGATCTATCGCAGAAGATAGATAGGATAAGCCCCGGAAAACAAAGATTAGAGGTCAAAGAAGAGTTTTATTAGCTAGCGTCTATATACATATAAAGCAATAAGTACTGCCACTAACAGTGAAGCAATAACTTCTTTTAAATTCACTCGTTGATTTTGCGGGTTTGTCAGCCTGTTTAAAAACCAGGCAAACAAGCCCACCAATAAAATAAAGATGAAAGCAAACAGGGGATTTTCGTATGGAAAAGAAAAAACCTTTTTTAAAAAGCTTAATAAACTGAAAATTAAAATGGCAAAGATGCCGGTTAGTATATAGTTAGATGGCATAGGGGCATTCCTTTCTAACTTATTGTTCGGTAGTTTTGAATTGTACACAAAAGACTAATGTTTACGCAAAAATGAGAATAATAATAAATATAATTAATGTAACCGATTTATGGCTTATAGAGATATTTTACAATAACTAGCGGATTTATTCAGCAAAGGGCCTTTTAAATAGGTGACAATCTTTTAAGTCGTATCACTACATATTACCCTTTGTGAGATTATATAGGGTTAGCCGTTTATTCTTGTCGCATGTTGGGGTATCCCATAGGAGGATATATAAAAAGAAGAAGGCTCTTAAACATATAACTTGGTTAATGTTTAAGAGCCCTACCTTTTAGGCGGGTATTCTATTTTCATTTCGGGTCTCTTTTTTTTAAGCGGGGCTTCTATTTTTATTTCAGGTCTATTGTTTTTAGACGGGTATTCTATTTTCATTTTAGGTCTATTGTTTTTAGGTATATAGTTATTTTCCTTTCCATAAGAGGATTTCTTATCCTTATTTGTCAACCTTTCTAATTGCCGAACAGCTAATTTACACTCTTCGTCCGAGATTTGTTTGGTCATTAATAATGAATACAGCATGGCAAATGCAATGGCTGTTGTATCAACTTGAACATTTACAGTAACATCAACATCTGAATTTCCACTACGATCAATGCTTGATTGACTCGTTTGAGTATCAATTGAGGAAATTTTCTCTAGTAAAGATAAATCGCCCAGATTGTGTAAATATTGGTTATTTTTTAGATGTTTTATAGTATGTCCTCCTTTAGAAAATAATAAGAAGGAGAGGGAGGGATTCGTGTGCTCCCTGCCTCCCTTTCATTGCCTGGCTACATCGATTTCGGTTCTTATTTTGTTTTACTTCTTAATCTTCTTGATCTTGCTCCTGCTTCTGTTCTTGATCTTGTTCAGATTCAGAACGTGCACGTACTTTTGCTCTGGAGTCAGAATCAACTTTAATATCAAGGTCGATACGAGAATTTCCACTGTTTTCAATTTCGGCTTTGGCGTTGTTTGTGTTACGATCTTCATTTTTTAAATCATTGTCATTATCTAAATCTGCTCTATTTTTATTGTCCAAATCTACATCCGCTTTTGCTTTGCTGTCTGAATCAGATCTCGAGGAATTTCTAGAACGTTTCCACTCTGACATTGACTCACCTCCTTTTTGCTTTATATCAGTAATATATTCAAGTTAAGTCGAAGTGAATGGACAACCATCCTATTGAATTTGCGGATTTTTGATGAATTAATATAGATTTAATAAAAAATAGAAAACTTGAAAAGGATTTGAATGGATGTAGAAGAATTCTTAGGAATCGTACTAGAAGGAAAGTTTCATTTGCTAAACCAGAAAAGTGAAGGACCTGGTATTTGCCCTCATATAACCTAGATATAAAAGTATGGATTTATTACTTCTAATCCCATATAAAAAGAAACCATTTTGTGAACAAAGCGAGATGTTATCTGCAATAGTTGATTCATCACCGATGTATATGCGATAAAATGGAAAAAGCTCGGGAACCTTTTTCGACCAAGGTTCCTGAGCTTTTTTGTTTCGTTGATAAGAATCATTATGTTAACTTCAGACGCATTTTGTCTTTTAAATGACTCTCGCTCTATATAATATGAGCTTGTTTCAAAAGGAGATGGGTAAGTTACAGGGAGGAAAAGCGGATTTATTCTATACAAAAAACTAATGCAACATAATAGGCTGATATGCTCTCTCTTAAGTAGACAGACGAAAGGTGTCGTGTCATCATCTAAACCGAGATGTTCATGCCGCTCGACCAATATTGTTATGCGTATTTTTGCATATTTGAATACATGTACTCGTACGCTTTTGATTCTTCTATCATTCCTAATTCCCGGTATACCTTGGTCAGCCATTGGACAGGAACCGGATCTGTCGGTTTCAATTCCATCTCCCAGCTAAAGCACTCGACCGCTTTTTCTAATTGGTTCATCTGGTAATAAAGTTTCCCTAAACCTAACTGCTGGTCAGGATCTTCAGTCATTTCCACCATCTTCTTCACTTTCTGTACGGTTGGCAGAGCAAAATTCAGTCGTTCAAATGGTTGCACCCATTCTTTGACAAAGGTGAGGTCATATTTTCTTAGTAATAGCGGTATACATAGCCGCAGCAGTTTCTCCAGTTTTTCAGGATGGGTCTGGTAAATGAGCAGCGCATTCATCTTTTCTATATGAAGCCTGTCGGAGGCTAACGAACTGTTTTCAAGGGCGTCTATGAGTTGTTCATATTGAGATGGGGTAAGAGGTGCTTGCTGCTCCGCTAATAATTGGACAGCTTCGTTATATCGCTGGAGATTCATCCATAAATCGAATAAATCTTCACGCAGCTGCGGAAAAACAGGGCCTCGTGTACATAAATCCTGTAATAGATCAGAAGTCTCCTCCTCTGAAAAATGGCGAGAAAGAAAGGAAAAAAGAACATGATAAGCGTCAGTGTCAGGCTCTTTGGACTGGATGAATTGATCGATGTAAAGGGCCGCCATGTCGATCCATCTGTCTTCTTTGGTCAGGCTCGTTTGAAGAAGGGAAAAGAAGCGTTCATTCTCCCTTTGCTGAAAGTGCAGTTGTTCTGCATAAAGGGGGTCTTTTTCTTGTAGAGTCTGGTCGGGAAGATCATAAAGCTTTGCATACTTCAGGTATTGTATATGATTACATATCTCTTGTGCGAGTTTACTTTCCGGCGCAAAATCCCTTAAAATCCGGATAATTCGATATGCTAAAAATAATTGACCGTTTCTCCGGTATTGATAAAAGGAATTCGTCATAAGTTTGATCAGTTTTTCTTTTTGAATAAAGGAATCAAAGAAAGAAAAGATCATCATTGTTTCTTGAGGAGAATATTGCCGCTGTACGTTTTTCAATAATTGATTGAAGTTCTGGAAAATGAAAGGTTGATTTTTCGT
This sequence comes from Bacillus songklensis, assembly GCF_042649685.1. Classification (NCBI taxonomy): domain Bacteria; kingdom Bacillati; phylum Bacillota; class Bacilli; order Caryophanales; family Bacillaceae; genus Bacillus; species Bacillus songklensis. The sequence goes on along the minus strand of NZ_JBHRZT010000072.1, from coordinate 547,260 downwards.
CAGTAAAGCCTTGATCAGCGGATGGGGAAAATGGAAAACGATTCCTTGCTTGAACACCGTTTCGATACGCGACTGCCGATTTAATTGAGAGGCTTTCCGGCCTGTAAGGAATTGATTTTTATAAAAGAACAAATAAAAACATTCACTCTCGGCATTAACGGCTTCAATAATCGTACACACATGATAAATCGCCATGCGATTTATGTGTAGTTGAATCGATTGATTGTCATGAATCACGGTAACGAGTTGTTGGTTTTCCATTTTGCTTGCCCTCCATATTCAAAAGTTTCAATGAGTCAGCTTCATTCTTATTTTACCACTATTTGCGGAAATGAAAAGTGCCCGTCCCTTAGAATAAATTAATTATCAATTATATAACAGGTGTTGACTTTTAAAATGTGTTATAATACAATGAAACTAACAAATAAATAAGGGGAGGTAATAAACATGTTAAGTTTAGAATTTTACCGTCACTTACCAAAAAAGGAATGTCGTGAATGCGGATATGAAATTGAAGAACAACATGAGTCTTATTTATATGAATGTGAACGTTGTATCGGAAAACACGAAGAATCGTGATATGGATTTAGATGGTTATGGATATGAAAGAGACACAACTATGGGTGAATGATTATTTAGACCTGTATCTTTATGCAGGAAGTATTGGTGATACATCATGGCAGCAAGAGATTCTTGAAAAATTGCACGATTTTTATGATGAAATAAAACATAGCATAACAAATATAAAAATTTAAGAATCACCGTTTATAAAACTATAAAACTACGTTTCTATGAACGCAAAAGAGCCCTTTTTTCGTCAAGGGCTCTTTTGCATGTTTTTAGTTCCTCTAATAAGTGTTATATAAATGATCGAGCTATAACTCTGCTGAAAAATTTTCCATCGAATTCCACTGCGGGAAGTGGTGCAGGCCCAAAAATCGCTCGTTAAGTCCTTATCTGTTGGAAGAAGAGGAAGTTCTCATCAAACTTAAGAAATCTACCCGATTTTATCTTGAAATGGCGCAATACAACCCGCAATTGTTGTGATTTTATCGCAATCTGGAGAGTGACATCGAACTTGTAAATGTCAACATTAATATTAAACAGACATCTCTTTTTTGTTACGCAAACGGGGCTCGAAGGCTCAGCAGAGAATAATTACGGAGGAATTGCCAAATCTATAACCAACAGCCTAAAGGAGGGCAGACATGGAAACAAACAGAATAAGAATTTACGAGTCACAAGGATGGCATGTGTCTAAAGATGTGCCAAACAATCCAAATGAATTAGGCTGTGACCACTAGAGATTTTTTATACGTTAAAGGGGAAAGGACGCTACTTTATTGAGGATAATTTGTTAACGAATTCGTTTTTACAAGTGACAGAGATTGCAAGTGAAGTCGGCTATAACAATGTCACTCATTTCCACTGGGTATTTAAAAAAATGGTTGCACGTTACGTCAATCCAGACGATCTTGACTACCTGTGTGAAGGCTGTTCCTGGCTCAGCTATGGAGTGTGTAAAGAGGGGATTGCCAGCCTTAAAGAACAATATCAGGATTCAAAGAGTTGAAAAAGAGGTACATATAAAAAACAAAGGAGCTGTCCCCTAAGCTTAAAATAGACAGCCAGAGACGTTTTTACTGAAAAGACCCGGCCGAAAAATCCTTGGCTTTATGGGATTTCTCTTGCCGGGTCATCCTCTTAACATATGTTTAACCACTCAAACTGATTTTCGTTCGTCATAAGGATAATCCTCATCTAATGAACGCACTGCCAGCGGGTCAAAAAAATTCGCAATTTCCCGTTCGGCGCTTAAGAGAGAATCGGACCCATGGATTACGTTTTCCGATTTCGTGCATGCAAAGTCACCGCGAATCGTACCAGGCAATGCTTCTGCCGGACTTGTTTTTCCAATCATGAGACGGGAAACTTCTATAATGTTTTCTCCTTCCCAAACCATTGCAAAAACAGGGCCTGACGTAATAAAATCAACCAGGTCTCCAAAAAACGGCTTATCTTGATGTTCCATATAATGAGATTCCGCTTTTGCTCGATCAATCGTCATAAGCTCGGCATTCAATAAAGTGAACCCCTTTTGTTCAAAGCGCTTTGCAATTTCCCCAATTAAACCTCGTTTCACACCATCCGGCTTGACCATTATAAATGTACGTTGCATTGGCATATGACCACCTCTTCATAAAGTAAATAATAAAATAGCACGATAAATCTTTAAACATGGCATTACATCATAATTTAACCTAATGTGTAGTATACAGTATGACAAATTTAGACAATTTTATAACACTTGATGATTAGAAGTATGAAGCTGTTATAAAAAATCCTGAAAGCATAACCTCTGTCTTAATACCGCTAGAGGAAGAGAGGACAGCCCCTCAGCTAGAAGAACTGCTGACTGTCGCTTTCTTAGCTTGCGAAGAGAAAACGGGATTGGATGACGACCATTATTATGATTTATACGAGCAATTCAATCCTAACTGGTATATAGAACATGAAATATGATAGATTTAGCAGCGTTAAAAAGGTAAAATAAAACAAAACAGGGTTACAGGAGGATGATTTTATGAGAAAACCAATCGATTTGGGTTATGGAATTTCCTTGATTGATGTGTTTGATTTAGGCAAAGAAAACAGAACAGGTACATATGTCATCCATGAAGAAGACATAACAATCATTGAAACTAGCGCGAGCCCATCCATTCCTTATTTATTAAAAGGGTTGGAAGCTTTAGAGGTAGATACGGCAGAAGTCAAATATATTATTGTCACCCATATTCACCTTGATCACGCGGGCGGTGCAGGGTTATTGCTGGAAAGATGTCCAAACGCCAAAGTAATTGTCCATCCAAAAGGAAAGCGGCATCTTGTGAATCCGTCCAGGTTGATTCAAGGTGCCCGGGCAGTATATGGCCAGCAATTCGACGAATTTTTTAATCCGATTCTGCCGATTCCTGAAGATAGACTAGTAGTGAAAGAGGACGGAGATACACTTCAAATCGGCAAAAATCGAACATTGACCTTCCTTAACACCCCAGGACACGCCAATCATCATTTTTCTATTTACGATCCATACAGCAGCGGCATTTTCACGGGAGATACCGTTGGAGTCTATTATCCGCAATTGCTTTCAAAAGGCTTTGAGTTTTATCTGCCTTCAACTTCACCAAATCAATTTAATCCTCAAGCGATGCTTGAAGCCGCTGACCGCATCGAAAATTTGAACATTGACCGGATTTATTTTGGCCATTACGGCATGTCTGAAAACCCTGACCTCGCATTCAAACAACTAAGATACTGGCTTCCTATATTCGTCGAAACGGGTGAAAGCGTCACAAAAGAACAAGCGGATGCGTCTTTCAAAGAAAAAACAGCTTCCATATCAAAAGGTCTTTTTGCAAAGATAAGCGAATATTTGGCTGAAAAAAATGTGTCCCCAAGCCCTGATGTTGATGAAATCATCCAACTCGATTTAAATGTTTGCGCAATGGGGATTGCGGATTATTTGGAAAAGAAAAAGTAAGAATTCGATCTGGAGATCTCAACAAGATACATAGTTCATTTTTCTCCATCGTAAATAGGATGATTAAAAAGTTTTTATCGGACTTTTTTATCATTTTCCGAAAGAATACTCCCACTTCAAGGAATGTACAGGACGTAGCCCAATGAGTAAGTGGGACTTGTGGCGCGAAAACCAAGTGTCAAAAAACCAAAAACAAGACGGCAAGACCATACGAATTTCGTATCAATCGTAGGGACTACGAGGGTAGCCTGCTAAGAAACTGGTGGATACACTAGTGTTCGCAGGAATCTCTCACTTCAAGCGTTAGCTAAGTGGGAGTAGTTCAAGCTTTTTCCTAATCATAAATATGAGCGGGGAACCAATGATCGTAGGTAAGAACCAGAGAGTCAAAATAGGTATTAGAGTCTAAACGCAAAAAAGAAACCGGCTGGTGTAAAATCAGCTGGTTTCTTTTTTGCAAATTACTAGATGAGACTATGTATAAGGCAGAATTAAAAATTTACTTCAAGAAACTAACTAGAACAATCATGAATCCTTTAAACATGAATATAAAGTTATAAAAAGAATTTTATAGTAGAAATCTTTGGGAAAGGAGGGATGTGTAAGTTGACCCTGGACGAAAGATGTATAACCATTCTAAATTTGTATCGAAATTAATTACTGACCAGTTAGATTGGTTCAACCATTGCCCGCCCAAATTATCCCTGTATTTGTGTTAAGTCCTATTTTAAAGGAAAGTGAAAGGGAAACCCTTTTAAAAAATAGGGAATGTCCCACCCGCAAAATAAGTTGTTGAAAAAGGAGCCATATAAACCATTGCTAAACGAATTGTTGACCCCTGAGACTATTATGATGAAAACTCGTGTTAAGAATTGGGAAGATGGAATTAGAACTGCAGCCTTCCCATTGTTGCAAAATCGGTTCATTACAGAGCAATATGTACAATCAATGATCGAAAATGTAAAAAAATTTGGTCCATATATTGTTATAGTTCCAAAAGTGGCGATCCCGCATGCCAGACCCGATAACGGTGTACTGCAAATCTCCATGAGCTTACTACACCTGGAGGAACCTGTGTATTTTAGTGAGGAAGAAGAACATGCGGTTCATCTGATTTTTGTGTTAGCAGCAATCGATGATGAAACGCATTTAAAGGCATTATCCCAATTGTCAGATCTTCTCATGGAAGAAGAAAATATCAATAAAATTTTACAAACCAAAAATAAACAAGAAATTCTTGTATTGATCGATCAATATTCGAGTAGCTGAAGTATTTTAGGGAGGAATTGCGATGCTGAAAATTGTGACGGTGTGCGGAAATGGAATCGGCAGCAGTTTAATGTTAAAAATGAAAATCGAAGAAATTTGCGAGGAGGAAGGGATTACAGTAGATGTAGAATCTTGTGACTTTGCTGCTGCACAGGGAAAAGAGGCAGATTTCATAATTACGGTAAAAGAATTTGCAACACATTTTGTCAATAAGGATGTTCTAATAGTAAGAAGTTATATGAATAAGAACAAGATTAGAGAAGATGTCCTTCCGGGTCTTAGAAAGAAGTCATAGGGAAAACATCAAGCCAAAGGGGGAAAAGTTATGTCATTATTAAAAGTGATTTCTAATGACATTTTGACTCAGCCTGCATTTTTAATTGGATTAATGTCCTTTATCGGATTAATAGCATTAAAGAAATCCGCAAATAAGATTTTGATAGGGACTCTTAAACCCATCCTTGGTTTCTTAATGTTAGGTGCTGGAGCTGATATTATTGTTGCCAACTTGGACCCGCTAGGAAAAATGATTCAATCCGGGTTCCATTTAAAAGGTGTGGTACCAAATAATGAAGCCATTGTTTCAGTAGCGCAAACCGTTCTTGGAAAAGAAACCATGTTTATAATGGTTGTAGGTTTCATTGCCAATATTCTTGTAGCAAGATTTACAAAATATAAATATATCTTTTTAACAGGTCATCATACATTTTTTATGGCTTGTTTGCTGTCAGCGGTGCTTCAGACTGCAGGTTTAATAGGCGCAGAATTAATTTTAATTGGAGGATTTATACTTGGAGCCTACAGTGCTATCTCTCCAGCTATCGGACAAAGATATACTCTAAAGGTTACCGATGGGGACGAGGTTGCTATGGGACATTTTGGTAGCTTAGGTTACTATTTGTCTGCATGGGTAGGAAAGTACGTTGGTAAACCGGAGCAGAGTACAGAAAAGATAAAGATTCCCGAAAAGTGGGGCTTTTTAAGGGACACAACTGTATCTACCGCTATCACAATGACGTTCTTTTATTTATTGGCAGCAATCGTAGCTGGTCCATCCTTTGTAGGCAATCTTTCCGGCGAAACAAATTATCTGATTTTCGCCATTATGGCTGCTTTAAAATTTTCTGTTGGTGTTGCAGTAGTTTATGCAGGGGTGCGAATGATTTTAGGTGAATTAATCCCTGCATTCCAAGGTATTGCCACGAAAGTCGTTCCCAATGCTGTTCCCGCTGTAGACTGTGCTGTGTTCTTCCCTTATGCACCTACAGCCGTTATTTTAGGGTTTATATCAAGCTTTATAGGGGGCATTGTGGGTATGCTTTTATTGGGATCTTTCGGCCTAGTATTAATTATTCCGGGATTGGTTCCTCATTTCTTCTGTGGTGCGACTGCTGGTATTTACGGAAATGCAACAGGCGGCAGAACGGGTGCAATTGTTGGAGCTTTTGTTAACGGCTTAGCCATTACTTTTTTGCCAGCCCTTCTTTTACCGGTTTTAGGGGATCTTGGTTTCCAAGACACGACATTTGGCGATGCTGATTTCGGGGTTATAGGGATTTTGTTTGGTAAGGCATCGTTGTTTCTGGGGAATATAGGTATTTATTTACTTGTCGCTATACTGGTTTTAATTTTGGCAATCCCTTCCTTTATGAAAACGAAATCCAAGGTGATTAATAATGGATAATCAGTATTGCAAGAGGCTTTCAGAATGAAAGTCGGAGTTTTGACTAGCGGTGGGGATTCCCCTGGTATGAATACGGCAATAAGCGAAATCGTTAAAATTGGTGAAAGTTACCACCATGAAATGATTGGGATATACAGGGGGTATAACGGTCTCTTTAATAAAGAGTATAAAAAACTTCAATATCAAAACATTAGACATGTTTATAAATTGGGAGGAAGCATACTATTTGCGGGAAGAAACGAGGCAATGAAAACATCTGAAGGAATGGAAAGAGCCGTAAATGAAATTAAAAAGCTGGGATTGGATGCATTAATTGTAATTGGTGGAAACGGCTCTATAACCGGAGCTTCGTTACTTAGTCTTCAAGGGATTAATGTTATGGCCTTTCCCGCTTCTATAGATAACGATATTTGGTGTAGTGATTACTCAATCGGATATGATACATGTCTTAATGTTGTAGTAGAAAGTCTCGATAGAATAAGGGATACAGCCATTTCCCACGACAGGGTCCATGTTGTGGAAGTAATGGGGAGAAACTGCGGGCTTATTGGACTAAACAGCGGATATTCATCTAATGCAGAGTGTATATTGATTCCAGAAGAAAAATTAAGTATTTCAGAAGTATGCGAGCAAATCGAATTAAACAAAATGAAGGGTTACTTAGATCAACTTGTCATCGTTGCTGAGGGATACGGTTCTGCAATTGAAATTAGCAAACAAATTACAAGCTTAACAGGGATAAAGACAACCTCTACTGTTTTAGGGCAAATACAAAGAGGAGGGAGTCCTACAGTCTTTGATCGGGCTATGGCACGTAAATTCGGCTTTTTAGCCATGGAAGAAATTGTCCGAAATCATTTTAATAAACTTCTTGTTGCAAAACAAACGGAAGTTTTTTCGATACCTATTTCATATTTTAAAAACAAGCCAAAAGAAATAAATTTAAACTTACTCAAACATAAAGGGTAGAAATGAATGATGGTTTCCTCAAATAATGGGGAGATCATTTATTCTCCGGTCAAACAGCGCCCCTCTTATCATATAAGTCGGGTGCTGTTTCTATGCCATGGGATTATTCATACCCCCACGGGAAATGAAACTTCACTTTTGTAAAAGATGTTCATCACTTAATCGCGGAGAAACTTGCGAATTGTATTTGAAAACAATTCCTCGACAGTTAATGTACGGTTTTGTTCAGTCGGGGAATATTGGATGTATTTTAACTCATAGGTGTAATAGCCCTTATTATATAGGCGCTCTTAATGTTCCCTTATCTTTAGGGCGCGTCTATTCTCATTACGATTCTATACAGGTGCTTCTTACTGGAATAATGGAAGTTTTCAAGTCAAAAAATATATCATAATCGAAATAATAAGGTAAAAACTACTTATAATCATCCATTTCTAACTTCATTTTACAAGCAACTGATGAATCAAAGGAGACTTTTAATGAATCAATTAACGGCTCTTTATCCTCACGCTGTGGAACATACAAAAAAGAAAATTTATGAAGACATCAATCGTTATCTAGAAGATAAAGAAAAGATGCCCTCCTACGAACACTTTCTCATAGATAGGAGACACTATATTGAGCAGATTTGGATCAATGTCTGGTTGAATAAAGTGACAAATGATGTTTCAAGAAGTGAAAAAAAATCCTATCTGAGTGAGATGGGGTATGAGGTAGAAGGTGTGGACCGAAAACTGATTAATCAGTTGTTTCGAAACGAAATGAGAAGCTATCAGCCTTTTGACGTGATGAAATGGTTAGATGAAACATTTGCTAACGATCAAAAGGGATGGGAAGAACGATATCAAAAAGCGAGAAAATATTTTCTTGAACGGGAAAAAGAGAAACAGCTTTTAGAAAAAAGAGCAAGTGTAAAGAAGAAAATTGTAAGCGCTGCTTCAAAAATTCTGAAGCAAGATCATGTTACATTATACCTGTATGTCAGGCACTTCGTTGCTTGCCGATTAGCAAGCGATTTAAAAAAAAAGACAAAATATCGGACCCTTGATACTTTTAGGATTGAGGAAACATTAGAGGGAGAAGACCGCTTTGATCCATCCGATTACACAACAGCAGCGGATTTTTTCCATGAACTGACGGGAGCCATTCATAAAATTTCGCTTCAATGGGAACGAAGGCACTATGAATATGAAACGTATTATTACGTATATGAAAGGCTTATTGCGAATTATCTTTGTGAACTAGTACCGAAATGGGTAATGGAGCAGCTATCACCGACTGTTGTTAGCCAATTTCAAGAAACATACAACGAAGCATTAACCGACTCCATGCTGAACGATATAATTGTTGAACCCTTATTTGAACTTATCAGTGACCATTTCTTGTGCATCCAGGAAGAGTATGTTTCAGATCTCCTTAAACTTGCGGACATACCATTGGAAGTTTCTAGACATAAAGAAATATATGAAAAGGATCTTGCTGAACGGGAACGTAGAAAAGCGGAAGAGTTAGCGGAAATTGAACGTAAAAAAGAAGAAGAAAGACAAATGCTTGAAGATATATTCGGACGCGAATATAGGCCTTCGGCAGGACGAAATATACATTATGTGCTTCACATCGGTGAAACGAATACCGGGAAAACGTATCAGGCGTTGAAACGAATGAAAGAAGCAAGTAGTGGTCTGTACCTGGCACCGCTTCGACTGTTAGCCCTTGAAGTTTATGATAAATTAAATGCAGAGGGCGTTCCCTGTTCATTAAAAACCGGGGAAGAGGAAAAGACGATTGCGGGTGCTAAGCATATATCCTGCACAGTTGAAATGTTTCACGAAAAAGATTTTTATGACGTTGTTGTCATTGATGAAGCTCAAATGATTGCCGATAAGGACAGGGGTTTTTCATGGTATAAAGCAATAACGAAAACGAATGCAAATGAAGTTCACATCATCGGAAGCCGAAACATGAAAAAAATGATACTTCAGTTGTTGGGGAATTCTGATGTCGACATTCACGAGTATAACCGTGATATTCCACTTAAAGTGGAATCAGAGGTATTCAATCTTAACCATACGAAAAGCGGAGACGCACTCGTCTGTTTTTCAAGAAACCGTGTCCTTGAGGTTGCATCCAGCTTGCAAAACAATGGTCGTTCTGTCAGCATGATTTACGGCAGTATGCCGCCAGAAACGAGAAAAAAACAGATGCAGAGGTTCATCAAAGGGGAAACAACCGTGATTGTCTCAACCGATGCCATCGGAATGGGGTTAAACTTGCCAATTCGCCGTATCGTGTTTCTAGAAAATGAGAAATTTGACGGCACGAGAAGACGGAGGTTAACTTCACAAGAAGTCAAACAAATTGCAGGTCGAGCAGGCCGAAAAGGCATCTATAATGTTGGGAAAGTGGCATTTACAAAAGAAATTAACATCATGACACGGCTTCTCACTCAAGAGGATGAATCCATTTCTACGTTTGCCATTGCACCAACCAACGCAGTATTGGAACGCTTTCAAAAGTATTCTCGTACACTCGGGACTTTTTTTGAGCTTTGGGAAAAATTTGAAAGCCCAAAAGGAACAAAAAAAGCGACACTTTCAGAAGAACGTGAACTTTATCATATGATTCGTGATACTGAAATTGAAGCACGCCTTTCCATTATGGATCTTTATGGATTTTTGCATTTGCCATTTTCAACAAACGAGCCCAGGCTTACGGCACAATGGCGAGAAACGATGTTTGCGATTGTAAACAAAAGGGAGTTACCCGAACCGCCCATAAAAAGGGAGAGCCTTGAGGAACTTGAACTCTCCTATAAAGCAGTTGGCCTTCACCTCTTGTTTTTATACCGGTTAGATCAACGAACCGAAGCGATTTACTGGGAGCGTGTACGGGAAGAGATCAGTGATGAGATCCATGAAATCTTAAAGACTGGAGTCAAAAGCCTAAAGAAAAAATGCAGGAAATGCGGGAAAAGTCTTGCGTGGGACTTTTCGTTTCAAATATGCGATGATTGCCATACCGCACGTTATAGAAGAAGGTACCGTGTTTACGATCATAGCGATTAAAAATTCTTGAAAAAGGGTCATATGAAAGATCATCATGACCACCGTACCATTCCATATCAAGACTCATTTTCACTTAGAAGAAAGAGGAAGGTTGGGTTTCCTCTTTCTTTACGGGATGGCTTTGTTAAAGACCCATTTTCTTCTTAAATATAATGTTGAATAAAGTTTTAATTTTATCAAAATCACGGATTATCCATTGACAAATTTTAACATGTTGTTTATCATTTCATATATGAAGTATTTAAAGGTGAGGGATTTATGAATTTTGATAAACTTCGTAATATTTATTTAACAATACGAGATGTGAACAATCTTTCTCAGAAAAATTTTGCCCAGCTACTTGAAAACAAGGGGATTACACCTGTTCAATTCGGCATACTGAATAATCTTTCATGTGATGAAAAAGTCACGATGACCAAACTGTACAAACTTGTCGGTTGCGTTCCAAGTAATATGACTACACTGATCAAACGAATGGTTCGAGACGGATTAGTGGAAACTGCGAAAAACCCTCAGGATCAACGTGAAACTCTTGTGTTTTTAACAAAGAAAGGCGAAACCCTTCGAGAATCTCTTTTTGACTTATATGATTCTTTTTTAAAACAAAATTATGCTGGTCTTACATGTGAAGAGCAGGTAACCCTTTCAGCTTTGCTAAATAAATTAGAAAAAAGTCTAACAAAGGAATAGGCTTTTTTTAATATAAATATATTTCATATATGAATTATTTTTTTTGGGGGTTAATTACTTCATATATGAAATAATTATTTTTAAGGAGGACTGAATCATGAATGAAAATTCAAAGCAGAATGCAGGGAAATCTCTATTATTTTTTCTCTCGATTTGTGCATTTTTTGTAGGGTTGGATTCATTAGTGGTTGCCCCGTTAATTCCGGAAATGATGGCAGCAACATCCATTTCAACATCTAAAGGTGGACTTTTAATAACTGCTTATGCACTGTTTTATGGGCTGTTTGCCCCTTTATTTGGACCAATTTCTGATAGATGGGGAAGAAAAAAGATGATTATTACTGGTATGCTTGTATTTGCATTAGGGACATTTTTAATTGGGATTAGCCATGATTTCTATTTAATGCTGATCTTCCGGGCCCTGACTGGTTTATCAGGGGCAATGATTATGCCAAGTATTTTTGCATTGGTTGGTGATTTGTTTGCTTATGAACGGAGAGGTAGGGCGATGGGGATGATAATGGGGGCTATGATTGGTTCAACGGTTATTGGAGTTCCAATTGGTGCAATTTTTACCCAAATTGGAACCTGGCAATTAACCTTCTATAGTATAGGAATATTAGCTCTCGTGTTAACCGTGATTATGACCCTTAAAATACCCGGAATACCACCTAAAAATCAACTATCCGGCTCTATTCTTAAAACTTATTTAAGGCAATTTAAAGCAGCATTTTCAACCGTTTCTGTCCTTTTTGCTCTTTTGTCAACTTTATTATGGACTATGGGACTTCATGGCATGTTTTCTTATATTGGCGTGTACTATAGGGAAAACTTTCATTTAGTTGTAGGAGAAGTTGGGATCATTATTTTTGCTGCTGGTATGGGAAGTGTTATCGGAAACTTAATTGGAGGTAAACTATCGGATCGTTTAGGTAAGAAGTTTGTTATTATATTTGCAAGTATTTTAGCTTCTATGGGAGTATTGAGCTTTGCTGTTTTTACGAATAACATAATTGCAGCTCTGATTTCTCATGTTTTTTGGAGTTTTTCAATTGGATTGGGGCAATCCTCGCTTACGGTACTTATTTCAGAATTAAATCCCAATGTTAGAGGGACTGTTATGTCTTTAAACAGTTCTGCAATGTATATTGGAATGATGACAGCTTCGGCACTCTCCTCTTTCCTTTTAACATTTGGCGGGTTTTTAATAATTGGAATACTATGCTCAACATCAACCATCTTAGTATTACCTATCATTATTTTTCTTATTAAAGAGCAGGTAATGATAAAACAAACAAAAGATCAGACCTTTTAGAATAAAAATTAATCATATTTTATACAATAAAGTTCATTACGAACCATCTCTTTTATCTAGAATCTACTCAGATCATAATCAGTTCTAGGCACTTCATAATAAAATAATAAAAAGAATTGTCCAAACGAAAACTACTATCCATCGATACCGATACGTGTGATCGCCCCAATGAGTGGTGATATTCAGAAAATAGGGCCTGTTTCAGTGGTTAAAGTATTTTAATCTCTATAATAGAACTATATTTAAGAAAAGAAAGAAGGCAGCTTATGTGGCTTTTGGCAGCGTTGATGACGACCATCAGTTTTGGATTAAGCAACACCATTTTTAAGTGGAGCACCGTACACGGAATGTCGAAAGTAAGTATTCAATTTTTCTTTTATTCTATTGCTTTTTTATTAACCCTCGGTTATGGAGTAGTCACGCAGGCTCTTCATCCTAATTTAATTTCTATTTTTCTAGGTGCGCTTATCGGTATATTAAATGCTAATGGAAATATTCAGATGTCCCGGGCTTTTGAAAAGGGACCGGCCAGTTTGACCTCACCATTGATTGCAGCCAATGCTATCTTTCCTGTCCTGGCTGCAGGGCTTATCTTTCATGAGCACATCTCACTCATTCAATGGATCGGGATTTTATGTATGATGGGCTCTGCAATGGTCATTCAGTATACACCCGGTTCAAAAGGTAATATAAACTACGTACCGTGGATTGTTCGAATCATGCTTGCGGTTCTTTCTTTTGGAATTCTTGGAATTCTAATGAAAACTTCTTCTTATCTCCATATCACTCCCTTAGATATGCTTGTGGCAATGTACGGCGGCGGCAGTATCTATCTAGCTGTTTGGTTCAGGAAAGAAAAAGCGCAATTGCGTGAAGTGAAAATTGGTACTTTTGTTGCTCTATCGAGTGTAGTGGGTTTTAGCTGCTATTTTTACGCTTTACGGACAGGAATGGCCAGTATCGTATTTCCTGTTGTTAGTTTAAACTGTCTAGTAGTTGTTCTTGCAGGTTGTTATATGTTTAAAGAGAGATTAAGGATGTATCAAGTATTTGGCATTCTTTCTGCGTTACTTGGGCTTATCCTTACAAAAATATAGTCTCTTCTCTAACTTAAGGACAATGCCCCCCTTGTAAGTAGTAGTGGTAAAGGGGGGCTTGTCCTTTTTTCTATATGGCTTAGGCTGCCTACTGACGTAGGTAGCCTTTAAGTTGTTGGTACAGCTAAAATGCCAAATAAGTGTGTTCAAGAAGTATGGCTTCACCTTTATAAAAGCTACATGAAGCGACTAGTATTAAACTAAAAAAGCTCACTTGATAAAAAATCCAAAAATTTGTAAGAGATGGTTTGACAAAGAAATACCTCCTTCAATCATAATCTAACACTATGATCTAATGGAGGTATTTGCTTACCGAAGATTTTCTTATCAAGAAAGACTTTTAGTTGCTGTGGTCATTCTTGGATTTTCAATATCTTTGATTTTAGAAAGTCTGTTGCTGCTGTAATTGTTGGGCACATTGTTGAGCGAGTTGCTGAATTTGTTGCAACTGTTGGGCAGCAGTTTGTTCTCTTTGTGCAAAGCCCTGTAATTGCATACCCATTTGAGCACCGTTTTGTCCTTGAGCTTGTTGGAATAGTTGAGCATTTCTCTTAGTTCCAGTCCGTTCGAAAGAGCAATTAGAGAATGAAACAGTTTTGTAAATGGGCCTGAATAGGCATTTTATATTAAGCGGATAATATTTCGTGTAAATCCGAGTATGGGGGTTGCCATATGAGAAATGCTTTTCGCACATGGTCTTTGTTCACCTTGCTGTTTAGCTCAGTTGGTTGCAATATGGACAATAATGCAGCGAATAACAATGATAGAAATGGAGGGCAAGTTTTACAGGAAAACGATAGGGGAAACCGGGAAGGCGGAAACATTCGGATTCTCAACAATGGTTCAAATGGGGACAAGCCGCAAAAAACAGGAAACAAAGAGAATATGAATGATCAGGGATACCATGGACACATTGATAAACGTCCTGGCCAAGGTCCGAAGATTCTTGGAGATGAAGATGGCAAGGGGAGCATTTTTAATGACAAACGTTATATTCATATCCAGCTCCTTGGCATAAATGATTTACACGGGCAACTGAATGTTACACGCCAGGTTGGTGGAAAGCCGGTTGGCCGGGTAGATTATTTGGCCGCTTACCTTAGACAGCGTGAAAGCCAGAATAAAAATACATTATTGGTTCAAGTGGGCGATATGATTGGGGCAAGTCCGCCCATTTCTGCATTGCTGCAGGATGAACCGACTATTAAATTTTTAAATAGCTTAAATTTTGATATTGGAACAGTAGGGAATCACGAATTTGATAAAGGTGTAAAAGAGCTGCAGCGTATTATCCACGGAGGGACACATGAAAAGACTGGTGATTTTGAAGGATCTTCGTTCCCGTGGATTGTGGCAAATGTAGTTAATGAAAAAACCGGCAAAACGATTCTTCCTCCTTATAAGGTAGTAAAAGTCAATGGCATGCCAATTGGTTTTATAGGAGTTGTAACAACTGACACTCCCAACCTGGTCATTCCAAGCAATGTTCAGGGATTGAAATTTACTGATGAAGCGGAAGCCATTAATAAATCAGTAGCCGAACTTAAAAATTCAGGAGTAAGAGCCATTGTCGTGTTAGCTCACAATCCGGGAACATCTAATGTAAACGGGGAACAACCAACAGGAGAAGTAGTGGAGATTGCCAATTCAGTTGATGATGAAGTTGATATCATTTACGGAGGGCACAACCATGCGCACTTGAACTCTGTAGTAGACGGAAAATTACTTGTTCAATCATACTCTTATGGAACAGCATTCTCGGATGTAGATATTGCGATTGATCCTAAAACAAAAGATATTGCCGCAAAAAAGGCGGAAATTGTGACTGTCTACCAGGGTGGTATCGATCCAGATGCAAAAGTTACGCAAATGGTCGAACAGTTTGAAGATCAAGTGAGGCCGATGGTAGAACGGGTAATTGGCCCGGCTGCAAACAATCTAACGGCACAGCAAAATGAAAGCGGTGAATCAGCATTAGGAAATTTAATCGCTGATGCCCAGAGAGCATCTATGAATACTGATTTTGCTTTTATGAATCCTGGGGGTATTCGTGCTGATATCGATAAGGGGGATGTTACGTGGGGAGAATTATACACGGTTCAGCCGTTCGGAAACGATTTGATTAAAATGAATTTAACCGGAAAGCAAATTCGGCAATTGCTTAACCAGCAATGGAGAACGACAGGAACAAACATGCTGCAGATATCAGGTTTGACGTATACATGGGATGACAATCAGCCTATCGGCCAAAAGGTACAAAATATCCTTTTAAAAGATGGAACAGAATTGGATGAAAATAAAACTTATACCGTTACGGGTAATAACTTTATCGCCGGCGGAGGAGACGGATTTACGGTCTTTAGAGAGGGAACAAACCGGGAGACAGGAGCAAAGGACCTCGATGCTCTGGTAAGATTTATCGAAAATCTGTCTAAGCCGTTTAGTTATGAGATCGAGGGACGAATAAACAAAGTGCGATACTAATTCGGAAAAATGCTTGTCCTTACAAGGCTTCCGGACCTTCCCGGAAGCCTTGATTGCGTTCAGCAAGTTTCTCTATACTCCAGTCAGTAAAAGTAAAGCCACATTAAAATAAAAAATACCAGTCACCTCAAATTTTTTAATGATAGCAAAAGAGGAGGTGTGATACTATGGTTAAAGATGCCGCTTAGCTTTTAATCCACACAAAAGATCGTTATGATAGGCAATATAAAAACAATGTAGGTGAAATTTCATTTGGTCAAGTAGTACTAATGCCAAAAGTGCAAAGAAAAGAAAGGGATTGGGATGAAACGATGAAATGTATTTCGATTGATTTAGATGGTACGTTATTGAGTTCTCGACATGAAATATCCGAGGAAAATATGAAAGCCTTAAAAGAATTGCGAGAAGAAGGATATGAAATCATTTTAAACACAGGTCGAGCCTATGCAGATGTGGTGAAAATCAAAGCTATACAAAATATGGAAATGCCCATTTTTTGTGTAAATGGTTCTGTTTTATACTCAAAAACCGGAGAACTTTTATACGAGGCGACTATAGCTATTTCTACATATAAAGAAATATTTTCTGTTTTAAAAAAATTGGGAGTAGGAATTCTCGTATATACTAATTATGGCGGTTTCCCTTCCACTTTGCCTCCATTACATCATAAGAGTAAGGAAGAGCTGGATACTCTTTTTCAAGAATACGATTACGATGAAATTCTAAACAAAGACAACCTTAAAATCTATAAACTAATTGCTTTGGTCCATAACGAGCAACTAGAAAAAATTGAAGAAGTAAAAAAGGCATTATCTGATAAAGTTGATATTTCGACGGCTTCTTCTTTTCCTAATAACGTAGAAATTACTTCAAACGAAGCGCAAAAAGGAAAGGCTTTATTGCGTTACCAACAGATGATGAATCTATCTTTTGAAGAGATTTTTGCTTTCGGAGATGGGGGTAACGATCTCGCCCAATTCGAGGTAGCAACCACTTCAGTTGCGATGGGAAATGCCCCTCTGAATATTCAACAAAAAGCTGATTTAATAACAAAGACAAATGATGAAGATGGATTTGCCTATGCAGTGCGTCATCTTTTAAAATTAATAAAAACACAAGAGGTCATATCCGTGATATGACACTAAACTATGTCCGTTCCGTTAGGCGGAGGACCGTTAGAAACAAGGATTGCGAGATGCAGGTAAAATCGTTGCAGTCGGGGTTCTGGGAGTATCTATCTTAGATGTTGCCATAAATCGAAATGAAATAAGAGGATGGCTCAAAAGGCATGTCTTTTGAGCCATCCTCTTTGTTGTGCAGCAATCGATTAGCCGATTTTTCCTGCGCCAAGGAAAAAATCGGCTTTTTGTTCGTTTATTTCGCTATCCATGGTTGGTATCAAGTGAATTAGCGAAAGAATAATTTATTAACCTTTATAGTGTTATAACAGCAATACGGTACCTTGTCATCGCATTATTGGCAAAATTAGTAATTTTCCTCTATTGAGCCATGATTAATATTTTTTCCGTAAAATATTTCATCCATTTCATGGTGTAGTTTTTTGGTTATTTCTTCTATTTCTTCAGAACTTATCTCTTTTTTTGTATGTCCGAATAAGTAATTATCTAAGTCGAATTCTCGTAGTTTGCATTTAGTGTGAAAAATATTTTCTTGATAGATATTCACGTCAATCATGTCGTATAAGCGTTTCATATCTTCTGGTATGTAGTTTTGGATGGAACTAATATCGTGATCGATAAACAATTTGCGTCCATTAATATCTCGGGTAAAGCCTCGGACGCGATAATCAATCGTCATAATATCTGTATCAAACGAGTGAATAAGATAATTTAGTGCTTTAAGTGGCGAAATTTCTCCGCACGTAGACACATCAATATCGGCTCTGAACGTACTGATACCTTCATTCGGATGGTATTCGGGATAAGTATGAACCGTGATATGACTCTTATCCAATGCCATGACAACAGCTTCAGGAAGAGGGCCAGGTGATTCTTCGAACGATTCGGTTGGTACTTCCACCACGGGTCCCTCCGAAACCAATACGGTCACACTCGCTCCTTGTGGAACGTAATCCTGTTTCGCGACATTTAATACGTGTGCGCCTATAATATCAGATACAGTTTTTAAAATCTTTGTTAATCTCTCTGCATTGTATTGTTCATCTATGTACTCTATGTAGGCTTCACGTTCTTCTTTTGTTTTTGTATAGCAAATGTCATACATATTAAAACTTAATGATTTTGTAAGATTATTAAAGCCATGTAATTGAATACGCTGCTTTGGTGTTAGTTCCATAATTTATTTCCCCTTTTCCCGATGAAGTATCATTTCATACTTAAATATTTTTATGTTACCCATCCTTTCCAATAAAAAACATCCTTACTTTTAAAAAAAGATACTATTCATTAAGTAAAATAGACGGTTATCCGGCCCTTTTTATTTATTTGTTCATTTTTTCGAATGTTTTTTTCTTTAAGTAAAAAAATAACATTGAAACATCCAAAAGCTAAACCAATTTGAAAAGGGTGATCTTATTGAACGAAGCTATTCTCGACTTCACAACTGATGATTTTCGCGAAGAATTTCTCCATTCAATTTTTGATTATTTACATGAAAACGGAATTAATCTTTACAGAATCGAAGATGTTTTGGCACGCTATCAAGAAAATAAAATTGCCCATTCGATTAATATGGCTTTATCGATGGTTATTGAACGTATAGTGGATAACTATTTACTCAGCCAAAACATCTTAAAAGAAGAGCAGTTAGCAACTGAACTAGACAGTGAATTTTCAATCGAGGTTAATCCTTCTACAGGCAAACCTCATATAAGTTCCAAATATAAATTCCTGTACAAAGAGAAAAATCTTAATTTTGTTTTGGATTGTCAATTTGAGCTAGATGAAATGTATGATAATGAAAAACTAGATGAAATGATTGAAAAAATAACAATGGACGTAGAAAACCAACTTTCGAAGTAGATGAACAAAAGAAGAGTTTTACTCTTCTCAGAGCGGGTAGAGGGCACCAATATATTTGAAAACAGAAGATAGTAAGGCTGTATGCAGTCATCATCAAACATTTCACAAAGAGTGAAAAAATTGGAAAAATCATTAAAGCGGCAGCAGCGAAAATTAAGCCGTCAATACAAATCGAAAAAGAATGGAGGTGGAGACTGCTATAAAAACGTACAGAAACAAATGTTCCATGTTCAAAAGCTTCATGTTCGATTAGCGAACATTCGAAGGGAATATGTTAGAGATGTCGTTCATGCCTTGGTGAAAGCCAAGCCGAAGTATATCACGATGGAAGACTTGAACGTGAAAGGAATGATGAAAAATCGTCATTTGTCTGATTCTGTACGCAAGCAAAACTTCTACCGCCTTAAAGAATGGTTAAGGTGCCAATGCAAGAAACATGGAATGGAACTGCGAATGGTCCATCGCTTTTACCCCAGTTCTAAAACATGTTCATGCGGCGGCAGAGGTGTTATATTTGGCAATAATTTTGAATATACGGTCAATAAGGTTATTTGTGATTGTGGAAACGATGAGTTTAACATGGTGTTTTCTATAGATGCCCATCCCACTTATACAAAAAATTATGAATGCAGTGAATGTGGGAATCTGATAGGAACTCAAGTTTACGATTAAAGTCCTTATATATGGACAATGTTCAGCTTTAAAGTTGATATGATACTCCTTTTTTTGAAAAGTTTTATTGCGGCTGGAGAATTTTGTTGCTGATAGGCGAATATCAACAGACAGAGCCTTCATAAAAAAAATCGGGATGCCAAATGACTTCCCGATTTCAGAAATAGCTATTGTACCAGACAACGTCTCCAATTGGTGTTATTACCGGTAGCAGGACATGCTTCGAATAAGTCGCCCTCCTTGTATTGCATCTTCTTTCCGGCTTCTGATTCGTATTCACCTGCTATGGAAACACTTTCCCCAGTTTTAAAAGTACGATCACGGTTTTCCATGTAGATCACCTCCCTGCATTAAGGTTCCCTATTAATGGGAATTTATACCATGAAGATTAGGCCAAAAGCTCTCATACAAAACCCACAGGTAGGAATGTGGCCATTAAGCATCCAGAATACCTACATGAGCATATCTCATTTGACCATCTTCTCCTTTTCGGTTTATTGTTTTAAATTAGCAGGTTGGACAGCAACATGCATCGTCTGATAAGTTATCTTCTTTTTTCTTTTGAAACACTCTTATTAGTTGCTCGAACAGGGGTGTTTTCTTTTGGCGGTAAATGTGCTCATCTCTCCAGGCATGCAACGCACGTCGCTCTATTTCTTTTTGTTTCTCGCTCATAAGGATAACGTATTCATATTCATACATCATAACAATCACGCCCTTTATCAAGATATATTGATTAATGAAGCAAAAAAGATAGTGTCAGAAGTAAATTTAACTCATAGTAGCTCCAAGTCCCTCTAGTTTCTTTTCTAATGAGATCTGCTTTTAAATGGTACCACAGTTTGAATTGTGGCATGTTCTTTCATCATATAGGCAGCCTCCTTTTAATAATGGTTTAAAAATCAACTTTTTTTGATTTAACAAAGAAAAATAAAATCAGCTATAAAGATATAAGTAGTAAAACATATATGTAAATCAAAGATGTTTGATTTATTAACAGTATATACCAAAAAATAAAAATTGCAACAAATTACATCAAAAAAAATTGATAAAATCAGTTTAATCATACATAGAGGGAAGAATGATGAGAATTCGGAAAGCGGTAAAAGGGGATTTGCCAAGCAGCCTAGCCATATATAACGAAGGGATCGTCAATCAGGTCGCCACCTTGGAAACAGGCATAAAAGATGCGACTTATTTGACTTACCAGGTTCATGGTACCAATTCTTGTTAAGGGTGTGGAAATTTCCTTTTGATCGATAGTTTGGAAAAGATAAGAAATACTATGAACAGAAAAAGGTTATAAGCAGTTGTTTATATAAGTAAATTATTATATGATGATAACAGAAATGGGAGGTGTCACGGAGGATGAGGGTAAAAGCAACAGTTGAAGTGGATAAAGCAGCTCAAACCTTAAAGTTGCTGGGCGATAAAACAAGATTAACCATGATGAAAATGTTACAAAGTCATGATTGCTGTGTCTGTGAGTTCGTAGCAGTCTTTAAGACAAGCCAACCAGCGATTAGCCAGCATTTACGTAAACTGCGCGATGCAGAGTTGGTGAAAGAAACTCGTAAGGGACAATGGATTTTCTATTCCATTAATAAAGAAAGCAAATATTATGAGTTTGTTCTAGGTTTACTCGATTATATTCCAAGTCAAGACGATCGTATAAAAGAGCTTGAACAACAGGGATTACGTATTATGTGTGATTAATTGGAGGGTTGAACATTGACATCAGTCATACTGGCATCATTGATTTTTTTAGTGACGCTCGTTCTTGTTATTTGGCAACCGAGAAACCTGTCGATTGGTTGGTCTGCCTGTGGGGGAGCGTTACTGGCACTTCTTGTGGGCGTCGTTGACTTTCAAGATGTTTTCGACGTAACACAAATCGTATGGAATGCCACGTTAGCGTTTATTGCGATTATCGTTATTTCCTTAATCCTCGATGAAATCGGGTTTTTCGAATGGGCTGCTTTACATATGGCAAGAGCGGCCGAGGGAAATGGCATTCGTATGTTTGTATATGTCTCGGTTTTGGGAGCCATTGTGGCGGCATTCTTTGCAAACGATGGAGCAGCGCTCATCCTCACACCGATCGTGCTTGCGATGGTGAGAGCTCTTAATTTCGATGAGAAAAAAGTATTTCCATTTATAATTGCAAGTGGATTTATTGCGGATACAACCTCACTGCCGTTAGTGGTCAGTAACTTGGTTAACATCGTATCAGCAGACTTTTTTGGAATCGAGTTTTCGCAATATGCCTCTCGTATGATTGTGCCGGACCTGTTTTCACTAGTCGCAAGTATTGCGGTATTGTACTTATTTTTTAGAAAAAGCATTCCTAAGCAATATGATTTAGCCCAATTAAAAAAACCGGTCGATGCCATTCAGGATCAAAAAATGTTCCGTTTATCTTGGATTGTTTTAGGCGTATTATTGGTTGGGTACTTTGTAAGTGAATTCTTCAACATTCCCGTATCCATCATAGCCGGCATTGTCGCGATTTTCTTCCTATCAATGGCAAGAAGAAGCCCTGCTGTCCATACGAAACAAGTATTAAAAGGGGCACCTTGGGCAATTGTTTTCTTCTCGATCGGGATGTATGTAGTGGTATATGGACTACGTAACGTAGGTTTAACAAACGTATTGGCTGACATCATTCAAATGGGAATCGATCAAGGATTGTTTGCGGGAACCATGACGATGGGCTTTATCGCTGCGATTCTTTCATCCCTTATGAATAACATGCCTACAGTCATGATTGATGCACTTGCTATCGATGCAACGAATGCAACAGGTACCATGAAAGAAGCGCTTATTTATGCAAATGTGATTGGTTCTGACTTAGGACCGAAAATTACGCCAATTGGTTCATTGGCAACCCTGTTATGGTTACACGTACTATCCTTAAAAGGGGTGAAAATCTCCTGGAGAACCTACTTTAAGACAGGGATTATCTTAACGTTTCCAACTCTGTTTATTACCCTTTTAGGTTTATATTTGTGGTTGTTGTTTATCTAGATCCATTAATTCTTATACCCTCAAAAAAAAAAGGAGACATGCAACATGGCGAAAAAAACAATTTACTTCTTATGTACAGGTAACTCTTGCCGCAGCCAAATGGCTGAAGGTTGGGCAAAAAAACACCTTGGAGATGAGTGGGAGGTACGGAGTGCAGGACTTGAAGCTCACGGATTAAATCCAAATGCTGTAAAAGCAATGAAAGAAGCAGGAATTGATATTTCTAATCAAACATCTGACGTGATTGACCCAGAAATCCTAAACAATGCCCACTTAGTCGTGACACTATGCGGACATGCAGCAGACCACTGCCCGGTAACGCCTCCACACGTTAAACGCGTACATTGGGGATTTGATGACCCTGCGAAATCAGAAGGTACAGAAGAAGAGAAATGGGCATTTTTCCAACGTGTACGTGATGAAATTGGTGATCGTATCAAGAAATTTGCTGAAACAGGCGAGTAACTTTTGACAAATTCGAAAAGACAAAGTCCATGTTCATCAAAGGGGCTTTGTCTTTTTTAATGATCTACATCAAAACCTTTTGAATTCCCTAATTCCCGTTTATCAAGGCATGGGAAGGTTTAAATATTATCCGCCATCCCCCATTTCTATATAATATTCCATTTTTTTAAAAGTAAAAGATTAAAAGAGTGTCATTTTGATGTCGGAATTTTGCTTTTTTTATACAGTCATAAAATTCTGATATTTTCTATATTTTTTATTAATTGGAATAATTTTTGTGAAATATATAGATTCCATAAACAGAGAAAGCGGGATTCGTATGAATCTACAGAGCCGCTTTTATAAACTAAAAGGAGGGTTAGATGAAAAAGAAATTAATGACCACGTTGTCCGCCGCCGTAATGGCAGGAGCATTATTTTCCGGAGCCGTATCAGCAAAAGAAGAAAATTCAAAAAAATCACTTACGGCACTCGGCGATTCAATCACATTTGGTTACAATTTGGAACAACATAACCAACGTGTTTCCAAAGACGCTTTTCCTTTTGTCATGGGAGACTATGCAAATCTTCGTGTTCGGGATTTAGGTGTTCCGGGATGGAAGACGCAAGACTTGTTGAATGCCTTAGAGACAAACGAGAAATTCCGCCAGGCGGTAGCCCATGCAGACTACATCACGCTGGATATCGGAAGCAACGATTTATTGCAGGCGTTTTCCGATTACAATGTTACAGACGATGAAGTTCAAAGCGTGTTAGAGAAATTAAGTAAAATCGCATCAGAAATACGTGAATTGAGCGATGCTCCTGTAGTGGTATATAACATCTACAATCCATTCCAAGTAGATGATCCAAGACACGATATCGGCAATCTTCTGCTAAGGTATAAGGTAAATCCACAGATTGAATCTTTAGTGCACAGTCTTAACCAGGAATTGAACAATATCGTGCTTGCTGATGCCTTTACCGCGTACGGGGAGAAGCAAGCTGAATACGTTCTTCCAAACGACATTCACCCTACTATCGAAGGGCAGAAAGTATTAGCTGAAATTGGATTAAAAGCTTTACATTTAGAGGAATAGAAAAATATAGTGATGTCGAATAACGGGTAATGATAGGACCCGGAAAATACAAAATTGACTGCTTCATGACCTAACATCCGCTTAGTACATCTGTACCGAGCGGGTGTTTTGGAGTTGTTTGTAGATTTTTATGAAAAATGAGGGCAATATATTGATTAATGAAAACAACTCACATCCATTACTAACTGAAAAGCAAAATTGGATGATCAGAAGGATATTTAAAATATTGCCTAACCGCAAGAGATATACCTTTTGCAATATTAGCAGCCATTGTGTAAATAAGATGCAGGTTCGTGTAAAGAAGAGAACATTCTACGGTAGGATCATTTTCCAGGACGACCCCCATCACGCTGCAGTCTCCAATAGGAGGAAGTTTATTACCGAGACCTAAACCCGGCAGCAAAGAACCTTCCCGAACAACAATAGAGTTCACGATTCCTTCTGTACCTAGTACACTATCAATCGCAACAACAAAGCTATTGTTTGGTAAGGTGATACGCGAAAACTCTGGGACAAGGGTTGTGGCATCTAAAGGAAACTGAAGGTTTCCCAGGACCGTTAAGTGATTTGGATATAAGTCGTGAAGTAAGGTTCCAACAAATGGACCAAGGCTGTCGCCGTTTATAAGGTTAGAACCAATACCAACCACATAAATATGCTGTGTACCTTCTGGAATGAGAGAATACAAGGTGTTGCGAATGAATAGCGGTGCTAGTCTATGATTATATGGAATAATTCCCTCAAACATAGTAAGTCTTCCATCCATATCGTATCGGTTAAACATGTTACCTTCACCTCACCAATTTATCCATTGTTCCACTACTCAATATATGAAAACGCTGAACAAGCACGGTTATTTCTTTCTTGGATGCATAATAGATGCTTCAATATTCTTCATTCATACAAAATAATCCTTCCATACTATCGGAACATCGACAATATTGTTTAACAAAGCCGTTTTTTTTATATACTTATCCTATTATTCAGAGGTAACCAAGTCTGAATCAGACATAACTGTATCGGTATATCGAACTGGTCGAAAAGAAATCGAAAAAATACCTCAAGCCATCGGGTTACATCAATTGAAATCGGTGGAAAGAAATTTGAAGGGAAGGATGTTAGAGATATTTTGGGATTAAATTCAACCGATTTTACGTTTGAACGTAAAGGAGAACAGGTAATGGTTACAACTAGGGGATATGGACATGGAGTGGGGATGAGTCAATATGGAGCCAACGGGATGGCTAAGGAAGGAAAGAATTATAGGGATATTGTAAATTATTATTATAGAGACATTGAGATTGACCATGTCGATTCCCTTCAAGATATTGAACAGTTAATCGTGAAAAATAACATAGGTTCCATTAAGTAGAAATTACCTGTTATTTGGCTTGAATTTTCATCCATCCTATAGAAAGGAGGTGAAAACCATGCCAAACAGAAATCAAAATGAATATTAAAATATTTATAAATACAATCGACATCTTTAAAACCACTTTCTTTCAACCAATGAATTTGATCCTCAAGCGTTGCCATTTTATCAAGTTTAGTTCGCTCATAAGCAGCCTCAATTTCTTGTTCAGTTAAATCGCTTGTTTCAATTTTATTTTTCCAGTCATTTTTATATAGCGACTCTATAAAAGGTGTATGACCGAGAATCTGATCGGCATTTATGAATACCCCATCTTGGTTCAGTAAAAAGAAAATTTTATGGTACAGTTTTCTTTTTTCTTCGTCAGATAAATGGTGAATAGAAAGTGAAGATATGATAATATCAAACTTTTCTTCAAATTTATACTCTGTATAATCGGCAATTACATAATGAACATCCTTATGGTTTGTGAATCGCTCCTTGGAGACATCCATCATTTTTTCAGATAAATCGATTAAAGTAATCTGGGCATTTGGATACTTTTCTTTTATGAAAGAAGAAAATAACCCTGTACCTGCACCAATGTCTAGCACAGAAGGAGTTTCATTTTTTATATCAATAATGGATATAGGGACCGAATAGAATAGCTACTATAATGTGAATTATAACGGATTTAGTATATAATGGAAATTAACAAATTTCATTGAAGTTAATAACGAGTAGTTATTGATAATACCAAGATTCCAAACATCTCCATTGGCATCTAGTATTGGGAGAGCCTATAAAATAGCTTTAGGAAAAGAGAAGGATTATTGTGCTGACGGGTTTAGCGGTTGCTGTGACAGCGTCCTTATACAGTTAACGAGGAAGTTTAATCAAATTAGAGGGAAATTAAATCGAACTGTCGTAATAACTTTATTACCACAAATAAGGGGGAGAGAGTTATGAGTCGGAGTATAACATTTGAGGAAAATGAATTAATTATTAGGTTTTCAGGACTAACTGCTTTTGCAGGATTGAAGCAGGAACTAAAGATCCCATATAGCTCTATAAAAAATGTCCAAGCCGGAAATTTCAAATTACATTGGAATGCTTTGCGACTATTCGGTACTTCTATTCCAAGGGGTTACAAAGGAGGGAGGTTCCTGTACAAAGGACAGAAATATTTTTTATCCTATAATGACGTGAATCAAGTCGTTGTCCTTGATTTAGAAGGATATGATTATGATAAGGTTGTGGTGCAAGTAGGAAGCCCTAAGCAAATAAAATCAGCAATCTTAAAGCGTTGTCCGCACCTTGTTTATGAGAAACACCAGTAAAAATACTATTTACTCATTTTATTAATAAGATTATTTCCACATGCCAAAAAAAGATACACAAGCAAAGAAAACTCGAAATTTGACAGAATTTGAAAGTTCTACCCATATGTCGTCTCGCTGCTAGTTTATTAAATAGCCGCAATTTAATATTTGTGTTCCTGCCAAAAAGGATCGCTGGAAAGTATCCAACGACCCTTTTTTATTTATCTATCTTCCTTGTTAGTGTTATCACTATCATCATTATTTTCCGAACTTTTTCCAAGGGAAGGTAGACCGGATAAATATCCCGCATACCCTGGATTTTGGGAACCGGCCATCAGATAAATAAATCCATTTAAATTATCGATCGCTTGTATCCCTGTAACTTCTCCGCCATCAGGAGCAGAAACAATGCGGGACAGCTTCTTCGTGTCAACATTATAAGCCCACCCATAATTATTGTGATGTCCATGACCATCCTCGGCGATAAATAATGTTCTCATTTTTTCAGAGTATGTGATATTGTCAGGATTTGAAATTTTATCTGGATTTGCTGTATTTCCTGCCGCATCTTTCGTAGGAAGATCTTCTCCCAATACGAGTCCAGCCATTTTAGTTGCTACATAGTTACTATCAATCATATCACCGTCACGGTCCTTTTGACCGCTGGCTAAGGAAAGTTCATAAATTCCGCCGGCATTTATTTTAGAAACATGAATATCATCTACAGGATCGGTAGGATTAGCTGTCATTCCGCCGCCAATCGTTGACAGTGTCATATAAACCTTGTTATCAGCTTTGTTAAATTCAACTGTTTCCATTTTATTGAATTCTGAAGTGGCTCCTACTAGAGCACCATAACGGCGTGACTCCAAGAAAGCAGCTGCTTTTTCCATGCCGGGTTTTACTTTTAACCACTCATCTCTTCCGGCGGCTTTCACTCTTTTAAAGCCATTAGCTTTTGCATATTCTGCATCTGCCGTTGTTTCAAAGATGTCACTAAACTTCACCGTTTGAGCTAATTTTTTAATTTCTGCATCGGTTGCATGACCTAATTTGATCCATTCTAAATCAGCGGAACCGCCATTTTTTTCACTCGTTTGCTTCCATTTTGCAGCATACAGTGTCCCTGCTGATAAATCTTTCGCTTTGTCTGCCACATACATGAATGACATAGTATAACCGCCGTCATCACCGTAATAAACCGTACGGTTATCCGGTGCAACCACCACATTTTCGAATGAAAGGCGTCCCATACTATAGTGTTTAACAGCCGTTGATGTTCCGTCTGGATGAACCGTTACCTCTGGAAGGTGGCCGTAAAGATATGGATTACCAATCACCGTATTGTCTTGATAATAGTTCCGGGCAAATTGAGTAACGGAAGACTTTTCAGGATTTGCTTCATGAGCCTTTGCATCCGGATCGTATTCTTCACTTCCTAAATGTGTATTCCAGGGAGACAAGTGGCCTGCACAAGGAGTCCAAATTCCACCGTCAGCTGAAAAATCGATCGGCTTTACATCCGTTACGGTAAGTTCTCCCGTCTCTTTATCTTGTTCTACCGTATTTAACGCCATCGCTTTTGGCATATTCCCGATCGTATTAGACGGCATACCTTCATAATGGTTTACCATATACAACTTCCCGCTTTTCCCGTTTACACTAAGCAGGGTGTTGCTATCTGGTGAAGTGGAAACATAAGGTTTTCCTGCTTCATTTGTAATCACGTTGCCATTTGCATCATAAGCGGCGCCTGCTGTTTTTCCGTTGATCACATCGCCGGGTTGGAACAATGTTTTATATTCCAGCGGAAAAGTCTTTTGAGTACCGTTGTTGTATGTAACGATAGCAGATGCTTCACTGTACATCTTCGAACGTTCTTCCACGGTATCAGGAGCATCCATCCCAACAAATTCCACTTTATCTATGGAGAGAGGTTGGTTAGGGGAAGCAAACGTATTGGATGCTGATGGGAACAAAACAGCTAAACTCAACAAAGGAAT
The DNA here is from genome assembly GCF_042649685.1 of Bacillus songklensis. Taxonomy (NCBI): domain Bacteria; kingdom Bacillati; phylum Bacillota; class Bacilli; order Caryophanales; family Bacillaceae; genus Bacillus; species Bacillus songklensis. The sequence goes on along the minus strand of NZ_JBHRZT010000072.1, from coordinate 518,225 downwards.
CATCATTTTTCTTTTTTTCATTTTTTTACCTCCATTTTTGCTTCAACATGGTAAAGCATGTCTTCTATCATAGAAAATGAATGTTAAGTGGATATGTCAAACATGTAAAGTGAATGTATAAAAAATATAAATTCATCAATGTTGAACATACAGCTTCCGCAACCCCCGAAATAGAAAAGTCTTATATGGAAAACAATATTGAAAAAATTACCATTTGGATTTAAAATAAGATTTGTTAGGCTGGTTAACAGTTAAGTTGAGTAAAGGAGAGACGAGAAGAGATGAGTCGAGTAAATTTGTATGAACAAATTGGGGTAGCAATGACATGCAGGTCTTATGGAGAGTATGAAAGAATGTTTTCTTTGGAGGATTCTTTGCTGAAACGAGGCAAAATTCTAGATGTAGCAGCCGGTGCTTCCTCATTCGTCACCGAGGCTAATAAGAAGGGCTATGATGCCGTGGCCATTGATCCTCTATACAGTCTGACACTGGAAGAAATGACAAAACATGGACAAAAAGAGATGAAAACAGCCACTGAAAAGCTGGCTAAAAATGCTCATCTTTTTGTATGGGAGGATTATAAGGATTTAGATCATCATGACCAAATAAGAGAACAGTCTTTTCAACTTTTTTTTAGAACAATACCGGAAAGATGAAAAGAAAAAACGTTTTATCCCGGGAGCCTTACCATTCCTTCCGTTTAAAGATGGAACTTTTTCTCTCGTGTTATGTAATCATTTTTTATTTTTATATCAGGAACAATTCGACTATCAATTTCACTTGCAGGCTATTCAAGAGATGATAAGAGTAACCAAAAAAGGTGGTATGATTCAGATTTATCCCTTAGTTGGATTTAAAGATGAAGAATACCCTTACTTAGATAAATTATTAGAAACAATTAACGATGAGAGAGTCGTAGCTGAGAAAGTAAAAACAAATTTTCGCTTTCTGCCATCGGCAACGCACGTTTTAACTATTTCTAAATTGTAACCAAATTTTTTGCCGGATTTCCATGACGGGTCCTTTCAGGAGGATGACTCAATAGGTATGTCTTTTTATACCTTTTGAGTCATCCTCTTTGTCGAAATACTCATCTTAAAACAACTTCATTTGCTCTGCCTTAGAAACTGAGTGTTCATCAATGATATACCCCATTGCGCGATAACCCGTTAAACGTTTTTCGTACATTTTCTTTAACATAGCCACGTTTTGGTCTACATAGTCATAGACTCTTACTTCTTGTTTATTATGGTGAGTCCGGTGGAGGCGGCCAACATATTGTTGAAGTATGCCTTTCCAGGAAATGGGCATAGCCAAAAATAACGTATCAAGTCTAGAGTAATCAAACCCTTCACCTATATATTTTCCTGTCGCAATCACCAACAGTTCTTCATCATCGGGAATTTCTGTTAAACTCTGTAATGCTTGCTCACGTTCCTTTTTCTTCATGTTTCCCGAAAGAACAATCATATTTTTAGCAAATCCTTTAAATCCCTTTTTTAACTCTTCAACATGGTCGCCCCTCTCTGTTAATACTAAAGGCGAACGGCCTTCTTCCAGCGCCTGTAATACATCATTAAATAGCAGGAAATTACGTTGATCGCTGATTGCTAACTCGTTGTAAATAGCTTGAATCTTTGTTTGTTCTGTATGCTTTCCTCCACCGATTTGTCCAATTGATTTTTTAGGGATATTTAAAAAAGTAGAAAGTCGTTCTATCCATTGCTGCATAAGTTGTGTGCGATGCACAATAATGAGAGTATTAACTTTCCGTTCGGCGATAAGTGCAGCCGATGTAACAGTTTTCCCAAAACCGGTAGTAGCTGAGAGAATGCCATTATCATGCTTTAAAAGCTCTGAAACAGCATCTTGTTGCTGAGAAGTTAAATGACCATGGAACTCAACATCAATTGGATCACCCTTATATCGTTGATTCACAAAGTCCACCTGGGCAGAGTATTCTTGAAACAGCTCTTCCAAACGGCCCCTACACCCCTTGGCAATACGAGATGGGTTGCTTCATCCATTGCGCAGTTAATGACTTTTGGCATTCCATATGTTGACATCCGCTTCGCTTGAGCCTTATAAAATTCTGGATTATTGAATGACGATAATTCTGCCATCTTGGACAGTAAAAAAGAAGGGAGTGTTTCTTTCAATAGATGAATACCATTTCTAAAGTAGACCGTTAATTGTTTAGGGAGCGGTTTATCAAATTTCATTTCCTTAATCGTATGGGCTTCGTTTTGTTGAATCACTTTTTGTACATCGCTTTTGGTCATTTTTTGAATAGAAGATAGATATACCCAATACAATTTTATTGAAAAGGATGTAGAAATCCAACTCTCCAACTAATTAGTTCCTATATCGTGTGTTATGTAGACCTCCCTTATTTCAAGGGAGGTTTTTTAGAGGCTTTGTTCTTCAACAAAGGGGGGGAGTTTATGAAAGGGGTTGCTTCGACACTTCTCTCTCTCTTATTCAGCGAACGGGGAGGTTAAATAATTTTTTTAGGCAGGGATATGGAAAACATTAGAGAAGAGTATGTAGTCGGCCAAAAAATAATAGAGCGAAGGGTGGATACTATGGGAGTTCAAGCAGAGAAAATTTTTGTTAACTTACCGGTTAAAGACCTGAATAAATCCATAGCCTTTTTTACTAAAATAGGTTTTGAATTTAACGCCCAATTTACCGATGAAAATGCAACATGTATGGTTATCAGTGAGAATATATTTGTCATGTTGTTGGTTGAAGATTTTTTCAAAACTTTTACTAAAAAAGAAATTTCTGATGCAACAAAAAGTACAGAAGTTATTGTGGCATTATCTGCTGAAAGTAAGGAAAAAGTCGATGAGATTGTAAATAAGGCTCTAGCAGCTGGCGGAAAGGCTTCAAATGATCCGTTTGACCAAGGCTTTATGTATGGATGGAGTTTTCAGGATATAGACGGTCATCTTTGGGAGTTAATGTATATGCAAGAAAGTGTAGTCGATCAAGATTAAGTCAAAAGAAAGGCACAATCCTTTAATAAGGACTTGTGCTTTTTTGTATTGAGGGTCATAAAAAGAGCAGCTGAAATTGATTATTCAACTTACAAAGTAGAGTGCTAATAAAATCTCAACTTTAATGAACGAAAGGGGGCGAGAGTTCAAGAGCAGGGGTTGCTGCGGCGATCCTTTTTCTTATTGAACGAACGGGTGGTGATTGCTTAATAAAGTAATATTAAATTATATATATTTACATTTATGGTATTTTATGTAATAATAAAGAGACCGATCGGTTTTGTAATTAAAATTTAGGAGGTTTGTGACTGCATGGGGAAAGGGCTAGATACAAGGAATATGATTATTAGGAAATCAGCAGTGATATTTAATCAACAAGGGTACACCGGTGCCTCCATGTCAGATATTATGAAAGCTACGGGACTGGAAAAAGGGGGAATATATCGGCATTTTAAAAACAAAGATGAGTTAGCAGTAGAAGCATTTGATTATGCCGTAGATGTATTACGAAAGACATTCCGTTCAGCTGCATTTGGTAAAAAAACAGCCGAGGAAAAATTGATATCTGTTCTGTCTGTATATTCTAACATTGCAGAAGAGCCGCCACTTAGCGGAGGCTGCCCTTTGCTAAACACTTCTGTTGATACGGATGATACACATGAGGTTCTGAATGGAAAGGCACGTGAGGCCATGAATGAATGGTTGAAATTTTTAGAATTGATTCTAGAAGAAGGAATTCAATCAGGTGAATTTAGACCTGATATAGATATTAAAGAAGTCTCTATATTCCTCACGTCTGCTTTTGAAGGCAGTATTATGTTGGGGAAATTGTACGACAAAAGCCTCTATGTACAAAAGTATCTAAATCAATTACATCAATACGTTAAATATTGCATCAAGCTATAATTTTTTTAAACGAAAGAGACCAATCGGTTTCTAAAGGGGATGAGGATATATGTTGAAACAACAATGGAATGTAGGGATTTTACTTTTTGAAGAAGTTGATGTGTTAGATTATGCAGGACCATTTGAAGTATTTTCTCTTACTGTATATGAAGATAACGAAGTAGTGACGTTATTAACAAAAGGTTTCGCCAATGAAGAAAAGCCTTTTATTGTCAAAACGATTTCACAAACCGGAGAAATGATTCCTTCCCATAATGGTCTAAAAATCCAACCTGACTTTAGCTTTAAGAGCGTTGATAGAAAGTTTGACATCTTAATTGTACCAGGTGGACCATTGCGCGCAGTTAAAAAAGTTACTAAAAATCACGAGCTACTTAAATGGATTTCAGATTTTTACAAGTCTGGTGGTATGGTTGCATCGGTATGTTCAGGCGCACTTTTGTTGGCGGAAGCAGGTCTTTTATCTGGCAAAAAGGCAACCACACACTCATTTGCAATTGATTATATGAGATCTACTTACCCGGACACTGAAGTAGTGCCAAAAGTTCGTTTTGTGGATCTGGGGAATATTCTTACGTCTGCAGGGGTGTCAGCAGGGATAGATATGAGTCTGCATATCGTTGGAAAATTAATGGGGGAAGATGTCGCTATAAGAACCGCAGCGACAGAAGAATATCCATATGACTGGAAATCACATGGAGTTTATAATAATTAGATGTAGTTGAGTGTCTCTTGATTATAACATGATTCTAATTTGGGCGAAGCAGCGAAAAACTTTGTTTCGCCCAATGTTGAAACAATAAACTGATGCGACCCAGCTCAGCCAATGGATGCGTGTGAGAGTTCCAGAGGCATACGGTTTGGGATTCAGAACAGAAAGTAAAGTAAGAAGTGAAAATAGAAAAATCAATAATATGATTTGGGATTTCTGGAATGTTAATTCATATTCGTTTGCAAATTTACTGCATAACTGTCGTCTTTATTGGTGTTGTAATTATATTATGGCAATCACTCATATAAAAAAATCCCCTTCTTTTTTAAGGGGATTTTTCATTAGTGACCAATATTTTAATCTAAACCCCCCGGTTTATTAAACACAGCAATTCGATCCAATAATGTTGAACTTGCTTGATTTAAACCGAGAATAGTTACATCTATGAAAGATGTAATAATAGCTTTAAATCTACTTTAGATTTTCTAACTGGTTTATAAAAAGAAAGGTGCAAGCCATTACGGGTTACTCCTTGCTATTATGCTTTTATTTCTTCATGACGATTAGATTTTCGCTTTCAATGGAGCAAATGAAAACAGAACCTGATAAAATAACTTAATCGATCTTCAACAATCGGGCGCACTTCTTAAGTAAGAAGGCGTCTTCTTTTATCGAGCCATATAGTTGAATCAGAACTGTACTACATCATTTCTTACCTTCAATTTTCCAAAAATAGTGCAAATGCATTTTTACATATGAAATAATATTGTGTAACCTAAACAAAAGACACTTCTCGATTTCCTTATTGCAGCAAAAAATTTGAGGTGATGGGTATGAAGAACAGCTTCATGATATTGCTTGTAGTGTTATGTATCCCTCTGTCCAGCTGCTCCAGTTCAAGCCATCATAAGGTATATACCCAACCAAGCAACAAAATAGAAGACCAATCTGATAAGGTGACTAAGCCGGAGCATAATAAGGCACACCCTAAGTCCGTTCCGGTTCCACCGCAAGCAAATCCAAAGGAAGAACTTGTCGTTTACAACGGGCCAATCGAGCATATCTTTTTTCATCCACTTATTATTGATCCCGAATTAGCTTTTGATGGGGATGCGATGTCAAAAGGTTATGATGATTATTTTGTCACCGTTAAAGAATTTAAAAAAATGATAGACTCATTGTACCGCAAAAATTTTGTGCTAATTAAAATGTCTGACCTCTTTCAAGAACAGATGATTAATGGAAAAGTAACGTTAACGAAGAAAGAACTGAAACTGCCTAAAAACAAAAAGCCGCTAGTCCTTTCTGTTGATGATTTAAATTACTATCAATATATGAAAGAGAACGGTAATGCGTATAAATTACTAATAGATGAAGACGGGGAACTTGCTACCTATTCAAAGGATAAAAATGGGGCTGAGTTCATTTCTCGAGACCATGAAATCGTTCCGATACTGAATTCTTTTGTGAAGGAGCATCCCGATTTTTCATTTAACGGGGCAAAGGGAATTCTTGCATTAACCGGCTATGAGGGAATACTGGGATACCGTACCCACGAATTAACGAACAAAAGTTATGCTCATGAAAAAGATGAAGCGAAAAGAGTGGTTGATAAACTAAAGAAAGATGGCTGGGAATTTGCATCACATGGTTACGGCCATTTGAATACAAGAAAAGTAAGCCTAAGTACCTTGCGTTCTGATACGGAGAGATGGAAAAAAGAAGTTGAATCACTGATCGGAAAAACAAATATTTATATCTATCCATATGGAAGCAGTGTTTTGCCAGGAGATCCTAAATTTCAAGCTTTAAGAGATTATGGGTTTAGTATCTTTTGTTCAGTAGGGCCAAATCCTTATCTATCGATTTCAAGCCAATATGCAATGATGGATCGGGTGCATATTGATGGAATAGGGTTGAGGCAACAGAAAGATATTATGGCCCGTTTTTTTAATAGTGATGAAGTGATGGACCCTGAACGTAATCAATAGTACTCCGCGTCTGTATTTTTTTAAGAATGATGTTAAACTAAGGATAATGAAGGAGGTGTCTCTTATGAGTATCAATCAACCTCATCCTAAGAAAGTAACATATACTGAATATTTAACATGGCCTGATGAGCCACGTTATGAAATCATTAATGGTATTCCCTATATGCAAGCTGCACCATCACGACAACACCAGCGCATTGTAACCCAACTAACGGGAGAATTATATACCTTTTTAAAAGGAAAGACATGCGAAGTATATACGGCTCCATTTGATGTCAGATTATCTGCTGCAGAAGATGAAGAAGAATACCATGTCGTACAGCCCGACATCAGTGTAGTATGCGACGAAAAAAAATTAGATGATAAAGGATGCAAAGGGGCTCCGGATCTCATCGTAGAAGTTCTATCTCCTTCCACTTGGCAACGAGATCGTATCGAGAAGCTGAACCAATATGAAAAACATGGAGTAAAAGAATATTTACTAATCTATCCGAATGAAAAAATTGTAGAGCAATATATCCTTGAAGAAAACGGTATGTATGGAACACCTTATATTTACAATGAAGAGAATGTATTCTGTTCGAAGATTTTCCCAGAATTCGAACTAGCCATGAGTGATATATTTTCTTAGAGTGAAATCTCGAAAGCCTTGCTGCTATCATAGTGAGGTTTTCTTTTTTGTTTCACATACGAATTCCCCAACAATAAAAGTCCTATAAATATAGAGAAGTGAACTATTTTGTCCTTTAAAAGAGCTAAGAGAAGGAGGAAATCAACTTGTTTGAGGTATATGCGGCGATCCCTTTTTCTTATTCAACGGGAGGTTAGTTGAATAAGAAATTTCAATACAAAAAGAGGTTGATTGCTAGGACCAACCTGATAATATATTAATAAAAAATATATTATCCACTCTGCTGTTCACTTCCAGCAGGAAACGAAACTCCCATAGTTCGCAAAGATTCTTTTGCTTGATTTAAATAGGATTCTGCTTGTTCTTGCCATTTGATAATCACTTTAATAAACGTTTTAAACTCAGGACTTGCATTTTCCTCCATCATTTTTAATCCTTCACGTACTTTTTTATCTTGGTTTTCAGCATTTTTTATACAAGCCACCATTGTTTCTACAATGGATTGCTGTTGCTCACCATTTACTATCCTCTGGGATGAACCTACTGCGGTAACGCGATGATAGGAAGCAGGAACTAGATGATCATGCATCTCGCGATTCCCTTTTAAATCTTTGGTTTTTGGTATATGGAAAAGTTGAGTGCTCATAGCACATACCATTTCTTCAGCATATAAACTTTGGTGTAACAAATTTAAAATATGTTCCCAGTTGTTAACTCGATAAAAATAGTAAGGATACAAAAAATCATCTCCTTTTTCAGAAAGTTAGAACTCCCATCTTTATAGTTATGATTAAGTATCCAAATTAATGTAAATGTATTATCGGATAGTATGCCGAACCGGGATTAGATGACTGTATTGTTTCTGGTTATGCCATTCACCATCTTCCCCATGAAAAGAAAAAAGAATTGTACCGAGAAATTAAACGGAGCATAGCGGCTATAGCAATTGACGGAAAAATAATTGATTTTACCAAGTTAAAAAGAACAAGACAAGGTCAAATAAAAGTGGAAAACAGGCTGCTGTCGCTGTCGCGAGAGAACTGATTGGATTCACTTGGGCAATTGGCTGTTCAGTTGAGAAGAAGAAATCGGATGAAACAAATGTTGCTTAAATTCTTGTGAAACGCGAGAAAACATTTATCTCTTACTTCTATATAAATAAGTGTTGAAGTTTTGGATCGGAGGCAAAACTTCAACTATGTACTAGGTTTCTTTCATGACCGAACGTACGCAGTTAGTCCGGGGCAGCTCCGTGACGGATAGGATTAAAATGCGGTATCCAACCCGTGCATATTCGGCAGTTCCTTTTAATGTATTGGCTCACGATGAATTAGGGGATGTCAATATTGAAAAAGGGGAAAGAACCAATTATAACAGCATCGGAAGTTGAGGGCTCAAGTTATTGGTAAGTTTGAGTTTCTTTCTAGTTTACATAATATATATTATAGGAAGTTAAATAAATAAATCGATTTATTGTCTCAAATATAGAGTATACTTATTAAAATGAGATATTTTAAAATTTGATTCAGACCGCGTATTATATATCCTTTAAGTTTTTTCATTTCTTTACATATTCGTTTATTTGTAATGATAATTGAAATGGTCAACTTGAACATGAACAACCCCGGATAAAATTGATCATGTTTTGTTTACGTAAAATTGCTTACGAATCGCCAACAGTTATCGTTAATATATTTTTTGTGACTTTGTGACTCTGATGTGAAATCCATGATTAATAAAGATTGCATTGCATCTCCTTCTTTGTTTTTACCTAGTTTACATAACACAAAACATGAAAATTCATTCGTATCTACTATTATTTATTTTTTTCACTATTAAATGTTAATACAAAAGGTTAGTGAGATAGGAATCATATACTGGCACCTCCACCCTCCTATTTATTGGCAGAAAATGAACGGAAATAATCAAAATGTTTAACTTTACTTATAGGTAGTCATTAATTGGATTCATCAAACCACTCCTGCCTTTTTAAAAAAATTGAGTCTTACAATTGATGAGCTGAAGCCTTTACCATATTTTTTGTTGAGGATAATAATGGATTAAGTTATAATGAATAGTAAATATAAATTGTAACGTTTATCTATTGAATGATTCCTATGTTAAAGGAGCGATAAATTCATGAATATTACCATTTACTACGGAAACCACGAAGACAAAACCATTCATACGATGGATTGCCATATTGACATTGATGAAGAAGAAATGACCGTTGCACCTGAAGTGCGTTAACTATATTAGTTTACATAATTAATTAAAAATTAAATCATATGAGCGATATCGGATTTGTTCTGAAGTCGCTCTTTTCGTTATGACTTCTTGCTTTTGATTGAGAAAATCAACCGCTCTCTAAAACAAAAACACCATTGGAAAATATGGTGTTTTTGTTTTACATTCAGTTCATTTATCATTTCTAATCGTTATGTGATGACAAATGGCTTTTTTGTTTATCTCTTCGCGTTACATAAACCCACAATGCCAGTAAACCTGCCGGTAAAATGAGGAACGTAACCACTCGATAGCAATCCAAGACCGCCGGCGGAATATCCATCTGCTGAAACAATGCACGGCAGACATGGAATATGATGGCACCTAAGCTCATAAAGAGACCTTTTTTGAGCATTTTCTCCATTTTTTCTCCCTTTCCCCTTTTTGTTTAATCCTTAGACATTGCTCTCGATTATATCATGGAATACAGCCAAAACCATGGTGAAATGGTCCTATTACTAAAAATAAGCCAATTGCAAAAATAATACCCGAAACCAACAAGGTGGTTACGCAATAACCCGTAATATCTCTCGCCCCCAGTCCGGCAATTGCCAGGGCAGACAAAGCCCGGAATGGCTGAGCCATATTCATCCACGCTTCACCATAGGCGATCGCCATAGCTGCGATACCAGCCAGGATCGACTTCAAGCTGTTCAGCAGCCGGCATGATTTTACATACAAAATGGACCATTCGTTTTGAAGGTCCATTTTGTGTTTCGCAATATATTTAGTAACGGTCGAAATCAAATTCTTCCAAAGAATCCATATGGCTTGCAATCATCGCAATGATGGTGCTTGCTTCTTCTTTGCTGAAAATAAAGCTGGATTCATCTTCGATCAATTCATCCTCTGTTGTTACAACACGATTTACGCGTCTAAGGATGCCGTCACCTGTCTCTTGAACAATTCCGAATTGGTATGTGACTTCCACTTCGTCTTCATGGGCATACGCTGTTACCTCAGGAGTTGTCCATTGAACATCGACTTCCTCGAGGATATCATCTTCTGTCGGGTCCTCATCATCCATCACAAGATATTCATCCTCTTCTTCGATATCTTCATCATCATTTAGATAAGCATGGAAGCTTTCGTGGACAGCATCAACGATATCCTCTATATCAGAAAGGATGGTCCTCGATGTTTGTTCAAGCTCTAAATCAAATGTTTCCATATAAAATTCCTCATTATGCGGATCGAAGAACAACGTGCAGAAGTATTCTCTCTCGTCATCTTCCGTTTCTACGAAGAATTCGATTCTAGGATGCTTTGCACCTCGATCAATCGACATGTGGCCTGCTCGATCGTACTTATCACAAATAGACTCCAGATGATCCTGCAATTCCCCGGTAACCCGGTCGAACCATTCTAATGACATAGAGGCATCCCTACCTTTCGATGTTATCGCTTTTATTGTTTCCTGCATTTCGCTTCTTGTACGAGCCATTTTAACCCATATTGATTTTGTTTATCATTTATAATTAAATACTTCATGCAGCAAACTATAAAAAAGTATTGATGAAAGTAGTAACGAAAATCCAATCCGATTAATCTTAAGTATAATTCCAAAGGGTAAAAGTGGGTTTATATGAATAAATAACCAAAAAGCTTAATTGAAACCTCGAATTTTTTGTAATAATATTCTTATATTTGCATAATCAAACGAAATAAATGTGTGGATGAAGTATAACGAAGAATTCCGTCAATGCCCGCTTCACTTACAAAAAAAGAGGATCATCCGTTTGAAGTACTTGTTTTATTTGTAAACTTTAAAAGGTCTATCAGAAGCTGACTGAAGGTACTTAAGTGGTTTTGAATTCTTCCAGGAATACCTTGTTGGATTATCGGATCCGGATGAAATAGAATCCATTTTGGATGCTTACCAAATTGCTGTAGAAGCAGCGCCGGCAGAATAAAAAACAAGACATTCCGTTAGCGGTATAAGGGGTTTTTTATGATGGATAACATTGTAGATGTGATCAATCCAGAAATGAACCAACGGATTAAACAGATAATCGATGGCATGACTTTCACGAAAAACTTTCGATCTGCCACGGCAGAAGAATGGTATATTTTTCTACCCGGCTATAAAGATCCGCGAACAGGCGGTGCTGCCGGAAAAGCAATGATTCATTATCATCTTTACGGCAATAAAGATGTGTTTATTAATACAACGGTCATTTTGGATGACCCTGCATTATTTGATCCCGATATTCACCCTCTGGTTTATGCGGTTGCAGATGAGCTGGTAAACCGGCTGGTTGGCTATGCCGATACCCTGCTGTCTGTTCATGCCGGTGAAAACTCTTTTGATGCGGAATATAAACAGTAATAGCCATGAGCAGCACAAACATGCATGTAAGAAAGGACACCTCTTACATGCATGTTTGCTATTATTTATCATTTTAGCGGAAACCTTCACCATTAGATGATGTCGGTATATGTAAAGCAAGCAGCCTTTTTAGCTCCGCTGCTGTGAGGACCGCTCTGATCTCATCGTGTCATTATTGAACAATTGAGAAAACCCTCTGAAACCGAAAAGCCCCACAAATACTATGCCAAGGATCATTCCGCCATATAAAGCTATTCCTTGTCTCATCACATTGATCACCTCCATCATAATGTTCCCCAAAATAAGGGTAAACATGAGTGAGATGGACAGATTTGGATATAAAGTTAGATGGACAAGAAAGATTAGAAATAATTTCGATTGATATCTCATACACATAACTTGTTCAAAAATAGAAATACTACTTTTGTAACTTTAATTTCAACGAAAGAAGGTATGTAAAATGACAGTTGCATCTCAAGTTAAACAAACATTAGCAGGATTAAAAAGTGCTCAGGCCAGCTTTGAAACATTCGCTTTACAAACAGAGAACCAAAGTGCTAAACAAATGTACCAAAATGCCGCACAACAAACTCAAACAATCGTCGACAGCCTTGAGCCTCGTATCCAAGAAATTGAGCAAGAAGAGCCTCAATACAAACAACAATGATAATGGTTGGCTTATAGCCAACCCTTTTCATATATAGAGACAGAAAAATGTTCCCCCCTTCATTACAGGGATGGAGTCGGGAAAGAAAATTAAATTCATACAAGAAGATAGGAAGAGGTAAAGATGACCATTGCTTCAAGTGTTAATCAATGTCTTTCAACGATTAAAGGAATCGAATCCCAATTATCAAGCCTCGCGTTAAACTCCCAGGATGAAGAGGCAAAAAGAATTTTTCATGAAACGATGTTAATGATGGACGATATCAAACAGGACCTTCAGGCGCGTGTATATGAACTTGAAGCGGAAGAACCGCAGTACAAAAAACCATAATCGTGGAGGTGAAGTGAAATGCCGGAATGGTTAGATGTCATCGTTCGTTCTTTACTGTTTTTTGTCGTTCTCTTTTTGACCACCAAAATATTAGGAAAAAAACAGATTTCAGAACTGACTTTCTTTGAATACGTGTCAGGAATTACGATCGGCAGTATTGCCGGTGAGGTGATCATGGGGCTTGAGAAAAATATTTTTGTCGGGATTTTAGGAATTGTCATGTTTGGTCTCATTACATTTCTAGTTGACTTGCTTGCAATCAAAAGCAAGTCATTCCATGATATAATCGAAGGAAAGAGCCGAGTTTTCATCAAGGATGGAAAGGTATTAGAAGAAAACCTGAAGAAAGAAAGATATAGCATAGATGAGTTAAATGCCTTACTTCGCAAAAAAAATGTGTTTAAAGTTGCTGATGTAGAGTTTGCCGTCTTAGAACCAAAAGGGGATCTTAACGTCCTTTTGAAAAAAGAAAATCAGCCGTTAACGCCAAAAGATTTGCAGATGAAGGTCCCGCAAGAAAAAGAACCTCAAACGGTCATCATGGATGGCTGTATTTTGGATGAAGCCCTGGCGGTTGCGAATAAGACCCGCAAATGGCTGGACATTGAGCTCTCTAAACTAGGGGTTAATCTCAATAACGTCTTTATCGGGCAAGTCGATTCTTATGGAGAATTGACAGTCGATATTTATGATGATCAAATCAAAGTACCGTCCCCTCAACAACGTCCTCTTTTATTAGCCATGCTCAAGAAATGCCAGGCTGACTTGGAGCTTTTCTCTTTAGGGACGGATTCACAGGAAGCAAAAGATATGTACATCAAAAATGCGAAAAAGCTAAGTGAAGCATTAGAACGGCTAACCCCTTATTTAAAGGGCTAAATCAATGGGAAAAGCGCTGAAAACAAACAAAAGTCAGGTAATGGAACCTGACTTTTGTTATGAGGTGGCAAAGAAAGGATACTTTTCAAGAGGGCAAACGATGGTTAATAACCGGTCCTTTGTAAAAAATACAACCAGCAAATCAGTCTATATAAAAGGAGGATAAACCATTATGTTAAAAGAGCAGCAAACCGTTGTATTCGAATCAAAAGACGAAAACGATAACCTCATAGTGGATGGAAAGATCAGTGGTGAATCCGAGGTGCAATATCACGACGATTTAAAGTTGAAAGCTGTTATTGCACTCTTGAACTCGGTGGATCAACAACACTTTCAGGCGTCCGAAAAAACGGATTTATTTAGCTGGTACATGGGGGAAATTGAACAAACACTTCAGGCTATCAGGAAACACAACCGTTTTCAAGGAAATGAATGGCAGTAGCCGGGCACCTTGTATCCTTTATCATAAATGGGATAATGAACATGCCAAGGGTTACATTATCATTGAGGGGGTGAAAAAAATGGCTGAAAAGAAAAAAATCCAGGAAAACATAAATGCTGAACTTGGCGGGATGGGCATTTATGGAACGACAAGTAATGCAGAAGTTGCAGGTTATCAAATGTCGGGTGATATTGAAAACGCCGGCCAGCTCCATAAAGGATTTGCGAAAGAGGAAGGTCACGCAGGAGCCACTGCATCCTTTAAAGATTCTCCGCAAAGGGATTAAGATGGCCTGCCTATGTATCCATATGATTGGCACATAAGAGGAGCTATGTTTTTGGGCTCCTTTTCTTTTCGGTTACACAAAAAGAGAGGCCATTATTAGATGGACAACCTAATAACAACCTCCCTTTAATTAGAAGACTTTTTTTCGGTCTGTCGCAGTAAACGGCACATTGGCCCCATTGCTGTAAAAAAGAGCGGTGCTGTGGTTGACGTAATGGCTGTCTAATCCGGCTTCTTTTAATTGTTCAGGTGTTGCATCTTTTGTCAGCTTATAAATCATGGTCGCGATCATTTCGAGATGGGCAAACTCTTCTGTTCCGATATCCGTTAATAACCCGACGACTTTATCCGGAATGGTATAACGTTGATTTAAATAACGCAGAGCCGCCGCTAATTCTCCGTCAGCACCGCCATATTGCTCAATCAAGTATTTGGCTAATTTTGGATTACAGGGTGAAAACTGTTCCAATCCTCTCGGCTGCCCCCCATGTATAAGTGCGGGGGTGTCACGTAAAATTTCTTTCCCAATGCCGAACAAGGATCGTTCGGACTGTGATAAGGTTTGTAAGATTTTACTTTCATTTCTGAACGAGCCATTTCCTCGGACCTCCTTTGTCGTTAAGTTACCAATCATATGCTTGTCCTTTTTAACAAGCAACCCAAATTCATGTAAAAATTCAAATGTTTCTCAATAGTTATATAGCCTGTCTTTTTTTTGTTAAACTTCTTTCCCCTTTTTTATTTCGTTAAGAAAAGCGGAACGAGTCAAGTATTAGACCTGTTAGAGTAAAAATGAACGAGGATGACTCAAAAGGCATAAAAAACCATACCTTTTGAGTCATCCTCGTGAAAGGACCCGTCATGAAAATCCAGGAAAATCGGAGGATTCCGTGACGGGTCCTTTCAGTAAAGATCAATTTTTATCATTAATTCGAGACTTATGGGACAGCCTCGTTTTGGATTGAGTGCTGCGTCATTCACAAGCTCAGTGTAAGCATATTAGTCTAATTTTGATTTTGTCTATCTTGGCCAGGTGATTGATTCGGCACCATTTCTTCTGCAAACTCGGCGAATACATTTTTGCCCGGTATCGAAACAGCTTGTTGGAAATTATTGAATCTGTTATTTCTTAATCCATTTTGAACGGATCTTCCCATTCCGTTGTTTCGATTTCTCCCTAATCCAAAAGCGGCTGCACTAGCTCCCAGCCCTAATAAAGAAAGCCATACCATCCCCCTATTGTTTCTTCTTCTGCCCAGCATGTTTAAAAATGGTTGGTTTCTTCTTGTATTAAAAAGTCTTATTAACCTTCGAAAATTATTCAACTTTCAGCACTCCTTCTAATAAAAATGATGGAAAGAAAACATCGTTTATCTTCCCTTCCACCTTTCTTATTTTTACACACTGCGTGGTTAATATGTCTCCCAACTTTTTGTCCCAAACTTTCACTCATAATATCTTGTTCACCATCTGGAATTAATAAATGATTCATGCAGAATATAAGAGTATATACTTCAAGAAAAGCTTTCTCTATAATGGGAAAATTGAAGAAAGAATCATGGAATGTATACAGAAAAGTCCTTAAGCCCATTTGTATGGAGGACTATTGGTTAACGGGACCTAAAGGAGGAGAACAGATGGACTTTACTTCCATATTAGTAGGAAACTTGTTTGGCTTAAACATACTGTTTGCCATCGCTGTTGTTTTTTTAGAACGTCGTAATGTAAGTGCCACATGGGCTTGGTTGATGATTTTATTATTTATCCCTATGCTTGGATTTATATTATATTTAATTTTCGGTCAAAATCTAAGTCGAAGAAGAATCTTTAAGTGGGATAAAGAATTTTACCCGCATATACAAAAAGCAGTGTCCGACCAAATGGAATTGTTGGAAAGAAATGCGTCTCAATTTCATGAGCCCCTCATAGAGGAATATAAAGACTTAATCTTTATGCATCTTAGCAATGAGGAAGCTTTCCTGACCCAAAATAATGAAATCGATATTTTTACGGATGGTCGGGAAAAATTCGAATCGTTATTCAAAGACATAGCGGCTGCGACAAATCACATTCATATGCTCTATTATATTATTCGTAATGATGAACTTGGCAAGAAAATAGCGAATGCTTTAGCGGAAAAGGCCCGTGAAGGGGTGAAAGTTCGAATCCTTTATGATGCTAGCGGTTCGAGAGGATTAACTAGAAACTTTATTAGACAAATTCAACTTGCCGGCGGTGAGATAGAGGCCTTTTTTCCTCCGAAAATTCCTTTGTTTAATTTAATGCTCAATTATCGTAATCATCGTAAACTCGTAGTGATTGATGGAAACATCGGATACATTGGGGGATTTAATATTGGAGATGAGTACTTAGGATTAAGTCGTAAGTTTGGGTACTGGCGTGATACACATTTAAGAATTATGGGAGAGACTGTCAACAGTATTCAGGCCCGATTTATGCTTGATTGGAATCAAGCCTCTAAAAATGACATTGTCTTTAAAGATTATTATTATGTGAGTCAAACGAAATATGGGGATGTAGCGATTCAAATTGTCTCTGACGGTCCCGATTCCGAGTCCGAACAAATAAAGAATGGGTATATTAAGATGATCCTATCTGCGAAAAAATACGTATACATTCAAACCCCTTATCTTATTCCGGACGATAGTTTATTGGATGCTTTAAAAATTGCTTCCCTATCAGGTGTGGATGTCAGAATCATGATTCCAAATAAACCGGATCACCCATTTGTATACTGGGTAACCTATTCCAATGCAGGTGAACTTTTAAAAGTGGGAGCAAAGGTTTACATCTATCAAAATGGATTTCTTCATGCCAAAACGATTGTAGTGGATGATAAAATCGCCTCAGTTGGGACAGCAAATATAGACGTAAGAAGTTTTCGTTTAAATTTTGAAGTGAATGCCTTTCTTTATCATTCTAAAACAGCCAGACAATTAGCGATGGCTTTTAAAGAAGACATTCAGCAATCCTCTGAATTAACATTAGATGCTTATCAGCAGCGTTCTTATTATACTCGCTTTAAAGAATCGATTTCACGTTTATTATCTCCCATCCTTTAAACTAGGTACAAACCTACTGTTTATTATTTTATATTCTAATGGCTATAAATGAACGTATGGCTTATATTTTTGTTAGATATTGCATAGAGCCATACGAGCAATCATAAAAAGGAAACGCCTTATTTTTACCCGACTCATCGCGCTTATCTGGTTTCCTAAGTTTTAAAGCTAGGCAAAAGTAAAACCACCCAAGAATTTGTTTCTTCGGGTGGTTAAGACTGCTTCCGCTGTTTTCTCTTTTTTATCTAACATCGAGGTAAGCGTTAGGTTGTGAATCGTAATGTGGGTAAAGCAGCAGGTGAACTGCTGCTCTATTCCATCATGTTGATCTTACTCTACGGCAACCTTTGTCTTTCCTTTCAACCACCATCGGTAAATCAAAAAAACTACAAGAATAAATCCTAAGTATATCGCAAGACCAAGCACAAATGTTTGAACAGAAGTAAACAATTGATTTCCTAAATAGGCATAAACGAACATTCCGGGAATCTGGCCAATGGCGGTGGCAAGAAAAAAAGTTTTAAATGACATCGAACTTAACCCGGAATAGATATGAACTACCATAGGGGGGACGATATGACTAATGCGAGCGATCAATACCGCAATAAAAGCATTCCGATTTACAATTTCATTAAATTTATCTAAGCGTTTAAAGCGGCTTATATATTGTTGGAATTGATTGACAAAGAAATAACGCACCAAAACAAAAATGATGACCGCGTCACTTATCGAGCCAAACCAATTGATGATACTGCCAAGCCAAACGCCATATTTCGCTCCCATCATCCCGGCAAAAACGGTAAATGGAATAATGGGAATTACGCCAAAAAGAGCTGAAAGAAAAAACATGAGAGGAAGTTGTGAGACATCACTTTCCTGCAACCACTTCAATAAAAAATCGCGATAATAAAAGGCTGTAATGAGAACAACTCCATAAATGATGGCAAAAAATAACCCTTTTTTCATCTATCGAAAACTCCTTGCTTCAACACTTGGGATAAAAGGGACTACATACAAACTTGTATTTAGTTAGAAACAAATCGGTTATGACCTTATAGCCTAAATCATTAGGATGAACTTCATCTGCCAATAGGTGCGGCTTATTTAAAAAAGAATCCAGAGGATCAATGGTATGAACACTAAATTGTTTTGCCGTTTCTTCATATAATCGGTTTATCCTTCGAATCAATTTATTGGCTACCTTATATAATTTGTGATCCGGAGTACCGGGATTATAAAGGCTCATTAAGAATACTTGAGTGGTTGGATTCATTTCAGTTGTATTGCGTAATATGTGTCTCAAGTTTTGCTTTAACGTTTGAAACGTACGAACGTATTCTAAAAAGTTAACGTTATTTTGATAAGCACGAATCATATCGATTCCGCCTGTTGTAATCGTAATATGAGTTGCTCTCTTTAAGAAATCGCGTATTTTGGAATCAGTAAGAAATTGAAGCAATTCTCCGCTGCTGCGCCCTGATTTACCAAAATTCATGTATTGGCATTCTTTCGTTTGTTTTATGGCTTGAAAAAAATGGGCCGTAAATGACTGGTCATGTGTAGAAGCTCCCACTCCCTCAGTGAGAGAATCTCCTAGGGCAATATAAAAAACTCGGCTTTCCATTTGATTCTCCTTTTGTACGTAAAAATGATTAATATTCACTTTTACATTTTGTTCATTATTTATTTTTTTATTTATCGTTTTTAAGGGAGTTATTGGGATACTTCATACGATCATTACGTTTATATCGAAAGTTGTTATTTTGCGGAATTTTCAAAAATGTTAATGATAAAGTGCTTTAAATCGATTAACCGAGGCGGTTCATTTATGCGATGTTCTGTTCCGGTTATGATAAGAGGAATCGTTGAATCAAACCTGTGTAAAGAACCGTGGCTTCCACCATCTAAATGAACGGGATAAAACCGGCTTTTAAATTCGTATCTTGGTCGGGTTGTAACCACGATCACAGGAATCTCCTGAGAATACATGGCACCATATAATCTCGAAAGTGCATCAGGATAATCTCCATAATCCACTAGCCTATCGTTGAGACGTAAATCCAGGACTTCCCATTCTCCATTAATTATCCATGTTGAACCATAAATATCATTATATTGTCCATTCGGTTTAAAATAGACCTCCCTGCCTGATCCGCCTTCTTTTACCCGGACCCCTCCATTCTCTTTTGTTGCGATAATATCAATTCGCGATTCCGACAACAATCGACGTGAAATTTGTTCTTCCATTTCCGGCTTCAGGGGATAAATGTAAGCCATACGTTCGTTGTTGCAGACTACAATATCGTGATCTTTCACATCTTCCCCTAATTGAAGAACTTTAAAGCGTTCAAGGAGACTGTCAAGATCAATGTTAAACTCTTTTCCATTTCCGATACGCGTTTGGCCGTGGTCGCTGGTGACCATAAATATATACTGATTGAGTGCTTCATCCCAAGAACTAAATGTATTTAAAATCTGCTGTATGCATTTGTCCACTTGAATCAAGGATTCCTCGGCATGGTTGGGATTTTTCTTATGTACTTGATGATCATTATCCGGAAGGTATACGAGCAAAAATTCCGGGGCATTTCCGGATCGGATAAGTGATTTTGTTGCCGAGATGGCATAAGTATCGTTAATCCCATACACTTGTTTAAATCCTTGTATTTGCTTTGGGATCTCCTGTACATCTGTTTGGACCATTGCCCCTAATGTCATCACATCAGGACCGGAAATATGATCATGAAAGCGAAACCTTGTTGATAGGTTGAGTAAAAAAGGAAGCCGGACGCGATGTTTTTTAACACCCCTGTGAACCATTGCATTAATGGCACCTGATGTTCTTCCTCTCATTGCTAGTTCCTCAAAAATAGTGGACACTTGTTTGCTTAAATGTTTCTCATTGAGGTTGTAAAGAACATTTTTCGCACAATTTGAAAGACCGAGTTTCCTTACACACTTCCAACCGTTTATATAATTAATGATTTCTTTTTCTTCAGGATCAAACCAAATAAGTCCAGGAACCCGATGAACATCAGGATATACACCCGTCACCAATGAGCTATCAACAGAGGCTGTCATAGTAGGAAAACTTGTAATGCAATTAGACCAATATCTTCCCCGATCCACTAAAAACTGAAGTGCTGGAACTGTTCTCTGCTGCATGCAACCTTCCAGTATGCCAGGCATTAATGAATCGACAAGAAATAAAAGAACCTTCTTCATGATTATCTTACCCTTCGTTTTATTAGACAAGTACAGTATGTTACAAAAACAAGGATATTATGAAATGTTTACGACCGCATAATGGGGATAATAAACACAAAAAGAGCGGGTTTATACGGTAACCCGCTCTTTTTGTGTTTTGAGAATAAAACGAGATTGGACGTTTTCCAGCTTTATTTTGCCCAAATTTGGAAATCTCTATACATAAATCCCTAAATACTTTCCATTTCTTCTTTGTTTCTTCGGAACGAAAACCGGTTGAAGAAACCGGGTATGCCATATACCAGGTTTGCTGCCGTACAAGCAACAACATGCCGGCCTGTTTGTAGCGGTCGGGTAGATTGGGAAGAACCCATCATTCGAAGCTTCTCAACTGTAAACCCTTTTTTCGTTAAGGCTTCGTCAAACTCCTTCTGTGCCGCCTGCTTCGCCTTAAACAGCATCATCTGAATCCTGCTGTATACATTGATCGCCCCGTCTCCCGTTGTTTCAATAGGAAGAAAAATTGCTTCCGGGTGAATCTCGGTAATCAATGACTGGACGCCGTCTGAAACGCCTGATGAAGGCATACATCCAAAAGGTTTGACCGAAACGGTCATGTTCACTTTGCGTTTCACTACATTCAAAATGAGCTTGCCGACCTCCATATGCCCCTCTCCACCTCTTAGATGGTTGTTATAGTGATCGTGCGCGACCTTCGCAATCTCATCCATATCAGGCAAATGATAGCCGTGAAGTCCAATGACTCTGGCATACGTTTGAAACATCACTCTTACCGTACGGTCGGCCAACTGCAGCATCCGCAGGCGCAGCTGAGGGTTCTTTCCTTCCAGTCCTTTACGACCGGAATCATCCTGGCGCAAATTCATCCGTTTGAGGGTATCATAACGTCCCTCCCAGATCAAAAATAAAATCCATGCCGTAACGGATTGTACTTCTACTTCGGCCCCTTCTTCCTCCAAAAATTGCTGTAATCGATAGTTGCCGTCTCCCTCCGTTGTCATCGCCCAAAACTCGCCGATAATGCTTACTTTTGGTTTGACGATTGTCCGGTCTACTTTCACCGCTTGCAGTTCTTTGCGGCATCGGTATAAGGCTTTTATGAGCGATTTCCGTTTGCTGAAAGCTTCATGCAAATATTGTTTACAGCGATCAAGAGCCGCATTGGTTGATCCCGCTGTCACTTCATAAGGGCGGATACGATAACCGAGTGCATTCAAAATATCGCCGATGAAAACAGCCTTCAAAAACGTGATAAAAAATGAGCTGTCTAATTTAAGAGCTGACTCTTCACCCGTAGCCTGCTTTAAGCCGCTCTGTTGTTGGAACAGAAGAACCCGGAAACCGTCAAATCCCGCATCCCGCAATGCCTTCCGGTACTCTGTCACATACGTACCAAAGCGGCAGGGACCACAGGAGCCGCTTGTAATGAAAAGATAATTGCGGACAATTTCTTCTTTCGATTTTCCTTCTACGTCCCTTAGGTGAGTAAGATATTTAATCAAATTCCCGACGGTGAAATAGGTCGGATTGCATTGTCCCCGATTCCCAAATTCCTTGCCATAGCGCAATGACTCTGTATCCGGGCACTCCATATGCTTGACATTGTAGCCCAGTCCTTGAAGAGCTCCCTCCACTAAAAAGTCATGTGCCATCGTAAGTCCTCCGAAAAGGATGGTCGTTGAATCTTTGTCTTTGGAAAAAAATTGACGCGGGACAGGATCAAACCACTGATTTTTTGTTTGGTTCAAACCTAACGCCGCTTCTTGTTCCGCTTTAAATCGATTGATTTCTTCTTCGAATATTCGCTCAACATCAGTTTGAACAGTATCTTTAACGCTGGAATTTGCTTTTACAGATTTCACGTTTATATCGACTCCTTTGGATCATTATTCAGATATCGCTTTTCTCTCAGGAGAGCTGTTAAACCGCTCATGAATCGGGCCACGCATCAATTCATGACGTTTTTTCTCAATGAGAAGCTCTAATTCCCTCTTTCTGCGCGCTAAATCTTCCAGGCGCTCTTCATGAAGTCCCAGGCTATGGGCATACGTTTTGACACGAATTTTGATCGAACCGCTTGGCTTATTCGCATCAATATCATGAAGGGCGGAATAAGGCGTTCCAGCTGTTGATATAACCGAGTCAATCAGCCCGTATGTCGGGGCATCATGTCCACATTTAAAGCTGGATAAATCCAATACGGCCACATGTGGATGGCGGGCGGCAAATTTAGCGGCCCACACTTTCTGTACACTATTGGAACTAAAGTTTTCCGGCCATACATCCGTTACTTCCAACGCATATTTCACTCTTTCACTTTCCAAATCTTCTTTAAAGAAGCGGCGCAGCCAGGCTTCGTCTTTCGGAATGGAGCGCATCGAAAGAATCGGATAGCCCAACACTTGAAACTCGTCTAACACGCCATGGTTAAGACCCGGATCTGAATGATAAGGACGACCGATCATCAAAATGGCCAGCTTATTTTCTGCTTCTACCTGCTCCAAAATCATTCTGCCTCTTTCTTGCATTTCAGCATCAAAAAGCTCCATTGCTTTCCAAGCCTCTTCTGCCGCAAAATCACTTTCGTCCTCCGTCATTTGCAGGAAATCCTTAAACGCCTCATATAACTGCTTTTTCAGCATATTCGGCTCCGTGAACGTGACTGCCGGATCAAAATACGTAATTCCCCTTGTCTTGAAAAAGTCCGTTTCTTTTGTAAACGCTGCTTTGATTACGTTTGGAGCCCCCGCCACAATCGGACAGCTCGAGGAGTCCATCACATTGTTCAGATGGGTTGGAATATGGGTAATGCATGGGAAAACGATCGCATGGAGCGGCTTATTTTCGCGATGGTGCTTAAATAACAAATTATGCACATGTGCCTGCGCCACTTTTGATGGATAGCATGGATCGATGGATCCGTACTTTCCTCCCTCCTGCCACATTTCCTCACTCGTATAGTCACTAAATACGATGCCGCGCTCACTGACGCCCAGCGTCTCAAAATAAGTCCGCCAAAAAGGGGCCGTAGACCAAATATTGAGCACTTTTGGAATCCCGATACGAAGCTGTTTCCGCCATTCCATTATCTCGGCTGAAGAATGTTGAAACGGACGGGTATATTTCGCTCTTCTTGTGCCAAGCCAGCCTGATTTTACCTTTACATCCTCAACCATATGCCCTTCTTCCGGCAAAGGAGCGGCATCATAAAAATGCTGAAACATGCGACGCGCTTCATATTCGACGAGATTCGGGTATTGTTTTTTTAACTGATTACGCTCTTTAGTCAACTGTACCATTGCTTCTTTGTCTTCTACCGTTCCCTTTTCACAGCTAAAACCAGAAATATAACGAGCTGTTTGGCCATCAGGGGTAGAAGTGTCAATAAACGTGCGGCTGCAATTGTTCGGACAAAAGTTGCAGCGTGTCGATTCATCATTGCGGGACATATATTGCATACCGATCGCAGCGTCCAGCCCAAGAAACGTAGAATACCCTCTGCGTTTCACGACACGAAGGGTTTCCATCGCCGCTCCGATCGCACCCGCTTCGCCCGTATGCGGGTGGACATACACCTCAGCATCCGGAACCCGTTCTTTAATATAGTCGACTTGCGCTTTGACGGCAGCCAGGTTATGCTGCGTTCCGCCTTGCAGGACAAACTTCCGGCCCAGTTCAGCCATGCGCGGAATTTGGACAACATACTGCCACACATTTTTTGGCAAGACCATGGCTAGTCCCGCTAACAGTTCTTCTTTCGCGTAGCCTTCCTTCTGGAAGTTTACACGGTCCGAATCAAGAAATACGGCACAGCCATAGGAAAATTTCGGACTCAGATTGGCCTTGAATGCTGTTTCGGCATATTCTTGAACAGGAATCCCGAATTGGTCAGCCATTGCCTGCAAAAGCATGCCGTTTCCGGCTGAACATTGGTTGGACAAACGAAAATTGCGGATATCCCCGTTTTTGAGAAAGAGGACTTTAATGTCCTGTCCTCCAATATCACAAATCACATCAATATCACCAAAAAAGTGGACGGCACTCATCATATGGGCGACCGTTTCCACGATGTTCACATCTGCTTTTAATGTTTTTTCCAGAACATCGGCCGCATATCCTGTGGCCCCGAACCCGATGATTTCCAGTTTGGCGCCGGCTGCATGAACTTTATCGTAAATACGTCCGAGA
Organism: Bacillus songklensis; assembly: GCF_042649685.1. NCBI lineage: Bacteria > Bacillati > Bacillota > Bacilli > Caryophanales > Bacillaceae > Bacillus > Bacillus songklensis. The sequence continues at coordinate 493,266 of NZ_JBHRZT010000072.1, read as the reverse complement.
AGCTCTTTCGTATCTTGAATCGGATTTCCTTTAGACAGCTGGTATTCTTTCAACAGAATCGTGCCATTCGTATCGACCAATACGGCCTTCGATGAGGTAGAACCTCCGTCAAGACCAATGGCAGCTCTAATCGTCTGACCCGGTTCAAACGCAGCCGGTATAAACTTCGGAATACTGTATTGGCGGCGAAATTGTTCTAATTCTTCCACGCTTTTCACTAGAGGAGCGCCCGCCTTTTCCCCGAGCTTCGCTTTACGGCCGTGGGTAATAAAAGTCTTTAACTCTTCCAAACCTTTGTAAACGCCTACTCCCTGGGGTTCATGCAAACCATACATAACGGCACCATAAGCCGCATAATACTGGGCATTTTCCGGGATGAAAATCAACTCTTCAAGCGGGATGTCTTTAGGGTAATCGTATCCTCGCTGTTCCCATGATTCCGGAATTCGTTTTCGCCAACATTGCTGCAGAAAAGGCAAATATGTATTGGGCCCTCCTAATAGTAAAACCTTATGCCGCAATGTATTCCCGCGGGTCAATACAGAAAGATTCTGCATGACAATGGCATCCGCCAGTGAACACATAATTTCAGATGACGGAATACTGCTTTTCACCAGATTCACAATGTCTGTTTCAGCAAATACACCGCATTTGGCTGCAACATGATGAAGCTTTGAATCATCAAATGCCAGCTTTGCTACTTCCTCTTCTGGCATTCCGACTTTAATCATGCATTTATCGATCGTGGCACCCGTACCAGAGGCACATTTGTCATTCATGGACGTAATTGCCTGCTTGTCTCCGGTTTCTTCGTTTTCTTTAAAAATAATGATCTTGGCGTCTTGTCCTCCTAGTTCTATGACACTACCAACATCCGGGTGAAGCTGTTCCACCGACATTGTAACCGCATTCACTTCCTGGACAAACTTGGCTCCGATATGCTCAGCAATGGGCCCTCCGCCGGATCCGGTAATAAACACGCGTATATCTTCCTTCTTTACATCGGAAAACTCCTGCCCGATCCGAATTAGAAATTCCTGGACCATTTCAGCCTGTTTCGTATTGTGCCGCTGATAATCAGACCAAAGGATTTCTTTATTATCTGGGTTTACCACTGTAGCCTTGACGGTTGTTGAACCGACGTCAATTCCTATAAACAAGGAATGAAGGCTTTGGATTCCGTCCTCCATAAAGTCACTTCCTCACCATTAAATTACAATTTTTATTATGCTAATTAACTAAACAACATATTCATAGTGAAAACCTTTTTTCTTTTCTTGAACGAACATTCCAGACATTAATGTTTAATATATGTGTATAATTTTATTTCAAAGCAACTAGAAGGTTGGCTATCTGTATCAATCGATAAGTGTTAAAATCCAATCCTTTAAATCCATAATCCGTAAATGTTTTGGCGACGAATTCGTACCGGTTACGATCATCGGCACGAGCGAATCTTGTTTATGCAACCCTCCATGACTGGCACCCCCTACATGGGTTGGAGAGCCTTCGCCTACAAATTCAAAGCCAGGTTTTGCACTTATAACAAGATAGCTTCCTTCATGGGAAGTAAGTGCGCTTTGCAGCCGGCTTAATGCATCAGGATAGGTATCATACAGAATTTCATTGTTTTTTAATGTGAGATCTAAAATCCCTGGATCTCCCATTACAGACCAGGATTGTCCATATTTATCCGTATATTCGCCGTTAGCTTTAAAGTTGAGCTCCCCGGCTTTTGCGCCGGATATCACACTGATGGATTCTCTTTCCTTCCATGCAATCACATCAATCCTGTCGTCATTTTGTAACGTTTTCGCGATGGTGGAAAGCGGTAATTGCTTGGGATTTAATGAATAAACAAATGCCATTCGTTCATTTATGCCAAGGACAATTTGGTCATCGTTTTTTATCCCTTCTTTTAATTTCATAATGCGGTATGGATGAAGTACCTGTTTTAAATCTATTAATGCTTTTTTTCGAACTGTATCGATTGGTGCCTGGCCGCTGTCACCCATCACGATCCAATAATTTTCTTCTAAGGCTTCATCCCAGGACCCATATGTATTGAGTACTTTTTGAAGCTGCTTGTCTATTTTTTTAATCCCTTTTATATCCAGTGGTCCTCTTTTATGAACGCTATGGTCGAGGTCGGGAAAATAAACGATTGTAAAAGCAGGAAGTTTGTTGTTTTGAATAAGATATATTAATTCCCGAGCGGAAAACTTATCATTAAACCCATATTTTTGCCAAAAGTGGTTATTGCGCTTCAATGGATTAAGCCGGAATAAAGCCCCGTAACTAAACAGCTTGGGCCCGTAGATTGCCCGGTTATTACCCAGTGATGTAAAAAACGTTAATAATTTGGGGAGTTTTAAATAATGTTGTGTCCTTGCGCGATAAACGTATGCATTAATGGAAGCAGACGTTTTTCCGTTGTCGGCCAATTCTTCATGAATTGTTTTGATATCTTTGCTTAAATGATCATTGTTTAAATGATAAAGGATATCTTTCATCCAATTTACAAGACCCAGCTTTGTCAGTTCTTTAATATGGGTGCCGTAATTAATGAGACGTTTTTCTTTCTCACTAAACCATACTAATCCGGGAAGTTTATGAATATCAGCATACGTACCGGTTAGAAGGGTGCTGTCGATATTTACGGACATCGTAGGAAAGGAACTTACGACATTCGGAAAATGCCTCCCGTGTTCCATAAAAAAACGCAATGCGGGAACCTTTCCCTTTGTTACAGCTTCTTGCAAAGGTGGATCCATTAAGGAGTCAACAATAAGCATAATGACATGTTTCTTTTTAGCGTGTGTTGCCATGTTTTATCCATCCCTTAGTCGTTTATTTAAATAGAATTTGTTTATTTTAATAAAATAATCATATCCTGAATAAATTAATTGACACTACCATATCGATTTCCGCATCAATCAGAAAAGCAAACCGTCTCTCTGCCGTTTATATCTGTCACCGAATTGATGAATGCATATTCAAAAAATATTCACATTTATAGCATATTATCATGTAATGATAATAACTTTTATCATTACTGATTTAAGGTAAGGAGGAAAAAGATGAATGAGCTTAAAGGCAAAGCGGTGATTGTGACGGGGGCAGGAAGCGGGCTCGGAAAAGAAACGGCTCTTGCCTTTGCGAAAAAAGGGGCGAATGTCATCATATGCGGACGTCGATTTGCAAAACTGGAAAAGGTGGAAAATTCGGTTTCAAAGCCTTCTTATGGAACGATCCTTCCAATCCGTGCCGATGTTTCCGTTGAATCGGATGTCAAAATGCTTGTTCAAGGGGCATACGCCAAGTTTGGTCAAATTGATTTATTAATTAATAATGCCGCCGTATTTGAACAATATGATATAGCGGATACTTCGTTGGATTCATGGGAATATCAGATGAATAATAATGTGACGAGTGTTTTTTTGATGATGAGAGAGTGTTTGCCCATCATGAGAAAACAGCGTTCTGGAAAAATCATTAATATTACATCAGGACTGGCTAGAGAAGGGGCAGCCGGATTTGGAGCTTATTGTGCGAGTAAAGCAGCAATGGAAGCCTTAACATACTCCGTTGATGATGAAGAACACAAACATGGGATCGCCGCATATGTATTTAATCCAGGTTTCATGAAAACGGAATTGCAAGCATTCGGAGAAGACCCTGCCACTGTTGCTCCCTATTTAGTTCAATTGGCAAAAAATACGAATATCCATGAGAAAAGAGTCATTCAAATTGGTGATCTTGTTTCACAATAACAATCCGTTGCCGTCAGCCTAAGCCATCTTAATTTGTCATTTTATATATAAATCCAACTTCATTTTTTAACCTTTGTCACCGGTCCTTCTTCTATTTGCGCCTTTCTGTTTTTTCATCTTGAATGAGCTTACAAAGGATTTATGTAGATTTATATATAAAATTTAACGATAACCCATCTTAGTTCGAATTTAAGATGGGTTTTTTAATGATTTGTTGTTTAATGATCCTAATAAACCTACAAAAAATGTTATTTTTTCCTTTTTTTGTGATTTATTGGTAAATTATCGATTGACAGAACTAAATTCTTATTTATAGTAAGTATTATAATAACTACTAAAAAAGGGGGGGTGTTCATTGCAAACTTTGCTTCAAACAAAATATATCTGAAGTTTATAGAGATAGTAGTCTTTAAGAGGTTAAGAATTGTCTTTCTAAGTTTATAGGGGACCTGGATATCGGCTCATTGCAGCGGAAAGGAATGATAAGAGTGTCAACACACATCATATCGGTCATTGTTAAAAACCAGCCGGGCGTTTTGGCTCAACTATCGGATTTATTCGGTCGTCCAGGCTATAATATCGAAAAAATAAAGGCTAGGAATCATAGAAGCTCCGACCTCACCAAAATTAAAATTGCGGCGACCATCGGAGAAGAACAGCTCGTAAGTATCTTGGAGCAGGTCAGGATGTTATCTCCTGTGGTGGATGTGGATGCGAACGCTCAACGTCGTTTTTCGTTCTGGCTGGTTGCATACTGTTTGTTTATTACTTTGCTTGGCACCAATCTCCCAGCTCCCCTTTACGCCTTGTATCGGGCAGAATGGCAATTATCTTCAGGAATGATGACATTTATGTATGCCCTCTATGCGTTGATTGTAATTCCAACGATTATCACGGTGGGTCAAATATCCAAGCGAATCGGAAGAAAAAGAGTGCTTCTTACAGGTGTTTTCTGTTCAATCTTAGGATCAATTGGGTTTGCTTTATCTCATGGGGTGAATGGGCTACTATTGTCCCGCCTTTTACAAGGTTTGTCGGTTGGGATTTTAAATGGGGTAGCGGTTGATGCAATGACCAGGTTTCATGATCAACAAGATAAAGTGAAAAGTGCATTTATTGCAGCGATTGCTGGAACACTTGGAAATGCCTTGGCCCCTCTTATTTCTGGCTACCTTGGAGAATATGCACCGTATCCGATGCAGCTTTCTTATTTAACGCATATTTCACTTGCCATTGTTGGGATGGTCGGACTATGTTTTATTTTAGAAAAGAAAGCGGTTTCGGAACGCTCATTGCCTATTCAACTTCCGTCCATTCCCAAGGACCTCCAGGAACCTTTCACCTTGTCGGCATCAACATCCTTTCTGTCCTGGGCGATTATGAGTTTGATGTTGTCAGTGATGCCTACATATCTCAATCTTTTTATCAGTACATCAAGTCTTAGTCTATCCGGTACAATGGTCGCTTTAGTTCTTGGATTATCAACCATTCATCAAATCATATTGAAACGTCATCCGTCTTTTCGGATAATTGCAATTGGGAATGTTTTTCTGGTTCTCGGTTTAGCCGGTATGCTCGTTACCTTATTTACAAACTCTTTATTTTTTCTCATTCTAACTACGGTCTTTATTGGATTAGGAAACGGGCCAAGTTATGCGGGTAGTTTGGTATATATCAATCAGGTCTCACCAGATGAAAGGCGTGCGAATATCGTTTCTTCCTTTTTTGTTGTGACATATCTGGGTATCAGTATTCCTGTCCTTACACTTGGCTGTATCGGACAATGGATAGGTCTTGCCCAAGCAATTGAATGGTTTGCCGGCATCATGATCGGGTTGATTGTAATCAATCAATTTTGTTGGATACGTAATCGAAAAAAGCGCGTGTAACGATACCAGTTTACTTTTAGTAAATTCTATATTCGGGATAGAGCCCAAAAAGCCGATAACGAATATCGGCTTTTTTCCATCTTTTCGTAAGTGCTTTTAGGAATACTAAGTTCTTTGATAAAGTCCATTGATTTCCGGATGGATGTTACATTCTCCATGGTTAATCCACCGTTTTAATGACTCGAATTGCCGTTTTGCATCCTGATACCCCAGCTCATACATATAAGTTAATCGCTGTTGATTTCGTTCGATTCCACTTAGCGGGATATCGGTACTTGGTTGGATGACATAGACATTTCCTTTTTGTTCTTCCGATTGAAGATAGGATAATGTTTCGTTATAAAGCAAATAATGCTCATCAAGCAATGAGGACAAATTGGGATGGCTTCGATACACGAACCTTGTAATGGAAGAAAGCCTGCTGCGCTGTTTTTGATAGCCTTTCGGTTTTGTCATGATGACTACGTTTTTTTGAAAGGCATCATATTGCGCTTTTTTTAGAGGAATCGGATCTGCAATTCCCCCATCAAGAAGTTTTTTTTCGTCATACTCCACAGCAGGAGCAATCAGGGGTACTGAACTTGAGGCACGAATAATTTGTAAGATGTCTTTCCCATGTTCCTTCTTGTTGTAATAAACTGCCTTACCTGTATCGCAATCCGTCGTCCCTACCACAAATTGTTCGTTCCCGTTCAACATGGTTTCAAAATCAAACGGTACAATCTTATTCGGAATTTCATCAAATAAAAAGTCCATCCCGAATAGCTGCCGTTTGCGTATGAAATTTCGAAACGATAAATAGCGGGGATCGTTGGCAAGCCCAATGTTCACTTTTTTATTTCTTCCTTTTTGCCGTGATAAGTAGGAGGCTGCCATGCAAGCACCGGCTGATACACCGATCACATATGGAAAAAACAAATTTTGTTCCATAAAAAACTCGAGAACCCCGGCGGTATATAAGCCCTTCATCCCTCCACCTTCTAAAACTAATCCGATATTGTCCATAAAACTCCCTCTTTTGTCTCTTCAAGAAAGGTAAAATAAATATCCACATACCCTCCCGATGATTTTTGTATGTATCGGCTATTTTGTTCGCCACTTCCTTTGGATCTCCGTATGTATCCAGCCTTTTTTCCAAATAGCTCTCAATGCTGCTCATATATGTAAAATAAGGAGATTCCGGTATTAAAGATGATGCGGCAACATGTTTTCCCGTTGACCAAATATTTGTCTTATAGGAACCGGGTTCCATTAATTCTTGGATCTCCACCCTTGATTCAATCCCGATTGTTTTTGCTTCTTGTAATAAATGAACTCCTTTTTCTGTATTTCGCATCGCAGCTACCACCCGGAAGCCTCGATTGGCCAATTCCAGTGATGTCAGCAGCCCGAATCCGTTAGAAGCCCCTGTAATGACGGCAACCCGTTCTTTCATTCCGCTCTCCTCTTCCCATTCTACAATTGATGACATAGACCTGATTGCATTTTATCTTAATTGAACGTTTTTTTAAACCTCTGGTTTATATGAATCCACGTTGATCCATTAAATTGAACGTATATATAAATCCAAATGGTTATAAAGTCATAATTCTACATTTCTAGCTTTCCAACCCTTCTTAACTATGTATAATTGAAGCATAGGCATAAATAGAGGGAGATGTTGGTAAGTGGCTTATATCATAATCATTGTATTGCTGACAATAACTCTACTAACGACTGGTTATATCATTTATCGTCAATCGAGAATATTGAAATTGCAAAAACAGGAGATGCTTCATCGACATGAACATGAAATAGCAGCTACAATCGAGGATTTTCAAGGAAAACAGGCGTTGCTCGAACAACAGTATGAGGAAGAGCGATTCCAATTACAGCAACAGCATTATCTGGAGACAGAACGTTTAAATGGCTCAATCGACCAGTTGAATCAATACATATATGAATTGCAATCGTATTCGCGAAACATCGGGGAAGTAAAAACCCATCAAACGTTGCACGATTTTAAAGAACGTTTGATGAGAGAGGGAAAAATAGAAGAATCAAACATGCTTATTATCCCCAATTCCTTTATCCCCTTTCACTCTGAATACGGCTTAAAAACGCGAAAAATTGATCATCTCGTGCTGTTGCCGACGGGCATCTATGTTGTACAGACGAAATACTGGAAAGGGAAAGTGATACACGGATTAAATACAGAGAATGCAGGTGACTTTTCTTTCCTTTTAGATCTTATCAATGAAAAATCGTACGTCAAATCCAAGGAGCAATCCTTCGTGTTTGTTTCCAGTCATTCGGTCGATGAGCATGATGAATTTACTCCCGTGATTCAAGTGAAAGCCCAGGGAGAACTGACAAAGCAAATAAAATATACATCTCGGATTTTATGTGATTTCTTGAGCAAGAAAATGGGAGTGAAAGCGGATTTTATTACACCGGTTATGTATTTTGGATACCAAAATGGGGATCAGAAAACGCATGGGTTGATCGATCTGTCTGATGATGAATCGGTCATCCGTCTGACAAACGAGAAAGAGTTGTGCGCTTTTTTCGAAGCGGAATTGCAAAAGCCGACCATCTACCATGCGGCTGATTTACTTGAAATCAAATCTTTGATTGAACATGTCCACTATGCGAAAGACACGGTTAATATATAAATCCACGTAAAGAATTTGACATGAGCCAAAAACGCCCATGTCAAATTCTTTACGCATAAGCGGCTGTCCCATAAGTCTCTAATCAATGGCAAAAGTTGATCTTTACTGAAAGGACCCGTCACGGAATCCGCTGATTATGCCGGATTTTCATGACGGGTCCTTTCAGGAGGATGACTCAAAAGGTATGTCTTTTGAGTCATCCTCTTTTGTTTTTAATCGATTGATTTAAAATAATTGACGACTCCCTCACTCATATAAACAGCGGATTGACGCAAAAAATTGCTGTCAGCTAAATATTTGGAGTCATATCGGCCATCAATGAAGCCGAGTTCTACCAATACGGCCGGAACGGTATTTTTCCGCAACACATAAAATTCGTTTTGTTTGATTCCTAAGTTCTTAGTCGGAAGCTTGTCCAGCTGTACTTGAAGAGCATAAGCTAACTTTTTGCTTTCTTCCGGATAAGGATTGACATCCCCTTCGTATAATTGATCGTTGTAGTATGTTTCAGTGCCATTTGCCGTGTGTGATGCTGTTGCGTTTGCGTGAATACTAATGAAAATGTCCGCTCTTCTTGGTGAAGAGAAAGTCGCTCTGTCATTCAGCGTAACGAAGGTATCGGTAGGACGGCTTAAATAGACGGTGGCTCCTCTCTTTTCAAGCTCTGTTTTCAAATAGTAAGACGCCTTTAAATTGATGTCTTTTTCTACTAAAGACCCGTACACAGCACCGCTGTCTGTCCCGCCGTGACCAGCATCTACCACCACTACTCTTTTCTCTAACGGAAGACCTTTTAGTCGATAATACTCCAGGTAGCTTAATGGCGCATAGCCGGTGATGTCTTTATAGTTTATTTTGACCCAGCCTTTTGTGCTTGTAGGTGTAATCTGAACAAGCGCTTTTTCATATAGTGCTCCTGTGATCGTGCTTGTTGTGTTAGGCTGGCTGTACACATTGAGTTTAGTCGTTCCCGCCTTCACTTTCATATACATTGGCGGCCTGAAACTTGGCTGTAGTGTTCTTGCCAGCATCATGCTGTAGTGTTTTCTGCTTATATACTGCTGCGGTTTGAAGGTATTGTCTGTATATCCCGTGACCACACCGTTTGAAGCAAGTGCCTGAATCGGTGAATACGCCCAATGAGTGCTTTTTACATCAGCGAAAGGAATGGTAAAATGTGTCGGATACTTATAAACCCTCTGCAAGATGGCCGACATCTGTCCTCTTGTCAACGACGCATACGGACGAAAGGTTCCATCGTCATAGCCTGATACAATTCCCCTTTTGGCCCCTTCTATTATGTATCGATTGTCGTCATTATTAGCTGGAACATCCTTAAAGGGTGATGTGTTCGTTTGCGAAATATCCCAGTTCAGGGCCCTTCCTAACATCACGACCGCTTGTCCCCGCTTCACATCGCTTTCCGGACGAAATGTCCCATCCGGGTATCCATTAATGATGTCCCTGTCGTACAAGTAAAAGACTTCAGCACCACCCGGCTGTGTTTTATTGAAATCACTAAATTCAGCATGGGCAGAGCCTGAAACATACATTCCCGCGCAAATGCCTAAAGCGGTTAATCCCATAATCTTTTTAGAGAGAGAAAATGTATGCTTCACTTTCTCCAAAAACTTCATTCAATTTAATCCTCCTTCAATCTATCTAAATATTTCCAAGCACCTTCCTCAGAAGAAATGCGCTTTGGAAACAAGATAGTAATTCGTGTAGAGGATTTTCTTTATGGAGGTCTTTTTCATATTTGAGACGAAATATCCATTCAAACTTAATATTCTAGCAAAATGTCTATCTTATTTCACAAAAAACAGAAAGAATTTGTAAATGAGAAGATGTCATTTTAGGAAATAAAGGTTTGTTTTTTTACAGAAATGGAAAATACTACATAAAAAGTGGAAAAGGTGTGGTGTTGATGTTGTTTTTAAGCTGGGATACTGTTTACAATGATAAAAAACGCTTGATTAAACTGTTTGAAAAAGAATATCGAATTGAACCAATCGAAATGTATACCGAAGAAACGGAACAGGAGGTCTTTTACCTTGGTTATCGTTTTAAAAAAGACGGAAAACAAGTTGTCATAAAAGTACCTTTCATCAAAGATAAGGCCGAACGCTTCGCTGCCTATTCGAATAAATGGGAAATGCTGATTAATGAAAAAAATGTGGGGACATATAAAAATGTCAAAGAAGCATTTAAGGTACTGCAGAATGAAGAGAATGCCAGTTAAATCCATTCTTTTGGATGTCACAGCCTTTCCCTTCTTGTTAACTTCATCCAATGATTGGAAATATGATATGATGAAGGAAAAGCTTATTTAAGGAGGCTGCTGTGATGAAGATTCTCTCTATCGGGATGGCCCTTCTCTTTCTATCCGGTTGTACATGGTCGCAAAAGGAGACAGAGTCCCCACCTGCTAGTCACAAAAACCACTCTGGCCGAGAAACGGCACATGTCATGACAACAGAGCCCGAGACATTGATCGAGAAATTGGACATTCCGTGGTCCATCACCAAGCACCATAATGTGATGTACATAAGTCAACGAAAAGGGCCTATCGTGAAGTTTGATGAGGAAACGCGTGCCGTTGACATCCAGAAAATAAAGCTCGCTAAAAGCCTTCATCTCGAAGGTGAAGGCGGTTTTCTCGGATTTGTCCTCTCCCCTGACTTTCCCGATAAACCACAGGCCTTTGCCTATTATACATTCAAGGAAGGAAACACCATTTACAATCGCGTCGTCTTAATGGAGCAAACGGGAAATCAGTGGGTCGAGAAAAAAGAACTGATTTCAAACATTCCTGGAGCAAAACTCCATAACGGCGGGCGCATGAAAATCGGTCCAGACGGAAAGCTGTATGTGACAACAGGTGATGCATTAAGCCCAGATAGTGCGCAAGATCGTTCGAGTCTTGGCGGTAAAATTTTACGAATGAATCTGGACGGTTCCATCCCGAATGATAATCCATTCCCCCAATCGTATATATATTCGTACGGCCACCGAAATCCGCAAGGCCTTGCATGGGACGAACAAGGAACATTATACAGCTCGGAACATGGCCAAAGCGCTCATGATGAAATCAACAAAATCGAACCAGGACAAAATTATGGTTGGCCGGTTATTCAGGGGGATAAAACGGCCAAAGGAATGAAGACACCGTTGTTTCATTCCGGGGATGTGACATGGGCGCCGGCGGGCATGGATTATCATCAAGGAACACTGTATGTCGCTGCACTGGCAGGTTCTCGCATTATGGCATTTGATCTTCAAAAGAAGACGATTGAGACCGTATTTGATAATGGTGGGCGCATGCGGGATTCCTTTATTGACAAGGATCAGCTTTATTTTATCAGCAATAATCGTGACGGTCGCGGTACCCCTGCCGAGAATGATGATCGGCTTTATCGATTGCCATTAAAAAATTAAGTTTCACCTAAAAATACCGCCGATTCCAGATGAATCGGCGGTATTTTTCCTGCTATACTTTTATATATGAGGTGAATATTAATACTCGATTTCATCATAATCTTTCGGCTGAGGAACAGGTTGGCCGGTCTTCTCGCTGGTAATGTGATTGTAGAGCCATTTTATCTCGTCATTCATTTCGTCAGTGGTCTTTTGCTGAGGCTGATTCGATTCTTTTTTCACGATAATAGAACTCCCTTCTTGATGGTCTTAAGATTAATATGCACTTCATTCCCTCTTGCCATTCGAATGGCAGGCACTATAAACCGATCTTGACCCAAAAAACAAAGAGACTCATTCAGATTAGTCTCTTTGTTTTGCCCCGCATGAAGAGAACTCCTTTCTAAAAGGCTAGGTCTTACGCTCTTTTGCTACTGCTCTTTTTATTGATGGCCGATGATGTGGTCAATGATCCCATATTCTTTTGCTTCTTCGGCAGACATGAAATAATCACGTTCTGTATCGTGGGCAATTTTCTCAACAGGCTGGCCGGTTCGTTCTGCTATGATGTGATTGATATGCTCTTTTAGTTTCAAAATTCGTTTAGCGGATATTTCAATCTCCGTCGCCTGGCCTTTTGCTCCACCAAGCGGTTGATGGACCATGATTTCACTATTTGGAAGGGCAAACCTTTTCCCTTTTGTTCCGGCAAGGAGCAGCAGAGCACCGAAGGAAGCTGCCATCCCGATGCAGATCGTCCTTACGTCCGGTTGAATGTAGTTCATCGTATCAAAGATGGCAAACCCCGCAGAGGTGGAGCCGCCGGGACTGTTAATATAGATGGAAATGTCTTTCTCCGGGTCATCCGCCGCCAAAAATAAAAGTTGGGCCACCACACTGCTGGCTGTATGATCATTAATTTCATCACCAATGATAATAATACGGTCTTTTAATAAGCGGGAATAGATATCATAAGACCTTTCCCCCATTTTCGTTTGTTCAATGACATATGGAATTGTATTCATCTGTTCCTCCATTTCCTGCCTTTAAGTTAAGCAGCAAGTTTCATAGTCGGTTGAGAACCTGCATGTTTTCGCTGCGCCGGATAAATCGGCTTTACAGACTGCGCAGAAAGAAGAGTTGGAATGAAGCGGATGATTAGTTCCGGTTTTTGTGCGTGGATGGCTTCAACGAGCACTTCATATAACTCCGTTTTTTCTCCCTTCGTATCGTCCTTCTGTTCTTTCAGCGATTTCAATCGGTTTCGCGTGCGAAAAATTGCAGATTTGACAGCTCCCTCTGATGAGGAGAAGAGGTTGGCAATGTCTGATAGACTGTACTGAAACACTTCCTTTAAAACAAACATAACAGTTTGACTCGGAGTCAAATGGGAAAGCATTGCTTTTACCAATGAATCCAATTCAGGAAGATAAGTAAACGGGTCATAAGATGGTTCAGCGCTCAACTTGACTTCTCCCTTTTTTGTGCGTAGTTGATCCACCCACTGATTTCTGGCTACTTTGTACAATAAAGAAAGGCTGATGTCATTCTCTTTACAATCTTCCTTTACATATTTCTTATAAACTTTGGCTATCGCCTCTTGGGCCAAATCTTCCCCATCCCAGCGACTTCCTGTTAAATAACAACAATAGCGCTTTAATGCAGAATAATGTTCCATTATATAAGATGAATGTGGCTGTACAGCATCCATACTTGACGTCCGGCCATTTCCAAGCTTGGTTTTCACTATCATCACTCCTTTAGAGCTCTCTATAAAAGGAACGCAAAAACGACGTAAAAAGTTACGGGCAGGAAACACTTTTTTGTTAAGTTAAAAAAGGTTAGTAATGATGTTTAGCAAGATCACTGATTTAAAGGGATTTGTTATAAAGAGCGGTTGTTTTGTGGTTTGAGATGATTGAAAAAGGACAACGTGTAACGCTGCCCTTTTTATTGTTCTTTTTTAATTTTTAACATAGAATGAGCATTTGCCTGAAATTTAGATGACACTTTCATTTCTTCAACTATGTATCCTTTGTCTTTTTTAAATCCATGTTAACATGAAATATTGAAAACGATAACCTAAGAAAGAACGAGAGGATACCTCTCGTTCTTTGTTAACGGTTGATTCGCGCATAGGCAATGATGCCTTCGTCATCATCCAACTTTAGTTCCAACCCCGCGCCAAATGGATCTATACCGAATTGTGTATCGAGCCAAAGACGAAGAGCTTCTATAATATTGGCTGTAATCAGCACTTGTTTGCGCCCATGAACATAGGATTCAGCTGAGAAACCGTAATCGTCATCATACATGAGTTCGATTTCTACTTCCTGAGGTTCTACTTGCTTTTTATTCGCAATGTATAAACAAAGGGCATTTACAATATCCTGTTCTGAAATTTTTAGCCTCTCCATGGATTCATTTCCTCTTCTTTACGTTTCTTTTTAAAGTGGACAAAGATTTTACGAATGATGGAAATCAACAAGGCGATGGCCATGATATTAATAAATAGACCAATAATGCTGCCTAAGATGCCAAGGTTGCCTAAAAGGCTGCCAAGCAGCAATCCTGCAAGTCCACCGAATAGAAGACCTTTCATGATGCCTCCTTTTCTTGACTTCGTTACAGTACTTTTAGATGGAGTGGTGGATTTTTTATTGAAAAAGTTCGTTTGTGTGTCTTTCTTAGGCGTACTTGTTGATGCGCCGCTGTTGTTTAAATTAAATGATCTCTTACCTGATTTATATGATTTGGCACTTACTACAGTTGCCTCATCATGAAACACGGCTCCGCCAACAGGTGTAAACGCAATGGCTGCTGCCATAACTGCTGTCATTAATTTTTTGATCACTTTCATTTTCCCCCTTAAAATAAGCTGTATCATCTAATGTATTCAGGTATGATGCTAGAATCTGATCTTCTTCTAGTATATACGTATCTTCCTATTAAGAGGTTTCAAAAATTTTAAAAAAAGTTTTCTTGATCAATATTCCAAACATTGAATCAACAAACAAAGAAGCACGCCATTTACGGCATGCTTTTGTTAATCACTTTATATTCCGGAATGAGTTCTGATAACGGAACAATTTTTGCTTCGTGCTCGTAGACCGGAATGTATTGTCTTAATACGTTAACGACTTTTGGCCCCGTTATGCCGACATGGCCGATGGCAATCATTTGTTGATCATCTTTTAGTTTTCTCGCTAAAATGTTGGCTTGTTTGACGATATGCTGGGTCGTGTAGATATCATCAAAAAACAGTTCATTTTCTAAATAAGGAATGTTCAGCTCTTTCGCTAATTTGGGAATGACGCTTTTTCCCGTTGTTTTGCTATCAAGATAAAAAAGGCCTCTTTCTTTGCATACTTCCAGCACGATGCGCATCACCCGTTCATCTGCGGTGGCTTTTGAGCCCATATGATGATTCATGCCAACAGCATGCGGAATCGCATCAATTGCAGCCTCCACTCTTTTGCGAATCTCCTGGTTGCTTAAATCTGTCGTAATCGCACCTGGGCCGAGCCAGCTCTTCTTCCCTTTCATCGGTTCCATTGGCAAATGAACAATCACTTCATGTCCATATTGATGAGCTCGTTTGGCATCTTCCACGGTTGTTTCAAGGAACGGCATGATGGCAATGGTCAATGTGGCGGGAAGTTTTAACATCTCATCTGTCCCTTGCATATTGTTGCCAAAATCATCAATGACAATGGCTAGTTCCTTTTGAGGAATGGAAGTTTGAGAAGGCTTTTCTCCATAAACGGAAGTTGTGAATATAATCATGAGAAGAACGAAAGCCGAGATTGTTTTCAAATCACTCACTCCTTTTTCTTATCATGTCCATTTTTGCTAGAGGGAATCATCCCGGCGCTTGAAAGCTCTCACGCCCTCGCCTGCGCGATGAAAATGGCGGTCTGAAAACGTAAAAAACATGCTTCCAGGCGTCCTCTTACCACCATTTGAATCCATCTTCCTGCAGCAATTTGTGAGAAACTTTCGGTCCTCTTGATCCTGCCGGATATTCATATAATGACAGGCCTTCTTGAAAAGCATCCAAGATTGGCTGAACAAACTTCCAGGCTGCTTCTACTTCTCCCCAACGGGCAAAGAAAGTGTCATTTCCTTTAAATGCATCAAAAAGCAAGCGTTCATATGCCTCTTGCACATCTTTAGATGCCTCTTTGAAATCGAGCTCCACTTGTTCTGTTTTTTCATCCTCAACTAAATCTTTACTATTAATTCGGAATGAAACGGTATTGGATGGACTGATTTGGATTTCCAATAAATTCGGTGGCAGCCCTTCATTCTTTTGATTCGATGATCTATTTATTGGTTGTTTGAACTCCACGACAATTTTCGTCATCTTTTTGTTCATGCGCTTACCTGTTCGAATATAAAAGGGAACCCCTGACCAGCGGGGATTATCGATATATAAACGGGCAGCGATAAATGTTTCGGTTTGGGAAAGAGGATCAATGCCCGGTTCTTGCCTATAAGCGATTACGCGATGACCATCCGTTTCGCCTTGTCCGTATTGTCCCCGAATGATGTGTTTGGCTGTATTGTCCCGATGAATGGGTCTTAATGATGTCAAGACGTCTTTTTTCTTCTCATGAACTCTTTCGTCTGTTTCTCCATTTGGGGGCTCCATTGCGACCAACATCAAGATCTGCAGTAAATGATTTTGAAACATATCACGAAGAGCACCTGATTTCTCGTAATAATCCGCTCTTCCTTCCACTCCTACTAATTCACTGGCCGTAATTTGAACATTCACGATATGATGATGGTTCCATAGAGGTTCAAATATCGAATTGGCAAACCTTAATGTTTGAAGGTTTTGGACCAATTCCAGCAACTTGCGGTAATCTGTCTTGTTGCGGGCATCAAGGGCACAATAATGAAACATATCAAGAAAATCGTCAAAGTTCGGATCCAGCTCGTCCACTTGTTTTGAAAAGGTTTCTAAGGAGTCATGAATATCGGCACGAAACTCTTCATCTGTTTTCTCCCCTTTTGCCGACCCGATGATCGCTACAGAGGAAGGGAGTTTTTGCTCAAGAAATAACTGATACAACGCAGGAAAGATTTTTCTTCTAGCTAAGTCTCCTGTTGCTCCAAAAAGAACAAAAGTCATCGATTCCATTACATCTCCTCCAATGAAAAGAAAGTGTCTGCTTTAAAATGTTCATTATGGTCAAGTAAATGACTATTATGCTTTCATAAAATCTTTTTAGGACAAAGCTCTCTCGGTGATGAGCGGATTTAGAGCTTTTGTTTCGTCTATGTAGATAAAAGCATCATATCGATCCGACATTTTTGAAGGAACATAGTTCCCAAGATATTCATATTCAGGATGATAGACGACTCCGATGGCGCGATGTCCGATTGGTTGACTAAATAAGGCTCTATTTTTCTGATTGAAAAGTAAGATCTTATTGAAGGCCCCTGTTTGATGCATCAAATCTTCCCAACTTCCCTTTTCAGCTGAAGGCACCGGCATCTTTTCGATTGCCTCTCCCCATTTTCTCGCCGCAATGACGGTTCCTCTATGGGTACCAAATCCAAGAGAAAATACATTTTTATGACCCGCTCTTTCACGCAAAATTTGACCTACATTTACCAATCCTTCATCAACCATATCTGTTGCTCTTGCGTCTCCAATATGGGTATTATGTTCCCAAACGATGGCTTTCGCATCATCCCCGTAATACGATACAATTTGCTCCAGGGCACTGACCATATGATGGTCACGGATATTCCAATCATCCGGTCTGCCCTGTACCATCGCTCTGTAATATCGTTCGGCATTCACTGTCACCAGTCCGTTAATCTCAAGGTTTAAAGCGGTCTCATGTTCATCTTGGTATGTCAGGCGATTTTGACGGATTTTGATCAATAGTCGCATCACTTCATCGACGCAATCTTCCCCGTAAAAGGCAGCATGGATGCCGTAGTTTTCAGGTCTGCGATCATGTGCCTCAAAACAAGAAAAAGCTTTTTTCGCCGTTTCGATATCCTTTGATCCCTTTTTCTCAAGTTGGTGGATGACTTCCTCCATGGATTCCCAAAGACTATAGACATCTATTCCATAAAACCCTGCCTTTTTTTTTGATGATTGATTGTATTTTTGAATCCATTGTATAAAGGATAAGATTTCTTCATTTGCCCACATCCATGTAGGCCAGCGGTCGAAATCCTTTAAAGCATCTAATGGAGACATCCTATCGTATCCCTTTACATAGCGGTTTACAGTAAAACTGGAAGGCCAGTCTCCTTCTACAGCTACAAAGGAAAAGTCTTTCTTTTCAATTAATTTCTTGGAGAGCTCTGCCCTTACTGTATAAAATTCGGATGTACCATGGGAAGCTTCCCCCAGCAAAACATATTTTGCCTCTCCAATAGCTTCTACGATTGCATCTAAATCGTCATAATGATCAAATCGGATAGCCTGTTCTTCAATTGCCTGGACCATCGTTTGGTAATCGGACATTTTTTCACCTTCCATCCCATTTTTCTTATGATTTCCTTGAAACCACCAGAAAAGAAATGGAAAATTTATCATGATATGATTCATCTTAACCGGAGTTCCAGGAGGCCTGACTGTAAGGGGTAAACTCATTTTTTAACAAGACTGGCTCATAAATTCCTTCTATACGTACTATAAAGAGAATCATTACATTACTGCTTAGTGATTCCTAAAGAATCCAAGTTTAAAAAGGAGGAATAAGCGTGAGTGCTCCGGTTGCAGGTGCAGCTACAGGTTTCGGTTACGGTGGAGGCTTTGCTTTATTAGTAGTGTTATTTATCTTATTAATCATCATTGGTGCTAGCTGCTATGGCGGCTGCGGTTGCGGCTACGGTTACGGATATGGTTTTTATTAATAATGATTAAAAGAGGCTGTCCCATAAGTCTCTAATCAATGGCAAAAGTTGATCTTTACTGAAAGGACCCGTCACGGAATTCTTTGAATTTGCAGGATTTTCATGACGGGTCCCTTTCAGGAGGATGACTCAAAAGGTATGACAATAATATAATTATGTAAACATATCTGTTTACGGATTCTTTCATACGCTTAAAGAGGAAATTGATGGACATGCTTTCTAGACTATAGGATAATTGTGTGACTCTTGTTTGATTTTGATTTTTAGTTTTAATTGTTTATTTAGCACACAGTTCAATCGCCTCATAAATAGTTTTTGTTTGGGTTTGTTCAAATGTGCGAATAAAGCCACACCAAACAAAAAACAGCGCGATAGTAATCGCGCTGTTTTTTGTCATGATTTGGGAAAAGCAAAAAAAGGATCTTTTCCAATCGTTTTTAATCCACTTTTATTTTTGGTAATCCACGTACTTCTGCTTTCATATCGCTGCCACAGATTGGACATGATAAATCCGGTGTAGAAAATTCCTCTCTCATCCAGCCGTTGCATGTATCGGATTCGCATGCATATACATTTGTATCTTCAATTATGTTAACAATCTCTTCTTTCCCCTTCTTAGCAAAGTACATGAGCAAAACTCCTTTTTTCTTAGTATGCACAGCTATTCTTTTTTTATCCCGTTCTAACGACACAGTCCCCAGCCGAGTGAAGTTCCCTTTATTATAAATTGGATGTCTCAAGATGTACCTTTTCTAGTGTGTCACCCGATTTTTTTGTTTCTCTCTTTTGATCATATATAAGCCAAACAGCAATGCAAGCAAATGAAGAAAATCCCCGAATTGAATTGATATATAAAAATGATTGTTTACATTAACATCTTCCAAACTTCTCATCTATATACTTTTCGTTTTTATTTCTGAAAATCCTTTAATAGATATGGCTAAATGGCAAAGAAAAGCCTTTCTATTCAATCTTCTAGTAACTCAGCAAAAAAATGTTACAAAGGAAAAAGGCTCTGTATTGTTTTTGTAACTTAATTAATACTCCCCTGTAATCGCTTTGTCTTTTTAGGTTGCTAGAATGGGAAACAGAAATCGAGAAAACATAGAAACGAAGGGGAGAATACATATGAAAAAATTAGCACTAACAATGGGAACAGCAGCTATGCTGTCAGCGGGATTTTCAGGACAAGCATTTGCAGATACGCATCAAGTTAAAAAAGGCGACACATTATGGGGGATTGCACAGGAACATAACACGACCGTCGATCAATTAAAAGACTGGAATAAATTAAATTCTGATTTGATATATCCTAAACAAGTCTTAACCGTTTCTCCAGAAGAAACGACTTATATTGTCAAAAAGGGAGATACTTTATTTAAAATCTCTCAAGCTCATGGAGTGTCTGTCAAAGACTTAATGAACGTGAATGGGCTTTCTTCCGACTTAATCCATCCTGGTGATTCATTAACCATTAAAACCGGCGGAAATGCAATCGCGCCGGCTAAGCAAGAAATCGATGCCGCGACAAGCGTGCCGGCGCCAGCCCCGCAACCGGCTGCTCCTGCAGCAAGCCAGCAACCAGCACAGGAGCCTGCCGGTAAAGAGATGACGGTAACGGCTACAGCTTATACAGCCAATTGTGAGGGTTGCTCAGGTATCACGGCAACAGGTGTGAACCTAAAAGAAAATCCATCATCAAAAGTCATTGCTGTTGACCCATCTGTCATTCCATTGGGTTCAAAAGTGTATGTGGAAGGCTATGGTTATGCGACAGCTGCTGATACGGGATCAGCGATTAAAGGAAACAAAATTGACGTTTTCTTACCTTCTCAGGACCAAGCAGTTCAATGGGGAGTTAAAACAGTGAACGTCAAGGTAGTTGAATAATCATGAAAAAGGGTTACTTCTTTAGGAGGCAACCTTTTTTCATCATTTTAACAGCATCCTAACTGAGAATTTGATTTCTTCTTCCTGCGTTTTATGATATGATGGTATTATAAATATAATGATACTAAAAAGACCGCAGTTGCTGCCAACAATTGTGGTCCCCGCCGTCGTTTCTTTCGGGAATCGGCCATATAGTGTGAAAAATAGACCTCTTCCTTCGAATTTAGCGGTTCAAGAGAGGTCTATTTTTTATGCCCTATCCAAATCTTTATTTCAATCTCAACGAATGCATTCTTTCCAAATCGTCTCTCATTTTTTCCTGATCATACCCTAACAGCTCACAGTAAGCTAAAATGCTCCCTTGCATTCTGGCAAAATTGACTTCTGCATCATTTGTTTTAATACATAATGAGTAGCATCTAAGAAGCTCTCTCAGCTTCCTTTCTACCATATCCCTGCTTATATTTTGATCGATTAAAATCAATCTCTTATTTTCCTCAATGGTATCTTTCAATAAAAATTTAAAGTGAATCTCATCTTTTGCTTTTTCCAAGCAATTGATGGCTGCTTTACTGAATTCAATATCATCGATATGATAAAAATGGGAATATTGCTTATATAGCTCTCTTGCCGCATTTAAAGAGTAATTTGTAACATTTGGCATATTACCTCCAAATTCACTCAAATATTTTTTGAGCGGCAATGGCAGCATGTATTGATTTAAATCCACGGTTCCTTCTCCCCCTATGTCAAACTCCTTCTCCTCTATCATATTAAAAAATAGCGGTCAGATGGTTTTACTTTGTGGTTACATTTCCATGACAATCTGTAATGGAAAAAAGGAAAAAGGACCGGGGTCATTTGGCATAATAACAAACATAAACGTATCAGTTAAAAAGAGAAAAGACCGCAGTTGCTGCCAACAACTGCGGCCATACAATAGTCGTTCCTTTCGGGAATCGGCCATATAGTGTGAAAAATAGACCTCTTCCTTCGAATTTAGCGGTTCAAGGGAGGTCTATTTTTTATGGTTAAACATCAGTATGGCAATGATGAGTGTGGCAAATGAAATCATTAATGTTAGTGCTTCGTATACTGACATAGGCATCACCCCCTTTCTTTGAGGGGCTAGCCGACCACCCTTGAGAAACGAACTATTGAATACTATCATTATAGCACATTTCGGTCAGAAAAATAAGAACATACATTCCATTTTTGAGATTGGTAGATAGGACCTAAAGAGAATTTGTAAAAATTGGACGAAAAATCGAAATCAGACTTTAAGCAAACAAAAACAGAGCCTCGTAGGAAAGCCCTGTTTAACTCCATGATCGTTATAGCATTTGTTCAATCCTTTTTCAACATGATATAGTAAGTAAATCCTAAGCAGACAACACCTGTTCCGAACAACGAGTATTTGAGAATATCCAATAGTTCCATTTGATCAAACCTCCAGGATTATTTATTGGTAGTTTTTCACAAATGAACCGTTTCATGCATTTCGCTTTTTTACGACTAGTATACCTCCAAGTTCAGCTGTCTTTCCATGCTCTCATCAGACATAAGCAAGAAGTCTGTATGAACATAATCGGATTTAAACAACTCTTTTAGATTGCCGTAGCTCACAATGGGCATCTTGATGAGCCGGTCATTTAAATCGTAAACATAAATGATGAAATATCGTTGTAAAAACGTTAAAAACTCATCGATTTCCACGCCGGAATTTTCTATATAACGGCTATCATATTCAATAAACCCCACTCCTGTTCGACAGTTTTGAAACAAGGTCTCCATCCCTTTTAAAACGAATGCCTCAAAACCTTCCACGTCGACTTTAAACAAAAGGTGGTGAGACTGTAATGATTCCTTTTCAAAAAGTGAATCGATCGTAATCGTCGGCACGATGCTTTCTTCAATCATGTTATGTGAAGGCATATAGGAAGCAGAAGATGTTCCAGACCAATGTGTGTCGATATAAAACAATTGGTCCTCTTTTTCTTGATCAGACGCAAACGCATGGACTATATGAATTTGTGATTTATTCGGGTGTTCTTCCCTCGATTTCACGATATACTCAAGCAAATATTGATTTGCTTCAATCCCATATACTTTTGTTTCGAAATGATAATTTGCCGAAAAAAGACATTCACCGTAATTGACACCGACATCGATGACTAAAGATGGCTCATAAAGCTCAACGGCTTTTCTCCAAAATTCCGTCAACCTTTCTTGGGTCACTCCCTCTTTAATCAATAAAGCCCGGCCCCTGTTCTCGCTTGGATTAATATAAAGGATGTTTGAGGAAGGTAGTTTAATAAAGTTAGGAAGTTTGTGGATGTTCAATGTTTTATACTTTAAAAAGATACCTGTATCAATTAAAAACTTCCATACTTTCGGATATTTTTCCCACATTCTCATTAACAGCGATTTACGAATCAGTGCTTTGGAGACCATGTTTATATGTTCCTTTCCCTTTATGTAATGATGGCTCATGAACGATATATATGTAGATGTGTCCTTTCCCTTTCCTACATGTTTCTTGCTGCAAAAGATAAATCCCTTCCCTAATCCATATGCTTAACAATTCTTTAACACCCCTTTAATGATCGCTTAACAATTTATATGATGTAACCGATTATTACAATATCAATCCTCAATATGGAAGTCTGGAAGATTTTCGTAAACTGATGAAAGAAGCCGATAAGCGGAATGTGACATTTATTATGGACCTTGTTGTCAACCATACGAGCAGCGAACATCCCTGGTTTTTGGAAGCGCTTAAAGATAAAAACAGTAAATACCGCGATTATTATATCTGGGCAAATGAACATACCGATCTTAATGAAAAAGGCTCATGGGGACAGCAAGTATGGCATAAAGCTTCAAACGGAGAATACTTTTATAGTACTTTCTGGGAAGGAATGCCGGATTTAAACTATGACAATCCGGAAGTACGCAAAGAGATCATCAACATCGGAAAGTTTTGGCTCAAACAAGGTGTCGATGGTTTTCGCCTTGATGCCGCGATGCATATTTACAAAGGTCAAACAGAAGAAGGTGCCAAGAAAAATTATGAATGGTGGAATGAATTCCGTACAGCGATGAAGGAGACAAATCCAAACGCTTATTTAGTCGGTGAAGTGTGGGATCAGCCTCAAACAGTAGCACCTTACTATAAATATTTAGATTCCCTGTTTAACTTCGATTTGGCAGGTAAAATCGTCAACTCCGTCAAAAATGAGAAAGATGAAGGAGTAGCGAATTTAAAGGTTTCACATAAAGATAAGGTGATTTTCTCTACGGAAAAAGGAGCAGTGAAAGTAAAATCAACTTTAGCCATCCCTGCTTACACTACGGTTTTATTAAAATAAGTTCAGGTAACCCTAAACAAAAGAGCCCTGCCTTTTGGCAAGAGCTCTTTTGTTTAATAAGATGGTTCCCCCGTCACTTATTCTCCGATTAACTTTTTCTCAAAGCAGCCCACTTGATTTTTTCCAAGCGGCTTTGTGGTGTAATGCTCAAAACCGAGCCGCTCCCAAAACACGCGCGCTCTCGGATTTTGTTGCAAAACACCTAAGCGCAATGCGGATATCCCTTGATCTAGCATCTGTTGTTCAAACATTAGATAAGCCTGTGTTCCATATCCATAGCCGTGATAATCACTATGAATCATGAAAGAACCGATCCATGGATAACCATCTTTCGGATTTTTCAGCATATAGTCAATGAAACCGATATATGTATCATCCGCTTTAATAAACAAACTGATCGTTTCTTCGTTCATGTACTCTTTACGCGTCACTTCCATGGTGCGTGTTTCCTCACCATTTTCCAAACGGTTATATTCCATGTTGGAGTTTAATAGCTCATGGGCAATATATAATGTTTCTTCTGTTATCGGCTCAAATGAAATCACGCGATTCTTCCTTTCCTTTTTACTTCCTAATGGTTATTATAAAACATTAGGATAGGTTCCCGGTAGAAGGTATATCCATTTTCAGACCATTCCATCTGTTTTTTAGCTTAACTCTGTTATCATTTTATATTGAACTATCAAATGAAAAAGTAATTTATCATTAATTATGTGATTGCTAGAGAAGTAAATAGGGTGTATATTTATAAAAATAAGTCATTTTAACCAATTTATATAACTGTTTTCTCTTATCAAACATTTACTATTTCTTCAGTTAGTGAGGTATGTGAAACATGAAACACGTATTAAATCCCCAGGTCCAACAAATCGAAATTTCCGGCATTCGTCAGTTTGCGGAAAAAATCAATTCTTATCCCGATGTCATTTCTCTTACAATTGGTCAACCGGATTTCCCGACACCGAACCATATTAAGGAAGCGGGAAAGCTCGCCATCGATCAAAACATGACATCGTATGCCCATACAGCTGGATTAATTGAGCTAAGGGAAGCGGCGGCAATCTACTTCTCTTCTAAATATGGTTTGCATTATAGTCCATACAGCGAAATTTTGGTAACAAACGGTGCAACAGAAGCGATTTTTATCGCGCTTAGAACGATTTTAACCGAAGGCGATGAAGTGTTACTGCCGACTCCTGCTTATTCAGGATATGAACCGGTTATCACATTGTGCGGCGGTAAAACGGTTTGTGTGGATACAACCGATACTGCATTTAAATTGACGAAAGAGCAAGTATTAAAGCACCTTACTCCACGCACAAAAGCGGTCATTCTCGGCTACCCTTCCAATCCGACAGGAGCCATTATGTCCAAAGGGGAACTCGAAGACTTAAGCATGGTATTAAGAGACTTAGATATTTACGTCATTACAGATGAAATTTATAGTGAACTTGTTTATGGACAACTACACGCATCCATTGCCACCATCGATGGAATGAGGGAAAAAACGATCGTGATTAACGGTTTATCTAAGTCCCATGCGATGACCGGCTGGCGAATCGGCTTTACTCTCGCTCCTGAGCATTTAACGAAAGAAATGATGAAAGTTCATCAATATGCGAATACGAGTATCAATACGATCGCCCAAGTGGCGGCTGTTTCTGCTTTAACAGCCGGTAAAGACGATGCTCTTTTCATGAAACAAGAATATCAGGCACGCCGTGATTACTTGTGCAGTGAACTAACTGCGCTTGGATTTGAGCTGTTTGTACCCGAGGGCGCTTTTTATATTTTCCCGTCCATCAAAAATTTCCATCACGATTCATACGAATTTAGTGTTCAATTATTGGAGCAAGCAGGCATTGGTGTGCTTCCGAGTACGGTCTTCACGAACGGTGGAAATGAACATATTCGCATTTCATATGCCTACTCAATGGAAAAACTAGAAGAAGCGATAAAACGATTGAAAACGTTTCTTAGTACGTACGAGAAGCCTGTAAACCTGGTATCCGTGTCCTAAGGAAAAAGACAGCTCCCCCCATTAGGAGGGTACTGAAAAAGGGGGTGACTCAAAAGGAGAAAAATCGCCCCTTTTGAGTCACCCCACGCAAAATGGACCGTTATATAAATCCATTAATACCAAGGGTTTTGATTGACGGTCCATTTTGCATAAAACATAAAACCCATCATTTTTTTGAACTTATGGGTCAGCCTCTTTTATAATGTTGACCTTATCTAAAAATGTACAAGCCCCTGCCACATGAGGCAGGGGCTTGCTCGATTTAATTTTACCATTCTCTTTGTGTTCGTCACGATGGCGGTTAGAAGCGATTGGATGGCCATACCGAATAGCCAGCCCCACATATTTAGCCCTGTCTAGCCCTTGAGCCTGTTTCATCTCCCCATTCTTTGCCTCAATTTCATATCGAATTCTCTTTCGTTCTTGGAACTCGGGTGTCTGTTGATTCTTATTCGTATTGTTTCACTTCCGACCATGAAACCAAAGAACGGTTTCATGGTCAGACGCTCCAACGCCTCTCAAGAGTGTACAGTCGCCTCCGCTTTTCTTGTTGTCTAGCTCCGGCTCCTAATCTTTCGGTCGTTTCACTTCTGACCATGAAACCAAAGAACGGTTTCCTGGTCAGACGCCCAACGCCTCTCAAGATTGTACAGTCGCCTCCGCTTTTCTTCATTACATCGCTTTTTTTAGGAGCTTTCCTTGTTTCCAATACGTTTGAAGGGTTGAGCGATTTGCTAAAAATACCCCTGTCAAAATGAAAAAAGCCCCGATTCCTATCACTGGATTGATGGGTTCGTCTAAAAATAAATAGCCTGCAATTACAGCAATTAGCGGTGACACATAAAGCCATGTAGATGGAAATACCGGATTGGTTTTGGAGATGAGCCAATAATATAATCCGTGCCCTCCGATGGACCCGATAAAAATCAAATAGAGAATCGGCCACTGCACATCCCATGAAGCCAAGACAGCGGGATTTGGCCTCTCCATAAATATGGAAAAAATAAGCAGCATGAACCCGCCGTAAAACATTTGAATTCCATTTATTAAAAATGGTGACACATCCGGCAGATCTGATAAAATCTCCTTTGAAAGGATGGAACCCATTCCATAAAACAGCTCTCCCCCCAATATAACAAGACAAGCAATTCCCCATAAATAAGAAAGCTCCTGGTGAAAGCCCGGCAATGAAATACAACTCACTCCTACAAGAGCCATCATAAGAGCGATAAATTGTTCTCCTTTAATTTTTGTTTTGCTTCTCTTTACTTGAAGCAATAAAATCATCATTGGGCCGGTAGCAGAAAGAACGGCTGCCAATCCGGAGGTGATATGCTGCTCTGCCCAATATAAAGTTGAGAAAGTCATGAATGTAAGACAAAAGCCGGCATACATGATTCTCTTGGATAAAAGGTAAGATACAATGCGCTCACGTTTCAAGGCAAAGTAAGCCATAACAATAATTCCCGCTGAAAAGAACCGGACACCTGCTGAAAAAAGAGGCGGCGTTCCTGCATCGATCCCCATTTTGATGGTTAAAAATGTGGTGCCAAAAATTATACAGATGAGAACATAGTTGACAATGACCATTTCATTTCCCCCTTATAGCTGATGAGATGAGTATAGAGGAAACGATGTATAACAGTACATCACACCATATAACAGTTCCATAAGAATTTAGTTGATTATAAACCCGTTTTCCGTTTAACTTAAACTAAAAAAGAAATTCGGGTGAGATGATGAAGTTTTTGTTACATCGGCAATCTAGTACACCGCTCTATCAGCAAATTTTTACTTACATTGTCCAACAAATTCAAAACGGAATGCTAAAAGACGGTGAACAACTCCCTTCCCTGCGAGCATTGGCTGATGATTTAAATGTAAGTGTATTGACTGCACGCAAAGCGTATAAATGGCTGGAAACAAAAGGATATGTATTCATACAGCCTGGCAAAGGAGTCTATGTAAGGGGCAAAAAATCGATATCAGTCCAAATAGAACGGCCTTACGAGTGGCAGCGATCTTTATCAACCAATGTCGTGAGGTCCCAATATTTAATCAATCGAAAAAAGCAATATTATGATTTTTCACAGGCGGTTGTTTATCCGCGTCTTCTACCCACTCAGTTCTTGGCAGATGAAATGCAAAAAATATTGGATAAAAACAAAATGATATTGGCCACATATGGATCCGTTCAAGGTGACGAAGAACTTCGATTGGAAATGGCAAAATACTTAAGAGATCATCAAGGATTGAATACCCATCCTTCTAATCTTTTGATCACAAGCGGTGTCCAGCAAGGAATCGATCTGGTCGCTCAAACCTTATTAAAACCCGGGGATACAGTTGTCGTGGAAAGCCCTTGCTACGGGGCGGCAATCGATGTGTTTGTCAATAAAGGAATAAACCTGATTTCAATTGAGCTCGATGAACAGGGAATTCGATCTGATGCATTGGAAGAGGTTTGTCAAAAAAAGAAACCCAAATTGATATATGTGAATCCTTCCTTTCATAATCCTACCGGTACTTTGATGAGCGAACAAAGACGGCAGGAACTCGTTGAACTAGCTGAACTTTATGGTTTTTTCATTATAGAAGATGACTCGTTTGGAGAGATTTATTTTGATCACGTGTTCCCTCCTCATCCGATTAAATATTTTGACCGAAATGGATATGTGATTTATTTAAAAGGATTCAGTAAAACGATGGCACCCGGCGTTCGCGTTGCTGCCTTGCTCGCTGAAGGACCTGTTTTCGATTGGCTGTATGGGGTGAAAGCTTCGATGGATATTGGAAGCCCCCTTCTTACCCAGAAGGCCATTCTTCCCTTTTTACGTACGGAAAGGATGAAAAACCATTTGGAGAAACTCCGGATCGCATTGCAAATTCGCCGTGACACAGCTGTGGACATTATGTCTTCTTTAACCGGCATGGTCGAACTTCGAGTTCCAAAAGGCAGTCTTAATCTATGGATTTCCCTTCCTGATTCTGTTCATCCGCTTAGACTGCTCGAAAAAGCAAATGAAGCGTCCATTTCATTTTTGCCGGGTTCATCTTGTTTTGTCCATGAGCCGAAACATCACCATATTCGTATTAGTTACTCCCTGTTAAGTGATCGAGATTTAACGATTGGCCTGCAAAAGCTTTGCGAAGTGATTTTCGACTTTGGAGATTAAGAGTTATTCAATTAAATCCAAAAAGGGTAGCCGTAAAATGCTTACCCTTTTCTTTTGTTCTCATTATGTAAGTCTTTTCCATGTAAAAAGGCTGCCTTTATTTTTTTAAGACAATCCTCCAAAGATTCGTTTTAATTTTTCCCGCTCCCGTTCCCTATGTGAACATTAATATTTTTTTACTGAAAATAAATTCCTTTGAAAATGCTTCCGCCGTTAATATCGGACAAAACCTATTAGCCGAATGGCACAATTCTGATAAAAAAAATCAAGGATATGGTCAAAATTTTGGTGATCAGAGTGAGTTTGTGGCTAATCGGAGCATTGTGGATGACAGGGATACCGTTGACTCTCCGGCAACGTTTGAATCTACCCCCGTAACTATTGAAAGGGAGTGAAAAAATGAAGATACTACTATTCGATGAGAATAAAGATAGAAGGTAAGAATGGCAAGCAGCTTTTCTTGTTTAGCACATAGTAAAATTAATGAACAGATTATAAAAAACAGCGATGAGAAATTTATTTTCTCTCCTGCAGAATAACTTCTGTTCATAAAAAAAGCCGAATTCCCGATATAAATGGGAATTCGGCTTTTTATTAGCTTTTATATGCACAATAAGGACGAAGCTTAACACCGATGATGCTTCCGATAAACGCAGCGACAAACCAAAGCCAACCGTGCATGCTGAAAGAAGCAATGCCATCGAAGTAGGAACCGATGTTACAACCAAATGAAATACGGGCACCATACCCCATTAAAAGACCGCCAAATAGCGAACCAAGAGTCATGCGAGTCGGAAGCTTCCAGCGAACCGGCTTGCTGAAACGACCGGCAAGTGCAGCTGCCAAAAGGGCTCCGACCATTAAACTAATATCCATGACGGTGGTAATATCTAAATACAGCGGACTTTCCAGGGAAGCAGCTTTTGGCGGATCTTGCCAATATGCCCACGTTTCAGGCTGACCGCCAAATAATTGAACAAACTTGGCTCCCCAAAGAGCGAACGCAGATGTAACACCCCAAGGTTTTCCTTGAATCATTAATACAAGCGCGTTTACGACAGCCAGAGCAACACCGCCTAAAATAAGCGGCCACGGGCCTTTAAAAAGGGCCTTCCAGCCATTTGTGTATTCCCGCTTTTCAGTCATGAGTTTTCCGTTTCGGCGTTTCTCAATCACAATGGTTGCATAATACACGGCAGCCAACATGATCAATTGAACCAGAAAACCGGTCACTGTGCCGAAATGTTGAATAAGAGAAATCGGCTGAAACTGAGGTGTATTCATCCACCAGTCGAAATGGGTAGTCGCGATGACAGAGCCCGCGATAAAACCGATTAATGTGACCACTCCATTCGCATCGCCTCCGCCGATGTGATACAACGTACCGGATGCACATCCATCGCCCATCTGCATACCGATTCCAAAAATGAACGCCCCGATCAATACAGACATTCCTACCGGAGACACATATCCGGAAATAGGATGACCGAACATGTCTCCTTTAAGAAGCAACGGTAAGAATAAAGCATTCGCCACAAGCATCATGATCATTTGGGCACGAATTCCCTCTCCGTGACGATATAAAATAAACTTGCGCCATGCGGATGTAAAACCAAAGCGTGCTTGATATAAGACAAAGCCGCCGACGCCTCCCAACATATATAAAAGAGATTGGTTAAGAGAGACTTTTCCATATAGAAATACGGCACCGCCGACCAAAATGAAAAGTGAAAGAACCGTTAGCCAGTAATTGGCGTTTTTAGGAGTTCCTGTCGCTTTTCTTGTCGGAATCGCCGTTTCACTTTTTGCTAATGTTGCCAATTTGTATTCCTCCTTTTCACAATCATATAATATACAATAAATCTTATAAGTTTTCTAGGGTTTAGCTCAAAAAAGAAAAAAGTCCCATTTCAGACTGTCACATAGTCTATATTTGCATGTCCTTGTACTTTTGATCATTCCTAGAACCCGTGCGTTCAAGTAAGGAGTTCAGCCCCTTATAAAAAATCATGTTTGCAAGCTGAAATGAACCGTTAAGAAAATCCTGATTTTCGCTGGATCTATCATAACGGTTCATTTTCGGGAGACTGACTCTAAAGCATGTTCTTTATATTTTGGAGTCACTTTCTCTTATCCTGGGAACAAATCAGACGACAAATAGCGCTCCCCTGTATCAGGAGCCATGGACAGCACTCGGGCACCTGCCGGAAGCTTTTTGGCGATTTCAACCGCAAAATGGGCAGCGGCTGCTCCTGATGCTCCAACAAAAATACCCTCTTCTGCTGCCAAGCGCCGCGCCATCGTTTGGGCGTCTTCGTCTTTGATCAGTAAAACCTCATCATAAATGTCACGGTTTAAGATGGTCGGGATAAAACCGGGTCCTGTTCCTGGAATTTTATGAGGCCCTGGCTCGCCGCCTGATAAAACCGGTGATCCGTATGGCTCTACTACGTAAATTTTTAAATTCGGTATTTGTTTTTTAAGCTCTTCACCCGTACCTGTCACGGTGCCCCCTGTACCGGCCGTTAACACAAATGCATCAAGCTGTCCATCAAATGCTTCCACAATCTCCACTGCCGTTGTCCCGCGATGTGCATCCGGATTGGCTGGATTTTCGAACTGCATAGGGATAAAGCTATCCGGGATGTCAGCTGCAAGTCGGTTTGCCTCATCGATTGCTCCTTGCATGCGCAAGCTAGCAGGGGTTAAATATACTTGTGCCCCGTAGGCCTTTAAAATTTTCACACGCTCCACGGTTGCATTGTCGGGCATTGTAATAATGCAGCGATATCCTTTCGCGGCACATACCATCGCAATGCCGATCCCCGTATTGCCTGATGTCGGCTCAATAATCGTACTTTTACCGGGCTCAATTTTCCCTTCCGCTTCTGCACGTTCAATCATGGTCATGGCTGCGCGATCTTTCACGCTTCCGCCTGGATTAAACGATTCAAGTTTAATATATACATCCGCTCCGTTCGGATCGGGAATATTGTTCAATTTGACAATAGGAGTTTTTCCTACTAAATCAAGAATAGAGTTATAAAGTTTCATCTTTGATCCAACCTTTATTTGTATTATTCCTATATGATTATAAAGCATTTGTTATTTAAACGCTAATTTTCTGTTCTTTTAGTTATACCAAGGGTTTCGGTGTCAAGAAAAAAGACGATGCATACGCACCGCCTTTCTTCTTGTTAAGAATTTATGATTTCTTCAAACTTTGGAGGACTTGCTTTCCTTGCCAGCTTACCCCCATCATAAAACTTCCCATATTTCCTGATGATATCTGTCACCTCTGTAGAGGAAGGGATTTTTCCATCTGCGGAATAAGTAAGATAGTACGTTTTCGTATTCCTTCGATGGATAACCCAGGCAAAGAATTTCATGGCAAAACCATGAGAGCTCTTATTGCGGAATTTCGGCATCGACTTCCCGTCCCACACGGTCATGGTTTGCCCGCTCCCCTTCCCATTCTTTAGTTCTCCATTCAATTCCGCATAAACGAGTCCAGGAGCTTTCTTCATCTGGTTCATGACCATTAATGTTAACATCTGATTAATAAAAAGCTGTATAAAATTCAATCCTTCCCCTCTCGTAAGGGATATAAAAGCATTTGCTGGAAGTTGTTCTGGCCTCTCTCCTAACCTCAATGTACCAAAGCCTCGCTGACCTTTCTCCGTGGACCACTTCTTTTTTTCCATACTATTCCTCCTGTCAAAAAAGCCCCGTAAATGAATGGGGCATTCCTTTTTTTGGGAGGAGCAATAATCAGCAGAAACATGTTCTTTATTCAGCATAATTATGAAGCATCAAGCCATTATTTAGTGAAGTGCTGTTTAATGAACGCTGGTACACTGCTTTCATCAAAAACTTGAAAATCAGGATAAGGATCTCCCATAAAGTAGAAAGCAATGACATATGCACCCTGTTCTTTTCGTTTAGCTTCACGCAAACACTGTTCTAATTGTTGTTTATCTTTGATCTTGAATGCGTCTGCACGGTCCTTAAATTTCTCTTCTACTTCATTCGCCTGAATGAAGTGATGAATCTCTTTTCCTTCTTCGTTTCTAATGGCAACCGCATAGGCTAAATCAGACGGCATCACACGGGCATCTTCTAAAAGCCCGTTTTCTTTCAGCCATTGCTCTACTTGGGTGTAGGACTTCTTCCATGCCATGTTCATTAGTTTGTTGTCGCTGTATAAAAACTCGATATAGCCCCATCCTTCATTTTCGTCAAATATTTGTTGTGACGTTTCTGCTTTTAGTTCCTTTTTCACCACAGATGTAAACTCTTTTATTTTTTGAGGATCTGTAATTGCCGCTCTTTTACCTGTCGGACCATCAGGTTGAACCGTAATCTTATCAATATCGGACGGGCTATCTGGACGAAGAAGCGAATAACGATTTTCCTTGAACTCATTTGATTCCACAATCGGCTTATACAATGGTCTATAGGCATCAAACGGAATTTCGTAGTGGCGCACAATCTTTTGGCCATTGTTCAATTCATAACCGATTACAACAGAACGAGTATTGCGCGAGTTAGTAGTCGCTGGTTTTTCTTTTATGATCTGTTGATGAAGGTTAAAAATATGTTTGATGTTTTCTTTATCCTCGAAGAAAAACTCTTGTTCATTGTCTGCGTATACAACCCTTTGCGCTGCATCTTCTTGTTTTTGCTTCTGGTATCGATCGGTTAGCGGATAAACGGACTCTCCAAAATACACACGCTTTACATCCGCTAATTGAGGCACTTTCTTTTCATAACCAGTTACATCCATTTGGAGCAGCATGCCAAAAACGAACATCACCAGAGCGAAATAGAAATACCCTTTCCATCTATCAAATACACGCCATGTTTTTTGGAGAATCATCTCCGCTATCAGGTAACCGATTAACGAACCGATTATCAGTCCAAAGAGAAGCCATCCAAAATCACTTTGAGTTTCTCCGAAATAAAGACCGCCAAGAAGCATCGTACAAAACGTGACTCCATATTTAAACACCGGTTGAAGAGACCGAAAGGCGATTGCTTGTGTTGCCGCTTCAATGTGCCGTTTTTTATAGACCACTAATGACAATGCATAAAAAATGATAATGAGTAAAATGTACACGAACACTTCCTTTGCTGTTAAAGGATTTCGGGTCATGTCAGTTGCCCGAACAATTGGGATGATTTGCTCACTATTTGCATCCAAATAGTAATCAACGGCAAAACCAAAGAGGAAATATTTTGCATTCATGAATGTCAATACCATAATCCCAGCCGGGAATAATAATAAAATGTAAGTAAGTGCCCCTTGCAGTACCGACATTCCCGTGAATACGGCGACAAACACACCGGCAAAAAAGACGAATAAATCCCATAATATAGTCACACATACCCAGTGACCGATTTCGCCTTTCGGAAAGTAATCGCTAAAATCAAGAACGCCGTATAAAATCCAAAGAATGATACCTGTTAATACGACTGGAACAACTAGTATGAGAGAGCCAAGCAGGACCTGTTGGTGGAATAACGTTTCTCTTCGAATCGGCAAACTGTGAATATAATCAGCCGATAGCTTCACTTGCATATAGCGGAACAAGAAAATGGCCAATAATACAGGTAAAACAAACATCAAGAGAATCTGAAACTCCTGCATGAATTGATGATCCAAAAGACCTTTTGCATTATAATAATATGCTCGCTCCTCATTTGAGCTGATCATTAAAAGTTGCAGAGGTAGTGCGAAGACTAAACAAAGAAAATAAACCAAACCGATCCAGCCGACGTTTCGGACATTTTGCTTCCAAATACCGCGGTTAAACAATAATGTTTTCGATTGCATATCCGACATCCCCCATTTCATATACAAAAATTTCCTCTAATGTAAGCGGGAGTATGTCCATGATGACTGGACGAAGGGAGGTAATATAAGAAGTAATGCGCTCCTCTTTTCCCCTTATAATGCAAAGCAAGACACTGCCCCGCTGTTCTTTATATAAAATATCCAAGTCTTGTAAAAATGCCTGCGGCACATCCCCCTTGAATGCCACTTGTACTTTGTGTACATCCGATTTTAAATCGTCCAGCTCTTTTTCGATAATAAGCCGACCGTGATGCAAGATCCCGATATGATCGCACAAGTCTTCTACTTCCCGTAAATTGTGCGAGGATATGAGAATGGTCATTTCGCGTTCTGCCACATCCTGGACAAGCAAGTTTTTCACTTTTTGTCTCATCACCGCATCAAGTCCATCGAGCGGCTCATCCAAAATCAACACATCCGGCATGGCCGATAATGCAAGCCAGAAGACCACTTGTCGCTGCATCCCTTTTGACAGACGGTGTATTTTCTTTGTCACCGGTATCGGAAATACTTCTCCCAGCTTTTGAAACCTTTCCTCGTTCCATGATGAATACATGTTTTTATAAAACTGGGCCATTTGCCTAATGGTCGTTTGCGGAAAGAAATACAAAGAATCCGGAAGAAAAAGTGCTTTTTGTTTAATTTCTACATTTTCAAAGACGGGCTCCCCAGCAATCAAGACCTCCCCTTCATCCTGCTTATAAATACCGGCGATCATTTTTAAAAGAGTGGTTTTCCCCGCACCATTCGATCCAAGCAGCCCGTAGATGGAACCTTTTTCAATATGTAGAGCCACTCCATTGACCGCTTCGATATCCTCAAACTCTTTCCGAACGTTTTTTAGCTCAATCATGATCCTCTCCCCCTTTCACCGTTTGCTCT
Organism: Bacillus songklensis; assembly: GCF_042649685.1. Lineage (NCBI taxonomy): Bacteria > Bacillati > Bacillota > Bacilli > Caryophanales > Bacillaceae > Bacillus > Bacillus songklensis. The sequence goes on along the minus strand of NZ_JBHRZT010000072.1, from coordinate 457,449 downwards.
GCCAATTCAATAAGAGATAGAATCTCTTCCTTTTTCAGCCCTAAATACAGCGCTTCTGAAATCAGCTTAACTAAATCCTGTTTCATCTTCTCCACCTTTTCATTATTTTTCGTTTCGGATTGTGGTGAAACAAAACTTCCCTTACCTGGAACGGAATAAATATAACCTTGATGTTCTAACTCGCGGTACGCTTTTTGAATGGTGTTCGGGTTAATCGTCAGTTCTTTTGCCAGTAATCGAACAGAAGGAAGCTGTTCGTCTGCTTTGAACACTTCGTGGATGATCAGTTCTTTCAGCTTATCCACCAGCTGCTCATAGATCGGTTGGCGGCTGCGAAGATCTAAATTGAACATCGTGTTCCTCCTTTCATATGAAACTGTCTTAACTGTATATAGTGTATTAACTGTATTATATATCGTATTACAGTTATTATTATATAATCTAAAATGAGTTTTGCAACTAGTAAAATGAAATTTTTTACAAAAGATGTAAAGAGATTCAATAAGGCTTAATCCATGTTTTAAAATGTCCATGTTAGGCAAAAAAGAAATAGGACAAGTGAATGGCCGTTTCATTTGTAAGTTAGAAGACAAGGAGGTTTAAGGGCATGTCGAAAAAAGCATTGGACCAATGTTTCCTCGAAATCCATGTTTCAGAAGAAGGGAAACCAGTCAGAAAAAAAAGAATCGAATTATCGGAGCGTGAAACCCAACTGATATTCGAAACATTGCAGAATAAAAGGGAAAGCGGCATTGACGAGGACATTGAAGATATTTTTTCTTAATGTACAAAAGCCGGTTCCCTCTAATGAGAAAACCGGCTTTTGTAAGTATTCACATATTTATTCCATCTTTGTATTTCCTTACTAAGAGACGCCGGAGTTCCGCGAGGTGGGCGCGGATCGTTGGGTAGCGTGTCATTTGTTTAGGGAAGATGTGACCTTGAGGGGGCCGATAGGAAAACACCATGGACGTGAGAGTCCGTGGCGGAAAGATTCCTTCTGAGCCGCCTTCATTTTTTGTTTCATTTCATCCAGCATTCGTTGCCGAACGATTCGAGGATCGAGTTCAGGGTTCAATTGTAATTTTTTATCGATTATAAATGGATCATTCTCTCCTTGCTATACTTTTCTACATCGAAAGCTCTGCGGTCTAATACTTGGAAATCAATTAAATGAATATGAATAGGGTGTGTATCGTCAGTTAAGTTGATGAGGTACCATACTTCGGTTGATCCCAATTTTGGATTTTCTGTTATCGGAGCATCCCACTGTTTATTATCCAGTAGCATGAATTCACGACCGTATTGACCCATATTATCATTTAATGTTAGGTATCGTATCTTTGAAGCTGACTGTTCTGTTATTTCAAGTAATCATATCAACCCAGCCTTGAATTTGTTGTCCATAACGTTTGATGCCTTCTTCATCACTTTCCCATCCATTCTCACGCACCTTTACCAATGTTGTGGTCGCTTCTAATGGCTCTAGCTCGATTTCTACAGTAGTTTCTACCCCACTAACATTTGAAAAGTATTATCCATCATTTGAAATACACTCTTTTCTATCTTAAAAAATCCATCTTCACAAAAAGACGCTTCACGAACCTTTAGGATATGGGAGTTAAGCAAGTCTACGATTTCCTCTTCATTCATTTCTTTTTCAAACACAGATTTATTTTCACCTTTAAGATAAAATTTAACTAATATATATGTATATCCCTTTTTTAACATAAACGTCCTCTATCATTTCGATAAAAGGAGATAGTTTCCTGCAAAATAAAAAAGCACCCCGAAGGATGCTTGACACATCATTTAAACAGATTTCAAATGCTTCCTTCGCTCTACTTTCAATTTCTTGACCGCCATCTGAACAGCTTTTTGTTGACTATAAGGATGCTTCCCTTCTTTGGACGCTTTTGGATCATTGTCATAAGCAGCATAAGCACTGTATCCTTCATTATCCTGATAAACATCTACACGAATTGAAAGACTACCGTCTTTCATTGGATATGCTCCGCACCAGTATACCTCTAACAAGTTCATCTCCTCCTCTTCAATGAAGGAGTTCAACTATTCACTTGCTTTTCCTTGTTAATTTTTTGTAAATTATCCACAACCGATCTGTTTACTTTTACACACCGTAAAATCAAGGACGAAATCTTATCATTCTGCTATGTGCGCCAAACACAGCTGTGTAGCATCTATATTTCTATGCTTCTTTTTTTGCTTCTCGCTCTTCTTCTACAGATAGTCATAGATCCATATTTTTACTCCTTTTGAGGAAAATAAAAAGCACCTCATGGGGACTTTGATAGAGGTTTGTGATTTTTAACACCAAAAGTGTTCGATTCCTAAAGAAAGGCATATATATCTGTATATTTAATAAAAAGGGGGATAGAAAATGCCTATCATTACTTTATTGGAACACCTAAAAAATACAAAAAAACGTCCCAATATTCTCGTAGGGCCCGTTACACTAAATAATGCTATCATTGATAGTTACAGTATAAACTCTGATGTTTTGTGGATCCTTACAGATCAAGAAAATGAAATTGAAGTAAATATTGAGGATTTTAGAAAAATAGATTTTGACGCTATTGTTTCAGAAGCTGAAACTAGTATTGAAATGATCCGATGTTTTTATGATCTTGCAGAATCAACATCATATAATGCGTATTTAAGAGATTTTAACAATCGATGCATCATATCATTCCACGATATTCCAGCAGATTACTGATATATCAGCAATGGCTACTTTTCCTAATTAAGGTGGCCGGTTCATTTTATTTCCCCCTTCACCTATCTCCAAAACAAACACGAAACCACTTCTTTCTACCTCAAGCAGAAAGAAGTGGTTTCATTTCCTTCGAATAGATCCACGAACCCTTCGATACTTATCACGTTTGGCACCTAACGTTAATCTCCTCCCCCTCCCCCTGAATCGCCGCCTCCTGAAGAATCTCCGGCATCGTAAGAAGAGTCACTATCATAATAATCATCAAAATCGTGCACATGGGAACCTTTAGTACGGGAGCTAACATTTGAAAAGCATTATCCATCATTTGAAATACACTTTTTTTCCATCTTGAAAAATCCACCTTCACCATCGGGTTTCGACCCTTTATGATGAGATTTACTTGTATACCCTGTAGGCAATAAATAAAAAGCACCCTGCAAAAGGATGCTTACTTCATTAACTTAATCGATTATTAATTCCATAATACCTACAATATCCATAACCGGGAAATCTCTTTCCATGTGTCACGCCTCCTTTCAAACAGATAAAAATCTTAATCTACCTTGCGACCTGTAAATGTAACTTTGATATTTTTCAGAAATCTGTTGTTAACTTATTACCACAACTTACCCAACGAATAAACCTGCTTTTTCATTTATTTTTTTCCTTCATACACCGGGCAAACAACCACATAACAACTGCTTCCTTCTGCCATGTGGCCCAAACACAATTACGGCATGGATGTTGTTCGTACGTTTCTTTCTTAGATTGAATCTCATATTCTTCTAAAGAAAGGGCTATCCTCATCTTTATTCCCCCTTACTCTGGTAAGACAATTGCTTCACTATAGATTCCTCCCTTTAAGTTGATTATTTAGCACATAGTTTTGTTAAAAATACATTTAAGTAAGTAATACAAAAAGGACACCAAACAAACGCCCATGCGTTTATTCAGTGCCCTCGGTTTTTCCGATCAGCCTATTAAAATTTAATATCCCGTCTCTAGTTTTCCGTGACAAGGTTTACCGCCTTGCTAACTAATCACCTGCTTTCCATAACCAGCTGCAGGTTGAGGAACCTCTTGAATTTTTCCATCCTTTATGATGTAGGTTGCATTTTTCATCAAGTCTATTTCAGCCGTCATTTTTTCTATGTTCACGTTCACCAGGCCCCCCTCCCAATGGTATAATTTAATTGGTTAGGCCGGGAGAAATCCTGGCTTTTTTAGTTTTTTGGAAACTTAATCTATCTTTTGTTTCCTTTTGTCATATTTTGTATATTCATTAAATATTTTGTAGAAAACATTCAAAATGAAACAAATATCCTATATACTAAAACCGGTACTATTTTCACAAAAGGAGTCTTAACTATGCTTCAAGATGATGAAATACTCTTATTTATTCAAGAACTTGGTCGTTTATTAAACGATTATAATAAATGTGAAGAAAAAGCCATCAAACAGGAAATTTACCAAGATATCTTACTTTTAAGTGGTGTTATTACAATTAGTAAGGAAGACGCCAACCTTCTCCAATAAACAAAACTTATTGTTTTGTTTCCTAACCATAAAGCAATAAGCCTGTTTAACATAAATTTCGTAATATCTGATTATCAAACATTAGAGGTAAATTCATTTATGATAAAAATTTCATTGGGTTCACTTGTTCTTGCAATCATTGCAGCTTTATTATCCAATCTTGGTATCAGTCTTTCACCATTTTTATAAGCAAAGAGCCGAAACCTCCCACCTTTATCCCTATTGGTAAATTAAGAAAATTAGGTATAAATATTTAAATATATCCCAAAATATGGTAATATCGGAATGTCGACCACGACATTTTTATTTTTACTGAGGCTAGAAGATTATTCTTCTGGCCTTTTTGATGCCATAGTCGGTTAATGACTATAACTACAGAACTACAATTTTATTTAGCGAAAAACCTCAAATTTCAAAAAAAAGGTTCAAAAACCTCCAATTTTTTCAAAAAATTCAAATATATTATTCCATTTTGTTAAATTGATGATAGAATTTATCGTGTGAATTTTATCTATAATTTCAAATACATAATTAAGTCCTAATTGGTTATACTACGAAAAAATGAAGGTGGTGGTACAAATATGGACTTTCCAACTATACATACAAATTTTTGGGACGCAGTTATTGGTGTCCCTATTGTTTTGATTCTCACCCAATTAATTAAAATTTTCTTAAAGGTGAAAAGGAAATTTATACCTACTATCGCTCTAATCATCGGTCTTATTATTTCTGTGTTTTTTAGTCACCCACATAATCTAATTGCTGGTATTTTTATGGGCTTTTTTTACGGCTATGCTGCAATTGGTAGTTATTCATCATTAAAAACCACTATTTTGTCATTTAGGAAAGATAAACGTACATACAGATAGAAGAAAACTGTTTTAATTAACTACATGCACAAATGATTTTTGTTTTACATATAATGTTCCCGAGAGAACAACATCTTTTAAATCATCCATTTTCTCTAGTTACTATTCAGGCTGAACTGAAAGTCCAAGGGCTTTCAGTTTTTTTTTAGGAATCACAATTAGGAAACAGAATACAAATTTTGATTCTATATCAAATACCCACGCTGACTTCCCTTTAGCCGTTTCCACAACAGTTAATCCATGCTCTGACGCTTCAACCTTCGTTGCCGTTCACTACATACTGCACAAAACTAAAACAAGTACTTTTTTACTTTCATTACTTTCAATTTGCTGCTGAATGGATATATCATATACACTCCCTTAACTTGACATTTAACGTTTGTTCTATATCGGGCATTCTACATTCCGCATATCATGTACTATCCTGCTCATATTTTTCTTTAACGCTTAACGAATAGCGAGGTGATTTCATGATGAGTCTGACATGGCATTGGATGTATCACTACATTTTCACCAAAGACTTTATGGAAATTGTTTCACTGTATCTTTCATCACTGGGATTTATGATTATGTTTATCTATGTTCTTCTATCCGTTAAAAGTAAATGAATTTTTTGTAAGCGCTACCAATATCCGCGTTTTATTTTGTTAAACACTTCTATCTCCCCAAACCCCTATGACCTTTATGAAACAGAACTATCATTTAGTGTCCTTAGACTGCTCAACCACAAATTTTAGCAGGTAATCTGGCGCCTCTACCTTCGTTGCCGTCCCCATATAATTCATTTAATCCCCTCCTCGTGATAAAAAATAGATATATAATAACTAAACACCAATACCATTGTCACATTCTTTTTATATATTCTCTTACGTTATCCTCATTACTATAATACTAATTTGTTTAAAATCCTCTATCACTACCCATGCATCCCTTTCTAAACTATCGTTATTAGGACTCCAATACTAAGTAATAACAATTCTAATTATCTTCCAAATATTAGATTAAATCTTGAAATTTATTGCAAAAGCAGTTCCCCGCATTGTTCACTGGTCGCTATAAACAGAAACAACTTTCTTAAAAAAGGAAAAGGTCAATGGATGTATTTATATCGTGCAGTCGATTCACAAGGAAACACCATTGATTTTTATCTAAGTGAATCAAGAGAAAACAAGCACCCAAGCAATGGAAGGAGTAAATCGGAAACTTTGAATCGGTTAGGTAAGCGAATTACCGTGACGGGTCATTTGTAATGTAAGTGAAATTTTTGAGGAATAATTGCCCACTTATATTCAGCTAAAACCCGGGATTTTGTTGAAGTTTCGAATCATCCCGGCGGTTATACTAAACTAGTATAAAAACAACCGAACGGTACCTACACATCTTTGGAAATGAACTTACCCGTTTTCATGTCACAGATCCTGAAACAGGAAAACGAAAAGAGATTTCAAAAGGTGGATTTAAAACGAAGAAGGAAGTTTCTACTGCTTTGACTCAGGCATTGGCAGAAGTAGAAACAGGTGGTTGTATAAAGCCCACTACCCTGACATTGATCGACTTTTATAAGGAGTACGTGTCTACCAGAGTAGAAGGAAACTTAAGACCTAATACAATTAAGAGTTACCGGGACGCCCAAAAGCATGTAGAGCGAATAATCGGTCATGCCATACTAGACAAACTAACCGCTTTACACCTTAATCAATTCATCAAAAAACTAAAAGATGAAGGTTATCAAACCCACACTAAACACATGGTAAACGTGCAAATGGAAAACTCATTCCTCCCCCCCCCAGCTATAAACAATTTATCTATTTGGTTAGTAAGTGGCATAGAAGCTACGCATATGCTTAAAAAGAGACAGGAAACTTGTTCCTGTCTCTGGTGCATCTTGATCAATCATGAAAATTCGTGCCGTCTGTCGTTGCTTTGACGACGCCGGTGCGAATAACAAAGTCACCGAAGTGCTCGCCTTCTTCCCGTTCTTTTGCGTAGCGGGAAAGAAGTACACGCAGTTCGCTTAAAATTTCTTCTTCACCGATGTTTTCACGGTACATTTTGCTTAGGCGGCTTCCGTCAAAAGCTGCACCGAGATACATGTTGTATTTGCCGACCGCTTTACCGATAAAGCCGATTTCTCCGAGTGCATGGCGGGCACAGCCGTTTGGACAGCCGGTCATACGGATTGTGATTTCTTCGTTGCGCAAACCGTTTTCATCGATAATGGCATCAATTTTATCAAGAAGAACCGGTAAATAGCGTTCTGCTTCAGCCATCGCCAAGCCGCACGTAGGAAGTGCCACGCATGCCATTGAGTTGCGGCGAAGGGCTGTATGATGTTTGCCATCTGTCAAACCGTACTGTTCGATCAGGTCACTGATCTTTTTCTTTTCTTCGCTTGATACATTTGCAATGATCAGGTTTTGATTTGCTGTCAAACGGAAATCACCGGTATGGACTTTAGCAATTTCCCGAAGGCCGGTCATTAGCTTATAATCCTCAAAATCTGTCACGCGTCCGCCTTCAACAAACAGCGTGAAATGCCATTTTCCTTTAACGCCTTCCACCCAGCCGTAGCGGTCGCCGTTATGATCGAAATGATACGGTTTTGCTTCATCAAGGCTCCAGCCGAGGCGGTTTTCCAATTCAGCCTTGACCGTTTCAAGTCCGAGTCGGTCCACTGTGTATTTAAAGCGAGCATTTTTGCGTTCGGAACGGTTTCCGTAGTCGCGCTGAATCGTGATGATTTTTTCCGCTACATCATAAATTTTATCCGGCGTACAGAAACCAATGACTTTGGCCAGCTGCGGATATGTTGCTTTATCACCGTGTGAGAAGCCCATTCCGCCGCCGATTGCGATATTAAAACCGATAAGCTTTCCGTCTTCTACAATCGCAATCAAACCAAGATCCTGTGAAAAGACATCAATGTCATTGGAAGGCGGAACAGCGATGCCGATCTTAAACTTCCGCGGCAAATATAATGGTCCGTACATTGGTTCGACTTCTTCCGTTTCCGGAGTGCCTGCCACTTTCTCTTCATCCAGCCAAATTTCATGGTATGCTCTTGTGCGCGGTAACAAATAGTCGCTTAATAATTTCGCATATTCATAAACTTCCGTATGAATCTCGGACTGATATGGGTTCGGATTGCACATAACATTCCGGTTTACATCGCCGCATGCTGCAATCGTATCAAGAAGGGAAGCATGGATTTGCTGAATTGTGTTTTTCATATTCCATTTTAAAACCCCGTGCATTTGAAATGTCATGCGCGTTGTCAGCTTCAATGTGCCATTGCCGTTTTTTTGGGCAAGCTCGTCCATGACAAGCCATTGGTCTGGTGTGGCTACACCGCCCGGCAAACGGACGCGGAGCATAAACTGATATGCAGGTTCAAGCTTTTGCTTTTGGCGCTCATTGCGGAGATCCCGGTCATCCTGCAAGTAGCTGCCATGAAATTTCATCAGGCGGTTATCATCGTCGGAAATTCCGGCACTGATCGGTTCTAACATTGATTCCGCCAGCGTGCCGCGCAAATAGTTGCTTTCTCTTTTAATGCGCTCTACATCGCTTGGCGGGCCTTCAGGCGCTTTTAAAATTGGGTTCACCATGTTGTAAAGACTCCTTTCAATCTAAACTCAATATACATCACGCTGGTAGCGTTTTTGCTTTTTCATATCATTTAGGTAAGCTTCCGCTTCTTCACGGCTCATGCCGCCTTCTTTTTCAATGATTTGAAGCAGAGCCTCATGAACGTCACGCGCCATGTTGGTTTTATCTCCGCATACATAGAAGGCTGCTCCTTCTTGAAGCCATGCAAACAATTCCTTACTGTTCTCAAGCATACGGTGCTGCACATATACCTTTTCATCTGTGTCACGTGAAAACGCAACATCCATTCTTGTCAGCACACCGTCTCTTACCCATTTTTGCCATTCTGTCTGGTAAAGGAAATCTGTGACAAAATGCTGGTCACCGAAGAACATCCATGATTTTCCTTTTGCTCCTGTTTCTTCGCGCTCCTGCATAAACGAACGGAATGGTGCCACCCCTGTTCCCGGTCCAACCATAATGATCGGTGTATCAGGATTTTCAGGCAGTCTGAAGTTTGGACTGCGCTGAATGAAGATTGGCAGCGTATCTCCCGGCTGCACACGCTCTGCACATAAAATAGAGCAGACGCCTTTTCGCTCACGGCCGTGTGCCTCGTACCGTACAGCGCCAATTGTCAAATGCACTTCATCCGGATTTGCGGATAAGCTGCTTGCAATAGAATAAAGGCGCGGCGGCATTTTCCGGAGAATGGAGACAAACTCCTGGGCTGACGCTTTCCATGGACCAAAATCGCGAATCAAATCAATTAAATCGCGTCCTGCAGTATACGCTTTTAATTTTTCTCTGTTTTCCGGCAGTACAAGCTCACGCAATTCCTCGTTTGTTGAGAACTGAGAAGCCTTTTCAAGCAGAGCTTTTGTTAAAACGGTAATTTCAAAATCAGAGATAAGCGCTTCTCTAAGCGGACGAACCTCTCCCTCTTTATTGACTGTTACCTTTTCTTCCGGATTCCACTTCATTTCCTCAAGAAGAAGGTCGACAAGCTCCGGATCATTCTCCGGATAAATACCAAGGCTGTCGCCCGGTTCATATGTGAGGCCAGATCCTTCAAGAGACAGCTCAAGGTGGCGCGTTTCTTTATTTGAACCACGGCCGTTTAGGTTTATATTTTCAAGCACTTCCGCTCTAAACGGATTTGTTCGGGAATATGCTGTTTTCACTGCTTGAGGCGCCGCTGTAGGAGCAGGTGCAGCACTTCCGCCCTGGCCTTCACTTAAGCCGTCGAGAACTGCTTCGACCCATTTAGCTGCCGGTTCCTCAAAGTCAACATCACAGTCAACTCTTGGAGAAATCCGTGTGCCGCCAAGTGCCTCAAGCCTTGTGTCAAAGTCTTTTCCTGTCTTGCAGAAAAACTCATACGAGCTGTCTCCGAGCGCCAGTACTGAAAAGCGGAGACCTTCAAGCTTCGGTGCCCGTCTGCCATGAAGGAATTCATGGAACGACATTGCGTTATCAGGCGGCTCGCCTTCTCCGTGTGTACTCACAACAATAAGCAGGTTTTCGACTTTCTTTAAATTATTCGGTTTAAAATCGCTCATGGAAGAGACGGTTACGTTAAAACCGCGGCCCTTCAATGTTTTGGCTGTATTCTCGGCAAGTTTTTGCGCATTACCTGTTTGTGATCCGTAAAGGATGGTTACTTCTTTTGAAATGGTTTGTCCTGTACTCCCGGCAGAAAGTTCTGCCGCCTGGGCTTCTGGTGTTCCTGAAACGGAAGCAGACGCGGCCAGATAACCGCTCAGCCAGATTTTTTGTGATTCTGTCAAAGTCGGCAGAAAGCGGTTAAGGAGCTCTGCCTGCTCCTGATTAAACGGACTGTTTATTACCTGAAGTTGCAACGATATCCACCTCACATAGGAATATAAACCTATCATACATTATTTTAATTAAAATGACTGGTTTCAACAATTTTTACTATTCACTTTTCAATGAAATAATGATTAATTTCATCGTATCTTGATTATTCCTATAAATCAAGTCGGTTTTGGTTATAAAAACCATTAAAAAATGCTTATAAATAGATTCCTCAAATAAGTTTCTAATTTAAACTTTACCGGAAAACACAGCATTAGTAAAATAGATATTAATTATTATAGCTATTAAGATTACTAATAATAAGGTGGGATTCTTTTGTACTACGACGCGTTAAAAACATTTGTAACCCTTGTAGAAGTCAAAAATTTTACAAAAACAGCCGAAATACTTCTCATGTCACAACCAAGTGTAAGTTTACATATAAAAAATTTAGAAAAAGAATTCCAAACTAAATTATTTTTACGTTCTCCAAAATTCTTAAAAATCACCCCAACTGGTGAGATTTTATACGATCGCGCAAAGCAAATGATCACGATTTACGAACAGACTAGACAAGACATTTTGGAACATCACAACTGCATAAAAGGAGAATTAAAGATAGGCGCAAGTTTTACAATCGGCGAGTATATATTGCCTTCTTTACTTTTTGACTTTCAAAAAGACTATCCGGAACTTGAACTTCAAGTTGTCATTGGAAATACAGAAGAAATCGTTCAATATGTCCGGCTTTATCAAGTAGATATAGGTTTAATTGAAGGTCAAACAAATGAAAAGGAGCTTTCCGTACACGCTTTTATGCAAGATGAGTTATTTATTGTTTCTTCGAACAATCATAAACTCGCTTGTAAAGATGAAGTGACAATTGCTGACCTTCAGAATCAAGCATGGGTAACCAGAGAAGTTGGATCAGGTACACGTGAATATCTCAACCACGTCATTCGTTCAAATGGTTTGAAAGTTAAATCGCTTCTTACCATAAGCAGTAATCAAGGAATTAAAGAAACACTTATGAATGGTATGGGGCTATCTCTCCTATCCCGTAGTGTCATTGAAAGAGACGTTGAGCATAGGAATCTTTCTATTATTCAGTTGAAAAATCAGTCCTTTAACAGAACGCTTTCCTATGTTTATTCCCCCATAATGCAAGATAAAAAGAACGTTAAGACATTTATAAATGCATTAAACAAAAAATGGCCTAACAAACCCAAATCGACATAATGATTATTATCGACCTTTTCAGACTCAATCTGTTATATTCTGAAACAATGTCTATTATTCCATGTTTGCAAATCTCTTCAAATCCTCGTTCTTTCCAATGACAACAAATATGTCTCCTTCATGTACGTCTTGATCAGGCGATGGGGAAATGATGATGTCCCCGTTTCGATGAATGGCAATGACACTTAAATTGAAACGGGCCCGAACATCCAGTTCACGCAGGCTCTTTCCAGCCATACACGATGGGGCTTTCATCTCCTCTACACTATAATCTTCGGAGAGTTCAATGAAATTGAGAACATTTGGTGACATGAGATGATGAGCCAAACGTTCCCCCATGTCCCGCTCTGGGAAAATCACCAAATCAGCTCCTATCTTATTCAGCACCTGGCCGTGGCGCTTATTAATCGCTTTAGCAACGACTTGCTTAATTCCTAAATCTTTTAATACCATGACTGTTAAAATACTGGCCTGGATGTCATCCCCAATGGCCACAATGACACAATCGAAATTTCGAATACCAACTGCCTTTAAGGCCGTTTCCTCGGTAGAATCCGCTACAACAGCATGTGTCACACATTCCTTATTATCCTCAATCCGTTCCTCGTTCATATCGATCCCCAGCACATCGTTCCCGGCTTCAAACAATGTATGGGCTACACTTGAACCAAATCGCCCCAGTCCAATTACAGCATATTCCTTTATCATATAGAATCCCTCCTTCAACCAGTTTCCTAAGTGCTAACCAATCATGATTTTCCCTTTCGGATAACGGAATGGATCACCGTTTCGGCGCAGTGTAACCGCATAGGCAAACGTCAACGGTCCCAATCTCCCGGCAAACATGGTCAGAATGATGATGACTCTTCCGATTGGAGTCAGTTCAGGCGTAAGTCCCATCGATAGTCCAACTGTTGCAAAGGCAGAAACGGCTTCAAAAAGAATCATTAAAAATTCTTTGCCTGTTTCCGTGATGGTCAATACCATTGTGACAGCCATTACGATAAAGAGTCCGCTTAATGTAACGGTCAGAGCTTTATAAATGGTGTTGTAAACAATTCTTTGCCGAAAGAAGATGACATCTTCTTTCCCCTTAATTTGCGACCATACAGCTCCAAGCAAGGTGGTGAAGGTCGTTGTTTTAATTCCTCCGCCTGTAGAACCGGGAGAAGCACCAATAAACATTAAGAAGATAATTAAAAACAGCGTTGACTGTCTCAAGTCAGGAATATTCAATGTATTGGACCCGGCCGTACGGGGTGTAACGGCTTGATATAAGGAACCTAACACTTTTCCAGATATTGAGAGCGGCTGCAATGTTTTCGGGTTGTTGAATTCCAGGATAAAAATAATGATGGTCCCAAGAATCACTAATAAGGCGCTTGCCGTAAGCACTATTTTTGTATGCAGCGAAAAACGTTTTGTTCTTCGATATTCGTAAACTTCATTCATGACAATGAAACCGATGCCGCCGAGAATAATCAATGCAGATACGACTAACGTTACCAATGGATCTTCTACATATTCCGTCAGACTTCTGAAGTCTCCCATCAAGTCGAACCCTGCATTATTGAAGTTGGAAATCGCATGAAATAATCCATAATAAATCGCCGTAGGCAGCGGCATATCAAACGAGAATCGAATGGCGAGCAGAATCGCTCCGATTAATTCAATGACAAGTGTAAAGATCAAAATTCTCCTTACAAGCCGCACAATTCCCTCAATGGATATATTGTTTAACGCCTCTTGCAGCAACAGCCTCTCTTTCAACGAAATCCGCTTTCCTAAAAGAAAGGCAAAGAAGGTCGCAAATGTCATGAAGCCCAGCCCGCCGACTTGAATCAGTGACAGGATGACAAGCTCGCCAAACATTGTAAAAGTGGAACCTGTATCTACCACGACAAGACCTGTGACACAAGTCGCCGATGTAGAGGTAAACAAACCATTTAGCCACGTTAACCCTTTCCCATCTTCTGTGGCAACAGGAAGGGTCAACAGGAACGCTCCTAGTAAAATAATGAGTGCAAACCCGGCAACCAACATCTTAGGAGGATCCATATATAATTTTTTTGTTACATTTCTCATATTCCTTCCTCCCTTCCATATTTATCCCGCATTAACGGGCAATAAGACCCCCACTGATGGAAGTTTCCTTTATCCTGCTCTAGCGGTCCCGGTTCCGTCTTCCCAAGATCTCCTTCGCGCTTTATGTAAAGTTACCTTTCCAAACACAGATAATCCTCACTTTATCTTTTGTGTTTTTCCCTTCTTTCATACCCTTCTTAGGAAAAATTAACTCATCCGTTTTCCGACTCCAACAGCCTTTTATGAATCCAGATGGCGGCCTGGGAGCCATCTCCCATTGCGATGGTCACCTGTTCAGAATGGGCAACGATATCCCCTGCAGCCCATACATTCCGGATATTCGTTTCCTTCGTCCGAGGGTCAACTACGATATGTTTGTTATCCATTACCTGGACGCCCAGCTGCACGGCAAGTTCACTATGTACCTGATTTCCTCCAAATGCCGTAAAGCCGCGATCCGCATGCAAAACCTTTCCATTTTGCAGTTGGACACCTTTAAAAGTCGAGTCGCCTTCTGTTATCACTTTGTCGATTCTTTGATGGATATAGGCAATCCCTGACCGAGCAAGCTTCTCCTTCAATGAAGGTTCTATATCCGGTTCCTCATGATTGATATAAGAAATATCCTTTGTCCAATACGTTAAAGTCAAAGCAAGATTCGCTCCCGCTTTTCTTGCTCCCATTACAACGACACTTCGATCTGCCACCTCGTATCCATCACAATCCGGACAAACGTATACAGTAAGACCAAGACAAGGCTTGATGTTTGGAATATCAGGAATCCGATCCATCACCCCTGTTGACATAAGGAGGGTTTTCGTTTCATAGAATTTTCCCCTTTCCGTTTCGACCCCTATTCCATCATCCTGCTCTATACACTTTGTAACTTTATCCTCTTTAAAGTGAATGTCGTATTTCTCCGCATGCTTTCTCCCAAGCTCTCTTAACGTGTCACCGCTCACCCCGTCAGGCCAACCTAAAACATTGTGATAACACCTGCATAAAGTAGAGCGTCCATAACGGGAATCAATCACGAGTACATCATGTTTGTATCTTCCCAATTGAATAGCGGCTTGAAGCCCGGCAATCCCTCCTCCGATAATGATGCAATCATACGTAATTCCCATTCTGCCTCACCCCGAAATCATCATTTTTTTAAATAAACATCCTCACTTGCGGTTACTTAATAATATACACAACACATTTCCAGGTTATTTGTTCCTTCGGTTAAAAGTACGGATGATTCGTCGGATAGCCTCCTTTCTCCCTTCTATATACCCATTCACATAAAGGAAAATTCCATCAGTGGGGGTTTTCCTTCATCCCCTACTGATGGTTAGTTGATCTTATACTGCCCGTTAATGCGGGATAAATGATTGCTTTGAAACCACAAATAAGAGGCGTTCCAAAAAAAGGGTTTGGAACGCCCCATCAAGCTGCCTTACGTATGAAAGCAGAAAATCCATCGTATATTGCGATGGATTTTCTAAGACTGTTAAGATTTACTCAACGGATTCATAATTTAATTTAAAGCTTTCTTCAATGTGTCGATGTTGCGCTTCATTAAGCTGACGTAATCTTCTTCATTTTTCACATCTTGGTCTGTGATCGATTCCAAGTTGTGAAGCGTCAATGGCTCAGCATTAAGTTCATTTTTGACGATTTCAGCTATGTTCGGTTTCACGTTTTGCTCAAAAATAACGTATTTTACGTTTTTTTGACGTGATTCCTTGATGATAGATTGCAATTCTTTTTGTGACGGCTCGTTCTCTGGCGAAAGGCCCGCAATGCTGATTTGTTCTAAACCGTACCGATCATGCCAATAACCGTAAGCGGAGTGTGCCACAACAATTTCTTTTGTTTTTCCTTCTTTAATCGTGTTACCGAGCTCTTTATCAAGCTGCTCCAATTCTTTTTTCAATGTTTCAAAGTTTTTCTCAAAGGTTGCTTTTTGTTCCGGTTTAAACTTGATAAGTGTATCTTTAATGTTTTCAGCCATTGTCATCGCACGAATCGGGTCCAGCCAAACGTGCGGATCAAGGTCACCATGATCATGGTGTTCTTCTCCTTCTTCATGTCCTTCGTCCGCCTGTTCATCTTCATGGCTTTTCTCATGCGACTCTTCCCCTTCATGATCATGGTCATGACCGCCTTCAATAAATGTCACGCCATCTGCCGCTTCAACAAATTTCACTTTTTCATCTTTTAATGCTTTAGTTGCTTTATCTACAAACCCTTCCAGGCCGGCGCCGGTGTAGATAAATGCATCCGCTTTAGCGATATCGACCATCGTTTTCTGCGTCGGTTCAAATGTATGAGCGTCAATGTTAGGAGGGTAAACACTTTCCACTTTCACGTAGTCTCCCCCGATTTTTTTCGTAAAGTCTTCAAGCGGAAAAATCGTTGTATAAATGATCAATTGATCTTTCGTTTCTTTGCTTTCGTTGCTTTTCGTTGCAGTTTCTTTACTGCTGCATCCTGATAAAAATAACGCTGTTACTAGTATAGTTGTAAAAAATAAGGCCAGTTTTTTCATCGTATTCTCCCTTTCTTCTTTAAAGACATTTTATATCGCCATATAACGTACGATTCTCTTAGGCAGGTATTTAACTGTTACATGTTAATAAAGAAAAGCCGATCTTATCGGACTTTTACACGATGATTCAGGAATCTGTCGATTAAATGGATGATTTCATAAAAAGAGCATTGTGCCCACTATGCATAGATCATGAAGCAATGAATGATCATAAGCTGCTCACGATTCGACCGGCTGCCTGGCGCGCCCCGGAAATATTGCGGGCGATCGGCCCGATTTCAAGCTCTGCCAGAGCACCTGTTACGTACAAATTCGGCCCCCACTGCAATGATTCGGTGACGATCGGATATCCGCATTCAGCACATTTTAGATGATGCTTGCGTATCATCGGCACCAGCCATTCCCTTTCCGGCAATGTTGGCTTAAAGCCCGTCGCCAATAAAATCGTTCCTGCTTCATAAATCACGTTATCCTGATGATCATGCAGTAGGATTTGTCCGTTGTTTGTTGTTGCATGCTCCACTTGACCGTCTTTAATACGAAGGATCCCATTTTGAACATGACGGTGCAATTTAATATATAAATCATGTGGAATGGAACCTTTATGGCGCGCATTCATTATTTGCTCCCGTCGTTTTTTGTAACTTGCCATTTTACGGAATGATAGCTGATTTTTCGGACCGAGCCAAGCTGGATCGCTGTCAAAGTCATGAATTCGGAATGGATGCCGTTTTAAAAGTGTGACATCATTTGGGAATAAGGAGCTTAATTTGATTGCCAGGTGAACGGACGTAATACCGCCCCCGATAATGGTAAATGGGCGTTTTAATCGTTCAAAGCCAGGCAGATCGGAATCAAAAATATGATAGATGGAATGATCGGTTTCTTTTTTTAACGTTTCCGCCCAATGAGGCCAAAAAGGCTGCTCCCCAATCCCGATGGCCAATACGAGATTTTGCCCGATCAGTTCCTGTCCATCTTGCAGTTGAACACTCCATCCGTTTGAAGTCCGATTGGCATTGGACACGCGTCCTTGAATCCAGGCATCCCTTAACGACAAGTCGTCGATGATATGTTCACAATGCTCGTTAAAAGCATGAAGCGCAGGGCGTTTATACCTTCCATAAAAAGCGGTGTTCCAATCATAAAACTTCTCTTTCACAAATGCTTGCAGGCTGAACGGTTCCATATCAAGATGATGAACGGAAGGAGAGCGCAAATACGGCATGGAAATGACATTGGTGCAATGCTTCCAGTTCGCAAGCGGTTCCTTGTGCGGATCGACAATCGCAAGCTCATCAATCGTTGTTTTTCCTCCTTTCAGCAAAAAGGAAGCCACTGTAACGCCTTGAATGCCGCCGCCTGCAATAATCCATTTATACATATGTACAGTCTCCTTTTACAAATCGTAATCTTTTCGATTTATATGAACACAAATGATAATTTATCACTTTTTCCTACAAAGAACAAGTACTTTTTAATGAAAAAGCATGGCAATAAAATATGCACACGATGTTTCCCTATCTGAGCGAAAACAAAAAAACCTATCGAATAAAGACGGTGGGTTGACTACGGGGTTATAAGCCGCTCTCCCTCATAAAATTCATACACATACGGGTTTTTCGGGGGCTTGATTCTCTCAATCTGTTCAATTTGAATGTAAGGCAAGAGCGAGCCCGAATAGGTTATGTCGGATAAAGTCCCCTTTACCTTGATCCATTCGTCTGTTTTAAAAATTAGTGTTTCAGCTAAAGATAGCTTCTCAAGCATGTCCTTTCTAATACTTAAAATTTCCTCACTATTTAATATCTGTTCCGCTGTCACCTCATCTACTGGCTTTGATAAAATGGAAACAAATTCTAACAAAGTTTATATGATATTGCCAAATGGAGTCCGTTGTCCCAAGCCAATTCGATTTCTTTCCATTGTCCTTTTGCCTTCCCCTCCCCCTCGCTAACAATTGGCAGGAACATGAAGGCAAAAATTAAACGTTTTGTCTCTATGGACAATCTTTATATCATGAATGGAAGTTATTTGTACAAGAAGTAAAATATCTTTTTCTCCTATCCAATTAGAGCAGATGGCCCAAATCATCTTTAAACAGCTTGGAAACAGAAAGTTGAGTGCAATAGAAAATTAAAAGGATAGCTTAAGCAAATCAATTTCTGCTTAAGCTATCCTTTAGTAAATAAGGTTAATACTGTCTATATACATATTCATCGCTTGGCTTATTTATATAGTTCCATGTTTCGACTTTCAACACCGGGATTGTCTTTTTAAACGGCTGATAGTACATAGAACTTAATTTTCCATTTACGTGTATCCATTCATCGTTATGGAAGGTGGTTTTTTCTGGAAATTCCACCAACATTCCGTATACGCCCGAATCGGCTACACAGTGAATGATACCAAAACGGAAAACAAATATTTGATTGTTTTGGATGTCTTTGCTATTAAAAGTAAAACCATCAAATTGAACGTTATTTCCCATAAAAGACCCGGGATAGTTGTAGATGACTTCCATGCCTTCTAAAAAGTTCTGATCATCCAATACGACGTTGTCTTTGTTTCCATAACGCTTCATTAATTTATCCAGCATCTTTGTATAATCCTCGGCACCATAATAAGAACTAGTATCAGGCGCAAGAATCTGATGCATACTAGAAGGGTCATTATCCTCAAGAATTGGGAAGTGGAAGCCCTTCGCTTCTACCATTTTGGAATTAAGCGTTGCAACGGGAAAAAACAAAACAGAGATAATAGGAAACAACAAAAGAGGATAAATGAGTAATTTCTTATACCATTTATCTTCTTCCTTTTCATGATCGTGATCGCAACAGCTGCAAGCATCATGGTCATGATGGTGGTGCTCCTCCTTGTTTTTATCGCTCTTTAAATAGAAATACATTTGGGCGATGGTTAAAAACAGCAACACGAAGATAGTGATAAACGAAATATTACCATATTTCATATTAATATATTTTGAGATATCCCCGGTCGCGTGCAAATGCATAAAAATAAACGTGAAACCGATTAAGACGAAAATTCGTAACATAAGCTCACCTTCTAAGAAATAAAGATTGCTCCAATAAATGTGAAAACAACTGTATAAATCAATAAGGAAAACACCAATTTTTTCTTGAATGTTCCCATCATCATCAGTAAATTTTTGATATCAAAGATCGGTCCAAATACTAAAAAGGCCACAATCGAGCCTGTTCCGAACGTGCTTCGAAACGACGATGCGATAAAGGCATCGGCTGAAGAACACACTGATAGGATAAAAGCTAAGCCCATCATAACCAAAATAGCCGTATATTTCCCATGTCCGATTGATAACAATGTCGAAGTTTTAACGTAAGTCTGCATGGCAGCAGCGATAAGTCCTCCCATAACCAGGAATTTTCCCACCGAGAAGAACTCGTCAATCGTATGGCGAATCATTCCTTCTAATTTTGATCGGAAGCTCATTTTATGAGATGAGTGATGACTCAGTTCTTGCTTTAATTGACCGTCTTCAAATTGAAAAGATAATATCAATCCGATAACAAGAGCGACAAAAAAGGATAGACCGCAGCGGTACCAAACCATTCGCCAACTGTTCCCAAAAGCTGCAAATGTACTCATGACCACAACGGGATTGATGACAGGACCGGTTAACATGAACCCAGTTGCAGCGTGAAGAGGAACCCCCTTCGAAATTAACCTTTTTGTAATAGGAACAATTCCACATTCACATGCAGGAAATAACGCCCCTAATAAAGTTGTCACTAAAACGGATAGAAAGCGATTTTTAGGAATGATTTTTGCCAGCATCTCTTCTGTCACAAACATTTGGATAATTCCAGAAATAATGACTGCTAATAAAATGAAAGGCAGTGCTTCAACAAGGATGCTTATAAATACTGTATTCATTTGTAAAAAAGATTGACTTGACATAATAATTTCCTCTCTAAAAATATAACTATTTTACGCTGTTTCTTTGTTAATAGTGCTAATCTGGCGGATATCATATTATTCAAGTTCAACATAAAAGCATAATAATATTCTACCGAAAAATCTTGAAGAAAGACATAGGTATTTTTATTGAGTAATAGAAAATTGTGCCTAATAAACTATTTATTTCATTGGCGTTATATCATTCATCACATGTATATGAATCCACATAAAGACATTCCTTTATATCCTTTTGTTATGGTTTTGATGCCCTTTTGAAATAAGATCAGACCCCTTTTGGATAATAAAATCCCCGAATTTCTGTTTTAACTTATCAACCGCTTCCAATAATGGTTCCTGTTTTGCTTCTTCTTCGAAAGAAAATAAATCCAATTGCTTCACTGCGTCATTCTTCTCCATCACATCCAAAGCCGTCACGCCAAGCAATCGAACAGGATTGCCATTCCAGTGTTTTTTAAACAGTTGGGAAGCCGCTTCGTAAATCTCACTAGCTTCTAAAACCGGGTTAAGCAACTTCCGGCTTCTTGTGATTGATTTAAAATCGCTATATTTAATCGTAATCTGAACATTTTGCGTGATCACATGTTTTTTCTTCATTCGTTGGCTAACCGATTGAGACAACTTAGCCAGCATATCCAGTAATGCACGCTGTTCGGTGACGTTTTTTGGTAAAGTAGTCGAATTTCCGACAGTCTTAATTTCATATACCGAATCGGGATCAACCGGACGATGATCGATACCGTTCGCCCGTTCCTTTAAATGGACGCCTGTAATTCCAATCAAGTTTTGCAGCACGGTGGAATCTGCCTGTGCCAGTTCTCCGATTGTCCGGATACCCATACCGTTTAATTTTTGGGCTGTTTTCTCGCCGATTCCGTGCATTTCTTTAACTTGCCTATCCCAAAGTATATGCGCGACATCCCGCTTGCGCAATACGGTGATTCCCATCGGCTTTTTCATATCAGAAGCCGTCTTGGCCAAAAACTTGTTAGGAGCAATGCCAATGGAAACGGGAATATTTAGTGTTTCAAGCAGCCCTTTTTGAATTTGCCCGGCAATTTCAAGCGGTGACCCTAACTCATAGAGATCTGTAATATCCAAATAACTTTCATCAATGGAACTCGGCTCGATTTTATTTGTATAAGTTGACAAAAACTCAAACACTTTGGCGGACGCGTCCCTGTACAACTCAAAATTAGGGGGTTTTATCACAAGATCAGGGCACTTTTTCTTTGCTTCCCATAATGGCATGGTCGTATAGATACCGAGTGCACGGGCGACGTAATTACATGTAATGATAATGCCGCGCCGCTCATTTGGATTTCCGGCAATTACTAACGGTTTATCCTTTAAAGAAGGGTCATACGCCGTCTCGACTGAAGCATAAAACGCGTTACAATCCACATGCAGGATGACTCTACCGTTACGAGGATACATCGATTTCATAACATCACCCTTACGATGAAATAAGATTATCAATGTTTTTATTATACCGTTTAGGGCATTGAACCCCAAATCGTTTAACCTCAATAGCTTCAGTTTTCCTGTTATGCATCAGTATAGGTTTACCTTCCTCTCTAAAGTGATAGATAGTAAATAAGCAATACTATCTTTATGCGAGGTGAAAAAAGTGTTAGAGACATTCAAAAAGAATTTTAGTAAGCCTGAGGGAGTATATGGGGCCATCGCTGGTAAGATTATGGCTTGGGAGAACAAAACGATTAATGAATGGGCCATTGTTCATTTAAACCTCAAAGCGGGTGAGCATATTTTAGAGGTAGGATTTGGTCCGGGATATAGTATGGAACAATTAGCATTCCTTGAGGAAGGGGTATTCTCGGCTGATTCTGATAAAAAAGGCACGAAAAAGTAGTTTCAACTTCTTTTTCGTGCCTTTTTCCCTTTATCCTATAGCTTCTTTTTGCCCCGTTCGCGCCACAGAGATTCCCGTCGTTTCTTCAAAATCATAAAGATTTGTCGGTAAGTCCGTAAAACGTTCCAGCTCATTATAAGCCGGGATACACATAAATTTTGCCGTCCCCATCTTCACCGGTTTGGGCCGATTCAATGATGGTTTTGATGGTACGCTCTACCATTCATCTCATTACTGATAGAGTCTATCCCTTTTCAGAGAGTTCGGTTTCACGGTATGATAGACGGTATGATAGATGGAAGAACTCCTATATTCCCATAGAAATATTTGTAAAAAAATCATCCTGCATCTATAAGGAAAGGAAGAATTTACAACATGTCAGAAAAACTTTATTACACTTCTCCCAAAACAGCGAAATGGTCGACATCAATTACAAATATTGTTGAACACGATAATGAAATACTTGTCACCCTGCAAAAAACGGCTTTTTACCCTGAAGGAGGCGGTCAGCCTTGTGATACCGGGACAATTGGCGGCATCGAGGTGCTTCATGTTTTTGAGGAAGACAATGAAGTCTATCATCAAGTATCAAAACGGCCGGAAAAGATGGAAGTAGAATGTGAAATTGATTGGAAACGCCGATTCGATCATATGCAGCATCATACCGGACAACATTTGTTGTCGGCCGTATGTATTGAACTTTATGATGCGCACACGGTTGGTTTCCACTTGGGAACAGACACTGTGACCATTGACTTGGCGGTTTCTTCTTTAACGTCCGAGCAACTTTCACATATTGAACGCCGGGTGAACGAATATATTTACGATAATAAAGAAATCAAAACATATACGATAACCCACGATCAAATACATACGGTTCCATTAAGAAAGCTTCCGGATGTCGGTGAAAACATCCGCATAGTAGAAATCAGCGGGATTGATTATTCAGCTTGCTGTGGAACACATGTAGCCCATACAGGAGAAATCGGATTATTGAAGCTTTTAAAAACAGAAAAGCAGCGCGGCAATACCCGCCTGCATTTCAAGTGCGGTGTGAGGGCTCTCGCGGATTATCAGGAAACCCTCCATATCCTTACCTCTATCGCCGCAAAATTCAGTACAGGCCGACAAGCTGTCATGGAGCGAATCGATAAAATGGAGCAAGAACAAAAACAGCTTCAAAAAGAAATAGAGCAATTGAAAATAGAAACAGCTGCTTTTATTGCAAAAGAGTTGATTGCTAAGCGAAATGGCCAAGTGGTGGCTCATCTGTTTGATGATCAATCCATGAAAGATTTGCAAACACTGGCAAAACTAATTATAGAGCAAGGTGAATATCTTATTTTATTCGCCTCTACAGTGGATAATAAATTATTACTAACCCGTAATAGTGACTCTTCCGTTCATTGCGGCCAGCTGTTTAAAGAGCATTTGGGGGCTTTTGGCGGCAAGGGCGGAGGGAATGCAAGCCAAGCCCAAGCCGGTTTTAACAATCAAGAAGAGCTTGAACGTTTCTTCTCTTTTATCCAGCAGCACATTGGATAGAGTGAACCTTAGATAAATAAATCAAATAATAGACAACTCCCCTATCCCTTTCAGCATACATATTAAAAAGATAAAGAAACCTGGCTAGTACCAAGCTTCTAGCCACAGGTGATCGCCTAGTTGTACTTATGCGGTTAAGACTTCTTTTTAACCAAGCTGATTAAGGAGGGAGTTCTATGAAGGTTGTGTTTATTCAAAAGAAATGGTTTTGGTTATTAGCCATCTGTATCACCCTGTCCGCTGGAGCCTGGTATACGGCAAAGCTGGCCGCCGTTGAGACTGCTGGATCGTCACCCCCCGTAAAAGAATTCAAAATCAATATGGTCACTGGCGAATTTAAATCCACAACAGATGACGGAAAAGAAATCGAGGCTTACCGCTGGGATCCCGGGACCATTTATGTACCGAAAAAACAACCCGTGAAACTAAGCATCTACGGAGTAAACGGAAAGGCACATCCGTTTTACATTGAAGGTACCAATATTAAAGGTACAGTTAAAAAAGGCGAAGAAACCGTCTTAGAGTTACACTTTACAAAAGAA
This sequence comes from Bacillus songklensis, assembly GCF_042649685.1. Lineage (NCBI taxonomy): Bacteria > Bacillati > Bacillota > Bacilli > Caryophanales > Bacillaceae > Bacillus > Bacillus songklensis. The sequence continues at coordinate 433,124 of NZ_JBHRZT010000072.1, read as the reverse complement.
GGAATCTACCGGCTTATTTGTAAAACTCATTTAGATATTGAACATAACGGTCCCATGATTGCCTATATTGTGGTAGACTAAAACGCCGGAAACCTCTTCTGTTCGGGAATGGGAGAACCGCTGCGACCTCGTAACGGATCCTTGAACGCAAAAGTGCGGGAAAACCTTATGTATCAAGGTTTTCCCGCACTTTTTCATGTTCTTTATTTCATTTATCTGATTTAGTTGCATGGGCAGATTTGCAGGCATCTGCTCTGTGATATTCTTAAACCATTTTACGTTTTTCTTATTTAAAAGCTTTATTAAATTTCAGTGTTGGCTTTTAAAAGGGAGGCTATTGTCCGCTTGACAGGGATATTGAAACCATTCCACCTAATATTAACTTCCGGTTAATCAACGAAATACCCTTCTTTCTTTTTTTCCTTCTGTAATACCGTCTCGCCCATTAATGTCTCTCCAATTTTAGGTTTGGCCGCCGATTTATCTCCGCCTGTATCCCAATCGAAACCAGGTTCAGTCGTGCCTGTTGTCATTAAAGGCTGTTCAACGCCGTTTGTGCCTGAAGTATTTTCAGTTTTTTTGCTGTTATCTTGTGGCATACGATTTCCCCCTTTATTTGCAAAATCTCTCATATTATCTGCTGATTGCACTCTTCCTATACATTGCCAGGACATTGGTTAAACCGTCATTCTCTTGTTTTGGCAATCAGTTCAGCTTGTTTCCGCATGCGCTTGTCATCCTTTTTATCCTTGACCACTAAGATAGCGTGGATAGCACCTGGGAACCAAAAGATACAGGTCAAAATTAGATTTAATATCGCCTGAAACGGCTTACCTATGAATAACACCGCTAACGGTGGACAAATGACTGCCAGTAAATACATCATGCGTATTCGCTCCTTTTATTGTTTTACCTTATGTACGTGTAAAAAATGGAAAAGTTTCATGACTATAATAAGGATAGGCAACCAAAAAGAAAAAGCCCTCTCGAACGATAAGGCCAAGTACTCTTTTTCATGCCGCATTTATGGCATTCACGGGTGAATTGAAAATTCTTCACTCCTATCAGAAATCTTAATTGAAGATTATTTGTATGATTTTTACGCTAAGTGGCAAGTATAGAGCTGAATAACAAAAAGGAGGAATTAGATGGAAACGAGCATGAGTGTTGAAGAAGTGACTAACCAAATTTCTGCATTAATACAAAGGGATGGAAAGCCCCCTAGGAAGAAAGAGGTGAAGAAATCACATCCGGAACTCATGAAAAACGCGTTGTATTATTTCCCTAGTTGGGAAACTGCAATAGAACAAAGCATTGATTCTCAAGCTTAAATCATACATAAAAAAATCCTTATTTACTACTTAGTTCAAGAAGACCCGAAGATAGCCGCCTGTTAAATAGGCGGTCTTTTTGTTACAGCCCAAATTGATATCAAACAATAACAAAGCCAATAAAAAAACCTCACTCCGTATAGGAACAAGGCCTCTATTATTCCTCATCAATCTACACAATCCAAACCATACTTCTGCTTTAATTCCCCTGCTTAATACATAATTCAAACAGATTCCAAATGTCTCCAATTAATAAACTTTATAAACAATTATAGCTATGAAAGTCTCAAATTTACCATTATAAGAACCACTTACTTTGATATCAACATACTCGCCCTCTATATCATCTAAAGCGAAATTTATTCGTTCTTCTAATTTAATTGGATTAGAAGCCTTTACAACCTTCACTTTATGCATGTTATCTACCCCTTCTGGTCTATATTACATTATATGCCAAAAGGAGCTACTTTCCTGTAGTATTCCACCTATTTTACACACCCAGGAAACAAACAAAAAACCATACCTTCCTTTTGCCGTGTGCCCCAAACACCATTACGGCATGGGTGTTTCCCGTACGCTTCTTTCCTGGAATGAATGTCGTATTCTTCTAAAGATTCGTATGGTTTTACTTCTTGGTCATCCTCATCTCTAATAATGCTTATCTCAGGTCGTCCCGCTGCCGGTGATAAGTTTCAACGCTTCCCCCCCTTTGGTAACAGGATTATCATTTTGTTTAGCGAAAAACGATAATCTTCAAAAAAAGTTCAAAAGTCCCCAAAAAATATCAAAAAATGTCAAATAAACCATTCCATCTTATTAAATTAATGATAAAATTTACCGTGTGAATTTTAACCATAAATGGAGTGTACCACCTGTTATGTTGAACCTTTATAAATTTAAACCCGAATCAAAATCCCAAGAATTATTGAATCATATTAATGAGATGAAACAGCTTCTAATTGATCATGCTTTAACACATGGATTTACAAACCCATCAACTGTGAAACTAAGTCAAGAGCTAGATAAGCTACTTAACGAGATCCAGACTGACAGTAGATGACCAAGTTAATTTAAAGTAAAATCCGACATTCCTGATTAGGAATGTTTTTTTATGAAACAAACTTGCTATTTTGTTCCCTTACAAAAATAAATGAATAAATAACTTTTGTGTTTCATATAATGATAGTGTTGAAGGAAATCACTCCCTAAAAGCCTGCCTATTCTAGAGTTCATATCACGGGAAGCTAAAGGTCATTTGGCCTTTAGCTTTTTTATCTTTTAGCAAACACATGAGGTGCTATTTATGCAAAAGTGGATATTTACTCTTGTGTTTCCTTTATGAAATCCAAATTTGATTATGAAACACTTTGCTGCTTCGCTTCTAACACACCGCTAATCTCCATGTGCAATATTTTTTTATTTTGGGAATACTAACCACACTATTGCTTAGGAGGAATACTCATATGTTTGTAAAAAAACAATTGACTGCACTTATTTGGATGGGGATCGGGAGTGCCATATTATCAAGTATTTTTAGCGCGATTATTATCAGCAAAATCATGACTATTGATAAAAAGTTTTCCAAGTCGAAACAAGGGTTATTAAACTCCGATGAACAATCACCTCCACATCCTAGCTATAATAATTTTTGTTAAGGAAACCTTTCCTTCCAAATTTCATATTTAGAAAAGCTAAAGATTTTTTTGGTCTTTGGCTTTTCTTTACGGGATTGTTTTTATCATTAATCCCATACCGTTTTTTACTGGTTTATATTCTTCAAAATGCCGTATTGTCAGAAAGCCACAGGATATACTAAAAGAAAATCTCTAAGGCAGGTGTTGGTTTATATGAAATCATTACTACCGATTTTGGCCCACGTTGCTACAGCAGTTTTAGCTATTTATTGGAATAGACGTACAGAAAATAAACAAAATCGATACCTTTATGCTGCGTTAATGATTGGAGGTTTTATTTGGTCCCAATTACAAACTGAATATCTTATTTGGCGTATAAACAACAACACTGATCGCTCTTGTAAAAAAAACTAATTACTCCTTTGCTTCGTTGTAAATTTATTATTTGGTTATGAAACTTATCTATCAATTTACTCCAGAACATTCCGATATACTTCCTCAAGCTCTGTCAGTGTTAACTCGTATAGTTGTCTACCATCTACCATTTTGGTATATCCCGCTTCAATGAGTTGATCAATGAGATAGTTCTTACGCATTTGAATTGCTTGATTTAACATGCCTCTTTGCATATCTGAAACATGACTCCTTTCTTTTTAAACCGCTACTTTTTCCTTGCTCTCCTTATTGATAGAGTAATAGTTGCAATTCCTCATTTTCTCAATCCGGCTACTGATTCGCCCTTCTTTATATTTTGTGTCTGTTCGTCAATCGATAAATTGGATGTAAAGAGGGTGACGTTTTTGTTAGCCAATCGGAATTTTAGGCATGTCGAAATAAGCCTTTACGGGCTTTTGTTTCCCCTTGGTAGCCCCAATACATGTATATCGTTTTATCTAATGCCTCATAATAAACGATATAAAAATGCAGCCAGAAAAAGGTGAAAGTATGTCTTTTTTTCGTTATTTGCTGAAGAACACTCAAGCGCTCCATAATCAGAAGCAGGCCGATAGCATCCTAAACAGCTTAATTGCTCCTTCTATCTCTACAAACCTTCAGCAGGTAACCATTCTGTTTAGCGGCATTCCTGAGCTTACAACCCGTAAGCTTTCATTAAAAACAGGACAGCAAGCGGCTCTTGTGTATATGGATGGCTTGGTAGATAAGGTCATGATTAACACGGATATTCTTCGGCCGCTTATATATGGAGAATATCATGAAAAAGATTCGTTGGAATCCGCTGTGACGATGGGACAGATCAAACGAGTCCAGAAATGGTCTGAGATTGAACAGGCCCTTCTTGTTGGGAAAAGCATTCTATTTATGGATGGACATGACTATGCCCTTGAACTTGAAACACAATGCTGGCCGCAGCGGACGATTGAGGAGCCGCAAGTAGAGTCGGCGGTCAAAAGCTCACATTTGGGGTTTATTGAAACAGCCAGTCAAAATATTGCCATGATTCGCCGTTGTATCCCAAGCCGTGAATTAAAAGTGAAAGAATTGACGGTCGGGGAGCGAGGTAGTGTAAAAGTTTCGCTGCTTTATTTGGCAGATGTTGTGAATCAGGAGTATATCCAAGAACTTGAGAGTAGAATCACGCAGCTTGACACCGATACCATTCTCAATGCCGGTGAGATGGAGTCGCTCATTGCAGATAATCCCTATACCATTTTTCCTTTGTTTTCCGAGACACAGCGTCCCGATACGACTGCTTCTCATCTCCTTCAGGGACGCGCAGCTATCGTTGTAGATCGTTCGCCGGGCGTTCTCATTGGACCGATGACTTTTCCTGCTTTTTTCCAAACGGTGGATGATTATAGTGTGAGATGGATTATCGCTTCGTTTATCCGTCTCCTGCGTTTCGCTGCCTTTTTCATCGCGGTTTTTACGCCTGCTCTCTACATCGCGGCGATTTCTTTTCATTATGAGGCGATTCCGCTTCAATTACTTTTATGGATTGCCCAATCACGAGAGAGGATCCCGTTTCCGCCCCTAATAGAAGCACTGTTCATGGAACTTGTACTCGAGATGCTCCGGGAAGCAGGAGTCCGGCTTCCAGCGCCCATCGGTCAAACCATAGGCGTTGTCGGCGGGATTGTCATTGGCCAAGCGGCGGTTCAGGCCGGAATTGTCAGCAATATTATGGTCATTGTCGTGTCCATCACCGCGATTGCTTCTTTTATTATTCCGAATCTGGAAATGTCAGCGGGGATTCGGCTGCTTCGTTTTCCGATGATGCTCCTCGCCTCTATTTTTGGCATGGTGGGGATCATAGTCGGAGCGATGACGCTTATCGCCCATCTCCTCTCTTTAACATCCCTTGGGGTACCGTATAGCGCCCCCGTTTCACCGCTGCGTATTTCGGATATGAAGGATACATTTATTCGTTTCCCGATGTTGATGATGAAGAAGCGTCCCGTATCGATTCGGCCTCGCCAGTTACAGCGGCAGGGGGATAGAAGAAAGGGCAGGGAGGATCCATGAACAAGTTCATGAAGAAAGAAATAACATTATTACAGTATATTCTGGCTATTAATGGAACCCAGATAGGAACCAGCATCTTGACTCTTCCGGCGGAGTTGGCAAAAGTTGCAGGCACGGACGGGTGGATATCGATTATGATTGGGTGCGCACTGACAACGGTTGTCAGCCTGTGTATTGTTCATCTTATGGCCAAGCATCCGGGGGATACGATGCTTGAGCTGCTGACACGGTATATGGGGAAATGGGTTGGAAAAGCCGTGATGGTAATCTGGATTTTATACTCTTTACTCGCTGTCACAACCATTCTTTTTGTTACCCTAGTTGTTCTTCAAACATGGGGTTTACCTAGCACTCCCAGTTATTTATTAGTGGCACTGATCATGGTTCCAGCCTACATAATTATAAGCGGGGGTGTGCGAGTAGTGGCAAGTTATGCCGAGATTGTCTTTTTCCTGACTCTTTTGCTGCCGTTATTGTTACTCCTGCCACTTAAAGATAGCCACTGGGTTTATTTGCTGCCTATTTTGAAGGAAGGATGGATGCCCGTCCTTTATGCGGTTAAAACCACGGTCCTAGCCTTTCTTGGATTTGAAATGGCGTTTCTCTTCTATCCTTATCTACAAAATAAAAAAGCCGCAGCCAAAGGGATTGTTATTGCCAATATTCTTACCCTGCTCGTTTATCTTCAGATTACGTTAGGCTGTTTTGCTTATTTTAGCCCGGATGAAATTACGCAATTTTTATGGCCCGCCCTTACCCTTGTGAAACCAATCCAGTTTTCATTTCTCGAACGAATGGAAATTTTCTATGTATCACTTTATATTTTTCTTTTTTCGACTTCGGGGATTCCCTACCTTTTTTTTGTTACGGATCAGCTTTCACAGCTGTGTAATAAAAAGGATTGGAAACTGCCGTACCTTTTGCTTCCGCTCTTTGTGGTGGTTTCCTTCTTCTTTAGGCCGTCCTATAACGATGTTGGATTATTGAAAAAGTGGTGGGAGTGGATGTGTTATTTCGTCGTCTATGCGTTTCCCGTTGTGTTTCTTTTCTATGTAACGGGTTATACACATTGGAAGAGGAGGAAGATCGATGATAAAGCGGACTAAATTCATCCTGGCATGCTTTTGTCTGCTACTCATGTCGGCATGCGGGGATCGGATTGATGTAGAGAAAGCAACTGTATCTTTAGTCTACGGTTTTGATGTGGATGGAGGTGATAAGGTCATTGTCTATCAGGTAAACCCTGTTTTTGATAAGGAGGCGAAAAAAAAATACGAAGTGTATTGGACAAAAATGGATACAACCAGACAGGCGAGCGATGCGTTTGACAGTATGACTAACGGGCTGGTTGCAAAGGGGAAACTGCAGGTGATGATGTTTAGCAAGCAGATGCTGAAAAAAGAAAACATCCTACCCTATCTGGACATCATCTATCGCGATCCCAAAAATACAGGGAATCTGCGCATGGTCATGGTGAAGGAATCGGTTTCTTCCATCGTGAACAGTAAGTTTACCGATAAGCCGATCCTTCCTATGTACATAACGAATGTAATCGATGTAGGAAAAAGGTCCAATAATACGGCGTTTACCACCGTGCAGCAATTTCATTCGCTGGTATTCGATAAGGGGATTACACCTGCCATTTCAGAAATTAAAAAAGGAAAGAATGCCATTATTGTGACTGGTTCTGCGCTTTTAGATGATAGAGGATTATATAAGATGTCGTTAAACCGCCGAGAAAGCAGTTTGCTTCTTATGCTGCAGAAAAAGACACAGACGCCGATTTCACTTACCGTCCGTATGCCGTCTCTTTCATTGAAAATCCAGAATGTTCGCCAAAATGGAGAAGGGTCAGACTTTGTAACGATCAATATCCATAGGCTACGACACAGTATTTCGACCGATTATGAGAAGAACCATTTTTCATTTGATGTAAAAATGAATCTTGATATCTCCATAGCGGAACGTACATTTGATGTAAAGATGGAAAAAGAGCAGGAGCAGCTCGCTGCGATCATTGCCGATCAGCTCGAAAAAGAACTCAATGGACTCATTCGGAAAGTACAGAAGAAGCATCTTGATCCATTCGGATTTGGGTGGTATGCGCGTGCTTATCAATATCAGCAGTGGAAAAAGGTTGATAATCGCTGGCCGGATGAATTTTCACGGGCGGCCGTTACGGTAACACCAACCATAAAAATTAAGACATATGGTGCAGTTGAATAAAGACTATACGCAGCAGATACAAACCGGTTTTTCGCTAATCTTAATCTTTATTTTCTAATGTTTTCATGACACAAGCTCAAATATGTAATTGTCATTTTTAACTTGTTCGTAAAAGGACACTTTTACAAAAAAAGAAGCCCATATCCAATTGGTGAACTAACCCCTGTGAAGTAGACATCCATACAAAGCCCTAAGGAATGATTAGAAAACCTCCTATGTTCGGGAGGTTTTTTCGGATGGAGAAAAAACCGAAAAATATTATTTAAATCTTCAGAATTTTTTGTATAAATTTCCTGTTCATTCTTTTATAATAGAAAGAAAACTGAATGGTATTAGTCTTAAGCAATCAGGGGGATTTTTATGTTTGGCAGCCTAAAAGCTAAGCGGGATGACAAAGAAATCAGTCAGAAAAAAACCAACATCATTAATTTTGAAAAAAAGAGAAGGGAAAAAAGACGCTTCTTTTTCCTAAAATCGTATCAATTTTTCGGTAAATCACAAGAATTTACGGACTGGATAGAATGGCAGCGACGAAACAAATGAATATGAACTTCCATAAAAAGCTTAGCCCTCGAGCCAAAAGAGCATAAGCTTTCTTTTTTATTTTCGACAAGATACAGGAGGTCAACTTGTCGCATTCCCACTCCCCTTTTTACATAATTCCTCACATTTAACGAACATATGTATTCATTCTCGACTTTCTCCTTCTTTTAAAATGACAATAATACATGCAATTCCGAGAAAAAGGGAAATGATAAGATAGTACGAATTTTATGTTAGGAGGAGAAAGTATGAGTTTAGAATGGTTTTATCGCATGGAAAACGCAGTTCGTTTAAGTCTTCCTGACGTTTGTGAAGAGTTTGACGATTTTGAAATAGTATTTGATACAGATACAACATTAAATCATCCATCTTTCATTTTTTCCGTTGAAACAGTCGATACGGAAGATCAATTTTGCATTGTCCATTTCGATCCGATCCATCAAGAATTTTATGCATTCCATTATCAAGAAGACTCTGATCTTGAATCCAAGCTTCTGTTTGCGAACTTAGATCAAATGCTTGTATTCATTCATACCGCTTTCCATGAATTCATCGGCGACTATGATGAGGAAGTGGACTATGATGAGGAAGTAGACGATCTGGATGAAGATGGTGATGCGTATAATGGCGAAATAACGGATGATGAAGATGAATATGAAGAGATGGAGTTTATCGGCGGAGATGTGGAGGATGGCATGGAAAGCATCGAATGGATTTCCAATGATAAACATCTTCATATTGAAGATAATACACCTGATCAAGTGAGCGAATATGACATTCACTTAAAGCTTGGCCGCGATCTTGAGACAGGTGATGGTGTGTTGTTCCGAAACACCATCACAAGACAGAACGGGGAAGAAGACGAAGAAGTGGTGATGTTCTATTTCAAAGAAGACGAAGCCTCTTATATCGCGGATTTACTGAATGAATATCTTTCCCATTGAATAAAAGAAAGTAGCCGAAAATGGCTACTTTCTTTTAATTTTCTTGATTTGAATAGTTTTTGTGGCAAAATCATACTCATAAACGATGGATTCCTCCAGCTCGACAAGTGCCAGCTTTGGAGATTGTACGACTTGAGCTCCCAAATCGATGGCTACTCTCGCTCCATCAAACGAAACGGCCGTCGTCGGTGTATGGCCATGTACGACAGGTTTACCATTCGTTTCGTCTAAAAGCGTTTTGGATTCAATAGCATAAAACATTTTTCGCTGAAGCCAAAGAATGTTTCGGTCATGTTGGCTTTTTCGGTATGGGAGTTGAATTCCAGCATGCGCATATATAAATCGTTCATCTTCCATAGTCAGCGGCAAGGTTTGTACCCACCGAACCAAACTTCCCACTCCTTCTTCCTGGAATGCCTCATTTATACTATCAGCCGCTTGCTTTCCGCCAAAATGCACCCACATATCATGTTTGCCGGCTAAATACCATAGCATCATTTCCTCGTGATTTCCGACTGTTACATGAACTTGATCATAGTTTTCTTCTAAAGCCTTAAGTTCTTTCAGCACTTTTCCGCTGTCGGGACCCCGGTTCATCATGTCGCCTGCTACGACAAGCTGATCATCGTTCGGATCAAATTTTGCATATCCCAGTAGAAGCATCATTTCTTTATAACTACCGTGAATATCACTGATTGCAAACCTTCTCAATAAAAACGCCCTCTTCAACAAAAAATGATGATTTCTCCGCTTTCTCAGCGGAAATTTTTAAAAATGGCTTCTTTTATTTCCTTGGCAAGCGCAAAAGATGATAAATATCAGCAAAACTCGCTTGCCTTTGCCGTCAACAGCCGTCGAATCCTATATTTTTATGCAGTTGAAGAGCCTTATATTCCGCTTGTCTAAACGAAATAAACAGGAAATTTCCCCCGCTTATTATACAACTTATTTTATATCCAGGCTAATTCTTTACCTTTATATGCTAAAAAGCCTCCCCCGGTATATGGGAGAGTCTTTTAACATTCGGCACAGCATCGTTCCGCTATCAACTCGAACAGTATACAATCTATGTTGTTCATTCCCCTTTGATCTTCCAAAATGAATTCTCAAAAAAAAGATACACGGAAGTCTAATCATTTAATAGATTTCACATGTATCTTTATAGATTCGTCAGATTTTCATAATGCCGCCAGTACTTGCGGATGTCACAAGCTTGGAATAACGAGCAAGATAACCCGTTTTTACTTTCGGTTCAAATCCTTTCCAGTTCGCTTTCCGTTTTTCCCATTCTTCTTCTGCAACCTGCACATCCATCGTGCGGTTTTCAATATCAATCACGATATGGTCACCGTTTTCTACAAAGGCAAGCGGTCCGCCCTCTGCCGCTTCAGGAGATGCATGTCCGATGGACAATCCGCGGGAAGCACCCGAAAAACGCCCGTCCGTTACAAGCGCGACTTTCGGCCCAAGGCCCATACCGACGATTTGGGAAGTTGGAGCAAGCATTTCCGGCATTCCCGGTCCTCCTTTTGGCCCTTCATAGCGAATGACCACCACGTGTCCCGCTTTCACTTTTCCTTTTGAAATCCCTTCTAACGCTTCCTCTTGAGAATCAAACACAATGGCTGGTCCTTCGTGGCGAGTAATTCCACCTTGAACGCCTCCTGTTTTGATAATGGCACCGTCTGGGGCAAGGTTACCGAACAAGACCGCAAGACCGCCTTTTTCTGAGAACGGGTTATCAATTGAACGAATGACATTATAATCTTTTACCTCGCAGCCGGCGATGTTTTCGCCTAATGTTTGGCCTGTTACCGTCATGGTATCAAGGTGAAGGGCCCCTTCTTTTTTTGATAACTCATTCAGCGCTGCAGATACACCCCCTGCCTCATGTAGGTCTTCGATATGAACATCAGAAGCCGGTGCCAATTTCGATAAGTGTGGTACACGTGCAGCCACTTCATTAATGCGCTCAAGCGGATAATCAATTCCTGCCTCATTGGCTAACGCGAGTGTATGCAAAACGGTATTTGTTGAGCCGCCAAGTGCCATATCTAGCGCAAAAGCATTGTCGATCGCTTTTTCCGTCACGATATCACGAGGCTTTAAATCGAGTTCAATCAGCTTCATTAATTGTTTAGCGGATTGTTTGACAAATTCCTTGCGCTCAGGGGCTACCGCTAAAATCGTTCCGTTTCCAGGAAGCGCAAGACCAAGAGCCTCGGCCAGGCAGTTCATGGAGTTCGCTGTGAACATTCCTGAACATGATCCACATGTCGGACAGCCGTATTGCTCCAATTCTTGTAATCCTTTTTCATCGATTTTGCCTGATTGATACGCGCCCACTCCCTCAAAAACAGAAGAAAGAGAGATTTTGCGGCCATCGCTTGTACGCCCTGCCGCCATCGGTCCGCCACTGACGAAGATGGTTGGAATGTTCAGGCGCATCGCTGCCATCATCATACCTGGCGTGATTTTATCGCAATTCGGAATACAGACCATTCCGTCAAACCAGTGCGCAGATACCACGGTTTCCACTGAATCCGCGATAATTTCACGGCTCGGTAAAGAATAACGCATGCCGATATGGCCCATAGCAATACCGTCATCCACTCCGATTGTATTCATTTCGAACGGAACGCCGCCCGCTTCACGAATCGCTTCTTTTACGATCTTTCCGAATTCTTGCAAGTGGACATGTCCAGGAACGATATCGATATATGAATTGACGACTGCAATGAAAGGTTTGTCGAAATCTTCTTCTTTAACACCGGCAGCACGCAATAAACTGCGGTGTGGTGCACGGTCAAATCCTTTTTTGATCATGTTGCTTCGTAGTTCTGCCACACTAAATCCCTCCGTATTCATCTCTCTAAAAATAAAATATTTAAAATTATTAAACTTTTTTTAATATAACTATAAATTTAACAAACTTTGTTTGGGTTTGTAAAGATTTGTGCCAAAATAATCGTTTTTTGTATAAATCCAAGAACCTTTGCAAGCCAATTCAAGACGCAAGAACAGAAAGGCGCAAATAGAAGATGAATCGGTGACAGAGACTTGAGTGCTAGAGGTATATAGAAGCCTTCAAAAAGCAGGAATAAAAGATGTGACCTACCAATGTACTTAACTATCCATTCGGTATGGGGTAAATGATAAATCGTCGGTACCCGGTTTTCCAGTTCCTTGATTAGGCGATGCGGGGGTGTTGGATTTAGAGGGAGTCTTTTCCCTTGAACAGTCGCTAATGCTGTCTCTCCACCTCCCCCGCCTTCTTCTGCTCAACTCTTGGCGGAATTCCCTCAATTCTTTTTTTATTGAACCGTTTTTTTTACCATATAAGCTTTTATCATAAAATAGCTGATTTCTTCAGGGAGCTGCTCTTTAATCGGTTTTAATTTCTCCGCCCCGACCGCTTGAATTGCTTGTTCGATAAGAGGTTCGTACTGCTTCGGAATGAGTTCATTCCAATTAACATCCATTCCTTCTGATGCACAGCGCAGGAGATGACCTTCAACCGTTTGATTGGATAACCCGCGCTCTCGGGAAATGTCTGCAATTGTATGGCCTTGTTGATACATCTCATATGTAATGAGATGGGACGCCTCTGTCTCTTTTTTCACTTTGTTGACGGATGAAACTTCAGTGACTTTCCTTTCTCGTTCAGGATGTTGTTCACAAAATCGGGTAATTGCCTGGATAAAAAAGCGACCGTATCTTTCTTGCTTTTGAACGCCGACTCCTTTTATACTTAAAAACTCCTCATCTGTTATGGGCAGCTTTAAGCACATATCATGCAGCGTTTGATCGGAAAAAATCATAAACGGGGGAACATTTTCTTTAGCAGCAACTTGTTTACGTACCTCCCGTAAATGATTGAACAACTCGTCATCCCGGACCACTTGCTTGACTTGCATTCGTTCTTTCCGCCAAACGGCTGTATTCCCCCTCAGCACTTCTTTTCCTTTGTTTGTCACATATAAAACCGGATATGGACCCTGGGTCACTCCGATATAATCCTCCGATGTTAAGAAATCAATAAACTCACTGACATCTTTACTTGTCTGATCCGATAAGATTCCGTATGTCGAAAGCTCATCGAACCTCATTTCCCGTACCTTTTTATTATTTGATCCGGTTAATACTTGTGCAATCAGCGTCTTGCCGAACCTCTCCCCCATTCGAATCATGCAGGAAAGGACCATTTGCGCTTCTTTTGTGACCTCGACAGACTGACGCTCATCTGTGCAATTGCTGCAGCGTCCGCATGGTTTTGTGTCGATTTCCCCGAAATACTGCAAAATGAACGATTGCAAGCAACTTTCCGTATGAACATAGTCAACCATTTGGCGCAACCTTATGAGTTCCTGGTGCTGACGATTCACATGAAGATGTTGCTGCTCGATTAAAAACCGTTGAATCTGGACATCTTGGGCAGAAAAAAGCACGACACATTCACTGTCCAACCCGTCACGGCCGGCACGCCCCGCTTCTTGATAATAGCTTTCCATATTTTTTGGAAGCTGGTAGTGAATCACATACCGTACGTTCGATTTATTAATCCCCATTCCAAACGCATTTGTGGCAACGATGACCGAAATGTCATCCTGCAAAAACCGTTCCTGCTGATCCGCTCGTTCACGATCGCTCATTCCGGCATGATAGCGACCGACGTTCAATCCTTTTTTTCGTAATTGCTCATACAAATGATCGACGTCTTTCCGTGTGGCGGCATAAATAATTCCGGACTCTGCGGCGTTTTTCTTAACATACTGCTCAATAAAAGCAGAACGGTCTTCCCCTTTTAGTACTTTGAACGCTAAATTCTCACGTTCAAACCCGGTAATGATTGTGTTTTCTGAGGGGATATGCAACGATTCACAAATGTCTCTTCTCACCTCCGGAGTCGCTGTAGCCGTTAACGCAAGAATGGTCGGCTGATCGGGCAGTTGCTGGATCATCTGTTCAATTCGCAAATAGCTCGGGCGAAAATCATGCCCCCATTGGGAAATACAGTGAGCTTCATCAATCGCCACAAGCGGGACGGGAAGTTGTTTCAGCTCTTCTAAAAAAGCGAAAGACTCCAGCCGTTCGGGGGCGATGTATAGAAGCTTATATTCTCCTTCTCTCGCTTCCATCAGTATTTGATGAATCTCGGCAGAAGACAAAGAACTATTAATATAAGCAGCGGGGATTCCGACTTGCAAGAGGGCATCTACTTGGTCTTTCATTAAGGAGATAAGGGGTGAAATGACAAGCGTAATGCCTGGCAGCACCAGGGCCGGAATTTGATAACAAATCGATTTCCCTCCCCCTGTCGGCATAATGCCTGCGGTATGCTTACCTTCCAGCACAAGCCGGATAATGTCCTCCTGTCCTGTACGGAATGTGTTATAACCGAAATATTGGCGTAAATAATCTTTTGCTTGTCCCAACATTCTCGAAATTCCTCCCATTTCATTTCTCTCTTCATTCAAATTGTCTGTCACTCATCTGACAGAACGTTTTTTCTCTTTGTATAGGGTAACATCTTATAGATGGACAATCTACTTTTATCTAATGTATATATCCTAACATAAGTGATCGATTCATCACTGTCCGTTCCTTTATGCATCTATATGTGAATCCACATAAATCATTTAACATGAGCAAAAAAACGCTCTCATGTTAAATGATTTACGCATAAGCGGATGACAATCGTTTTTTGCGGACGTCATTTCCTTTGCGAAAAAACACGACATCATCGTCGTGCATGATTTTGCCTACTCTGAACTATACTTTGACGGAAACAAGCCTCTTAGTTTTCTGTCAGTCCAAGGAGCAAAAGATGTGGGAATCGAAATGAATTCCCTTTCCAAAAGCTTTAACCTGGCAGGCTGCCGTATCGGCTATACGATTGGAAACAAAGAGATTATTCGTGCATTAAGCCAGTTCAAATCCAATCTTGATTACGGTGTATTTTTACCTGTTCAAAAAGCAGCCATTGCCGCTTTAAAAAACGGTGCTGACTTTTGCAGGCAGAGCCGAGACATGTATCAAAAACGAAGAGATTTATTAGTGGACGGACTAGCTTCGCTTGGCTGACATGTTGATAAACCGGCAGGCAGTATGTTTGCATGGGCCAGGATTCCTGAAAGCTGGAATTCACTTGATTTTTCTTATGCTCTCATGGATCGTGCCAATGTTGTTGTCACACCTGGACACGCTTTTGGTCCGACCGGTGAAGGTTATGTAAGAATGGCACTTGTCCAATCAGAAGAAAAAATCCAGCAAGCTTTGAAAATATTGAGCGAAGCGGTATTTTCTCCGATGCCAACCAAAAAGCGGAGGTTAAGTAACCTCCGCTTTTTGGTATCTTACCTTTCCTTAGACTGTTCTTTATAGTGGGGGTCTGCCCACTTTTTTAAAATATTGTGCAGTTTTCCAAAAATAACAGGAACCAGCACAGACAACAACATGCAAACGAAAGCGAGCTTTGAGGGCAATAGAAAAATCATGTCATCGAAATCCATGGTGGAAGTTGGCATGCAAGTCCAATCCGATGTTCGCAACATCCTTTTCATTGCTATCGGCGTTCATCTCTTCTCCTCCATTACTTATGCAGAGAGCTTATGTTCATCATCCCCCATTTTTTCCTTTTTATGTATGAAATGCTATTACCGGGCATCAGGATAAATCACTTTTTTCCAACATGAGATGTTCAGTCGTTTATGGACACACTAACCATAAGAATACTTGAAATAAGGTGAGGTTCATGAATACACTGCAATCGATTTATCAAGACGTAAGACAAATATTCCAGCAGGGAACACAATCCGTCAAAGATAAGTTAACATCTCTTTTCCAGCATGAAACGATGACAGTCGAGGAAATAGCTGACTTCATTCAACATCATCCAAATACCATGAGAACCCAACAAACACTACTGGGAATTACTTACCACTTTTATCATCTTCATCTCGAAGAAGCTACTTTTTATATGGAAGCAAAAGGGAAACAAGGCGAACATATTTTATATGCAACAGCCTACATTGATAGCCAGGTTTTGTTTACGTACCGCTCTTACGGAGAGAATCCATCCCTTAATAAGAAAGTTGCCATCCACAACTTTCATTAACACTTCAATAATTTAATTTGGTTTCGTTCATATTAAAAAGGAATGATCAATGTTTGGAGGAATGGACATGTCAAAACAAGGCAGAATGAACAATAATCAAAACAACCAACAAATCGCCAAGCAGGCGAGTGATTTTGACGCAGAACTGGCATCTGAATTTGTAGAAGGGAACACCCGAAGTCAGAGCCAAAAGAAAAGCGGAAAGCAAATGAATAAGAAAAAGTCAAAGTAAAATTGTTTTTACTCGTTCCTTGTTCTTTTTATTTAAAACACAATGTGGTATGATGACTGTAAAAGAAGAAAAAAAGACCGCAGTTGCGGCAACAACTCCGGTCATACAATAGACGTTCCCTTCAGAGGATCGGCCTATATACAGAAGGAATAGACCTCTCCCTTATAAAATTGATGTCAAGGGAGGTCTATTTTTTTTGATGAAATGCCAGCAACGCAATAATTAAGGTCGCAAATGAGATCATAAGAGTTAATGATTCGTACACTGACAAAGGCATCACCCCCTTTCAAACGGGAGCTAGCCGACCACCCTTGAGAAACATTCTATTGTATATCATCATTCTACCATTTCTCTCTGTTCAGAAACAGAACATTTGTTCCTATTTTAGTGATAAATGGAATTAAACAGAACGTTTCTTCCATACATTACTCTATTATCTTTAACTCCTTTTTCTATTAATTGAATTACACTATACTTGAGTGAAACCCATTTATGTGTTTTCATTCCACTCTCTTACTTTTTGATCACTTGGCAACAGCCATGTCAATACGCCGAGGATCGGCAGCATGCTGCACAGAATCATAATAAAGCGTAGGCTATAAAGGTCCGCTAACTTACCAAGAGCAACGGCCCCGATCGCTCCCATTCCAAAGGCAAATCCAACGATCAGCCCCGATACCATACCGACTTTTCCCGGCATGAGTTCCTGGGCGTAAACGACTGTAACACTGAAACTTGTAGACATAATAAAGCCGATCACAAAGAAAAGCGGAATGACCCAACCAAGCGGGACATGAGGCAATAACACCGTAAGCGGCGCCGAACCGAGCATGGAGACAAAGATGATATTGCGTTTGCCAAATCGGTCAGCCAACGGACCGCCGAAAAATGTCCCTAATACACCAGCTATCATAAAAATAAAAATATAAAATTGCGCATTTTTGATCGTTAAACCGTAATGGTCGATTAAATAAAACTGATAATAGTTTGAAATGCCGGCACTGTACCAGGAACGGGCAAATGTAATGAAGACGAGAAGCACAATCGCCAGTTTAATGGACCTGTTCAATGTACCCGTCGCTTTTGCCGCACTTTTCGTTTTCTTCGATTGCCGCCCAAAAGCAAGCTGTTGCTTATACCATGTGGAAACATAAAGCAATACGACAATGGCCCCTCCCGCAAGTGCCGTAAACCAAATCGCTCCAAATTGCCCCAAGGAGACAAAAATAAAAGCGGTATACAGCGGAGCCATCGCATTGCCCGTGTTCCCGCCTACTTGGTAGATCGACTGGGCCAACCCTCTCTTCGCCCCTGCTGCCATGTATGCCACTCTTGCCCCTTCCGGATGAAAGATGGCAGAGCCAAACCCAATAAACAAAACCGACAATAGAATAAAATAGAAATTAGGTGAAAATGCCAAACCAATCATCCCCAGCATGCTTAAAAACATTCCCACAGGCAATAAAAACGGGGATGGCTTCTTATCTGCATAATATCCAAACATCGGCTGCATGACAGAAGATGTCATATTGAGCGCAAACGCAATCCACCCAATTTGTGTATAGTTCAGATTCATCGACTTTTCCAGGATCGGAAACAAAGCCGGTACGACCGCCTGCATCGAATCATTCAAAAAGTGGCCCAGACTAATCGCGAATAAAATGCGATACACCGTTTGGGCCGGGATACTGGTTGTTTTGACAGCTGCTTGCATATTTAACTCCCTTCCTTCACAAACATTCCAAATCTTTAGATCCTCTTCCATATTACACCATCCACAACTATTTCGGGTAGGGAAATAAATTTTCAAAAAAATTTTTATAAAAAGAGGTGTACCTTACAAAAAAGCGGGTATACACGTACTAACAGACAACGAAAAAAATGAAAAAAGGAGTGTGGATGATGTTAGATCAAAGTGTATTAAATGCCATGCAAGCAGCAAATATAAAAGGTGAATTTATTTGGAGCATGAAAGAAGGAAAAAAACTTTTAAAAGACTTGCCGAAAGAAGTAATCCAAAAAGCGATTGATTTAACAGAATATCCTTCAAATGCCTTACACGAGGAAATCATTGAAACATACATAAGCACATTACGCATTTTAAACTTCGTTAAATATAAACAAGTTAGTTTCGCGTCTGTTCTATTCGGTGCAGCCAAACCTGCTGTGAAACTAAATGTCCTTAATAAAATTGAATCGGCCATTGATTAATTGTCTGCATAAGGTTCAGCTTTTATAAGGCTGTTCCTGATAAAAGTAATTCGGGAGAACAATTTCATTATCGTAAAGCTTATGGAAGATATGGGTCGTCGCCGGCGAAACGGGCGGAATCAGCCATGTCCAATCCCCTGTCACATGGCGTTCGCATTCACTTTCCTTTTCTTCAAATAACTTAAACTGACCGGCAGCGGTATGGTGGTCGACAATGCTGACGCCTGCTTCCTTGTATGAGTGCAATATTGCAATGTTGAGCTCAACAAGCGCTTTATCTTTCCAAAGCGTAGCATTCGTGTCTGTATTTAAGCCCATTAAGGATGCGACTTTTGGCAGCATGTTGTAACGGTAGGTATCCGCCAGGTTTCGGGCCCCTATTTCGGTTTCCATGTACCAGCCGTTAAACGGAGCGGCCACATATTCGATTCCCCCTACTTCAAGCTTCATATCTGAAATGAGCGGTACCGCATACCATTTAATATGGAGATCTTCAAACCATTGGTATTCAGGATGCTTGATTGGAACTTCCATCACTATGCCTTTTGGAATCTCAAACCATTTTGGCTCATTCTCTCCCGCTTGGATGACAAGAGGCAATACATCGAAATGGGTTCCTTTCCCTTCCCAACCTAACTGCTGACAAACTCGTGTAAAGGCTATAGAGGAAGGATCGCCGATCACTCCATCTTCCGTTTCATATCCCGCATATCGAATCAACTGGTGATTCCAAATGCGCACCTGTTCTTTTCCATGCTGTTTCGGCTTAAAAATGGTAATCGTTGGCCGAATTTTTCCCATGTTTGTCGCATACTCGATATGATGGCAAAGGGCTTTGAAAATGTCTGCCTTTGTTTCTAGCTGTCGTTGATCAAAGACGTGCAGCGAACTCCAAAACAACCGCCCGATACAGCGATTGCTGTTGCGCCAGGCCATTTTAGCCCCATGTTCAAGCTCTTCAAATGAATGGTAATATGTACCTGTTTTCTCAATCTCCCGCTGAATGTCCTCGATACGTTTATCGATTTGATTCTCGTTTTTCTCAAGTTCTCTATAGCAAATCGTAATAAATTGTTTCGCTTTTTGAAATAGTTGGTTCTGTGTCTGCACTTCTATCCTCTCCGAACAGTATTGTCAAAAATATGTTTTTAGTTTGATGTTAACGCTTTCCGCTTATACAAAGCTTTAGTATCGTGAATTGAATAAAATGCAGCAATGAATAGTCGGTCATGGCCCCCCCTGATTTTACAGAATTCTTCATGACCATTCCATTGCTGGGCTGACTCAATAGTCTTTAGAGGATAAACATCATCTGTTTTGCTGCGATGAACCGTCATCACAGGAGGGTGTCCCCAAAGTATGCTTTTTTTACTTTGGGGACACCCTCCGTATTATTTCTCCCTCATCCTCAATATACTGAACATAAACAAGCCTTTTTAGAAAGCAGGGGTCGTTATGCTTGAATACATCCATAAACAAAAATCGTTATATAAAATGGTAGTCTTTTTCATCTTATATATGAACGTTTTTATCACGTTTGCGATGATTTATATTTTATTAGATATGACCCATCTCGGTTATTTAAGAGACCATTATGCTTCGTCCGCTCATCAACAGCAACCACTCGACTATGTAACCCGTTCCTTATATTTCAGTGCGATCACCTTGCTTTCGGTCGGTTATGGCGATGTCACACCATTCGGACTTGCACGTGCAGTCGCGATGCTGGAAGCGATTATTGGGTATTTACTGCCTGCCGTTATTGTTATTCAATTTATCCCTTCGAGCGACAGATCTAAGATGAAGGAGCATTGAACGATCAAATCTCATCGCTGCTTTTTCCTTTTACGAGTTTTTCTAATAATCGTTTAAGTGTCTCCTGCTCTTCTTTTGTTAAATGCTCTGTTTGAGTGGACATCAGTGTGAAAACAAATACCTGTAAAAAACACTTAACCATAAATGGCCGAGTGTTAACGATTTTCGACGACTGCAAAAAAGTCTTTATACGATGAAAGATGATAATCTGCTTCCAAATCTGGATTTTGAAAAGCGCATGTCTTGATTCCCAATTCCCTTGCCGGCTTTAAGTCAAGCTCACGATCACCAATGACCATGTCAATCCCGTACTTGTCATGCAAATAAGCATAAGCACCTATATCCGGCTTTCTTTTATATCCGTCATCTTTTGTAATGATTTCCGTGAAATATTTCTTCATATCGTAGCAATCTAATATTTCAAGCGTAGACTCTTTTGATTTATGTGTCACAATGACATTCAGCTCCGCACTTTTCAGCACGTCTTCTAAATAAGGAAAGGGGGCTTGTCTTTCGGATGAAGCTGCTTTTCTAACGTATGAAACTTTTCATCAAACAGTTTCTTTTCAATCCGAAAATATCGAACGGCTACTTCTGAAGAAATTTTCATCTGCTTTAACACTTCTTCATCCGAAACCCCATGATCCGGAAGTAACTCCTTAAATGATTTGACAATCGTCGGATATGTATCAAACATGGTTCCGTCAAAATCCCATAGTAATTTCATTTGTCCACCTCATTACTGCATAAGCAGCTGTTTTCTTTGTTTATCCTGCATTAACGGGCAGCAAGATTCCCCAATTCAAAATTTAGCGTAATCGTAGAAACTTAAGTAGGGAATCACTGCCCTAATCTAGCTGCGGCTCCTAGCTCCTCCTACGTTTCACTCCTTCCTACAGAACCAAAAAGCGGTTCCTAGTCAGGAGTTCCAACGCACGTCAGAGCTAAACAGTCGCCTCTGCTTTCTCGTGTAAAAGCCCGATAAGACCGACTAACCCTCCGTGGGAGATCAAGGAACGGCCCACGGAGGGAAGTTTCCTTGATCATATCAAACCGTTCGAACCCTGTCATTCTTTTTAGTTTTAGAATAAAGTATAGTCGTTTTTATATACTATATGTATTCTTTCGTTTTTATTGATTTTACGATCCATCATTCGATAAAATATTATTAGAATATTCTAGACATTAAGCGCGTTTACAAGGAGGATGGAAGATGAACGTGAAAAACGAAGAAAAACAAAAAGCGCAAACGCTCCTTCAACAAGGCTTAAAACCGAAAGAAGTTTCTTCTCTTCTGGGTGTCCACATCTCCACTATTTATAATTGGAAAAAAGAAATGACCCAACTTTCGAAAAATACCCAGGAACAATCCCTTCCAAAAATCGAAAGAACCCACTCTCTCAAAATAGAAAACGAAAAAGAATCAGAAAAAGAAAAATTAAAAAGAGAGAACGGAATTTTGAAAACGAAAATTAAAGATTTAGAAGAAGTGATTGCAGACCTTATCATTAAACTCAAGCAAAGTAATGATAATTGGTTGAAGTAACAATTTCTGTTATCCAACCATCTCCAAAAACGAAAATCAAAAAAATCTTATGTATTTTCGATTTTCGTTTTTGATCCGCTTTTTCTGGTATAAAATTAATGAGAAGTTAATCCCTCTTTTTTATATACGGCTTGGGCGTTTTACATTCGATTGCTTCTTCAAGCAAGTCTCTCCCTATTCTTTTTCCTAGGCGGCCATCTGCGGAAATCTCATCAAGCATCGCTAAGAATTCTGCCGCTCTTCTAATTGGACGATTAAATCCGTTACATGTTCATGTTCTTTTTCAGCTATATCCGTGGAAATGATATCTTCCCTTACCAATTGATCAATCGCTTCATGCTCTGCGTATAACACATGTTTGCGTAACGATTCCAGCTGCTTTGCTTTTAGGATCGGATGCTGATTGAACAACCGCTCCAAACTTTTATAGATGTTTTGAATTTCAATGTTATATTGCCGTATTAACTCACTGGAGATAGGTTCTGTGACAAATAGTTTGTTTTTAACTTGATGAATTTCTCTTATTGCTGCTTCATAGCGGTGCAATCGGGCGATGAGTGCTTCATATTCTTCAAAACCCTCACTTTTTGTCACGATTCTTAGTATGGAGGTCAAAGGCTTGATGGTAAGGCTTTGAAAAACCAAAGAAAATAAAACGACGCTAAATGCCAGCAGCAATACATCTTCCCTCCCGGAGAAATCACGCGGCAGGCTCAACACAAGCGCAATCGATAACGAGCCTTTTAACCCTCCCCAGTTAATGATATGTTTCCACGAGGCGGGAAAATTTTTGATAAAGGCCATACTTATATAGACTGCCACACTTCTCGCAATCAGGACGACGACGATTGCGGCTAATACATATGCCCATTTATCCTTAACGTCAATTCGTGTAATCTCTAGCCCTACCATTAAGAATACAAGAGAATTGGCCAAAAGCGCCCCCACTTCCCAAAAGTTGCGGATGTTTAGCTTCGTGGTCGGGCTCATCCCGATCCGCGCTCCGTAATTGCCGAATATCAAGGCGGCGACGACCACGGCAATCACCCCTGATGCATGGACGCCTTCAGCGATGAGGAAAGAGCCGTAAAACAATATGACACTAAAAATAATTTCAAGCGGGTAATCGTCAAAATAGCTCGTTAGCTTAGAAAAACCATAACCGAGTGCTCCTCCGAT
The DNA here is from genome assembly GCF_042649685.1 of Bacillus songklensis. NCBI lineage: Bacteria > Bacillati > Bacillota > Bacilli > Caryophanales > Bacillaceae > Bacillus > Bacillus songklensis. The sequence goes on along the minus strand of NZ_JBHRZT010000072.1, from coordinate 409,862 downwards.
CATAATTCCAAGCGAAATAACTTTGACAAACTCCCATAATCCATATCCAAATCCAGCCCACCCTGCTTCTATATATGCAAGCAGTGAAAAGGCTGATATTTTAAACAAGACGACCGCCAAACCGTCATTGAATAAGCTCTCCCCTTCCACTACAATGGACAAACGTTTATGTACGCCAAGAGTTTTGAAAATGGACAGCACGCTTATCGGATCTGTTGCACTCATTAAGGACGCAAATACAAAGGAGGCTGTCAAGGAAAAATCAAATAAATAATAAGCCGAAAAACCGACAATCAAAAAAGAAAGCAATGTCCCCCCAAACGCCAATGCAAGAATCGGCCCTTTATTTTCCCGCAAATGTGAAAACGGCAGCTTCAATGAGGCCTCTCCCAGTAATGCGGGCAGAAACAGTGTGATGACAACAAAATTAAATATTTCTCCTTCTGTTATAAACAGCTTGAGCGGTTCCAATACCGGGATGTCGAGTAAACCAATGAGGGCTCCGACAATAACCAATGCGATGGAATACGGCTGCTTAAACTTTTTCGCAACGGCAGTGACTCCGGCTGCCACAATAACAAGAATCAATCCAAGTTCAAACACATAGTGAAGATCTAACTCCCCCAAGTCCATATTCCCCTTTCTCATATAAACGGTTCATTGATTTCCGGAAAATTCTCTTTATTAATTTTCCGGGGGTTTCTTTTTTTATGTATGACTTTCTATTGTTTCCCCCTTCGATGTGAGGGATATAGTTTTTTTATACAAAAGAAAAGGTCAAAACAACCAAATGTTTTGACCTTTTCTCTTACAATATAAGCTGGTAATACAACACATCCTGCCAGCTGTTAAATTTAAAACCTACTTCCCTCATCTCGCCGCATTTAATAAATCCATACTGTTCATGAAGCTTCACGCTTGTATTATTGCCCTTTGTAATGCAAGCAATAATCACATGATAGCCGAGTGTTTTACCCAATTCAATGATATGAGCGAGCAGTTGCTTTCCGACTCCTTTTCCTTGATGGCGTTCATCTATATAAATAGATATTTCGACGGTGCGGTTATATGCCTCTTTTGAGTGATACCTTGATAAGGAAGCATAGCCCATTACGATATTCCCTTCTTCTGCCACAATAAGCGGAAAGCGGCCCTTATGCTCATCGAACCAGCTTTGCCGGTCTTCAATAGACACAGGTGTAAAATCAAATGTAGCAGTTGTGTTCAATATTGCCTGATTATAAATGGAAACAAGGACAGGCAAATCTTCTTGTTTGGCTTTTCGGATATTCATTTTGTTTTTCCTCTCGATAATAGCTTTAACATTTTCTCGTTTCTATTATATAAGGGAACTACTATAAATGTCACCTTTCTATCAAAGACTCCAAAATACCATTTTTCTTTCTTGTTTAATCCCCCTGTTGTTTTCCTATAATGATAAAGTGAATATTAATCGCCGCGATCTTACTGAGCATTTATTCGTGATGAATATAATAGGAGGACCAAATATGACTCCACAGCAAATCGAAGATGTATTTGATTCGTTTGGCTTCAAGCCTCTTTTTCAACACATTCGATATCCGCTTGAATTATCAAAGATATTCGAAGATGCAGATGAAGAGATGTTGGAGTGTTTTTTGGAAAGATGGGATTTTCCAGTACGCCTATCTTTTGAAGAGTTCGCGTATTGGTTTGATTGTTTTGCCGTTGTCTACAAACAAATGTAAGAAAGAGGGTGTCCAAGTAGAAAAACGCACTTCTGGAACACCCTCCTGTGAGGAACGTCATTAAAATTCCAGGAAAATCAAGGGTTTTGGTAACGGTTCATCAAAGAAAAAATGGATTGTAATCATCCATTGCAGGCTTTTGAGCCAACCTCTTTTGTTCTTTTTATTATCTTTTTAATAAGTCGAAAAAATAGTGTGCTGCTTTTTCATCTTTTCCTAGTTCATAAACTTTATCGTCTTTCATGAACACAATTCCGTAAAAGACTTGCAAATAATCATCACAAGCTTCACAGTAATGTTCATCACCTTCGTTCCAGAAACTATAAAGAGACAAATTCGTCTCTTTTTCAGATTCGAATTTATTTCTATATTCTTTAATTAATTGGGCATATTTTTCTAAAGCCTCGTTCTGTTGGTCAAACGAAAAGCGATCTGTGATTTCATCTTGCCAGCCGTCTAAAAACAACCATGGCTCGCAATCTCCTTTTGTTTTACATACACTCCATTGTTGGCTCATGATAACCTCTCCTCGTTGTATGTTTAGAAACATTATAAGAGAAAAAGGCATAAATGGAAAATAAAATGCGTTGCAGCAAATATTGTTGTTCAAAAACTCATATTACAATTTCGATTCTAAATTGTATCATTTTCAGAAGTCACACTTGCCCCCTTGCCTAAAAGACCTTTTCCGTTTGTATGAGGTGTTCTTTGGTCTTTTTCTGTACCGTATTGGTAGTTCGTTAATTTGCCTGTATCTTTGGATTGTTCTCTTTTATCCATCAGTTTGGCCTCCTTCATGTCTTTTCACTTTTATTGTAGGCAAAATATATTTTTTCAACGGTGGCAAAAACAACCTATTCATCTGAATTATGTTTCCTTTTCGTACTACATATTAATACTAACCATATAAAAATATAAAAAGCTAAAAATAAAAGGGGCTGACTCAAAAACCGCCCGGGAATGACAATCATCTATTTTTCTGCGATGAACCGTTACTAAAATCCTTGATTTTCTTTGGTTTTTTAATGACGGTTCATCGCAGAAGGGTGTCCCAAAAGTACAAAAAACGTACTTTCTTTTGGGACACCCTTCTTATTTTATATCCAGGTTTTAGTTTCTTTTCACCTTATGCCGAGTTTCAGCTGTAATGAACAAGCTTACCCACGCCCTCATGGTGCTCGACATATGTAATCTTCATTTTTTTTCCTCTTAACAGCTGCATCTCCCATTCTTTTCCGTATGGAATTTGAAGAATTAATTCTGTACCGTCTTCTCTCGTAAAATAAGCGGTTGTCGGATCTCCAATATCTGTCATTTTAGCTGTAACAGTTTTGACGTTTTGATGTCTAATAGCGATTTTTTGGCCCACCTTAAGATTAGATGAGGATAATTGATTATCTGTCATAAGGCGTTCAACGGTTGTGTGGTGACCTCTTGCAATTTTCCATAAATTATCTCCATTTTTCACGATATAACTCGTTTCTTTGTAAGAAGATAAATTTTCATTGGAACTTTGTTCTGAATCTTTCGAACCGACAGGCTTACTGTTTATTGTTTCTGTCTGCTTAATGATCATTTTTTGACCCGGCTTTAGCTTTGTGGAAGTTAAATGGTTATCATCCATGATTTTTTCAACGGTTGTATGATGATTTCTTGCGATTCTCCATAAATTGTCTCCGTTTTTCACGATATGGACTTTTTCGTCTTGATCTACTTGACTCCGTTTTTCATTTTCCTTTTGTTGGTTATTTATCGCTTTTTTTATCAGAATGTCTGTGTTGAGCGTTTCATAGTCTTCTACCTCGGTAAGATGTTCTTCTATATCAGGTAAAACCACAGTTTCACCTATCTTTAAGACGTTTGTCTCTTTCCCGTTGATTTGTTTTAAATATTCAATTGTAAAGCCGCTTCGCTTGGAGAGTTTATCCCAATTGTCGCCGGCCTGTACCTTATATTCATTACAAGCAAAAGCCTGAGTGGCGAATAGCCCGTTTGCAAGAATCACAACGGCCAATACAACCTTTCGTAATCTTCCTTTGATCCAGTCAGTCGACACTCCAATAATTTTTACGATTTTAGATTCAAACTTTTGGCTTTTTAATTCTTTTATTCGTTCTTTGTATTCTTCCCTCGTAATTCCAATTTTGTTTGGATTTTCAAAGCTCATTGCTATCTTCATTATTTGATTGACCTCCGTATTGCTGCATCTTGTGTTATATATAATAGAAGATTTAAACCATATCCCACTCTTCAGACATGAATCTCAAGTAAAATATGGTAACCTTTATAAAATTTCGCTCTATTGGTAACTTTTATGGTGGTCAAAAATAAATTTTCGCAAGTTTTTTTGTGGATTGGGAAACGTTAATCCTTGAAAGGAGAGATTTCAATGACGAAAAAACAACAAATCCCTGACCATCAAATGAACTTCACCGGAACAGTAAGTCAAGCCCTTGGAGGAAATGTCGACACCAGTGGGACTCCGAAAAATATTTCTAATGCGGAGAAGACCGAAAATGCCTTGCCAACAAACGAGGCTGCCCTTTCATCCAATAAAGAAGATTCATCCACATTTTAAAATGCAAATGGAAAAAGCCTTAGGATTTTTATCCAAGGCTTTTTCCTCGAATGATAAAACTTTAAAAGAAAAAATGCTGGAAATATTGCATGCAAAGAGGTATTGTTAACTAGAAAAATGTTAAATTGAAGAATACAACAAGGGTGAATGATAGATGTTAAAACGTAATTTAATTGCATGTATGGGCATTTTTATTTTAATTTGCTTTCAAGCGGCATTTAGGCTCGTAAAACCTGCTGATTTCCTCGACACCTCTTCGTTTCCAGCCATCATAATGGCAACAGTACTCACTTTGTATTTTTTATTTGGATTTATAGGTTGGTATAAGGAAGAATTGGGCGGTACAGGTATAGAACGCAGTAAGATGAAAAAGATTCGAATTTTTGCCGTTATTTCGGCTGATCTGGCGGCAGGCTCATTTATTGTCATGACCATGTGGCTTAATAGTGTCCCAATCGCATTAATATTTCTATTTGAGATTCTCATGATTGGCATCACTTTATTTTTAGCCAATAAAATCTATATACATAGTCAAAGGCTAAATCCAGAGAAAAAGAAATAAGAAAGTAAAAAAACATATCATACAATTTTATATGAACTAACATTGTATGATATGTTTTTAGAAAAAGAGACGGCGAGAAATGGGACGGAAAATATTTAAATGCATTTCTCGCTTGATTACTTTACTATTTCATGTTAGAACTTGCAACATGACAGTATATGAGGATCGATGATAAAACAGCACGCTTAATGAATGCATGAACATGTTTATTTTAAATTAGTTCGTTGAAAATGGGCATTTAATTGACCTCTAATCATATTTTTCTTCATATTAGCATCATTTTCTCTTTTTTTGAAATCTCTGCGAATTTCATCTGTTTGAACACCCTCTTCAACTTTTTCTGCAATTTCCATTAGCTTTTCTATATCAGAGAAGGAGTATTTACGGATGCCCGTGGATGTACGGTCTGGAAAAATAAGTTTTCGTGCTTCATAATAGCGAATTCTTCTTTCCGACAAACCCGTCATTTCCGTTACAATTCCCATCGTCATGACCTTTTTATCACGAAATGAATTAGTATTATCCAACAATACCCCCGCCTTCATTTATTTGTTTGAAAATTCACAATTTCCCCTATGTTATATATTCTAACATATAATGTAAGAAAATCGTGTAAAAAGAATGTAAAAAAAAGGATAAGAACACAGAAAAAGTGTCATAGCTTATATTTTTCATAAAATATACCTACTTCACGACCTTAATCAATTTGGTACAACTGAACAGCCTGGTGTTTCAATTCGAATGAATACGTAAAAGCCTTATTTCGTAAGACTGGTTCCATAAGAAAAAGTACTCCCAAAGTAGACTAGATATAATTCTATATAAATCTCTTAATTGTGCTATACTATTTATGGTTGACAAAATAAATATGACATACTATTATAATATCAATAACAAAATTAAAACGTTTACAATTTTAACCATTAAGAGTATTAACAAAAAAAACAACCAAAGGAGAGTTTTTAAAATGGGAACTATCATTTGCCAAATTTGCAACAATACAATCGATCATTTTGAGAATGAAAAAGTGGCAACCTTATATGGTCAATGTAACTGTTGTGATGAAAAACAAGAAGAAGGGTCGAAATAATTAGGTGACAAACACGAAAAAAGAAAAAACCGTCATGAGAACTAAAAACGCTTAAAGTCCAATTTATAATCGGATTTTAAGCGTTTTTTTATTTATGGAATTTGATCATTTTGTATATATTGGAGAGGGTACACCCACGTCCTGCCGAGCATGCAACAGGAAGTGGCTACTAAATTAGACCATCTTTTCAGTGATACCAATCATTCTGTGACCAATGCGTGACCAATATAAGGGATATATCTCTTAAAACCCTTTTGTATCAACATATAAATTAAAACGCCCAATTTCCGTTTCGGAAGATTGGCTCTTTCGTTCCGTCCAAAAGCTCACCGTCGATGTCCATTTCCGCAGAACCAATCATGAAGTCTACGTGAGTAATGCTCGTGTTTGCACCGTTTTCCGCCAGTTCTTCTTTAGACATTTGTTTGCCGCCTTCCAGACAAAATGCATACGCATTACCGATCGCAAAATGATTAGAGGCGTTTTCATCAAACAACGTATTGTAGAAAATGATATTGGATTGGGAAATTGGGGAACTATGCGGCACAAGCGCAACTTCTCCTAAGTAATGAGATCCTTCATCCGTTTCGACTAATCGTTTTAAAGTTTCATATCCCGTTTCTGCTTTAATATCAACAATACGGCCGCTTTCAAATGTTAAGGTAAAGTTTTCGATTAAGTTGCCGCCGTAACTCAGGGGCTTTGTACTTGTCACGGTACCGTTAACACCTTCTTTTAACGGAACGGTGAATACCTCTTCTGTCGGCATGTTAGCCATAAAGGAGTTGCCTTTTTCGCTTACACTGCCCGCGCCTATCCAAATATGTTTTTCAGGAAGTTCCACCGTTAAATCCGTTCCCGGTGCTTTATAATGAAGCTTTTTATATTTTTTACTATTTAAATACCCGGCTTTTGTATGTAAGTTTTGGTCATGTTCTTTCCACGCCTGAACCGGATCTTCCAGATCAATTCTCGTCGCTTTAAAAATCGCATCCCATAAGAGCTGGACTGCTTCTTCTTCAGCTGCAGCAGGGAATACTTTCTTTGCCCATTCTTTTGATGGAACGGCAATGACAGACCAGCTTACTTTATCGGCTTGAATGTACTGGCGATATGTTGACATCGCCGCTCCTGCCGCTTTGTTGGCAGCTGCGATGCGGTCTGGATTAATCCCCTTTAACAAATCCGGGTTTGATGCTGTAATCGAAAGGAATGCCGCACCGTTTTCTGCCATCTCTTCATAGCCTTTTGCTTTCCACAATGGAAACTCATTAAACGCTTCATCCGGAGCCAACTCATATTTCGTTCTTGTCAACTCATCGTCATTCCACTCCACGTGAACATTCTTCGCGCCTGCTTCATATGCTTTTTTTGCTGCTTTGCGAACAAATTCCGCTGCAGCAAGAGGAGCATTGATTACTAATGTTTGCCCTTTTTGAATATTGACCCCTACACGAACGGCCAAATCCGCATATTTCTCAAGATTTCCCTCGAAGTTTCCCATATCTTTTCTTCCCTTCCTATTATTTCTCCCCATTTTAGCATGAAAATTCTTGATGTTCTAGCAATTGAACATCATACCTGTTCTTTGACAAAATAGGATACAGCTCTATCCGTATAATCATTATTCTTAATGGTCAAGTTAAAAAGATTTATAATAAAAAACGGTTGTATGCAGTTCCCCATTTGCCGACTTGGCATAGTTAGGGATCCGTCCCGATTCAACAAAACCTATTGAAGTATATAGGTGATTAGAAGGGTCCCCTTCTCTTGTATCGAGAACTAAAAGCGACCTATCTTCTTGTTTTGCTCTTTCTTCAGCTTTTTGCATTAATGAACGACCAATACCATTACGTCTAAAATTAGGATGTGTCATTAATTTTCCGATTTCCCCTCTATGACTACCGTTCTGCTTAGTGCATAAATGTAACTGGACGCTTCCGACTACCTCTGATGCTGATACTCCAAAATGTCTTCTTTGGTTCTCTCGTATAACTCCATTATTTGTTTCGCCCGATCACATACAGCAGCTGTCCCGATGGCTTAATACGCAAATTACAACTACAATATTAACGAAATGATAAAAAGGATAGAAGAAGCAGACGATTGCTTTCTCTATCCTTTTTGTTTCTTTTTATTTCTCTACCTTGTCCACTAATTCTCTTAACTGCTTTTCGTTTAATTCGTATAAATGCTGTCCATCCCCTGTTTTATATACCCCTTGACTAATCAAACGATAGATTAACAATGATTGTTCGTTTACCCCCATCATTTTTTATTCCCTCTCTCCCGTGATAATAACAGAATTATCTGAATATATTAATCGACATCAATGTACAATCGTTTTGCCGACTGTTTGCTTTGCGATGAAATGTACTGTATATCCGATCAATCCCCCTGCAACGGCTGGGATAACCCATCCTAGGCCCACTGTATATAACGGAATGAGTTCAAATAAAGAAGTTAAAACATCTGTCTCAAAGCCAAACATCTTCATTCCATCATACAAACTCATAATTCCTGTACCGAGTAACGCTCCTGCATACACAAGGCGTGAACCTTGAAATGCCTGGTGACAGAACGATAATGCCACAAGAACAATCGTGATTGGATAGATGATGATTAAGACCGGTACGGATAAAGAAATAATCTGGTTCAGCCCGAGATTGGCAACCAAAAAGCTGACAAGCGTGATCATGGATACAAACATTTTGTACGATACTTTCGGAAGAAGCTTAACAAAAAATTGGCTCGTCGCAACGACCAGTCCGACACATGTCGTAAAGCATGCAAGCATAACGATTAATCCAAGAAGCATTAAACCAGCTTGACCATATACTTGTTTAGCAGCCACCGTCAACAATTGACCGCCATTTTCATATGTTCCCGCCATCTTGGCACCCAAAAGGCCAACAACCAAATACACAGCCGCCAGACCGATACCGGCAATCACGCCGGCTTTCAATGTTACTTTGACGATGCTTTTTCGGTCCGTAACCCCTTTTGCTTGAATAGAAGTAACCACTACAATTCCAAAAGCCAATGCCGCAATGGTATCCATCGTTAAATATCCTTCCATTACTCCTGAAAATACAGGAGATTCCGCATATTTTGCCGATGTTTTCCCAAGGTTCCCGTCAAATTTCATAAGACCTCCGGCACCAAGCAGGGCAATTCCGATCAGAAGAACCGGGGTTAATAAATTTCCGATCCGATCCACTAATTTAGATGGATTCAAACTTAGCCAATATACAAGGAAAAAGAAGACCACCGTAAAAATAAATAAGGCCATCTTCGAATCCGGTGTACTTAAGAACGGCTTGACACCCATCTCGAATGCAACGTTTGCTCCGCGCGGAATTCCCATAAACGGCCCGATGGACAAATAAACCGCCGTAGCAAAGATGACGCTAAACAAGGGATGGACCCGATTTCCTAAAGTTTGGACACCATCTTTCGCCAATGCAATGGCGATGACAGTGAGTACTGGGAGTCCTACCCCCGTGATGATAAATCCAAGGATTGCCGGCCAGAAATTTCCTCCTGCTTCCTGCCCCAAAAACGGCGGAAAGATGAGGTTGCCGGCGCCAAAAAACAGGGCAAACAACATTAAGCCAACAAACAATGTATCCTTTCTTGATAATGATGTCATAATTTGACCTCCTCTAATAATGAAAGACAAATAAAAAAACCCATCCCTCAAAATAGGGACGAGTTTACTCGCGTTACCACCCTAATTCCGCACGAAAAAAACATGCAGCACTCAGTTCAACGTACGATCATACGTGTTCCTTTTAACGGCGGACAATCCGGCAAAAGCTTACTGATCCTTTCAGCTTTGCATCTCCGAGATGATATTCGGCTACATCCTGAACATTGACTTTCAGCAACATGTCAACTCTCTAGGGAACAGGATTGTAACGTACTTGTTCTCTTCAGCGATTTTATTCGTCGATTTGATAGTTATTATACTAAACTTATTTATTTTGTTTGTCAATATAATTTTCTAACTTTTTTAAAAAGTGATTTTTTTGCGGAAAATGACTTTTTACCTGTTATTATATACATATTTATTCATGACATTTATTATAATACAGAGGTAAAAAATAATGGAAACACCCCTAATATGTTAATTAAGTTGTTAAGTATATATTTAACGGTTCAACATGCTTCTCTCTTATCTTGGATCTGTTATATTTGTTTCAACTTTATTAAGCAATTGCTCTCGTTAGTTCAAAAGAAGAAAAAGAAAAACATCTTAATTAAAGAAGGATTAATTTCTTTACATTTGTACATTTCAATCATCTCGTCAACCACTGCTTTTAAAATGGGAGCTCCATACCCTTTTCCTTGATATTGATGTCCTATAATTCGTATCTTTTGTGTTCTTTTCTATAGCCATAGGAAGTAAATCCAATTAAAGTGTTATTGTCATAAATGGCTCTTGGAACAAAACCATAAACCTGACAAGCCCCAAGGAAAAAGGCATTAGAACCAACCCATCTTTCAAATATTTGAATACGTTCTTCTTGTTTTTTATCCGATTTCAAATTAATAATATCCCAAAAATTGTCCTCTGTTACCCCCGATAATCTGAGATTCATTCTTCTCCTCTTTCCTTTTTCCAATAATAAAATTACACGACTAATCAATAAAGAATATTAGCACCCCATTCATGATTAACCTTGGAATATTAAACCTTTCTCCAAGGTAATTTAAAATTCCCTGCTTGTACATCCTTGATAGTAGTATAAGGAATTCTTAACTCACCTTTTAGACCTGCAATCGCTGTTAAGCCCGAAAACTTAATCACTAAATCATCTTTTTCAAATATAACTTGTTGATTCATCTCATCCTTCCTCCCTTTTTTGCGATTCTAAAGATATCTTATTACAAATATTAGTAATTTAGGTATTTTTCTATTGATTAAGGATTTTTTAAATTTCTAAAAGCTTTTACAGTTCAGTTACAAGTTGTTGGAATACATCCATGTCCAATAACAGAAATAAGGAACGGTTAAGTGTTTATTGTTCATCCACAAAAATCTCAAACCACGTTTCCGTCATACCATTGTTTCTTTGGTCAATCGAAAAACAAACGCTATCATACTTAAAAGTGATAAGTGAATTTCTTCCCTTTTTATAAAAAGATATACCACTCACTTTAATTAATGATATTAAAGATTCTACATCACTTGGACTCATATGAAAGGTTTTAAGGTATTCCCTCTCATCGACTGTTAAAATATCAACTCTCATCATGACCCCTCACTTTATGTTTATATTTTCTAACACCAAATTCCTTCCACAAATAATTTATTAACCCACATATGTATTTATGAGAGTGATCTTTAAGGGATTAAGGTTACTCTCATAAATAAAAAAAGACACTATAAAAATAGTGTATTTTAAATGATGTAAATATTGATCTGCTTTCTTGTTATCGCTGAATTTTTGATCCATGCATGTGAGAGTATATGCTTGATTCCCTACAGTAAGTCATAAATGCTCCCAGGATATAAAACACCGCACCCCTTTAAATGTATTGCCTTCCTATCATAGAAGAAATTCTTCATTAGAGAATAGTAATAACTTCTGCATACAACACAGTATTTATTTACTATATACAAAAGTCCCATAAAGTTGTACAATCATATTCACATCATCTTTGTAAAATTCAGAATATAAAGGGGGAACAACAGTGAAAAACTACATAGAGCTTTTGCATATAAAAATTGAAATAGAAAGAGAAAGAATGATTTCATTAAGGATGAAGCATGGATTTGAATGGTAAACCATTCGTATGTATCTGAAAGTCTTAAAATACCTATATAGAAGTTAAACATGCAAAGCAAAAAGCACCCATTGATTTGAGTGCTAAAAGAAAGATTCTACTCTATATATCTCTCAAATAACTTTTCAACCCTTCCTATGTAGTCGGAAAAATATTCATCTAACTTCATCTCGCTCATTTGTTTGGCCTGTTTTTCAAGCAGAGAAACTGTGGAAATCTTAATCATTTCTAGTTCGATTTTTGATCGATTAGGGTTTCTTAGGTCTTTTCTTAGATTCCATAAACTTTGTTCCATGTAGTGTTTAAATTGTTTAAGTGATTCCGGCTCTTCAAAGCTCAATTTGGTTATTTCCTTTTTGAAGCCATTCATATAATCACCTCTCATCCAAGTGTAACATACTTTCTCCTCAAACTTGTACAAGATCGATTTTATTGTCTCCAATAACTTCTTCGATTTTTTGATGAACAATATCTCAATCCCTTCCATCGAATTATGTCCCAAATTACTCCATCAGACATGTATAATATGTAAAAACTAATTAACAAAAGAAGAGTGCTGAGTGACAATAAAGTTGTTTAAAAAGCAAGAAGATGCAATAGGGCTTAATTTATTTTATAATAATTGGGAATAAAAAGTATTATTGAATTGTATGAAAGATTCAAATGGTTAGGCCATAAAAATTGGGGGAGGTGAAAAAATGGCAAACAAGTTGGGATTGCCAAAATCTGCAGCGTCTCATGCAAAGCCTAGTATTGGAAAGGCGATACTTTGCATGGGGTGGACTTTCAGCTGAAATAAAATCGCCTAAGTGAGCTTTATCATTTCTAATGTATTAGGCTTTGCACCTTATTTTCTTTCGTAAAAATAAAATAAGGGGCTGGCAGAAATGAAATATGTAAAAGCAACCACTATATTACCCGAAAAACTGATAATTGAAATTCAAAAGTATGTTCAAGGAGAAACCATTTATATTCCTAAACCCAAAACGACTTATCAAAAATGGGGGACGCGTTCTGGAGGAAGAAAGTTAATTGATGACAGAAATGCCTCTATTAAAAATGCCTTTAAAAGCGGCAGGACGATTGATCAATTAGCTGAGGAATATTTCCTTTCAACAGAAACGATTAAAAAAATTGTTTATTCTAAATAAATAAGGACAGGGACTGGAGCACTGAGGATCTTAAGAATAGATCATCAGTGCTTTTTATATGTTGAGTTTGATTCTTAGTTATTTTCTACATTTCATAAAATAAAGTACTCTCATAAAATAAAAAGGGAACTAACAAGCAACGTGAATAGGAGTGATAAAAATTGTTACTTCTAAGAGGATAGATGAGGCGCAGCTAAAGAAATGAAATAACTTTTTTAACACCGTCCGAAAAAATTGAACGGTGTTTTCTTTGTTTATAACGGTGAAATATTTTCGGTTATTTCGTAACGGGGGTTGGTGCTTCTTCTTATGAAATCCCTTTGTGTTTATGCTTCCACAGCATATACCGGTATCGGATCGTGCAGCCAATGCAGGACCCACAAAATGCAATACCGCTTGCGGCAATGACCATCAAACTTAATACATAGCCAGCTATATGAAAACCTAATAGGAAAGAAATGAATGTATACCTATTTATATACTATGATTAAATAATTAATATGAGCTTAATAGCTTTTGGTTTATCCCCATCTCCCCTTCTTTTTTCATTGCATCCATTATACCATCGCTATCTTGTTTGTACATAAAAATAAAAAATGATCAAAACTCTTTCATAGAGCCTTGATCAAAACATGCTTAACGAGTGCTTTGCCGACAACAATTCAAGCAATTTGATTCCCGCAATGCTGTTTCCTTTTTCATCTAAAGCAGGACCGAAAATTCCAATACCAAATCTTCCTGGAACGGCTCCCATAATGCCGCCTGATACGCCGCTCTTCGCCGGAATGCCAATTTTGATGGCAAATTCTCCAGAGGCGTTATACATTCCGCATGTGACCATAAATGTTTTGCAAATACGGGCGATATCCGGGGGCATAATCTGCCTGCGGCTTACAGGGTCCACTCCGTCCATTGCAAACACCACCCCGATTTTGGCCAAATCCAAACAATTCATTTCAATGGCACACTGCTTCGTATATAAATCCAATAGTTGTTCTACATCCTCGTCGATGATTTTGTGTTGTTTTAAAAAATAACATAAAGCCCGATTCAAATGAGCCGTTTCAAATTCTGAACGCGCCACTTCCTCGCAATAATTGACTGTTGGATCGTTTGTCAATTCCCGAATGAAGGATACGAGGCGCTGAAATCTCTCTTCAATAGATTTTCCTTTAATCATATGGGTCACGACAAGTGCCCCTGCATTAATCATCGGGTTCAATGGCTTGGCCGGAATCATTGTTTCTAGCTTCGCAATTGAATTAAAAGGATCCCCTGTCGGCTCCATTCCAACATAATCAAATACATAGTCAGATCCTCTATCCATTAAGACAAGAGCAAGGCTAATTACTTTCGAAATACTTTGAAGTGTAATCTTTCGCTCGATATCCCCCGCTGAGATACATGGCCCGTCCGGATAGTGAATGGCAATTGATAAATCTTTTGGATTCGCTTTTCCAAGTGCAGGAATGTAATCTGCTACCTTACCGTCTTTTGTATATTTTTTCGCTTCTATCACCAATGCTTTTAATTCATCACTTGATTGACACGGCATATTCATCACCGTTTATAGTGTAAACCAACATGACACGAGTTATGAATATAAAACTGTTTTTATGTTAGGGTGGAGTGCTGACTTTTCATTTTTTTACATGAATGGGTAAAGAATCAAGGAATCCTATCATATCAAGAAAGGAGTACTTCAAATGAAAGCACTCCTTTTCACTTACTTTCGCTTTTTGGAGATTAGGATCGATACTTGCAGCATCGTAAATGGCAAAGATGCCTTTCTTCGATAGGCCAAATATTTAGGCTCCCATGTGTGGGCATACTTTTCTTTAAATTGTTTCAATCCTTGAAAATGATATAAAAAGTGCCCATGTAAGAAAATTTGGGAAGCGATTTTTTCGCTTAAAAAGGAATACTTGGATAGTCCTACGTTCGCTAATGGCGCCATTCCCAAATTGAATCTTTTATATTGTCGATCCTTTGCCCATGATAATAAGTTGACAAACATAAAATCCATCGTGCCGCTTGGTGCTTCGGAAATATATCTCATTAAATCGATCGATAAGGTTTGATCGTTATCATACATAGGCATCATGCTGGAAAAAGCGATGATTTTTCCTTCTGGATTTCTGACAATGGCAATCGGAGTCAATTCAAGATAATGAGGATTAAAAAAACCCAGGGAAAACCCCTTTTCTTTCCGGGTTCCTAACCATCGGTCTGATACCTCCTTCAATTGCTGAAAACAATCATCTGAAAATGGAGGAGAAAGAACCTCAAACGAATACTGCTCTCGTTTAAATTTATTATTGATGGCTCTTAAGCCTTTCATCTTTTTTCCGTTCAAAGAAAACTGTTGTAAATCAACAAACGCTTCTTCCCCCAATTTAAAAAAGCCATAGCCGTTCTCGTGTAAATACGGGAGCATTTCCTTATCCACCTGATAGTAAACAGGAGAAAGTCCATATTTGTCCGCTTCCTCTTGGATTTCTTCCAATGCCGAACGGATGGAAGTCGGATCTCCGGTCGGGTTTCCGAGTACAATTAACTTGTCTGCAAATTTTTGTAGAGCGAACAAGACTCGTCCTCCCTGTGCCCAAAACACTTCTTTGTCATGAAGAAACAGCAGATGGGACAAGGTCGTACCACCATATTGATGTAAATGATCCAGCAGCGCCTCCTCTTGATGGGCTGTTTTCTGTAACGGCAAGGAAGGAGGCTTTCGAATCACAAAACCTAATACCATTGCAAGGATGGCGATAAGTAAACCAATCCATGCACTTTGAAAGAGATCGTTATACTCCCTAATGGCATATGGTTGCAAATAAGAGCCGAATTTTAGGTTAACCGAAGGCAAATTCATATAACCGATGACCACATACAGCCCCACAAAAAAGAAAATAACCGTCGCATCAACCAAAGCCTTCCCCCAAGTAACCGCAAAGTTTTCACGATAAAAGCGGTCCTTCGATAACCAAAGAACACATAATACAAACAATAAAAAGATAGCTTCTTCGTAATCAAACCCTTTTGACAGCGAAAAAACAGCTGCCAAAACAAGTACCGCGATGGTAATGTAATAAATCCTTTTTACTTTATATTCAATCCCCCTCGATAAACTTATAAGCATGATTCCTGCTGCCACTGACAATTGGTGGGATAGATTCATGATTGGAAACGACAGTATGTGTTGGACGTAGCGCAATCGTTCCAGGATCCCGGGGACAGCTGCCGATAACAATAAAACGACTCCCGATAATAAGACTAATATCGTTAAAACCCAATGACTTACATGTTTGACGATCGTTTTGGGAAGACGGTTCCATTTTTGATTCATTTCTTCCCAGCCATACTGAACCACAAACAAAGTTCCAATGACAAACGGAACAATATAATAGGACAAGCGGTAAAGAAAAAGCATAAGCACCGTTTGCTCTGTAGGAATGCCGTGAAGGCCAAATCCCATCAGAACAATAAGGTCAAACGATCCGAGCCCCCCAGGTATCATGCTCACAATACCGGCACACATAGCCGTAATAACGATGGGAGCAAGCTCACTGAAGGTGATGGGAATGTTAGTGATGAGGCTGATGCCCCAAATGGTGAAAATGACGAAGCCCCATTCGCCGATGGATGTAAGTATCAAGTAAAGGCTTTGCCGCGGCAGAATACTAGATTCCTTTCTTATTTTAAAGACCGCCATCATGACGGGAAAGTATAAAGCCATTCCCCAAACAGCAAAATAAAGCCACTTCACTTCCTTCAAAAGCCTTGTATCCAACATTCCCGCTGCAATCGGCCACGAAAAGAGAGATAAACCCATTAAATAATACAACGAAACTTTAGCCATCGTTTTGACTAACTGACCTTTATGTGGATAATAATTTTTATAAAAGTACGTTCGAAGAGCTGCCCCTGCCACTCCTCCAAAACCAACCAAGTTGGAATATGTATTAAATGTCCATGAATATTTCAACAATTTGACGCGCGAAATGTTGATTTTAAGAATTTGGACCATCACCACATCATAAAAATGCATCGGAAAGACACCGATTAATCCAACGGCTATAACCGCTAACAATTCAAATGTACTTAATTGCCGGATATGTTGCTGCAATTCTCCAAAATTAAAGTCTTTAAAAGCACTTTTCGATTCCAGAAAAAGGAAGGTGATCAATAAAATCGGAAAGGCTATTTTTGCTACAGACAATATTCTGGTTTGAAACCTCTTTTTCAATATTCCTCACCATCTTCGGTAAATCTGTGGCCTACACGCATATTTATATCTTAATCGAACACATTGATTTTATCATCTTCCATTTATGAAGTTGCAAACTTTTCATTCAATTTTGTGCAAAAAAAGAAATAAAACGAGAGAATAACTTATAAGAAAGAAGTTGTCCTTATAAGCTCTCTCTTTACATTATGCAAACACCCGATTGATCGCTTCTTTCAAATTGGCGGAAGCCAATGAGGCATACCGTTTTGTCACATTAATATCGGAGTGCCCTGCCAGTTGTGCAACTGTAGCTAAATCAACTCCTTTATGAACTAATTCGTAACAAAACGTATGACGGAGCTTATGGGGATTCACGTCATACTTCTTTAGCATATATTGAACAGCACGTGTTGTCATCCGCTGTCCTATATTTGAAAGAAAAAGCGCTTCCTGATGTCTGATTATCCGAGAGAGGTAACGATTCACGTGCTCTCCCGCTTCTTTTGAAAGAGGTATCGTTCTTTTTATTTCTCCCTTTTGTCCGCGAACAATCAAGCCGCTGCCGATCTCATCTTGAATGACATCGCCACGATCTAAATGACAGAGCTCGGATACACGGATTCCCGTGTGAAGTAATATATACACAATGGCAATATCACGAAGATTACCGTCCTTTTTAACGGAGGCCAATAATTTTTCTCGTTCCTCATGGTCCAAATGCTCCGGCATTGTTTCTTTGTGATTGGAAGATGATCGAACTTCAATGCCGTGTACAAGAGAAGGCTTTTCGATGAAGTGCGCAAACAAGCTAAAAGCGGCCAGCGTTTTCCCGATTGTAGAAGCACTTTTCCCTTCAACTTCAAGGTGGTGAATATATGCTTGAAGATGTTCTTTTGATAACTCATCTATATACTCATTTTTTAAAAGCATCCATTTGTAAAAAGAATGGAGCACTCCTTTATATGTTTTAATTGTATTTTCAGTCTTGTTATGTTTTTCTAACCAGCTACTAAACGATTCTAGTTCAGAAAAACATTCCCGCTCATTTTGTTTCACGCTTTATTCCTCCCCTGTTGTCAGTTAATCCAGCTTGATGTTTACTATATTTTCACTATTCGCAGAAATCTGAAACAGCGAAATATATGTACAATAAAAATAGTCCACACGAATTGGCTACTAATGGCTGCTGCATTCCTGCCCTGACCCTTTCATAGCTTCATCGTTGGACTATTTGACTGGGCTAGCTGGATTCGAACCAACGCATGACGGAGTCAAAGTCCGTTGCCTTACCGCTTGGCTATAGCCCAATAATTAAGATTACCTTTTCTAGTATAGACAAATATAAATTATTTATTCAAATGGCGGAACAGGAGGGATTTGAACCCTCGCGCCGGTAACCCGACCTACTCCCTTAGCAGCGGAGCCCCTTCAGCCTCTTGGGTACTGTTCCATTTTGGGTATACAAAACCTCATAAGCCGCGTTTTGTTCACCATGTACTGCATGCGAAGATCACTTCTCGTACAAGGTGGAGAATCATCTATCTCAGTGCATTGCTGCACTGGTGTCTATATCGGTTCATTTCCCTCAAGACACTTCCCCTACCATTGTTTGGGTTTCTCGCTCGTGGGGTTTACCTCGTTCCACCTTCAAGGTTTCCCTCGAAGCTCCGTCACTGTGGCACTTTCAAGGTAATCACACCATATCCGATAGACTTAGGTGCTTTCCCTGCCGTCAGCCTAGTCGTAAAACCAAGCTGCCCTGGCTTATCATTTCGCCAGGCACGATCACTACAGACATCTCAGCCTGTGCGAGCACGGACTTTCCTCACAGATTAAAATCTGCGCGATTCTCTCCGGTTTTGTATACAGTTGTCATCAGAAGCTCCAACGCCTTTCAAGATTGAACAGTCGCCTTCGCTTTTCTTATTGTCTAGCTCTGCAAGCTATATCCTACGGTCATTTCACTCCTTCCTACAGAAGCAAAAAGCGCTTCTTTGTCAGGAGTTCCAATGTCCTATGGATATGAACGAGCTTGCTTCGCTTTTCTTATTGTCTAGCTCTGCAAGCTATATCCTACGGTCATTTCACTCCTTCCTACAGAAGCAAAAAGCGCTTCTTTGTCAGGAGTTCCAATGTCCTATGGATATGAACGAGCTTGCTTCGCTTTTCTTAAAGTGCAGCCGAGAGGACTTGAACCTCCACGGGATTGCTCCCACTAGGCCCTCAACCTAGCGCGTCTGCCATTCCGCCACGACTGCATATGTCATATCGTGCTGACATTTATTATATTATCATGTCACTTCGCAGAAATCAACTTCTATAACGTAGAAATTAATTCCATTTCCTTTCTAATCAGTTGATGGGTTGTTGATTCTTTAAGACCCGTCTTGTTAGGACGAGTCAACTTATTTAACAAAGCCTTTTTATGAACTCTATACATTTATCTGCAATAAATTCCTTGTCGTGATCCAATGTTGCCACATGGTAGCTGTTTTTAAGTTCTACTAGTTGTTTATCGTTAGAAGCAAGCTTTTCATAGATATATTGGCTGTTTTCCGGCGGAACCACATGATCGATGGTGGAAACAAAAATTAGAGCCGGACACAAAATGGAAGATACGGCTTCTTTTGTTTCTT
Source organism: Bacillus songklensis (assembly GCF_042649685.1). Taxonomy (NCBI): domain Bacteria; kingdom Bacillati; phylum Bacillota; class Bacilli; order Caryophanales; family Bacillaceae; genus Bacillus; species Bacillus songklensis. The sequence continues at coordinate 390,097 of NZ_JBHRZT010000072.1, read as the reverse complement.
TCATGAATTGATTAATTTCAAAGATAGATTTTACAGGCGTTTTCTCATACGCGAGTTCCACAACGCCTTGTGCCTTTATGTCCGAACCGATCGCATCAAGAAAACGGACGTCTTTTAGTTGTTCTCCTTCTTTCATCGATGGAATATCGATGGCGGCATTAATCGGCATAATGCCTTTTATATCTTTGTGTACACTCGCAAGATGTAGGGTTAATGTCCCTCCCATGGAAAGACCGGCAACAAAAATTTGTTCGCATCTTTCTTTCAGCCATTGATATCCCTCTTCTGCGGATTGAATCCATTCTTTGTATGTACTTTGCTCCATATCTTCCTGATGAGTACCGTGACCTTTCAAGCGAGGGCCGCAAACTGTATAACCTGCATCTGCAAAACGCTTTCCAAGCCCGTGCATGCTTTGGGTCGTACCTGTAAACCCATGTACAACGAGTACACCTATATCGCTTCCTTCATAATAAAAGGGTTTCGCTTTTTCTAAAACAGGATATTTCTCTTCCATTCTCTCCATCCCCCTAAAAAAAAGAATGCGCTTTCAAGATAATTTTATCATATACCAACAATCTTTTTAACCAAAATATTACTTTTTCTTGAGAGGTTGGTTAAAAAGAACCTACTTCCTACTTTCCTGTTAAATAAAAAAATGACCCGCTTTGTACAAAGCGGGTCATTTTTTATGCCTCTTCGAAATACTCTTTATAATAGCCTCCAACATGACCGGTATTATCAACAACGAAATAAAATTCTTCTGTTTCGTTTTTTACCTCGTATGTTTTTCCAGCTGTCAATGCATTGTTAACCATATATTTCTCAGCTTTCGTATGTACGCATTTCACCGTTTTGATCGTTTCGCGATCTTTCCATGTAAGATGAATCATTTTTCTACACTCCTTCTATGTATATCGCTATATCTTTATATTAACGAAAAATATGGGAAAATCCAGTTCAAATTATGATTGATGCGTTATTTTAAGAACATATGATAAAATGACATTCAATTTTCAAAAAAATCCATCTTGACATTTTCTTCTTTTCCAAGCATAATATCAAACAAATAAAGGATAACGATAATAGTGTGGGACTAGTAAATCTGGGGAACGTGATAGAGAGTGGAACTCATCGGCTGAAAGGTTCCTCACGGAAAGCAGATTGAACCTGCCCTCTTGAACTGCTTATGCAAACATGAGCCGTTTTTCCACGTTACGGATTGAGGTGGATGCTTAGGCATCAATGAAGGTGGTACCGCGGAGCGACAATTCCGTCCTTTTCTAAAGGATGGAATCGTCGCTTTTTTTATTTTGATAAAGAAAGGTTCGAAAAACATGAAAAAACAGCGAATTGTTGTGAAAATCGGAAGCAGCTCGTTAACAAACGACAAAGGAATGCTATGTGAAGAAAAAATGCGCGATCACATCGAAGCTTTAGCTTTTTTAAAACAGCAAGGTCATGAAGTGATTTTGATTTCCTCCGGAGCGGTGGCAGCAGGATTCGGATCTTTAGGCTATCCAACCCGTCCGAAAACGGTCGCTGGAAAACAGGCGGCAGCCGCGGTCGGTCAAGGATTGTTGATGCAAGGATATATTTCACTCTTTCGAGAATATAACATCGTGACCGCTCAAATGCTGTTAACACGTGAAGATTTTTATAGCCAGGAGCGTTTCCGCAATTTATATTCTGCCATGAATGAACTGCTGGAATGCGGAGTTCTTCCCATCATCAATGAAAATGATTCTGTTTCGATCGAAGAATTGACGTTCGGGGATAATGACATGCTTTCAGCACTTGTCAGTGGTTTTTTGCATGCCAACGCCCTGATTATTCTAACAGATATAGATGGTTTGTATGACGGAAATCCGAATGTTTCAAAAGATGTGAAAAAATATCATTTTATCCCTGAAATCACCGAAGAATTGTTAAGTGTTGCAGGAGGAAGCGGCTCTTCCGTGGGGACAGGCGGTATGAAGTCGAAACTGCTGGCAGCCCAAAAAGCCCTTTCCCTTGGAGTAAGCGCCTTTGTCGGCACTGGAAAGGGAAAGGAAAAACTCGTCGATATTTTAGCCGGAAAAGGTGACGGCACCTATATCGGCGGCCCTTTCCTAACTCAGATGCAAATGAAAAAGCAATGGATTGCCCATCATTCTCAAGTAGCAGGAACCATAGAAGTGGATGAAGGAGCCGAAAAAGCCGTCCTCCTGAACGGAAAGAGCTTATTGCCTGCCGGTGTGACTGAGGTGATTGGTGTCTTTAAGGCACTCGATGTTGTCGAAGTGATCAACCACAAAGGCCGGGTCATTGGAAAAGGTCAAATTTATTACTCATCTGAGGATTTACAAAAAGTGAAAGGATATTCGAGTGAACAGGCAAAGGGTTATTCCATCAATCAAAGAGCAGAAGTCATCCATCGTGATAATTGGGTATCAATTTGAAAGGAGCGAACACTAAAATGAGTGAGTTAATCGAAAAAGCAAAGAAATTAAAGAAAGCCTCAAAAGCAACGGCCATGCTTACTACGGAGGAAAAAAATGCAGCTCTTGCCAAATTGGCTGAAGGCATTTTAAGTGAAAAAGATTGGATTTTACAAGAAAACGAAAAAGACATTCTGCAAGGAAAGAAACAAGGCTTCTCGCCTGCCCTCCTCGATCGCTTACTACTAACTGAAGAGCGGATTGAACAAATTGTAGGCGGAGTACGCCAATTAGTGAACTTGGAAGATCCAGTTGGCGAAACGATTGAAGCGTGGGAACGTCCAAACGGATTACATATTCAAACGGTGCGCGTTCCACTTGGTGTAATCGGAATGGTGTATGAAGCACGTCCAAATGTAACGGTAGATGCAGCAAGCCTTTGTTTAAAAGCCGGAAATACCGTCTTGCTGCGGGGAAGCTCATCGGCACTGCATTCCAATAAAGCACTCGTCCATGTCATGAGACAATCGCTTGAAAACTCCCCCATCCCTAAGGATGCAGTTCAGCTGCTCGAAGATACGAGCCGCGAAACGGCTTCAGAAATGTTCAAGCTGAACGATTACTTGGATGTCCTCATACCACGAGGGGGAGCGGGTCTCATTCAATCTGTCATTCAACATGCGACGGTTCCAGTGTTGGAAACGGGTGTTGGCAACTGCCATATTTTTATCGATGAAACCGCACAGGAAAAGATGGCCATAGACATTGTCATCAATGCCAAAACACAGCGGCCTTCCGTGTGTAATGCAATCGAAACAGTCCTCATTCATGAAAATTGGCCTCACACATCCGCCCTTTTACATGCACTAAAAGACAAAGGGGTCGAACTTCGGGGTGATGGCAAACTATCTGCTTCCTATCCATTTGTAAAAGAGGCGACGGAAGAAGATTGGTATACTGAGTTTTTGGCTCCCATTTTAGCCATAAAGATCGTATCAAACGTTAAAGAAGCAATCGAACATATCGATATGTATGGAACGAAACATTCAGAAGCTATTATAAGTGAAAACGAAAAGCATGTTCATTTATTTTTCCAGGCAGTAGATGCGGCCGTCCTCTACCATAACGCGTCTACCCGCTTTACAGACGGGGAGCAATTCGGATACGGTGCTGAAATCGGCATAAGCACCCAAAAGCTTCATGCCCGCGGTCCAATGGGATTGCGTGCGATTACGACAACAAAAGCAATTGTGCGTGGAAATGGACAAATTCGCCCGTAGCATAAAAAAGAAGCCTTCAAAAACAGAGGCTTCTTTTTTTATGCTGCGTTATGACTATATATAGAGCATTTATTAAAATGTCAGCTCTTTTGTTTCGGTTTTTATCTTCTCTTCTTTTTGACGGGAAAGGAAGCTGTGAAGAACCATTCCGCTCATGACCAATATGATTCCCATCCATGAAAGGAAAGAAGGCAGCGGTGTTGACAGGAACCAGACCTCCCCTGCCAGTGTAAAGATAACTGCGCCTGCCTGTGTCGCTTCAACAGCTGCTAATTTTTGTTGATTGGCTTTTACCATATCGGTTGCCCAAAAAAACAGAACGGTCGCAATGAGTCCCGCTGAAACAGCAACAATCAAGGATTGAATCATTTGACTTGCGGAGGGAGCCCCTTCCGTCACATATCCACAGCCTGCCAGAATCAGCCAGAACGGAAAGGTGGCAAGGGTCATGCCAAATGTACGCTGAAACGCATCCAGCCTTTCCCCGCACATTTCCATCATTTTGCGATTGCCTAAAGGATAGGCAAATGCAGCAACCATGACCGTGGCAACACAGCCAACAGCCGTTAAAAACGAGAGAGATTCAGCATGCTCGATTTGCATGAAAATGACGCCTAATAAAATGATGCTCGACATTAACAATCCTTTAACAGGCAGCTTCTCTCTTATGAGAACAGGACCTGATGCTGTCTCTACTAATTTGTAAAACAACGGTGTTAACAAAATGCCTGCAATAATCACCAGCTGCCAGGTGGAAGCGATCAGCCATCCCGGTCCAAACGAGGCGGCAAACGTGAGCGGTGCATAAAACAAGACAAACCCTACAAAACTCCACAAAAACCAAGGAAAGGGATGTTGCCTCATCTCTCGCACAAGAGACGTTACTCCCCCTCTATAGCCAACAACTGCCCATAAAATCGGAACCATGAATATATAACGAAGCGAAGCGCTCCACATCCAGCTTCCCCCTTCTATCTCCATCGCCCGATTGAAAATGAACGTAAAAGCAAAGAAAAAAGAGGCCAACAGTCCGTATACAATTGGTTTCATTCTCATCTCTCCCTCCCACCAAAGTCCTTATACAGATAAATATTCATTCTGTATCTATCTCGTTCCATAAAAAAACTTATCCAACATGTAAAAAGCTTTCCTTTTTATTTTCAAGAGCTTGGGTATCAAAAAGCGGAAATTACATCTTCCCTCTTTTTGCGTTTGCCCATTATATGAAGAAATCAGGAGATCCCACGCAACCTTTATGTTTTGAATTCGCATAGGCTGTCAATAACACCCTTGTTTCCGAAGCTTCATTTTTATGGGAATTCATATAAATGATTTCCCCTTTTTCATCTATCCAAAATATAGGATGCGGAACAATTGACAAAATATCAAATTGAAAGGAGTTTCCTAAGATGTTGGCAAGCATGAAAACACCTCTTCCTACTAGACGAAAACCTTTTTCTTTAATAAAACAATTTCTGACACCTATTTCTCCATAAATTTGCGGGAAAATTTAAATTTTTTATATTTTCCCAAATTTAACTCTTCTTGGAATGACAACGAAGGTAAATGTGCCGACCCCTCATTTTTCCACACTTGTTTTGTTGCATTCTGATTCAAACTAAAGTTGAATGATACTATTTCATGAGGAGGCTTTCAGATGGACGAAAAAGAGTCAGCACGTCAATTTCAAGACGATTTGGAACAATATAAAATGGAGAATGTAGTAAATGCACCGAAAAATTATGTGTATCGAGTGGGATATGAATCATCCAGCGGAAATGCGACTACTCCGGAACATACTGTGGTAAAAAAAACAAGAGAGGTAAATGACTAACAGTGTTCGATAAAATTATGGGATAAAGCTTCATTTGTCGTACACCATCCCGAATTCTTTAGTGATGCTGTCATAAGGCGAGCGGAAAAGGGATCAGGTGCTTATTCCATATACTCCCTGTCATTTTATCTAATATACTCCGCAGATTATGAATAGGGGGTGAACATTTATGCCAATGAGAAATACAACTGGTACTTTAGATAACCAAAATAATGCGAATGAAACTTCCCGTTTAAAAGCAGAAAGAAAATCTCACCGTAATAATGAGGATAAACCAACCTCGAACCTTTCAGGATTGCACTTAAACCGTAAGCATTAACATTAATAAAAAAGGGCAACCGAAAACACCTAAAATGGTTGCTCTTTCATCAATTCTGTTTTTGATCAATCGTTCTTTCAAAAACAGGTTCTTTTATTAATGTAAAAGCAATGATACTTCTTGTTCGTATATTTTGTTCGGCTTAAGAATTATCCCCACATCATCGAAAGCTAAACCGATACGACCGCCCTTGTTCCCTTTTTACTGAAGTATAAGTTCCGGCTCGTTTGTTCCTCATTCAGAAATCAATTACAAAGATAAAGCATGGTGTTCTTCCCATATTCTTTTCAATTCATGCCGCGCTGCAATGATGGAAGGATGGAACTGGATGTCCGCGTTTTTTCTCACTTCATCGACATATGTCACCGCGTCATTTATTTCATGATTTCCAACCAAACCAATACCCAGCTTCAAGCAAATGCTTTTTCCTGCCAACATCCCTTGTGCGAGAGCTACTTTTGCCCCTTCAATCCCGGTAATGTTTCCTGCGACAAATAAGTTCTCGACCTTTGTTTCCATTGTTTCGTTGTGAAGCGGAACGACCCCGCTCAAACCTTCAAGGCGAACAAACTGACATCCTGTACTCACCGCTAACTCATAGAGCGGAGACAATCCGCCTGATATACAAACGGCGTCGATTTGTTCTTTGTATGAATAGCCGGATGGATTTCCTTGTGAATCGACATTGGCTATCAGGACATGCTCTGCCTGCCGCCCACCTTCGACCGCAAGAATGGCGCGTCGAAAATGTACAGGGATGTCCCACACTTTTAATCCTCTTGCCGGATAAAATGCTGCTGCCAATTTCCGCCCGATTTTCGTTTTTAATAAGCGCCCCCCTAAACGCAGTAGAGGCGAAGGGGCATGATGGGTGAACGATTTGAATGTATCCAATAAACGGTACGGCACTGCTAATTCTTGTGAAAATTCATTTCGGGGCAGCATAAAAATGCCTATCACGTCTACCCCTGCCAGCTTCATTGCTCTAGCGATACTTAAAGAAAGGATATCAATCCCCGCAACTGCCACTTTGTGCCCGGGCTTTATCTGATACACATTCGTTAATACTTGAGCCGCTCCGATTGTCATGACTCCCGGCAATGTCCAACCTGGAATTGGAATTGGTTTTTCCACTGCCCCTGTTGCCAATAGAATGGCTTCAGCCTTAATGGTGAACCCGTCCGTTCCTTGATTATGGACATCGGAAACAAAAAGCTTCCATCCTTTTTCCATTGTCCAAACTTGCTTGCCGGAGAGAATCGTGACATTTGCTGCCAAAGCTTCCTTGACCAGCCGCTCTGCCTGCTCATAACCCTTCCACCACCCGCCGTTCTTCGATTCTTCATGAAGTTGCCCTAACAGTTTTCCTCCCGGCTTTGGATGATCATCAATCACGATGACCGACCCTCCTTTTGCCCCAATTTCTCTTGCAGCCGCTAAACCGGCGGGGCCCCCTCCCACGATTGCCACGTCTACTTGCAATTGTCCAGTCCCCCTTCCTCCGAGAAAAAACGATGCCTTTCTTGAATAGGGGTGATGCAGGCTCGGACCATTCCAAAATGTTCTTGATAAATTCGACAATCATAACAATGACCGATGCCGCAAAAAATTCCCCGGCCATTCCCTGCTTTTTCCGTTACACGCAATGCTCTAATCCCACTTGCCCATAGAGCTGATGCCACCGTATCTCCCTCTATCCCCTTTATAACTTGTCCATTGAAGTAAAAAGCAATGTCTTTTTGAGTGCGGGATGGAAGAATCGGATGGTGCTGTACTCTCATTCACCTCTCCCCTTTCCGATAACCATTGACAGCGGGAGGGGCCGAACTGGCGAGTGAACCGTCAACTTGCTTGCTGCCGATTGCATGCCTTCTTCCTGTTCAAATACCATTGTCTCCAGCGGAAAGCGGCAAACTCGTCCCTGGCACATTCCCATTCCCGCTCTGGTAGCCATTTTTAACTCTTGTGATGTACAAGCTCCATTTTCAATCGCTTCTTTTAATTGACCGTATGAGACCTCTTCACACCGACAAACAATCGTTTCGTTATCATTCATAAACGGTTCCCCCGCTCGCTTTCTCAGTTTGAAACCTTTTTGGAGACACAAACGATAAGATGCTCGTCACATCATCAACATGAATGGAATCATCGTCATGGTCTGCCGCTAAGCAAGAAAGCAATTTCCCCATGATCGCTGACATACCGTAGCCATGACCATTGTATCCCGCTGATATATAAGCATTATCATAGGCTTCTAATCTCCCGAAATACGGAAGGTGATCAGGTGTAATTTCCACGGTACCGGCAAAAGCACGCAGCAGTTGTTTCGTTCGATACCCCGGGAACAGCTCCAAAAACCTTTTTGTCAATAACTGTATGGCGAAGGTGGTGTTTGATACATCAAAACCTGTTTGTTCCCAGCCTCCTCCGCCTCCATATAGCAAATTACCTGCATGCGTTTGTTTTAAATAAAGGCCGTTCCCGGATACAAAAGGGCCTATTTTCTTCTCTTTGACAATTTCTGTGACCATAATTTGGGATCGCCTTGGCTGGATTTTGATTTCTTCTTTCATCCATTCGGTGATTTCACCCGTCCACGGGCCGGCGCTAACGACAAATATGTCTCCTTTTATGTTTCCTTTACTTGTCACGACATGCTTTATATAAGATCCGTCTGTTTCAAATCCAATGACTTCTGTATGGCTCAATAACGCAACTCCATTTTGCTTCAATACTTTTTGCAGACCTGTTATCGTTGTAAACGGGTAGCTTTGGCTGTCAACCGGGCTGAAAATCCCCCCTGAAATTTGTGTACAAACGTCCGGAAGCACTCCCTGGACTTGCTTTTTTGAACATAATTTAATGTCTAATCCGCTTAATGTATACAATTCTGCTGCCCGTTCAAGTTTTTGACGTTCATAGTCATTACAGGCAATCATTAAATGTCCGCGCTGACAAAACTTCATATCAACCGGTGAGAGTGAGCCCCATAATTCAATCGATAGGCGTGCGAAAGGAATTTCCGCCAACTCTCTGCCCATGGCCAAGACCCCGCCCCCGTTTCTCCCGGAAGCGCCAGCTCCAAACGATTTTTTTTCAATGATCGTTACATGAAATCCTTGCTTACGCATATAAAATGCACTCATCAACCCGATGATCCCGCCGCCTATGATGACGACATGCCGGTTTCGATCAGCCGTACAACGTCTATAATGGATATAGTCTTTCAGCAGCTTATAAGTCTCATTTGCTTTGAGGGCATCGCCGTCTGTTTCTTTTTCCATATCGAGACTCAACAATGTCAACCGATCTTTTTCTTCCGTCATCTTTCCCGACTCCCTCTCATTTCACAATAGAGGGGACTGACTCAAAAGGTCATCCCCCCTTCTATCATCCTTATTTCTTTTTATTTCACGATACGCAAAAAGGACGACAATCTTTCGCTAGTCGGGTTAGATAAGACAACTTTCGGGTCCCCCTGCTCTTCGATTCTTCCGTTATGCATAAACACCACCCGATCCGCCACTTCTTGGGCGAATCCCATTTCATGGGTCACGATAATCATGGTCATGCCTTCTTGTGCCAGTTGTTTCATGACTTGCAAGACTTCTCCCACCAACTCGGGATCGAGGGCAGACGTCGGTTCGTCAAAAAGCATGATTTTCGGTTTCATCGCCAGGGCCCGTGCAATCGCGACACGTTGCTGCTGGCCGCCCGAGAGCTTTTTCGGATACACATCTTTTTTGTCCTTTAACCCCACCTTTTCTAACAAGGCAATCGCTTCTTGTTCAACCTCTTCCTTCTTCCTTTTTAACACTTGAATAGGGGCGACCATGATATTTTGCAATACCGTCATATGCGGGAACAGGTTGAACTGTTGAAACACCATCCCTACTTCCTGCCTGACTTGGCTGATGTTTTTCACCGAGTCGTCCAACACGATTTCGTCAATAATGATTTTCCCATCGGTAATCGTTTCGAGACGATTCAAGCACCGGAGCAAAGTGCTCTTTCCTGAACCGCTGGCACCGATTAGGGCCACTACTTCTCCTTTGTTGATCGTCAAGTTGATTCCTTTTAGTACTTCCAATTTATCGAAATGTTTATGAAGATTCTCAATTCGAATAATAGTCTCTGCTTTTTCTGTTTTAACGGCTTGAACCTCCAGTTTAGTCACCCCCCTATTGCTCACTGACAGATAAACGAAGCTCGATTTTGTTTAAAATAAAGGTGAAAATGGTCGTCAGGACTAGGTACAGCAAGGCTGCTGCAATGTAAAATTCAATAAAGGCATAGTTCGTTGAAGCGTAGCGCTGCGACACCATCATTAGCTCCGACACGGTTACCAAGGATGCTAAAGAAGAATCTTTTAACATCATAACCGCCTGGTTTCCAAGAGCCGGGATACTTACTCGAAATGCTTGCGGCAATACAATAAGCTTCATGATACCGGTATAGCGCATTCCCAACGATTGTGCAGCTTCAATCTGTCCTTTTGGAATCGACATAATGCCCCCGCGGTAAATTTCCGCAATGTACGCAGCGGCATTCATCCCTAATGCAATGACGGATGAGACAAACGGTGATAATTCAATGCCGATTTGAGGCAAACCGAAATAAACGAGGAAAAGCTGAACGAGCATCGGTGTTCCCCGTATGATCCAAATATAAAAATCGGCCATCCACTCAAGCGGTTTTACATTGGAGATTTTCATTAACGCGATAAACAAGCCGGCCACTAATCCTAAAACGATGGAGACAACTGAAAGCTCAAGTGTCACGATCGTCGCCTTTAACATAAAGGGTACAAAATCAGAGATTAACGAAAAATTGAGCATATTCTCCCCCCTTAGCGGATATCTTCACCAAACCATTTCACGCTTATTTTTTCGTATGTGCCATCATCCATCATGGCTTTTAAATGTTTGTTGATTTCTTCTTTTAGTGCGTCTTCACCTTTGTTAAGTGAAATCCCCGCTTCTTCTTCGTAAAGGACATCGCCAATGGATTCAAATGGATACCCATTTTCTTTAATGATGCGGGCGCCAACCGCTTTATCCGTAATGACACCTTCCACGCGATTAACAGCCAAATCCTGGAATGTAAGCAAATCACTTTTATAGTTTGTTACTTGGGCACCAAGCTCCACCGCCTTTTTCTCAAAAGTTGTTCCGATTGCTACCCCGATTTTTTTTCCTTGCAAATCTTTCTCTGGATCTTTTACACGGTCATATCCTTTATTGACGAATAATTGTGCACCTGTATGATAATACGGATCGGTAAAATCCACTTTTTTCTGCCGCTCCGGTGTAATCGCCATACTGGAGACAATGATGTCATACTTGTTGGAAAGTAATCCTCCGATGATCGTATCCCACGGTGTCTCTACAAAATTGGCCTTCACTCCCATTCTGGATGCTAGCTCTTCAGCAATATCCACATCAAAACCTACTAATTTATCACTTTGATCATGATAGTTGAATGGAGGGTACACTCCTTCAATGCCAATATTAATTACTTTTTCTTTTTGAATCCTTGCCAACGATCCTGACTCTTCACTCTTTCCTCCAGACCCCGATTTACTGCTCGTTCCCTGGCTTCCGCATGCCGCCAGCATCATGACGATCATGATTGTGAGAATTACACTTATCCGCTTTTTCATCCCTATCCCTCTTTTCTTATTTTAGTAAGCTCCCTGCAGACATTTTCTCTCTTTCTCTTGTTGTCTCTCTTTTACCATTCTCTCAACCGTATGGCCAATCTGTTTTGATCCCCGTGTCTTTAAACTGATTATGTAGGATGCAAACGATGATGAACTTTCTCTTTGCCTTATGAACGAACCTGTCCCAATCTTTTTTCTGTCAGCCACCACCACCTCAAATGTTGTCGATGTCTGTTACTTTTTACCAAATGATTATTTTAATTATGTTCAAAGTTGTATAAAAAAAAGCCAAGCAAAAGCATGTATCACCAAAAAGAATGTTTGTCTTAACATTCTTAACACGTGTTCATGTTTGCCCGGCTCTAATGAGACCATGGGAAGAGGTCGTCTCCCCACTTCATTTTAACCAAACGTTCTTGTGTAAAATTCTCGTAAATCCAGGAATGTGACATCATTATATAAAAATTGTTTTCATTCATCATTCAGTTGGAACCTTATCTTTTGCATATGAATCGTTCACATTATATTTTTAATGACTAGTTGAATCATTTATTGTTTATAATAGGATGGATTTTATTTACATTATATTTTTCATTACTTTTATAGTCAACATTAAATTTAAAATATTCTAAATTTTATATTTATTTTGTCTATTCATATAGAATCATCTCTTCTTTATCTTAATTAGGTGAGAAGACCCCCTCCTTAAGGAATGAGAAGGGCGATAGCCCAATGAGTAGAGTGGAGATGATCAATTGATTAAACCCTTAATTTCCAGAGATTTTCATATCTAGTATTCATATTTGTTCACCTTCAGTTATGGAGAGTTGCTATTATATAGTATCCGGGTGATCCTGCATTTTGGGCAGGATTACCGAGCGGTTAAACTCAAAAAGCCCTGCCTGTAACATAGTGGAAGGCTGCCTTCATATAGGCAGCCTCAGCCATTAAGCTATTTAGTTTTAACCTGTAGCCATTCACTAATGTGAAGTTAAAACTATACCTGATGAATTCCTGAGAAGGGATTCATTCGTTCGATTAGCGCATCATACCAGCTTGTCCTGATAATTGAGATTGAGCTGTAGCAACAAGACGCTTTGTAATTTCGCCACCTACTGAACCATTTGCACGAGATGTTGTATCAGCTCCAAGTTGCACACCGAATTCAGAAGCGATTTCAAATTTCATTTGTTGTAAAGCTTGTTCTGCACCTTGTACTAATAATCGGTTACGACCAGCACTGCGGTTTGACATTTGTCTTCACCTCCTTTTGTATTCTTAAGGTCCCTTTCATTCAAAAAATCCATACCTTGTAAATTTTGGATGAATAATAGAGAAAAAAACATTCATAATAAGACTGTTGAGAGGAACAGGGTTAACAAGCAACTTGTAAGACTCCCTCCCTTCATCTCCTTGTTATTTTGACTTTATGTTTGCCGTGTGTTTGGAGATTAAAAAAGAGGGTGGTGATAGAGCCACTCTCTTTTTTACGTCAACTAGAATTTTGAATCATAACCGTGTTAATGGAGATGAGAGGCTGTGTTTCTCTTCTTCTCAAGAAGCCGCCTCACCAAACTATTTTTTTCTAGGAACATAAAAAGCGCGTTCACACTTTTCCAATCCAATGCGGGGATAATACTCTCTCTTTTTCCATATAAAAAGAGGATAGACTTTTTATAGCTATCCTCCCGTTTGTTTATATACGTTGTTGTCGATAAGAATGTAATAGATGTTCCGCTTCATGCTCTTGAACTTTCATAAAGTAAGAGGAGTGCCTTGCATCCTCACGCAATTCCATGACGGTTTCGTGCCCATGACCGGTCAGAACGGCATATTTCCTTCCGTTAATCTCAAATATATCGTTCACGGAACACTTCGTTTCTTGACCGTTATCATGAATAAACGTTAATGCTGATCCCAGGACATCTCCATCAAAATATTTCGCGTCCACTAATCTCACCTCATTATGATATATATGAGTAGCGTATCCTTTTTTATCCATGATTATGTCCATTCATTCCATCTTTCACAATCCGCTCTTCCACCGCAACAATATGATCATGAGCATTTTCCCATAACCGCTTTACTCATTTTTTCGTTGATGTTCAATAGCTTCATCACGTTCTCCGCCATCGGCGAGTTCCTCTGAAAACTCATGCCCTGCTTGCTTTTTCCTTGAAACAAGCTTAGACGAACGGATTACCGCTGCGGGCAGGTTATTATTCGGTGCGGCTTCATTATTCCATGTTCCCATATCAATTCATCCTTCCTCTTCTTTTTCATTAGTATGGGATAACACGATAAAAACATTCAACAAGAAAGCCTAGTTCTTTCTGACGGGATCCTTCTACATACCCAGGCTTCCTTCTGCTTGTTCGCAAGCGCGAATGGCCTGTTCATACGAATTTTGGGTTGCTTGTGCGTTCTCGGGCTGTTTCGCCGCATTGCATGCATTATGTACCGCGTTATACACATCTTGGAGCATGATGGCAGAATCCCCTTGTAGACTGCCAATGCATGCTTGAAGATTTTGGGCTGCTTGCTGCAGTTGCTCCTGTGCTAATTGCGGATTTTGCATCGCCTGTTGAAGCGCTTCCTTTGCTTCCCCTAACACTTGTTGAACATTTTGCATAATTGTTTCCTCCTTGATAGGTAAAATCTCAACAAAAGTTACCTTGCCACAAGGTGGAAAATTTTATACAACATCCTCTTCTTCCCCTTTTCCCCAGACTTGCCTGGAATCAATATTATCAGCAGATCTTCTATTTCAAGCAAAATACTTTTTTCCATAACAGAATTAGTTTCCCATCTAAAACACTCCAAATCCAAAAGGTCCCTCCTCATCCATCGTTCCCTCTTTGTTGATGTCTGAATATTCATTTTTATCATAAAGCAAATGATATGGCATGCGTTTTTTTCCAAGAGTGTCTCTCTTATTAAATGGAACACTATAAAAGTCAAGATAAAAACGATAAAAATCAGCAAAAAAGGAGTATCATCATGAAGAAGTTACATGTATTAACAGGAACTCTCATATTCATTCTTTCCTTAGCTGTCATAAGCGGCTGTAACACTGATAGAAGAAACCTCGGGGCAGAAAACATGAATGAAAATAGGGAAGAAAACAGAAATGAAAAAACACCTTCCCCTGTAAAAGTGGTTAATACCGAAAATGGACGAATTACAGGAGAGCCGGTTTCTTACAACACTGACCGTATGTCCATCAAGGCCAGAAGCAGCAGGGTACCAAATAACAATATGATGAATACCCCTCAAGACTACAATATGAACACAAACATGAATACGAATTTGAATACTATTAATAATCCGGATACCGGCCAAATGGCCCCATGGGTACCCGCTCCGCCCCCTTCTGATGTTAACGGAGACTCCTTGATTCAGCAAGTCGTTCAACTCACGAACGAGCAGCGCAGGCAAAATGGCCTTCCAGGACTGCAGATGGACGCTGAGTTGTCTAATATGGCCCAAACAAAGGCAAGAGACATGCTTGATAATCATTATTTTTCGCATACAAGTCCGACTTATGGTTCACCTTTTGAGATGATGAAAAGGTTTGGCATTTCCTACACATCTGCAGGGGAAAACATTGCACAGGGACAGCAGACAGCTGAACAAGTGGTCAGCGATTGGATGAATAGTCCCGGGCACCGTGCCAATATTTTAAATAGCCGCTTTACTCACATTGGAGTAGGACACACAACAAGTGAAGGGTATTGGACACAAGAGTTTATTGGAAGATAATCCTTGTTTTTCTTATAAAGGAAAATGACCTAGGGAACCTTCTTAAAACGAAAGGAGTGGGCATCCACTCCTTTCGTTATTTCGTCTTTTTGTAATTTTTATGATTGACGACCGTACGAATTGGTTCGCCGGTATTTGGATTTTTTCCAATCTCGGCGATGACCGAGTTCTCCCGGACAGCAATCACTTTTGCCTTTCGCCCTTTTCGTTCCCCTTGTTTAAACTCAATTGTGTCACCTACATCCGCTTTCTTGATGTTTTTTTGCTCTTGCGTGAGCTCTTCTTGCAGAAGTTCTTGTGCCATCTGACCCCTCCTCGGCAGATTACGATGAAAGAA
Organism: Bacillus songklensis; assembly: GCF_042649685.1. Taxonomy (NCBI): domain Bacteria; kingdom Bacillati; phylum Bacillota; class Bacilli; order Caryophanales; family Bacillaceae; genus Bacillus; species Bacillus songklensis. The sequence goes on along the minus strand of NZ_JBHRZT010000072.1, from coordinate 374,483 downwards.
AACCCAGAATATGAATCAACCGGCATAACCGTCATTCCATCCCGCGTTTTATTACTGCTTTTTTTGGATACTGTCCCGTTCAGTCAATAACTGAGAACGGCCTTAACCATCGCATCCATTGTTAGTGTTGTAATCTCCGCCCCGATTCATGCGGTCTTGTTTAGCTCCCCGTTCGTCCTTATGTTTACATATATGGAAGTTCATTGCAGAAAAAATAGATGATTGCCCTTGCCCGAAGGCTTTTGAGTCAGCCCCGTGTTATTAAATACTTTTATGAAGCAATTTCCGTAAGAGCGGGAATAAAACATCCGGCAATTCATCGACATTCGGCACAAGTATGCTGTACTTTCCGTAAATATTCTGGATGGTCTTTTGCTGTCCTTCGTCAATATAGCCGTTCGACAAAAAGACATTGATGACTTCGATTCCTTGCTTTCTTGCATCCAAAACGGCTTCATGCGTATCGATGATCCCGTTTTGCTCGTACCCCATTGCAGCCGGTTCCCCGTCTGAAAATACAAGTAAAAACTTTTGGGCCTCGGAGCGTTCCATCAGTCTCTTTGCCATATGACGGATCGCATACCCGTCACGATTATCTTCTTCCGGTTCAAGCTGCATAATTTCTGGTCCGCTTTTTCGTTTGATGGATGAAGTGAAATCAATCACCGTATTAAAGTAATTCGGCTGTTTCGTTTCTGTCGCCTCATTCGTATCTTCCCAGAAGCCGACGACTTCATGCGGTACACGAATGGATTTTAAGGCTTCGTGGAATAAGGTAATTCCAAGCTTTGTTTCATCCATTTTATCAAACATCGATCCAGAGCAATCCACCAGCAGAGAGAATACTGCATCAATCTCAATGGACGGCTGATGTTTCTTATAAAATAACCTTGGGTTTTCGTCCGTCAATAAGCGAAGAAGCTTTTTGTTCAACCGGCCGAAATGCAAGTCTGTTCGCGGCAGCGTTTTTTTGTGTTCCAACGTTTTTTCGATCATTTGTTTTAGCTTTTTCTGGTATGGAGCAATGATTTTTGCGTTTTCTTCATAACTGCGAATGTGTTCATGCGTAGGGATATCAGGGGTTTTAAAGACCGGATAAGCATATTTGTTTTCTTTTCCAAACTCGCTTTCACCGCCGCCCTGTTCCTCATCACGTCTGCTTTCCATCGCTTCTATGTGGGAATAATCGTTTCGTTTGCTTTTACGAGCGGAGCCCTGGACCATTCCAAGCGCCTGGTCGCCATCATCTCCTTCACGACCTCCCTCGCCCATTAAATCGGTTTTGGAACCACGCTCGATGTCAAACTGCAGGAAACTTTTCGTTGCCTTGCTTGTTTCGCGGTGATGCGTCGGCATATGGTTTTCATATATATCTTCATCACCTTCTGCAATTTTCCCGAGTGAATCATCATTATCGAGTTTGGCTTGCCGTTTGATATCATCAAACGTTAATCCGTCTTCTATCTGGTCATACTCAAGTTCAGGTAAATGAAAATACATGTTCAGCATGTCATTTTCCAGCACTTCATCCAATACTTCCGCGATTTCCACCACCATTTTTGTAATGTCGCCGGTCGTTTTCGCTTCATACACTTTCATCAGTTCATTGCGGACGAACGGCAAGACACGATCGATTGAATCCGAAATGGAAGGAATATCTTCAAAAGGATTGTCAGTCGTTAATAAAAGAAATAAACCGTTAAAGAACGCATCGGTCTGTATACTTTTAACAAGATTGACATTAAGCTGGTCTTGAAAATATTTTCGATAAACATTTCGGCGCACCGCAAATGCTTTCTTCGTACCGGGACGTTCCCGCTTACATACTTCTTCAAGACGCAAATCCTCACATACCATCAATAATTGCTTCGCAAAGCTTGAGACGGAAAGATTTCTTACTTTTTTCAAAAAAGCGCCGATTTCTTTAAACTTCGTATCCTTATAACTTCCGATACTGCGAAGAAAGACATCCGTTTTCAATCCATTTATCATCTCATGTGCCGGGCGGTTATCCCAAAAATGACTGACATACACTTTACCGGCGAACGGATCATAGTACGATCTAAACGCATACTCGACTTCAATTTCATCTTGTTTCGTGAGTGTCTTCGCTAGATCCGAAAGTTCCATAAACAAGAAAGAGTCGATATTTTTATCATTAAATTTAATAAATCTCATGGTTTACAACCTCACTCAAACAGCGTTTCCGCAATGTTTTGAATGGCTGCCTTTTCCCTTTCATCTTCTAACTTTTCAATGATTCCCCGCTGTATAGCACGCATTGGCGGCATATAAACCGCAAGGTCGCACGTATCGATCAGTGCACGGATAGATGCTGCCTCTTCTGAAATCTGCCCATTTTGTACTTGTGTAATCAAGTCGGATGAAAGTGTCACGAATTTCTCGACCATTGCCTTGTCTTTCAATTGAGATTGTGACGTTAACACGTCTTTTAAGCTCTCTCCCTGAATGTACGGTACTTCGATGACAACAAAACGATTCTTTAATGCTTCATTTAACGGAACCGTTCCGACATATCCTTCATTAATCGCTGCCACAACGCCAAAACCTTCGGCTGCTCTCACCACTTCGCCTGTAAATGGATTCGTGATCATTTTACGGTAATCAAGCACCCCGTTTAAAACAGGAAGCGTCTCGGGTTTTGCCATATTGATTTCGTCGATATATAGAAGGTGGCCTTTCTTCATTGCCTGAATGACAGGGCCTGCCACAAATTCAATCACTGTATGGCCATCACGCTCTCCGATGGTTTTGAATCCAAGAAGAGCTTCCGTATCCAAGTCGACGGAACAGTTAATGGAATGCATCGGCTGGTGGAAAATCGCCGACAAGGTTTCCGCTAATTTCGTTTTCCCCGAACCAGTCGGTCCTTTTAACAACACATTTTTCCCAAGAGCGAGCGCAATGACCGCATCTGTTATGATAGCCTCTTCCGCAGCGGTATAGCCCCCTTTTCCAATAAGCCTTTCATCTTCAGCGGAAAGGTTTGTCGCTTCTCTATTTGAAAGTAATGGTTTAATTTCCTCTGGTAAAGATAAGCCGTTTAAATCGAATGACATAAAAACAATCCTTTCTTTCTCTCGTTATCAAATGAGTCCACTAATGTATTCTACTATATAAATCCACATAAATCATTCAACACGGGCCTTTTTTGCCCATGTTGAATGATTTATGCATAAGCGTTTGGCCATTTACCTTACGGTCCCTTGCCAAACGCTTATACGAGAACCTTTTTAGCTTATTCAAGATGAGAGAATAGAAAAGCCGTAAGAGGATAAGGAGTGTCAATTATACTAAAAAAAGAGCCGCGAAAGCTCTTTCTTACTGCACACCATACATAAGGCTCACATAACAAGCCACAACGAGTAAAAGGCTGAATATAAATGCCGCTGCTGCTGGCGCCTTTCTCAAAAAAGCGGTAATGATCACGAAGGCAAAAACAACGGCAGCTGCTCCGAAGCTTAGTGACCACATATTAACATCTAGATTGACCGTCATAGTCGGCAGGACCGTCCCTCTGTAAATCTCTTCAAACAGCGGAGACGCTCCCTCTGTTTTCAACGCCGTTTCCAATTCATGCGGGGGTGACTGCTGTCCTAACAGACCGGTTAAAGCAAATACGATAAACAATAGCGCACCCTCCGCTTTTAACCATGGTAAAGGACTGAAAATATCGCTTTCTTTCATTGTTTTTTTCATTAATAGCCCGTTGATGACGGCAAAAAGAAGAATAGGCAACAAAAATAAATGCTTAAACAGCAGCGTCTGTCCATATGATATAAGCCATATATTCGCATATTGCTCATACGGCACAATCGTATCCATTATGATAAACCCAGAGATGGACAAAACGATGAGACATCCGACCGCCAGTGGTGTAAACCATTTCAAAAAGGCGGACCAATTGGCCGGCTTTTTTGCAAAAAATCCGACATTCAATAAAATACCTGTCCAGACGATCACCGCCAAAAAGTGAAAAGTATGTGCGATGAACCCTTTCCAAAAAGAAAGAGAGCTGGCATGGCTGGACCATCCTACCGTTAGTACAAGAAACCACATACAAATAAGAGCGATATAAAACAATTCGTTTCGTTTTTGCGTCACTGCGATGAACGTAAACATAAGCAGCACAAGGGAAAGCACGGCCGTAACCAACCATGCCTGTCCCGCTTCAAATGTCCACAACACGGAATCCATTGTTTTCCAAAATCCGATTTGTTCTTTAAGAAATAGTACAATTCGCAACACCGGAAAAAACGATAAAACAGGGAGTGCGATGACGGCTAGATAAAGTAAACCAGGCGGCACGGAAACGATTGGACGTCTGGTCGCTGGCCTTGTTTCTAAAATGAAATATCCAATTAGCATAGAAAAGAAAAAATATAAAAGTGTTTCACTGACAACTGTGACGTAAAACATTCAACTTAACCCTTTCTTTTTCGTAAAAAGAATAAGCTTCCTACCGCAATGGCTCCTAAAATAACCACAAGGACAATCGGGAAAGAAGAAGATGTTTCTTCTGCCTCTTGTTCCACCATCTCTTCATTTTTTGTTTCTGGAACTTGATTTTCTGCCTTTTCTTCGGTATTTTCTTCAGCAGGCTCCTGTGCCGCTTGCTCAGGGACATCGACACGGAATGCTAGCGATCCTTTAATCGGGTGTCCATCTGCTCCGACAATGTTCCAATCTAACGTATATTGATCATTTGGAAGCGGTTGTTCAGTCGTTCCTTTCAATAGATCATTTTCCACCGTTACGTTAACCGGGACTTTTTCATTGTTGGAATTTTTCAATTCAAATGTACTTCCGTTCTCAATTTTCGTCGCATATTTTAAAACCATCTCCTGAAGCGGTTCCTTTATAATTTCTCCATCCTGAGGTACAGAAGACTCCAAAGCCGTGTGGGCATAAGCTTGACTCGTGCTGATACAAAATACCAATATGATAAGCACAAGAATTTTTTTCATGATGTTGACTCCTTTCATATGATTAGATTATGTATTTTCTTGCCGTTTAAAAAAGATATCAGGGAAATGTGTTGAAACTGTGAAAAGAGGATGGCGGAAGGCATAAAAAACATGCCTTCCGCCATCCTCCTGAAAGGGCCCGACATAAGAATCAGTTAAGAGCACGGATTTGATAATGGACCCTTTCAGAAAGAAATAATTTTTGTTTATTTAAAGTCTAGGAGGTCGTTCACAAGCGAAGCCCATCCCCTTAAATTGGAAGAAAAGTCTACTTGTAAAACGCCTCTACTTTCGCTATGATAACTATACAAACGATTTACATTGATTATGGGGATTTACCATACAGATTCTTTTGCAGAAGATGATAAAGAATCTTGTACATACCTGCGATGCTCGTATGCTCGTTGTTGTCTCAAACCGATGTGAATAATAAGGGAATTCAACAATCAGCTGCAGATAACATGCCCTTGGATGAGGGACGTTAAACCCGGCTGTGCGAATACCCACCTGCGAGTGCGGGTTTTGAGACACTTTGGGTTACGGCAGAGCGGGGTGTTTTACTACATAGTCCATTTACATCTTTCTTTATATAAACGATCTCAAGCAAACCGGTTTATTTTTTTACCAAAAATATTCTGAATATTGATATAATTAACTCAAAAAGAAAGGAATGAAGGCAATGTACTACATATTGTTTGAAAATGATCAGCCTGTTGCTTTCATCTAAAGGAAGATGAAGGTAATTCATACCTCGTCTTCTCATAAGAGAATTCACTTTTAAAATGACGGAGGTATGTTTAGATGAAAAACAGCTGGCTAGGTGCATTTTATTTGTCTCTTGCAGCAAGCATTTGGGGAAGCATGTATGTAATAAGCAAATACGTGCTGGAGTTCATTCCCCCGCTCACTCTCGTCTGGCTTCGATACATGATTGCTTTTTTCGTTCTCGGTCTTATTTGGTATCGGAAATACCGTCATACAGAAACGATAAGAAAGCATGATTGGCTGCTTATGTTGTGGATTGGGTTTATCGGATACTTTGTCTCGATTTCCCTTCAATTCATCGGTACGAAATTATCCAATGCCCATACCGCTTCTCTCATTACAGCGGCCACTCCAGTGTTTCTTGCCCTTTTGGCCTGGTTGTTGCTGAAAGAAAAATTAACGAAGCAAAAAATCATGTCCCTTCTTATGGCTACTGCCGGGGTATTATGCATTGTCGGTTGGAACGGAAGTGTTTCTTCCGCTTTTACAGGTAACCTCGCGCTTGTCGGAGCAGCTGTCACTTGGGCGCTGCTATCCGTATATGTCAAAATCGCTTCTGAGCGGCTGCATATGTTAACCATTACAGCATTTTCCATTTTGTTTGCTCTTGTATTCACTACCCCATTTATGATATGGGAAATTCAGTCAGCATCCATAGATATTTCTTCTCTTTCCGTACAGCTCGGTATTTTATATTTAGGCATTGTGTCGACGGCCGGGGCGTTCTTTTTTTGGAACAAAGGAATGGAAATGATGGATGCGACCGTCGGTTCCTTATTTTTCTTCTTTCAGCCGCTTGTCGGCACATGGTTAGGCTGGCTGTTGTTGCATGAGACATTGCACCAGAACTTTTTTATTGGCGCACTGTTAATTGTTACGGCTGTCATTTTATCCACATTTCAATTTAAAAGAAAGAAACGAAACAACACTCTTGCCTCTTAGTATAAAGGATTCGTTTGCTCGAGTGTTGGTTAAAAAACAGAAAGACCGATTTTATCAATCGGTCTTTCTGTTTTTCTTTTAAAAGTATAACCATCGATTAGTTGAAGAACAAACCAAGCCCCCATTCTTTAAGATACATTTTCCGGATATGTACGTGAAGATACCTTTTCTTTTGAAGCGGCTCTTGGTGCCGTCTTCGAAGAAAGCAAAACACCAAAAATAACAATGAAACCACCGACAATTTGATACCATACTAAGGATTCATTTGTAAATATCGTCGCAAAGATCGCCGCGAAAACAGGGAGTAAATTCAGAAAAATACCGGATTTGGCTGCGCCTGCTTTCGGTACCCCTGTATTCCATGATAGGAAAGCAACAATTGAAGCTAACACCCCTACATAAAGCAAGATAAAAATAGAAAATGGAGTAAATACAACCTCAACATCCGGTTGTTTTAATTCAAACATACTAAATGGCATCAACATAAAAATTCCTATGAAAGATGTAATATATAAAGTTGTATTGGTTGGCAATATATTTGAATATTTTTTAATAATAATCGAGTACAAACTCCAACATACAACCGCAATCAAAACGTATAGATCTCCAACATTAAAGGATAAAGTTTGCAATATTTCTAGAGAACCTTTTGAAAGGATAAAAATAACACCTATAATGGATAAACTGATTCCGGCCACTTGAATAGACGTGATTCGTTCTTTAAGAATAAAAATAGAAAAAATACCAATAAACAATGGAGTTGTCGAATTAACAACAGCAGCATTAATAGATGTTGTAAAATGCAGAGCAAAATAAAGGATTGTATTATATCCTGCAACACCTGTCATCGTTAAAAGGAGCAATATCCATTTATGACGCCAGAGAACGTTCCAGTCTGCTTTCAGGCGTTTCAACATAAACGGAGTCAGTAATAAAAAAGCGATGATCCATCTAAATAACGAAAAGGTAAAGGGTGGAAAATAATCCCCTCCAATACGACCTATTACAAAATTGCCACCCCATATCATATTGGCTAAAACCAAAAGAAAATACGCATATTGATTCTTTATTGCATTCAGCATAACATGATAATCCCCCTTTTCTTTTATTGCCACTCAAGATTCTCATCCTCCCTTCTTTCTTGTTGGGACTTAAATGTTACCCGCCTTTTTTTGAATATTTAAATATCAGTTTAAACTTATACCTCTACTAAACAAACATCGTATCCTTCTTGCGCATAAATTTGGGTGATCCCATGGCCCATGACACCTGCGCCTAATACAGCAATTTTTTTCATGACTGCTTCTCCCCTTTGCTGAATGAAAATGTGTGACATAGAAAAAAGTTCGACAAAAGTCGCTTTTTTCCTTTCATTCCTCTACATATGTTCAAAAAACGTGTTGAACATATGTAGAGGAATTTTTGACACATCCCCCCGTGGAAGCAATCCTCTCCATATAAAGCGGCCATACTTATCGCTCGTGATTTAGCCGTGCAGGTTCATTCTTCTCCCACTCAAACGTCCGCTTATCAAAGCCGACAAACGAAGATCCCTTTTCTGGCCAAAGAAGTGTTTTTTTATACGAGATCTATACTGACGAAATCATGTAGATAAATAGGATGACCTAAAAGCCTGTTTTATGCTTTTAGGTCATCCCCCTGATGTTAAGTAGCGGTTGATGGAATTAAACACTTGCCTTCTTGTCATCTCTTCCTCGTTCAATAAATGATGTTTGCCATTTTCCACAAGTTGAACAGTGATATTGGGAAACTTCCTTAATAAAAACACGATATTATACTCCCAATCCACCGTTGTATCCTTTTTCCCTTGAATGACGAGAACGTTAGCAGCGCTGGGCTCTCCTTTCTCAATGGAGTCATTCCATTTCATTAGCGCTTCTACCCAGCTGAGGGGCACTTTGTCATGCTGGAGGGGATCTTCCCTCATAAACCTCAAAAAGGCTGCATCGGAAGAATTGTTTCGGATCACCCTCTTTAGTTGACGGACAAATAGCCTTAGTGCCTTTATACTGATGGAGGTCGCATTCCAGTGGTATGAACGGACAAGAGGAGCAACGAACACCGCTTTTTGAATCGCGGACGCCTCTTTATCATTCAATATGTAATCAATGGCCGCAGCAGCCCCGGTGCTGTGGGCGACGATATACACAGGAAGAGCTGCTGAAGATAAGTGTCTGCGAATGACTTCCCGAACGCTTTCCACATAAAGGGAAAAATCCGCGATGGCCGCCCTTTCCCCCGTTGATAACCCGTGACCCGGTAAATCAAATGTCAGGACATGAAAGTGTTGTTGAACGAGAAAACGAATCGCCTTACTTAACACCCCCGCATGATCGTAGTACCCGTGAAGAAGAAGAAGATGCCCCTTGAGCTGTCGAGGACGAAAAGACTGAACAAACAGCCGTTCATGACCTATTGGCTCATATCCGCAACAGTAGGAAACATCCTCCGTTGGAAGTTTATAATAATGAACATATCGTTTGATATCTTCATTCATTTCTGATGATTGGCAGGTAAAAACCAGATTTTTATTGTTTCGAATGTTTTCGATGACTTGTTTCATGTTCCACCTTTTTTATTTGTTTAGTTTATTTACTTCCGTCGCATAGGGCATTCGTAATTGGTTCCCATTCCCTTTAATAATAGTATATCCTTCAGAAAGGGTCGGAAAATTCCGATAAAATAAAGACCCTCTCCTTGTTCAGGGAGGGTCAATTCATTAATGGGGGCGCGATTTTTCCGCTTTTTTATTAGCAGGATTAGCGGCCAGTTCTTGTGAAAACTCGGTAATTGCTTTTGTGTTTTGTGCGCCTGCTTTTGATCTGCGATTCCGTTTTGTCATGATGAAAACCTCCATTCATATTAAATATGTAGGATTCCCTACATATTTAATATGCACCTGTTGTTTCGGTCCGTTTCATGGTTAAAATCCCCTCTTATGAGCTGATTTTTTCTTACAAGTTTTTCTTTTAGAACATAGTTTAATTAAAAAAAACAAAAACCTCTTTTTAAAAGCAAAAATGGAGGCTCTTGCAGAAATCAATGAGGTCGTTATTTTAATTGTTCAAGCGTTGAAAAACCCCTCATTTTCATATGGACAGTAAAAATGCTTCAAACGAAAATGAACCGTCTAGGAAAGCACTCAACGGAATTCCCATGACGGTCCTTTTTCAGGAGACCGGCTCTTAGGTAGAATGAAGCCCCAGGAACCGGTCTTATTTCTATATGATTAAACAGTCGTGCGCTTCATAGTCGAGGAGAAGAGTTTCAACACCCCATTCCCCTGCTCATTTCTGCTGGAATCAATGGGAACCGTTCTTTTAATTAAAGTCCCGTACAATTCGGACTCAGTCATTTTTTTGCCGGACGTTCTTTCGTATTGCTCCAATAATAAGGCTGCTGCGCCGGATACATGCGGGGTTGCCATAGATGTTCCGGATAGCTTCGCATACTCCCCGTTTAAATAAGTTGAGAGAATACCCTCACCCGGTGCGACCAAATCTACTTCTAAATTCGAATTGCTGAAATCAGAAATCTCTCCTTGCAGATTGACCGAACCGACTTGAACAACCTCTGGATAGGATCCCGGATATTCATATTCATCACTTGTATACTCCCCATCGCCTGCATTCCCGGCTGCGCAAACAACAAGGATGTTTTGAGCCACCGCTCTCTTTATAGTTTCATGAAGAACCGGATCATCCACACTGCTGCCAAGCGACATGGACATAATACGAACTTCTTCTTGGTTTGGTCCTCTCCAATTGATCGCATAATCGATTGCCTCCGTTACCGCTTCAAGCGTTCCTTCTCCCGATTCAGTTAACACTTTCAACACGAGAAGTTTTACTTTCGGTGCTACGCCGACCACCCCTTGGTTGTTTTCGATGGCTGCAATCGTTCCGCAAACATGGGTTCCGTGACCATTGTTATCAGAGAAATTGTCTACATCACCGTCATAATCTGTCGTAAAGTTATATCCTCCGATAATTTGTGACTCAAAGTCCGGATGATTGACATCACATCCTGTGTCGATGACGGCCACTATAACCCCATCGCCGCTTGCTCCATTTTCCCATAATTCTGGAGCCTCTACGAACTGCACTCCTTGCGGTATTTCCGTTGTCTGTCTCACCAAAGCTTGTACCTTATAAGGAATTAATTGAATGTTTCCCATATGCCATTCTCCCTTCCATTTTTTTAACATAACATACATTCCAGCATTATCCCGTTTTCTTCAAGAAAATGTCATAAGGCAGTGGCAAATAACGGTATCTTTTAGTGAGAAATTGATTATAATAGACGTATAGCAAATAATGTGATGACGTTTTCTTTATAAGAAACGTCTTTTTCTTTTTGTTTTTTTCTTCATTTCATTAATATTTTTGATCCCTATTGTGATTGTGGTAAATATGGTGGCACCTAAAGCAAACAGTTGCAATAACTGCTCAAACCACCCAAACACATTATCCCCTCCTTTCTATACAAAAAGGTCCTATTCCGATGTTCGTAACACTGGATAGGACCTTTACTTGTTTAGTGGAAAGTATTATAGGATAAATTTGGAATGTATGTCTTGTACTCATTTTAGCATGCCCAACATGCTGATACAAGCATTATTGTAAGAATAGGAAAAAGGATATATCCCCAATTATCAACTCAAAACTATTTTCCTGACATAATTATAATTATATCGTTAAGTTCCTTTACACAGGTAGTTTCAAGCTATGTTTCATAATTGATTGAGTCGTATTTGTATCCACTAAAAGTGGAAAAACCGACTTTTTCCTATTCAACATTTTATGTTTCATTTCCTCTTTTAGATGATCATAATTTTTCGAGACTTTTCACCTTGTTATATCGATATGCATTTTTAAAGCCAAGCTTTAATTTTTTCATTTAGAACATAGTTCAATTTATTAAATTCAGGTGAATAACGGGAGCGACAGGCATTTTTGCAGATGTTGCCATCTTCATTGATGATTTTCTTCCTTGTTCAGCGCAATCAAAGCGGCTTGATTTCTGGCATTTAACGCATATCATCCTTTATTACTTATTTTATGCTGTCGAGTGGCAAAGAAAAATAAACAAGAGACTTGCCATTCACGACAAATCTCTTTCCCAAAAATTCAATGCTTTTTCTGCCCTATTTATCTTTCCTCTTTCCATGAGGTCCTCAACTGTCACAGTAGCCAACTGATTTAAAAACTCGACTTGGAAACTTCCCGGTCCATGATGAGCCGTTTTCTCTGCCGCTATTTCCGCTGCTGTTCCATAATACACAAGCGCGGAGATTGAGGCAGCCATTAAATCGATTGAAACAGAAGCGAAGGCACCGATCACCGATGTTAATAAACAACCCGTTCCAGTCACTTTCGTTAAAATGGGATGGCCATTTTCGATGAGGACGGTTTGTTCACCATTTGAAACGACATCATCTTTTCCTGTAATGACCACAAGACAATCGAGTTGTTTTGCCGCTGTTTTAGCAAGGGTCACAACATCTCCCACTCCTTCTCCCGCGTCTACCCCTTTTACTTCCCAGCTTTCACCGATGACATTTGCAATTTCACCGGCATTCCCTCGAATAATGGAAATCTTAAGCTCTTTTAAAAGCTTGCGGGCTGTTTGTGTACGGTACGGAGTGGCTCCTGCCCCAACCGGATCAAATACGACAGGAACGCCGTGTTTATTGGCCGATTTTCCGGCAATCATCATCGCCTCTACTTCTGTTTCATTTAAGGTTCCAATATTTAATACGAGCGCTCCGGCGATTTTGGCCATGTCTGCAACTTCTTCTTTTGCATAAGCCATCACCGGTGAAGCACCGAGTGCGAGCAGCCCGTTCGCTGTAAAATTGGTCACCACTGTATTGGTGATGTTATGTACAAGCGGATTTCTCTCCCTTACCTCTTGCAGCAAGCGAATAATCGTTTCTATTTTCACCTTGATTCCCCCTTATTAAAATAAAAAAGCTACTCCAATGGAGCAGCTTTAAACACATTATTTAAAACAACTCCACTTTCCTACGCTGGCATCACCCAGATCAGGTTCCAAGGGTCCGGGATGAACATTCCCGTCTCAGCCGTGCGGCTCCCCTAGTGGCTTTCCATCCTATTCATTTCCATTTTACTATACTACGAATTTCAGAAACTGACAACATCCACACCCTTGCCAAAGAAACGCTAATTCCGTCTTTTTTTGATAACCTTTGTCGCCTTGCAGGAAAACGAAGGAAGTTATGAGGAATAGAATTGATTAACAAAATATTCCTTAATTCATTCTATTAATGACTGGTGTTGAAAGGTTGGGTGGTCGTGAATGCAAACATATACAGTAGGAAAACTCGCTAAAAAATTAAATGTTCAAAAACGAGTGATTTTACAATGGGAAGAAAACTATTGCGAATTTCTCGAAGTGACACGCGGACCAAACAATACGCGTATTTTTACAGAGAATGATTTACAATTGTTACGTGAAATTAAACAATTGACTTTTCAAAATATGGGAAACGACAAGATTATCGAACACCTTCTTCAGAAAGCGGCAAGACCCGAAGAGAGCGCCAAGCCTTCTGAACAATCGTTAGCCTCAACGGACTCAGATGTTGAAAAGGTAGAAGGAAAAGTCATTCAAACGGTTCAACACTATAAAGACGTGTTTGAGGCATTTGAAAGCTTCAAACGAGATTTGCTTCAAGAAGTACGGGACGAAATACGAAATGAAGTGCGAACCGAAGTGTTGCAGGAAGTGAAAAAAGAAATTTCAAAAGGTACAGGACAAACCGTGGAAAAGGTTGAAACGTTTGCTTCTTTTGTGAAAAAATCTTCGGAGCAAACGGCGAAAGAACTGCGCCAAATTTCGAAAGAAGCAGAACAAACAGTCAAAACAGTTGAAGATTTTACTTCTTTTATGGTCAGGTCTTCAGAACAAACGTCGAATGAACTACAAGAAATCTCAAAAGAAGCACAACAAACAGTCGAGACAATTGAAGCCTTATCTACCATCTTAACAAAATCGTCTCAACAAACCGCAAAAGACATTCATCAAATTTCAAATCGCCTCAAAAAAAATAGCTCGTTAGCCTCGAGCGAGATTAAGGAACTGATTGAAACAATGAATCAGGAACGTGAGTACTACTTACAAACACTCGAACAAGAACGCCAATTCTACCGTCACGATATTACCGAACGTGAAACGATCTTCCGCGATTTCGTTCAAACCTTCCGTGAAGCTGCCGCAGCCCAGCAGACAAAAGCAAAAAAATGGTGGAAACCGTGGAGTCGAGTTTGATTTACGTATGAAGACAACGAAAGGACCCGTCATGAAAATCCAGCAAAATCAGAGGATTCCATGACGGGTCCTTTCAGTAAAGATCCACTTTTGTCATGGATTAGAGACTTATGGGACAACCTCTTTTAAATGAAGAAACCCTGTATCAAGAAGAATGACCAAGTTATCTTTATACCGTTTGCCCGCTCTTTCTTATACGGATCCCTTGACGAAACTGCTATTCAGTGAACTGTCTATTTCTCCTGCTTTTGGATTAACAACCCTTATCCTTTATCGCTAAATACTGTACACACCAATTTCTCCAACATATCCTTTAATTTCACGAACGCATAGTCCACATGCAGCCGTTCTGTTTGTTGATGCGGATCACGGCCAACGGGACCAAAGTTTAATACAGGAACATCCAGTTGTTTCAATTCGTGAAACGGAATGCTGTATGTTTCACCCCAGACAGGGACGTTTCCGGTATAGGCAGTGACTCCGCTCAGCTCTTCTTTTAACCCGACATAACTCAAGTCTGAAATGCCATTAAAATAATGAAGCGAAATGAGGGGAATATGGTATGTTTTTTGCGCATATTCGGTCATTTCTTCCCTCAACTGTTGGATCAGTGGATGACCGCTTGTTTCCACTGCCGGGTAAAAAGGAGGAGCAAAAAACAAAATGATCATCGGCCCCAGTTCATTACACAACATGGCGTACTCATCGACGAGTTGGATGGAAAGCTCCCTGTCACTCATTCCCCCGCTTTTCTCCCATACTTTTTGCTCCAATGCCTCGATATGTTCTGTTCCAAACGTTAAAACCGCATAACTTCGCAATTGTTCAAACGTATACACGCTGACGCTTATCGTTTTATCAATTGATTCTTTCCAGTGTAAACGAGCATATTCTTCCACTCGTTGATGATAAAATCGTTCAATCTTTTCAGCGGCTTTTTTCGCTGTTTCCAACAGCATATCCACCGTTTTTTCAATCGAACGCTCCATCAAAAGTAAATTGTATAAACTAACCGATCTGTGTGGAATTTGAACAGAATAATCGGTTTTTAAATCTTTTTGCAGCTGTGCTGTCGGGGGCGGACTCTCTTGGAACGGAGCCATTTCACAAAAATTCGTATTTAGCTCCATTTCTGTTGTTACCATCGCGCTCATCAATGCCGCATTCAGCCCTGAGAACGGTTCACCTACATGCATTTCCTGCCCGTAACATAAAAATCCCGGCAATATTTTCCCTATCGATCCTGTATACATGTAGTAATTTTTATCCCCCGGATAAAGGGAGAAGGTCGGCTCTGAATTCAGCACAAGCTCATATTGGAGGTCATATTCCTTTGCCATTTCCACTAACACCGGTACGGCAGTACGCATACCGACAGAATTCACCTCTTCATCCGGTACCGTTAATAATAGAAGATTTCCGTCAAACTTTCCTAAACATGCCTGCTCAATGAGCGCCATATGGATGGCCAGTCCGCATTTCATATCCATCGTTCCGCGTCCAAACAGCCATTCACCGGATTCCAGGTCTTCTTGCACATGAGAAGGATATTCTTCTTTTCGTTTTTGCATCAATTCCGTTAATACCTTTGGATAAAAAGCATACTCTTTCAGCACTCCATAATCTTCGACATCGACGACATCAAAATGACTAACTAAAACAATCGTTTTCCGGGCGTTTTCTTTCTTATGAAGGGCTGTAACGAAGTACCGGCCATCGCCTGTGGGATGAAGCTGCAAATATTCGGGATGGCCCTGGAAATAGTTGAGTTGCGTTAGCTTACCCACCACAGTTTTTGCCATCTCGATTTCAGCGTATGTACCGGTTATACTTTTAATGGCAACTAATTCGCATAATAAATCTATCAGTTGGCTTTTTGATTGCATTTTCTCTTTTCCTCTCATGACCGCTCCCTCCCTTTCATATACTTTTAAAAGCCTCTCTCACTGAGCCATCTAAAATAAAGTTGATATTGTTATGGCACAACATGTTTAAGTTTATATTCAATCTTTAATCCTACTAATCTTTCATATGCTAACTAGACATGAGTTTCCCGAATTCCGTTATTCTGTATACAGACGATTATAGTTTATGGTAATATTTGTGTAAACAAAATTTTCTAAATATTTTTTCTTTTAAAAAGGTGGTATCTATGAATCTATTTCATGATTTAGTCGCATTAATTGGGGAGGAAAATGTCTCGATCAATGAAACGATTCTCCTGCAGCACAGCAAGGATGAATCCAATCACGATCCAGCCATGCCGGATACAGTCGTCTTTCCAACAAACAGAGAGGATGTCCAAAAAGTGGTGAAGTATGCGAATGAACATCGCATTCCCATCGTACCGTTTGGGGTCGGCTCCAGTCTGGAAGGTCACTCCATTCCCATACATAAAGGCATTTCGATGGATTTCCAAAACATGAATGCCATCGTGGAAGTTCGGCCGCAAGATTTAATAGTAAAAGTACAGCCGGGTGTTACACGCATTCAGTTGAATCAGGAATTGAAAAAGTACGGTTTATTTTTCCCGGTCGATCCCGGGGCGGATGCCACAATCGGCGGCATGGCCTCGACTAATGCCAGCGGAACGACAGCCGTTCGTTACGGGGTCATGCGCGACCAGATTCTTAACTTAGAAGTAATCCTGGCAGACGGCCGTCTCATCCATACAGGCAGCTTAGCGAAAAAATCTTCTTCCGGTTATCATTTAAACGGCCTATTTGTCGGTTCGGAAGGAACATTAGGCATCTTCACGGAAATTACGCTGAAACTTCACGGAATTCCCGAGTCGATTCTAGCGGCACGTGCCTGCTTCCCTACTGTCAGGAACTGCGTGGAAGCAGCCATTTCCATTTTGTCGGCCGGTATTTCCATGGCCCGTATGGAGCTGGTGGATGCCCGCTCCATCGCACAGGTGAACGATTACAGCGGAACTGATTATCCTGTTCTCCCTTCCCTGTTTTTGGAATTTCACGGAAATGAGGCCGGCAATGAAGAAGATGTTCAGTTTGTGCAGCAATTGTTAAAAGAACATGACTGTACGGATTTTGTATTCGAGTCTGATTCCAACAAGCGTGCTTTGTTATGGAAAGCACGTCATGAACTCTCGTATGCGTTCCGACACAGCAGTCCGAAATTACGGGCAATGGGAACCGATGTGTGTGTACCAATCTCCACCCTCCCTGATATTGTGGATTACACACGGGAACGCATCGATTATTATGACTTGGATGGAGCGATTTTAGGTCATATCGGAGACGGGAATTTCCATACGTTGGTCATGTACGATCCCGAAAATCAAGAACATGTTGATAAAATGGAGAAATTAAACGAAGAAATCGTAAAATATGCCTTCCGGCTCGGGGGAACATGCACAGGGGAACACGGAGTTGGAATCGGCAAGATCAAATACCAGCAAGAAGAGCATGGAGAGTCATTACAAATCATGCTTGGAGTGAAACAGATGTTAGATCCAAACAACATATTAAATCCCGGCAAGTTGCTTCCTGCTGCCGTACCTCAAATCAAATAGAAAAAGTGCCCGGCTGGCTGGGCACTTTTTTCTATTTGTTGACTCATATCATCTATTTTGAACAATGTGTGAAAACAACACTTTACTATGAATCGTATCGGTGAAATTTATCTAAGTGAAATCACTATGTTCTACTATGCACTATTTTCGTGGAAGAAAAAAGCTCCGGTTAAAGACGGTCAAATCTTTACATTCCATACAAAAACGAGCACTGTCGCACTTCATATCATGCTCATTCATGCTCTCGCTTTAGAAAGTGTTGGTTTTCACTATTTCTTGCACCAATGGAACGAAGTCCTTGCATGGGTGCTTCTTGCCCTGAACGTGTATACACTATTTTTCTTTTTAGGTGAAATTCAAGCCATTCGGCTATGCCCGATCAAGCTTACCAATAAGACCTTAACGTTACAAATCGGCTTAGCAAAAAGCATGGTCATTCCCCTTGATGCCATTAAGACCATCAAACAGTATGACGGTCCCGAAAAACTGAGTAAACATAAGCAAAAAACTATCTTTGATGCTACAGTGGCCGATTTTATGAAAGAAAAACCAATGTTTGAAATTGTATTGAATGAACCCGTAGAGGCTTGCTATATGTACGGTATCAAGAAAAAAACGGAGCGTATACTTCTTAATGCGGATAATGCAGAGGCGTTTTATCATGCCTTATCGTCTAAACTAAAAAAGAAACGGCTGATTATTAACTCACCCGTTTCTTTTTTCGCTTTCCTCACCAAAAGGTCCCGATGATCGATTTTATCAGGCTGTCGGGACATTCGTTTATGTTGAATTATAACTGTTGTTTAACAAACATAGGCAGGTTATCTAAACCAATCATACGGGCATAGACATATAGCTGCCCTTTATGATGAATCTCATGATCACGCATCACATGTAAGAGGGACTTACCAGGCATTTTAGTACCGAACAGTTTCGTTAAATCCACTAAATCGGTGAATTGTTCATCCGATAAGCTTTCCATTGCTGCTCTTGTTTTAGCCGTCACTTCTTGCACGAGCCGCTTTAACTGCTCTGCTGTTTCTACAGTTGCTTGAGCTCCAGCAGCAGGAACAAATGCTCCTTGTTTCACCGCTTCTGTAAACATGTCAGCTGAAAACAGCATATGTAACACAAGTTCCTTTAATGTCATCGCCTTTTCCCAAGGACGAAAATCCAGATGCTCATCTGAAACCATTTCTACAATCTCATTTGCCACTAATCGATGACGCAGCCAGCTGTTTGTGAAACTTTGTGCTGTACTCATTGTTACTCCCCCTTATAGATAGGTTGCTTTCCATTTTATTATAAGGTGGATATTGGCCAATAGCAAAATATATGAATCCACCTAAATCATGTAACATGGACAAAAACGGTCCATGCTACATGATTTACGCATACATGCCTTTTGATGCTTTTTTATACGCTTGATCATTGAGATTGTTGACTTTTTCCGAAAGAATCGGGGATTTGATCAATCTCCCCTCATGAAAAACCAACGGATCTATCATCCTTAATTTATTCGAACGATGAAAATGGAAATATCCCTACTTCGCAATACTTCAGTTTTTATATTAATGACCTTCCTTTGCTTTTGAACTCGTTTGAAAGCAGTAACAGGGCAAGTAAGAAAAAGGCAATCAACAAAGTTATTGTTTGATTGCCTTTCATCTTGAATCAGTTGCATTGGGTGTGGATGTTTTTTATCCACGTCCATTGATTTATATATTTAAATCTTCGAATAAGAAATGGTCATCATTTCATTAAAATAGACATTGTAAAGAGATTTTACCGCTTTTTTGACGCCGTCTGCTTTGACTCCGAACATCATGCTAACCTCAGAAGAACCCTGATTGATCATCTCTAAGTTGACATTGGCACGGGCAAAAGCTTCTGTTGCTTTTGCAGCTACCCCGACTGATTGGTTCATTCCTTCACCTACGACCATAATAAGGGCCAAGCCGCGTTCCACATAAACGCTGTCGACATCCAATTCTCTTTGAATACGGCCAAACACGCGCTTTTCTACGTCTTCGTCAAATTGATGTTCACGTAAAATGACGGAAATGTTATCGATTCCTGAAGGCGTATGCTCATATGAAATGCCTTCATCCTCCAGGACATGAAGTAACTTACGGCCAAATCCAATTTCACGGTTCATTAAATATTTATCAACGTGAATATTGCAGAAACCGTCATCGCTTGCAATCCCTACTACAGGTGAGTCATTATGATTTCTCTTTGCTACAATGTACGTACCCGGTGCCTGCGGATTGTTTGTATTTTTAACGCAAACCGGAATGCCCATTTTATAAACGGGCTCGAGAGCTTCATCGTGAAAAACGGAAAAGCCCGCATAAGAAAGCTCACGCATTTCACGGTACGTTAATTCTTTAATCTCTTTCGGATTGGGTACGATCATCGGGTTGACACTGTATATTGAATCTACATCCGTAAAGTTTTCGTACAGATCGGCTTTCACGCCAGCCGCTAAAATGGAACCTGTAATGTCCGAACCGCCGCGCGAGAACGTGATGACCTTCCCTTCTGTCGAATAGCCAAAAAATCCTGGAACAACCAAGACACCTGTCCGATTGCGAAGTTCAGCAATTTTTTTGTATGACTCCGGCAGCACGCGAGCATTTCCAGGCTCATCTGTCACAAAAATACCCGCTTCTTTTGGATTTACATAATGCGCCTCTACACCAAGCTGGCTCAAATAGGCAGCCATCAATTTAGCGTTATTATCTTCACCGCTTGCTTTAATGGCATCTAACAAGCGGGTTGGTTCTTCATTATGTAAAGACACAATCAAATCGTTTAAATCTTCCTCGATACGCTCAAGAATGGCAGAATCCACCCCTAATTCATTTGCAATCGAAGCATATCGATCAACAATTTGGCGTACCGGTCCGGTAGTATCTCCGCCTTCCTTCACTTGTTCAGCAAGTGAAATAAGCATATCCGTCATTTTGATATCTTCCTTAAAACGTTTTCCCGGGGCTGAAACCACAATTACTTTTCGCTCGGGATCCGCCATGACGATTTTCGCCACTTTTTGAAATTGTGCAGCATTTGCTACAGAGCTGCCGCCAAATTTTGCTACTTTCATGTTAGACACACCTTCTTTTTGAAAATCATTCCATTGATTCTCTTATGATAGCACAATTTTAATTGTTTTAAAGAGTGAATATCGAATTTTTCTAAAAATTTATGCACATCATTTTCCCTAAAGCGAAGACGCCCTAAAATGATGCGAATGGCATCAGGGGAAAGAATACTTTCTTTCTTGCTGCACATAGTGTAAAACTGTTTTCCTTTGCGGAAATTGACGCAAATCTTGTTGGAGTACGCCGACTTGGTCATATCTTTTCCCATCATGATATTTTTACTATGCACAGGTGAGCGCAACTTCATTTCCATTTTGATAACGACGAAAAAGAACACGTTATTTCTTATAATCTTATAAGAAATAACGTGTTCTTTTTCGTTTGTCTATCTGGTCCGCAATAAATTCATCGATGATTTTATTAAAGGACGTTGAGTTTTCGATATTGGATAAATGCCCATTGTTCAAGGAGTGGAACCGTGCGTGGGGCATACCCATTTTCATTTGATAGGCTAGAAGCGGTGGGGTTACTCTGTCGTGTACACCACTAATTATGAGGACCGGTACTTTTATAAAAGGCAACAAGTAAAGATAATTAGCTAAGGAACATTGTTTTGAAGCCTCTATAAATGCCTCCTTGTGAATGTTAAAACTTCGGCTTGTCTTCTCTAGCACTTCCTCATCTCTTTTATATAAACAGCGGTCAATAATGTCTTGTTTTACCTTTTGATTGTCGGAATGATGGATATCCTCATATACCTTTGAATCAATTAACCAAGGTATGCAATAGGCAGTTGTATTGGTTAACACAATGGAACGAATGCGTTCAGGTGCTTGTTTGAATAGTTCAAACGCAACCAGACCTCCCATTGATAGTCCGCAAACATGGACAGAGGAAAGAGATAATGCATCCATTAGTTTTATTACATCATCCGCTAAATTTGGCAAGTTGATGTCTTCTTTGTTTGGGTTTTCCCCATGTCCTCTTAAATCAGGAATAATGAGTTGATAATTGTCAGAAAGCTCAAGTTGCGAATCCCAAAGGCTTTTCGTGTTTCCAAGTCCGTGAAGAAAGAGAATTGGTTCCCCCTCACCCACTAGATGATATGGCAACATCACAATTAAACTCCTTTCCAAGATAAACGATCTTGTCATCATTTTCAGTTTATCCCTCTATTTCCTTATTTAAACAACAGGAAATATTCAGTTATTGGAAAATGAATAAAAAAGCCGAATTGAAACGCTTACATTTTTGGGGTCCTTTTACTGTCCAACTACACCTTGTTACTGTTAAATATGCAACATGATAAAAAAAGGGAACGGCGTTGGGAGCTGTTAAAAAAATAAAGAGGCTGACCAAATCAGATTACCGATATATCAACAATGGCTACTTTTCCTAATGAATGTACCTTCCTGCTTTGAGACCAAATAAAAAGCCACTCGTTAAGAGTGACTTAATTCCACAATTCTATTTACGTTATTCCTTATCTGCTCCTCTGCGATAACGATAAAACTCACGAATCATCATTTGTACATTTATATAAATTTGACTAGCATGCTCGGTCTTTATTTCAAATTTATTGCTAGCCAAGTGAGCTACGATAGGGTCATGTTCTTCAGGGTTATAATTTTCTCCAAAGTTCGTAATACATTCATACTCTTGCCTCATATATTTGAAGACATCTCTAATTCTGGTTGACAAAGAATCAATAAATTCTTCTAATTCTAAATCTCTATCATAGATCACTTTTAACCCTCTCCTTCCGTCTTTTATTTTCGACAAAAAGAGGGTTTTTCCTCTTTCATTCTCTCCTGACAAGATAACAAATGGATAAATCTCCTGATATTGTTTTCCAGATAACTTCTTAGACAACAAATTTGTTTTAAGTAACAAAATATTTGTTCCCGTATCAAAATAAATGAATAATAACTTTTGTGTTACATATAATGATTTTGTGAAAGGAAATCACTCCTTAAAAGCCTGCCTACTCTAGAGTTAATATCGTGGAAAGCTAAAGGTCATTTGATCTTTAGCTTTTTATTTATGGACCACAGTTGTTAGTACAAGCCCAAACAATCCTGGATAAATGACATATAATGTACTGAGGTGGATATATCTTCTTTTTGATGAGGATGACTCAAAGGGTATAAAAAGGCATACCTATCGAGTCATCCTCCTATTTCTATTCGTATCTCACTTTCCCAATACGTATGTCTGCTTTTATGAAACTTTCCTTCGTTACCGGGGAGCCGGCCAACCTCCGCAGCGTATACAGTTGACCGATATGCGTCATAACATCTGAAAGCGGACCTTGCACAATCTGTTCAATCGTCAAAGGATGGGGTTCTGTACCTTTTGCAATGACCTGGTCTAACTTTTCGACGATCCGATAAAATCGTTCAATTTCCTCTTCCCAGTTTTTAAGCTCCGAAAAGCTTTCTTCTTCCTCTCCATAAGAGTTCAGGGCATATGTTAAAACATTTGACATATGATTCAAGATCTCGACAGGCTGCCTCACATCCTTGCCTGCTTCAAAATCCGGATATTGTTTCGGAGCATCCTTGAAAGCTTTTGAAGCTCTATAAGAAAGCGTGGCTACGTAATGACGGAGCAAATCATTGTTCATTAAAAAACCCCCCTGTATAGATAGAAAAATGTATTTTCACCATTGATTATAGCAAAAATCTGGATATCTTTTCCTAGTTAAAGTCTTATTTACGCAGTCCCTATAACGGCTTGTTTCAAAATAATAAACGACACCATAAAAACTTTGAATAAATTACAACAGAATTTGAAACGATGATAAACGAGGTGGTGAGCATATGAAAAAAGAACAAAACAACGAATCATTTAGATTGAGTTATGAATCCGACGACAAAATGGGCATGAAAGAAAAAACGAATGATTCCGATGTTCAGGAAACAGAATTTTTCAATACGACGCAATCAAGCGAGTAAAAAGAACTACCCCAACATGCACATAAGATTGTTGGGGTAGTTTGTGTATAAAGCCATCTTAAAAGCTTTTTATTTTTTGATAGTAATCACTTGAAGATATCCCGCTTTATTTTTAATAAGTTAAACTAAAACATTTCCCCCTCCAGAATGATCTTAATCCTCATTAAAAATCCTTATATTTTACTATTCATTTCATGAACAAAGGCTTATTTTATTATCAGGTAGTCCATGATAATGTATTTCAAGATAGCAAATAAACGGTATGTTTTCTCAATACAAACATGGATTGACAAAAAAAGTTGTTCATTTGTTCTATCTACATAACGCTTTAATAAAGCTAGGGGGAATTTTACGATGTTCAAAAGCCAAAGAATCAAAAAGCTTTTAGCTTCTACCGCGACAGCAGCTGTAGTAGCCGGAGCACTTATTCCAACGGCAGCAAGTGCGGCAACCTTTAAAGATGTGTCTGAAACGAACGTTCATTTCGATGCAATCGATATTCTGTCTGATGAAGGCATCATTAATGGATATAGCGATGGCACGTTCAAACCGAATAATAACATCAGCCGCGGTCAAGTAGCCAAAATTTTTGCACGCATGATCGAAGGTGAAGGTGAATTGAAAGAGGTATTTAAAGATGTACCGGTAACAGCGGATCCTGAACTAGTAAAAGCGGCATATGAAGTTTACACTCAGCAAATTATGACAGGATCAAACGGTTACTTAAAGCCTTCTTCTAACATGACTCGTCAACAAATGGCTAAAGTTCTGGTTGAAGGTTTTGGCTTAGAACATTTAGAGGGTGAAGAAAGCATCGTTACAGACTTAGATAAAGCCTCTCCTGAGTTCCGTGATTATATTAAGATTTTGTCTGAATACGGCATCACAAATGTTGAACAATTTCGTCCTACAGAGCCGGTTACTCGTGCTCAATTCGCAAGCTTTCTATTCCGTACACTGATCCTGCTGGATGAAGAAGAATAAAAACGAGGAAGCGCCCCGGGATTTACCCCTGGGTGCTTCTTTCATTTGCAAAAATCCCCTTAACGTTAAAACAGCAACTATGGCGACTTCTGACCATGAGATAAATAACCTAAAAACGGCTTATATGGCACGTTCTTTACTGTTTCATTCATCAACCTTACTTCAATTCGCCATATAAGGATTGGCTGTCAATCTGCCAGCGATCAACAAGTCCGTCTTTTCGTATAATGAAGGATATCGTCTTTTTTACCTTCCCTTTTTCCTTTGTATAAAAGACTGCTTTAGCCGGTACTTCCACCATCATCAAACCAGATGTTTCTTCCGGATGAATGGCCGATAGGCTGCCTACATCCAAATAATTGATTTCCCCAATCAACTTCTCAAACGATTCACGTTTATAAAAATGTGTCATTGTCAGGTCAACCAAGGTTTTATCGCCTTGATTGACGGCTTCAGTAAACACTTCAACCAATTCTTCCGGACTTATACTATTTAAATATTCATCCATTTTGCCGGCTGCCTTCAAAATCATTAGTTCATGCGGGAAATCTGGGTTTTTTGAGCTATGTGTCGTACTCCCGGAAAAATGAACACAAAAATGTCCCGGGAAGCCATTTTGCAGCGCACCCGCCCCATGCGGCATCCCATGCATCGAGGCAGCGATTAATTGGTCATTAATCAAGACAATGGCCGCCCTTCTTTTCCAGCTCCATTTTCCATTATAAATCTCTTTCATGATACGAGTATCTTCTGTCGTCAGCGGCTGTACGTCCGCATGTTTGCTTCCCGCTCTTCGCTGTACATCAAATTTCTTCCCCGTCTCCATATCGATGATCGTGAATTTTGTTTTATTTGGAATGATTTTATCTACTTTATCCCAAGGTAACATTTCAATCTTAAAGCTGATGGGAAGATCTTCATCTTCTAATTCAGCGGCATATGCTAAATGTATGCGACAAAAGGCCAATACAAAAACAAAAATTAACGGTATGTAGATGTTTTTGTTAAACATTGAAATTCTCCTCTATATTTTTTCTTATTTTTTCAGGACACCTCACTTTCAATGACTTTTAATATATGGAAAAACATGCATTTTATTAAGGGCAACATCCATTAACAAGTCCACCATAAAAGCAAGCCGCACCGGGTTAACCCGCCTCCGAATCCGTACATTAAAAGTAAGTCATTCTTTTTACATATAATTTCTATACAAATTTAGTTTACATAAATATAATTATGTAAACTAAAAAGCTCGGATGATAACATATCCCAGCTTTTTTCATTGTACCCGCCTTCTTTTCCCAATGCATGCCCTTCGTCATACAACCGCTGAGATACATGATGATTTCTTCATCATTTTTCATCTTTTGTATTCTGTTTGTATTTCCGTAACTATCTTATTAGCAATGGCGCAGATTTTTGTCGAACGACGACAATAAAACAAAAAAATCTTAATATAGCCCCTGCAATTGCTGAAATAGCGTCCATCTACGAGGAACTACTTTCCATCTTTAAGTTAAAAACATCCTTTAGCCTTGTTAAGGGAGATTCCGAAAGTCCGTTATCTCTTTCAGACTTAATGGGGTTAGAAGAGCTTAAAGATGCCAACTTGAAGGTAACAATATACAGCACAGACGGTCAATTGTTAGCAGATATGATCGTCACGGGTGAAATGGTCGATTCCGAAACGGTTATTGATGCCGGTGAACAAATCGAGGAATCCGCCGAAGATGTAACAAAAACAGTAGAGCAACAAACAGCGGCTAAAATAGAAAAACCAAAAGCTCCGCTTAAAGCACAAAAAGGAAAAATCATGGCTAAAAAATCGGCGGAACATAAGACCGTAAAAGGCGCTAAACTTCCAAAGACAGCTTCAAACCCTTGATTATTATGGGGTAAGGGGTTCCCTCTACTGCTTCAGGCGGCTGGCCTTCAGTCGGATTGGCGCCTTTCCACATTAACGCGATATCCTTATATTGACCTTCAAAATTCCATGTATAAAGCTTGGGGTTAATCCCCACTTCTTCAAATTTTCTCGCGGTTTCAAACACTTTGTTATCAAGATTAGGAATCGGCGGCATCTTCCTCATATCCACCCCTGTTGCCGCTTTCAGTACATAGCCCATAGTCAATTTGCTTCGGCATAATCCAAATAATTTGCTGAATACGGACAAAAAACGGTGTGTTTTCATCCTGAACTACTACATGATCGGGCTTCACATCTATTACAGTCCCGCGCACATTGCCTCTTGTTGTTTGAATGACCACATTTTTTCCCATTACTGACTGCAGTGTTTGAAATACATACGGATCGACCACACTGATCATTCTAGGGGCGCGATAATCTTCTTCTTCATAATAGCTCATTCCGCAGGGCTCCTTCCATCTCAGCATTCGCTCTAGTGTATGACGTGGAGCCCATCTAGGTGATGAAAGACCGAACTAGATCTTAACATAACTAATCTCCGGCAAAAAAGTGCCGGACTTTGGATATCAGCAGTTCTTTATGGAGGGCGAACTGTTTGCGCCGATGTCCATTGGCTCCGGATGGATGCGGAAAGGCGAACAAGCATTGTTTTTCTGTAATGGCCTTCTGATTTACAAATCCCCTCAATACTGTTTCTACCGCTTTCCCAAGCGGGATGATCAAAACACCTTCAAGGACCATTAGTTCCTTTTCAAAAAAGCACCCTAAATACTGATTGAACAGGTTCTCTTTTAAAAGTGAAGGGTTGTGACCGGTGTAATTTTTCCCGTTTACAAACACAGGATGTTTAATGAGTGAAGTCGTATGTAATAAATGCTCTTTTGAATGAAACAACTCTTCACAATCATCGATACCTAAATAACTCGGTAATTCCAGTTCATTTAACATCACTATTATGTTATGCCGCATGGAGCCAAAGAAGCGGCATTCCTTCTTGACGGCCTGTGCTGTTTCTTCTAAAGACAAACCTTGCACTAAACACTTCCTCGCTGTATAAATTGATCGCTCCATTTGCTTCCATCCCGGGGTAATCCCTACAATAAATACTTTTGCTTGTTCATTGACTACCTCATTGTGGGCTGCATAAAAAATGGAAACATCCCCTTTTCGATGAAGCAAAAAAGAGGATGTCAGCAAATCAGCTTTCTCATACTCCTCTTTATCCGGCAATTGAAGGATGCGAGAAGCAAAATAATGTAAGTCCATGTCCTGAAGCTTCTTACAGTCTGGATACAAATTCTCCCACCACCTCATTGAATTCCTTCCATCTTCTTGTCGGCAGTTGATGGGTGCATTGCTGAATAATGTGATATTGAACATGAGGCACAGCCTTTTGATAAAATGATAAATATTTGTTAATATAATCCGATTTGCTTCCGTATAAAAGCAATACAGGACAGCGAAGTGACGGAAGCTGCTCCCGACAATCGTAATGATAAGACAGCTTGTAAAACTGCCTCCAAACATTCGGATTTGCTTTATTCATATGCTCCTTAAGCTGCTGTTGAAAATAAGGCTCTTTTGTATGGCTGGTGGAAATGACCTTTGAAAGAAAATAAGATTGTTTTGGCAACAGTTTGATTCCCAAAATGTGAACCGTTTTTATAACGGAGGTGCTGACAAGAGGATAACCGCCTGACAAAATGAGGGCTCTCGTTCTCTCAGGGTACGTAAACGCAAACTCCTGGGCAATGGATCCCCCTGCTGAATAACCGCATATAACAGCTTGTTCTATATGCAGGGCGTTCAACAACTGCAGAACCTCTTCCGTGTATATGGAAATCGTGACTCTCTCTATACGGGTATCACTATCTCCATGACCGCTTAAATCAACTGTAATAATTTGAAATCGATCACATAGCTGCTTTTGCTCGCGAAATACCATTCTTCCCATTCCGGGAGGATGAATGAATATAATCGGTGTACCCCGGCCATGTTTTTCATAGCATATCTTTTTACCATCCATCCATAATTCTTGCATAATAATCCCCCTCCCCTATATATGCTGGAGCTTTCTTTCCTTTTCAGGTTTGATAGCAAAAAAAGAAAGCAATAATGCAGGAAGACAAAAAAGAGCGGCCGCGAAAAAAATCCACTGATCATAATCATTCATTAATACCGCGAAAAGGGGCGGCCCCACTGCTACACCGATAAACCGCATGGAACTGTACAATGACGAAATTGTTCCCCGTTCCTCCTTTTCAATCCCTTCTGTAATGAGCGCATCTAATGCCGGAAGACTTGCTCCAATGCCTATTCCGCTTACAAATATAATGGCCAGCAGCCACCAAACACTATCCATAAAAGCAGCAACACACAATGTCATTGCTGATAATGTTAGGCCAATCACGATGACCCATTTCATCAACACTTTATTTTTCTCGATTTTCTCTCCGGTTACATACGAAGCCAAACAAAGGCTGACGAGCGGAATGGATAAAAACAACCCCTTTTTTATACCTGTAACGGCTTGTTCTTTTTCAAGGGTGTTGGATAGATAAAAAAGGACACCAAACAGCACTAGCATGATAATCCCCCCAATAGCGAAAATCGCATACAACCAGCGTCCTTCTCTTTTAAAAATGTCTTTTAATGAATGGATAAATTCACGAAACGGCGTTGATTCCTGTTTCGTTTTAGGAGGTTTCACAAATAAAAGGATCAAGATAATGGAAAGAGCACATAAAACCGGAATTGCGTAAAAAGGCAAGTACCAAAACAGCCCTGCTAAAAAAGCCCCCAAAATAGGGCTCAATACTTTGCCAAACGTATTGGCTGTTTCAATTTTTCCAAGGCTGCTGCTGACCTTTTTCTCATCATCACCGAAGAAATCCCCTACCAACGGCAAAACGATTGGCATGGCTCCTGCTGCTCCAATTCCTTGCAGCACACGCCCCATCATTACTATCAAATAAGCTTTATCATCCATGCCGGCTGCAAAGCCTGCTATGGCACCGCCAATCCCCGCTAAAATCAAACTGGGCGCAATTACTTTTGTTCTTCCGATCCTGTCTGACAAATAGCCTGCAATCGGAATACAAATGATGGCAAAAATAGAGTAAATGGTAATGATCAGACTGGACTGAAACGGAGAAATATTCAATTCTTTCTCCATTGTAGGCAATACTGGGATCAGCATCGAATTTCCTAACGTCATCACCAGCGGAATCGAGGAGAGAGAGATGACTGCCAGGATACCGCCCTTCTGCTTAGTGGTTGTGCTCTTCATGGCTATACTCCTTTGATGTTCCATTGATACAATCTTTTTTATTTTTTCGCAAAATCCCGAGAATAAACATCAAAGAAAAAGAAACCTGCCTGAAAAGCAGATTTCTTTAAGAGTCCATATCATAATTTTTTTAATGACGATCAAATTGAACAGGGCCGACCGGCTTTCTTCGTCTTTAAAGAGTGTAACCAACTCGTTCATAAATTGGCGCCTCATTTTTCAGCAAGGGCTATGCGTATGCCGATAATGGCAAAAAGGCCCGCTTTTCCTTTATTGATATATCCATTCATACGCGGATGCTGAAGCAGCTTTTGACCAACATTGCCTGCGAATAAAGCGATGAGGGTAAAGGTTACCACAGCTTGAAGCATAAACACCGATCCGAGTACGACCATTTGAAGTACGGGGTGACCCGCTTTTGCCGACACGAATTGCGGCAGCAAAGCCAGCAGCCTCTCCAAACCCTTCACCCAATTTGATTGAGTGCAGGTACCTCCTGATGCCCGGTTTTCCCGCTTGTATTCGTCAAATAAGACCGTCACCCGCTCTTCTTTTACATCAAGAAAATGTGCCGCCTCTTTTCTTTCAAATCAAGACACTATTGTTTTGATTGTTGCGCTAGCTGCAGAAAAATGTAATTTTTTTACATTTTAAAACTTTTTTGTTTGTATTATAAAAAAATCAAGCTTTTTTATTAATGCTATATCAAGCATTCGTAAAAGATTGTAAAATTGTAGAATTTCACTTTGAATTTTGTAGATTTTTCTATAGTATGATACGCGGAATACATCTTAATAGGAAAGGGAGAAACTGAATACCATCGTTTCAACCGCTCATGCTAATGGCCAGAAGGTCCGCTTTTGGGCGACGCCGGACACCGCCTCTCCACAGCGAGAAGCTATTTGGCATGAACTTTTGAAAGCTGGTGTCGATTTCATCAACACCGATGATTTGGCCGGTTTGCAGCAGTTCCTGACGGAGCATGATTCGCAACCGTCCGAACCTTCCATTACTTGGGAATCTAAGAACAAGCGCTAAATAATAAAGAGCCATTCGTGATCATTTGGCTCTCATGAAAAAAAAGAAATAAGGGGCTGACTCCAAAATGTCACTTTATGTGTTCTTTTGGGTCAGTCCCTTTGTTGATTTTATATTTTCACTTACTAGGCTAATTTTGATGATAGAACCATTAAGTACTCTTTGTTAAAACGCATCCTGTTCCCGTTGCAGCCCCTTTGTCGTTAACGTTTGCTTTAAATTTACATGGTCACCTTGGCAAAAAAAAAGACACGGTGCTCCCGTGTCTTTTCTTCCATTTCCATAGCGCATTTCTCTAGGATACTATTAATATTTTATTAAAAAAGCAACGATTCCTTCAATTACCGGTTTTTCACCAAATAAAAGGAATCATTGCTTTTTTCTATTAGAATTTAGCTTGATAGTTCACTAATTCCCAAGTATGAACGGCTGTCCGGTAGCTGTCCCATTCGGCTTTTTTCATTTCTACATATTCACCAAATACGTGCTCGCCTAATGTTTTGCGTGCTAGTTCACTATTTTCCAATTCTTTTACTGATGCTTCCAAGCTGCCTGGAAGGTTTTCGATTCCAAGCTCAGCACGGCGTTCTTCTGACATGTGGAAAATATCTTCATTAATAGAAGCAGGTGCTGTTAAGCCGTTTTCGATTCCATCAAGACCTGCTGCTGCGATTACCGCAAATGTTAAATAAGGGTTTGCAGATGGATCTGGACAACGAAGCTCAACGCGTGTTGCCATGCCTTTTTTCGCTGGAATACGAATTAAAGCAGAACGGTTTGAAGCAGACCACGCGATATAGCAAGGAGCTTCATAGCCTGGTACAAGACGCTTATATGAGTTTACAAGCGGGTTTGTGATTGCCGCAAAGCCCTTTACGCTTTCAATTAAACCAGCAATGAATTGGTATGCTGTTTCAGAAAGTTGAAGTTCATCTTCCGGATTGTAGAATGCATTCTCGCCGTCTTTGAAGAATGACATGTTTACGTGCATACCTGAACCATTAATACCGAATACTGGTTTTGGCATAAATGTCGCATGTAAGCCGTATTTGCTTGCGATTGTTTTTACGACCCATTTGTATGTAGTCGCATAGTCTGCTGCACCTAAAGCATCTGCATATTTGAAGTTGATTTCATGCTGTCCTTCTGCCACTTCATGGTGAGAAGCTTCGATTGTGAAGCCCATTGCTTTTAATGCGCGGTAAATTTCTAAACGAACGCGTTCCCCAAGATCTTTTGGAGATGGCTCGAAATAACCGCCGTTGTCTCCAAGTTCCATTGTTGGATTTCCATTCTCATCAGCTTTGAAAAGGAAAAATTCTAACTCTGGGCCAACAGAGATGGTATAGCCTTTTTCCGCTGCGCGATCTACTGTTTTCTTTAATACGTTTCGAGTATCGCCTTCAAATAAAGTTCCGTCCGGGTTTGTTACAGAGCAAAGGAAACGCGCTTCTGAATATCCCTCTTCTACTGTCCAAGGCAATACCGCAAATGTATTTAAATCCGGTAAAAGGTAAAGGTCTGATTTATTAATAGGAGAAAATCCTTTAATAGAAGAACCATCAAACATTTGCTTTCCTTCTACTACATCTTCCAATTGATCAACCGTTACTGTAATGTTTTTTAAGATTCCTTCGAGGTCAACGAATTGTAAATGAATAAGTTCTACGCTTTTTTCTTTAATCGTCTCTTTAATTTGTTCAAGTACCGCTGTATGATTTTCCATTTCAGATAAAATTGTTTGAGTCATGTCAGATAACCTCACATTCAACGTCTTAATTTATAACATGGGTTTATTATATTGAAACTTCTCTATTTTTACAATACTTTTTTATTAATTTTTCTGTATTTTTATCATTTTTTTGATAGAAAACACTTTCATTGTTTGCGAATGAAAAAGAATCTCCAATCCATCACAAAAGTTGATTTTGATTGAAAGGACCCGTCACTGAATCCCTTGATGTTGCTGGATTTTCATGACGGGCCCTTCTCTCTATGTTTCATTACGATTTCAAAGCAAAAATAAAATATTGACCGACAGTCCCTCAGAGATCTGACTCTTTGATATTCATGCGGTCATCTTTTTTTCGATATTACTTTTACAATGCCGCTTTGAAGGGCCATTCGTCTTTGGGTTCTGGTAACAATACGAGGCGGCTGATAGGAATCCGTTGGAACGGATGAAAACATTAGATTATTCTGATGCGGGTGATGGATTTGGGGGGGTTGGTTCCTCCCTAACGTCTCAGGATCGTACCCCTCTAAGAGAGGATGATTATAAAAAAAGGCATGACCGATTTCATGAGCTAAAATATACTGACCTTCCGGCTGGTTTCCGATAAAAATGGCATTATATTTTTTTTTTGAAGAAAGGATCTTATAACTCGGACCCCGCCCAATTTTCGGAATTCCTCCATAATACAGCCCGATAACGCCTGACCCTTTTCCACCCTTTAAGTAAGATTGGGATATATAATATACATGAATATCATTTGTATCTGCACTCACTTCCTGTCCCCTTCTGAAAAGTTTTCGAGTTTGAAGAGAACCGATGTTTTTCATAATCTCTTTTTTCTTAACAGCATACGGCGAAGACAAATAATGAATGTGAGTCCTTATTCCGATTCCCCAAAGCCTTTCAGCCACTGCCACGTCACGTTGAATCCGCTTTTCAATATCAGGATTTTCAACATGTAACTCTTTCATTACAAATATATATAATTCAATATAGGGTCTTTGCTTTTGCCAAATCAGAGCACCCGAATCCAAACAAGCACACTCCCTTATCACGACTTGTATTATCATATGCGGAGCTGGTGCTTGCGACTGTACGAGAGTCTAATGGATCACTTGAAAAAGGAAAGAACAAAAAGCCAGCCAAAAGCGGCTGACTTTTTGTTAGATGACCATTTTCTTGTCGGAATTCAATTGAATTTCCTGGTGCTGAGAGACAGTGTTTTGTTTTTTCTTAATCCGAAGATGATAGATTAAATAACAAGCGATCATAAATGGAACTCCACAATATAGGGCTACGCGTTGTTCAGCATCAAATGCCAAACTGATCAATACAATACTGTTTAACGTTACGGCTAACCCCGGAAGGAACGGATAAAGGGGGGTTTTAAATTTTAAATCTTCCACTCTACCGCCTTGACGAATGTATTTTCTCCTAAACGCCAGCTGAGATGCCGTAATGGCGATCCACCCCACTTGCGCTCCCAATCCCGCAAGCGAGAGAAGCCACATGAACACGGTTTCCTCTGCAACTACACCGGAAAGCAATGACAGCAATGCAATGCAAAATGTTAAAACGAGAGCATTCATCGGAACTCCTCTTTTATTGACTTTTCCAAGAGCCCCAGTGGCCATCCCTTCCTTCGAAAGAGAGTAAAGCATACGCGTTGCTGCATAAAGACCAGAGTTGGCAACAGATAATAGCGCCGTTAAAATAACAAAGTTCATGATGTCAGCTGCATACGGTATACCAATGCTGTCTAATACAACCACAAATGGACTTTCTACCACTCCGGCTTTGTCCATCGGAATCATCGCCGCAACAATCGATACAGACAAAACAAAGAAGACAAGCGTTCGCCATACGGTTTGTCTAATGGAACGAGGAATCGTTTTTTCCGGATCCTCGCTTTCCCCTGCCGCGATACCGATGAGTTCAGTTCCCTGGAATGAAAAGTTCACTGATATCATCGTAATAAGCAATGCAGTGATTCCATTTGGAAACAATCCCTCTGCGAAGAAATTGGCTAAGAATGGTGCTTCTTGTCCACCCTTCATATCGATAAACCCAAACATCGCGGCACCACCAAGAACGATAAACATAATAATCGCAAGTACCTTAATGCCCGAAAACCAAAACTCCGCTTCACCGAACGCTCTAGCAGACAATGCATTCAGCCAAAAGAGAAATGCAGCGAAAATCGCACACCACATCCAAACTGGAGAATCCGGAAACCAGCGCTGCATGAGCTGTCCTGCGGCCAAAAACTCCAATGCGACCGTTACAGCCCACCCGAGCCAGTATAACCAGCCAATGGCAAAACCGGTTCCCGGGCCAATAAACTTCGTTGTATATGTTTGAAACGAACCGGATACCGGCATGGCTACAGAAAGTTCACCGAGACAAAGCATCGTTAAATACATAATAAACCCGCCCACTAAATAAGCGATAATAGCACCGATTGGGCCTGCCTCATGAATCGTAAAACCCGAGCCAAGGAAAAAACCCGTCCCTATGACCCCTCCTAGGGAAATCATAAATAAGTGCCTTGATTTCATTGTCCGTTTTAATTCATGTGTTTGATGTTCTGTCGTGTTCATTCAACCTCTCCTTTTCTCCCATAACGTTGAATACGCTTACATAAACTCATAGAAACAAAATGACGAAATTTCTGTGATATTTATATTTTCAAACAATTAAATATGCAAGTTCCATGCCAACTTCAAACCCTACAATCGTTAACATTTTTTGAACAAAAGTGCCTATTAATTTGGCACTTTTGTTTAAAAATTTTGCACATGTACGCAAAATTTTTTATGAAAGATTTTTCCACAAAAAGACGATGTTTTTCCCTATGCAACTAGAAATAGGTTTACATACTATAATGAAAAATCAAGTTTACAGGAGTGCATTACCCAATCGATAATTCCGAAGGACCTGAATTAGGAAGACAAATGGCAAGGCTTATCATCGAACAGTTAACAAAACAAAAATTTTGTCCATCTAAACTATCCTTTCACCGAATAAGAAAACCACCATTGTTTTTTGATAGAGACTACAAAAAAGAAGCTGTCCGACTCCTGAATCAGGATGGAACGGACAGCTTCTCTTCATCGTCCCGAAAAAACCGATTGACGGGACGATCTATTAATCACAACCTGTGATAATGAAATCATCTTTAATTTTGGCTAACTCTTCATATTCATTAACTTTTTCGCCTGGCTGTACTTGTAAGGATGTAATATAACCGCTGATGCCTACTTTGACTTCTTCAAGTTTCCCATCATTTGTTTTAATTAAAAACAGTCTCTCCCATTCATATACATGGCTGCTTTCTTTTGTTAAAACTTTTTCTACGGTGCCTGAACAAGGACTGTAAATTGTTTCGATAACACTTTTCATTATCCTTCTCCACTCCTTACGATTCATCCAGTTATTATTTTCATTTTGATTTTTCTTCCATCCTAACGGGCGATTATCCCACCCGTTGATGGACGTATCACCTTATACCCAGCCTCTGAAACGTGATGCTTCTGCCACTTTGCGGATTCCAACCATATACGCAGCCAAACGCATATCAACTTTATGTGTTTGGGCTGTTTGATAGATGCTTTCAAATGAATCAACCATCACTTTGCGCAGCTTCTCTGCGACTTCTTCTTCTGACCAATAATATCCTTGATTGTTTTGTACCCATTCAAAGTAAGAAACGGTTACGCCACCGGCACTTGCCAAAATATCTGGTACAAGAAGAATACCTTTTTCTGATAAGATTTTCGTCGCTTCAAGTGTTGTCGGACCATTTGCAGCTTCGACGACGATCGGTGCCTTGATACGATCTGCATTTTCCGCGGTAATTTGATTTGAAATCGCGGCGGGAACTAGAATATCACAATCTAATTCTAGTAATTCTTCATTTGTAATCGTGTTTTTGAATAGCTTCGATACCGTTCCAAAGCTGTCACGGCGATCCAATAAATAATCGATATCCAGACCCTTCGGATCATGGAGCCCTCCGTATACATCGGAAATACCAATCACTTTCGCTCCTGCATCATGCATGAATTTCGCCAGGAAGCTTCCCGCATTTCCAAAACCTTGAATAACGACGCGTGCGCCCTTCAAGTCAATGCCTTTTTTCTTCACGGCTTCTTCGATACAAATCGTCACACCGCGTGCCGTTGCTGTTTCACGACCGTGCGAACCGCCTAATACAAGCGGTTTGCCTGTAATGAAGCCAGGTGAGTCAAATTCACGAAGCCGGCTGTACTCATCCATCATCCATGCCATGATTTGAGAGTTCGTATACACGTCAGGCGCCGGAATATCTTTTGTCGGCCCTACGACTTGACTGATAGCCCGAACATACCCGCGGCTTAAGCGCTCCAGCTCACCAAACGACATTTTACGCGGATCGCATATGATTCCGCCTTTACCGCCGCCATATGGAAGGTTGGCGATTCCACATTTTAAGCTCATCCAAATCGACAACGCTTTCACTTCATCTTCATTCACTTCTGGATGGAAGCGAACCCCCCCTTTTGTCGGACCGACGGCATCGTTATGCTGGGAACGATACCCCGTAAACACTTTCACAGTCCCGTCATCCATACGGACAGGAATACGGACCGTTAACAGGCGAACAGGTTCCTTCAGTAATTCATACACTTCTTCTGTATAGCCTAGTTTGTTTAATGCATTTTTAATAACTGTTTGAGTGGAGTAAAATAAATTCAACGACTCTTTTTCTTGTTGCTGTTCTTTAGAGAGACTATCTAACACCGTTTGAGCAGGCATCCTTAACACCTCATGCATCATAATAGAATAATAGTTTCAATCAAAAAATATAGGGAATCCCCTTCTGGTCTTATGCGGATAATACGCGGCGAATTCTTTCAATGGCCCAATCCAGATCCTCTTTCGAAATCACTAGCGGCGGTGCGAAACGAATAACCGTATCATGCGTTTCTTTACATAATAAACCTTCTTCTTTCAGCCTCTCGCAATATGGTCTTGCCGCTTCATGCAATTCTACGCCGATGAATAAGCCTCTACCGCGAACTTCTTTAATGATCGGGTTGTCAATTTCCAATAACTTTTGTTTGAAATATTCTCCTAATTCCAGTGAGCGTTGTGATAAGTCCTCTTCTTCAAGAACTTCCAACGCTGCAACGGATACGGCGCAAGCCAGCGGGTTTCCACCGAACGTAGAGCCGTGAGACCCAGGGTTAAAGACGCCTAAAATATCCTTGTTTGCTACGACACATGAAATCGGAAACACACCACCTCCGAGCGCTTTTCCTAAAATCAACATGTCAGGCTCCACATCTTCCCAATCGTACGCAAACATCTTTCCTGTACGAGCGAGCCCTACTTGGATTTCATCTGCGATGAATAAAACTTGATGCTCCTTACATAATTCGGAGGCTGCCTTCAAAAATCCTTCCGGCGGCAATACAATTCCTGCTTCCCCTTGAATGGGTTCGATCAAAAATGCTGCTGTGTTTAGAGTGATGGCCTCTTTTAGCGCCTCGATGTCACCGTACGGTACTAATTTAATGCCGGGAAGCATTGGCCCGAACCCTCTTTGATACTCTGCTTCTGATGATAAAGAAACCGCTGTCATCGTGCGGCCGTGGAAGTTGCCGACACATGCAATGATTTCTGCTTGATTATTTGGAATTCCTTTTACTTCATAGCCCCAGCGGCGTGCTGCCTTAATCGCCGTTTCAACAGCTTCTGCCCCTGTATTCATTGGAAGAGCCATATCTTTGTTTGTTAACTTACAAATTTTCTCATACCATGGGCCAAGCTGATCGTTATGGAACGCACGGGATGTTAAGGTTACACGGTCTGCTTGGTCTTTTAACGCTTGGATGATTTTCGGATGGCGATGCCCTTGGTTAACCGCTGAGTAGGCACTTAGCATATCCATATACTCTTTGCCTTCCGGGTCTTTTACCCATACGCCTTCCGCCTCGGAAATAACGATTGGCAGCGGATGATAATTGTTCGCTCCATAGTTTTGAGTTTGTTCGATAATTTGACTTGATTTTGTAGTTGTCATCATCGTTTGTTCCTCCCTTGAAGTCTAATTGTACTAGGTGGAAGGGAGGATCATTCACTCCCTCCGATATATATTCCAGCTTAATCTTCTTCCCTCTTTACGGACTTCCGCCCACACTCCTTGAATAGGCTGAAAAGATCCTCGCGTAGCGTTTGTCAAGAAACCATAAGGTTGCTTGACAAACGCTTATGCGTAAATCATTGGACATGGATGTCTTTTATCCATGTCCAATGATTTATGTGGATTTAAAGTGTTTCGGATGTCGTTTTGGCTTGCATATGAAGAAGCAAGTAGTCAGGCCCGCCTGCTTTTGAGTCTGTTCCTGACATATTGAATCCACCAAACGGCTGATATCCAACGATTGCACCCGTACATCCACGGTTGAAGTAAAGGTTTCCTACATGGAATTCTTCACGTGCACGCTCAATGTGTTCACGGTTATTTGAAATCAACGCACCCGTTAAGCCATAGTCTGTGTTGTTCGCAATCTCCATCATATGATCGAAATCGCGGGCCTTGCAGATTGCCAGTACCGGTCCGAAGATTTCTTCTTGCATTAAACGAGCCTTTTCATCCACATCGGCAAAAACGGTGGGCTGAATGAAGTAACCTTTAGAGTCATCTCCTTCGCCGCCTGCCAAAAGCATGCCCTCTTTTTTACCGATCTCAATGTAGCTCATAATCTTGTTGTACGATTTTTCATCAATAACCGGACCCATGTATGTGTTTACATCTTCGGGGCTGCCGACTGTTAATGTTTTTGTTAAAGCTACCACTTTTTCTACCACTGCATCGTATACATCCTGGTGGATAACCGCACGGGAACCGGCTGAACATTTCTGACCGGAGAATCCGAATGCAGAGTATACGATTGAAGATGCTGCTAATTCTAAATCCGCATCTTTATCGACAACAACTGTATCTTTACCGCCCATTTCTGCGATAACACGTTTTAACCAGATTTGGCCCGGATTTACTTTTGATGCACGCTCATAAATGCGGCAGCCCACTTCTCGAGATCCTGTGAAGGATACGAAACGAGTTTTTGGATGATCGACTAAGTAGTCACCAATTTTAGAACCGCTTCCTGGAACAAAGTTTAATACGCCTGCCGGAAGGCCCGCTTCTTCCATTAATTCGACGAACTTTGCTGCAATAACAGGAGTTGAGTTAGCCGGTTTGAGCAATACCGTATTTCCAGAAACAAGGGCTGCTACAGTTGTTCCAGCCATAATCGCCAACGGGAAGTTAAACGGAGAAATAACGATTCCCACACCAAGCGGGATATAATGGAATTGGTTCAACTCACCTTCACGGCTGTTCACTGGAATGCCGTCTTTTAATGTCAGCATTTGACGTGCATAGTACTCTAAGAAGTCGATCGCTTCCGCCGTATCCGCATCCGCTTCTTTCCAAGGCTTTCCGGCTTCTTTTACAAGATAAGCGGAAAACTCATGTTTGCGGCGGCGCATCATGGCAGCGGCGCGGAATAAAATGTTTGCACGGTGTTCCGGCTTCCATTTCTTCCATGTTTCAAACGTTGTCAGTGCTGCCTGCATAGCTTTTTCTGCTAATTCTTGATCGGCCATCGACACACTTCCGATTACTTCCTCTTTGTTGGCAGGATTGATGGATATAGCTTTCTCTTCCGTTGTGATGCGCTCTCCTCCGATAACTAGCGGATACTCTTTTCCAAGTTGTGTTTGCACGTATGCTAATGCGTCCTGAAACGCTTTTTTATTATCTTCGGTTGCGAAATTTGTAAATGGTTCATGCTTGTAAGGTACAGTCATGTTTTAATTCCTCCTAGTCTAGTTGTTTCTTCACTAAAAATAATATGCAAGTTCCGTGCCAACTTATATATAAATCCACAAAAAAATGGGACAACGCTTATTTAAAGCTGTCAGAATAGGAAAGCTATAAATAATACAAAAAACGACAAATGATGTTGAACCATTAAATTGAATGTATATACCTAAAAATTTTTGCAGTTTTATAGATTTTCTACCCTATTTCCAACTCCAAAAACGCAAAAATATTTTGCGTACGAAAAAATATTTTGCGTGTTGCTACGCAAAAAAAGTTTGCAGAAAATAAAAAGATTTGCTACAACTAAAGTACAACAATGCTGATTTGTTGTACTTATCGTGTTCTGACGGACGGTTATTCCTTTTCAAAGAAAGGCAGTCAACCATCTATCAGAACGGGATCAGGAGAAGATGCTTACATTAGGGAGAAGAAATCATGGGAGAACAAAAACAACTTACCTTAGCCTATTTACAATATATAAATCAAATATATGAGAGAATTATAGATGAAGTGGATGTCGGACTTCACGCGGTAGATCAAACGGGGAAGACGATCATCTACAATAAAAAGATGATGGAAATTGAGTCGATGGATATCCAGGACGTTTTAAATAAGAATTTAATGGACGTGTTCATGTTTACGGAAGGACAAAGCAGTACCCTTGTCGAGGCTTTACAGGAAGGAAAAGAAACGATTAATGTAAAGCAGACGTATTTCAATAATAAGGGGAAAGAAATAACGACCATTAACAATACGTTTCCCATTATTGAAGACGGTGAAATTAAAGGTGCCGTTGAAATTGCCAAAGACGTGACCAAACTTGAACGTTTAATCAAAAACAATATGAAGCGAAAAGGCAATACGAGATTTACGTTTGACAACATCATCGGAAGCAGTCCTGCCATCCAGGAAGTGATTGAAAATGCCAAGAGGGCTACTCGCACATCTTCCTATGTCTTGATTGTCGGGGAAACAGGTACAGGAAAAGAATTATTTGCCCAAAGCATCCATAACGGAAGCAGCCGGTCAGGAGCCCCCTTCATTTCACAAAACTGCGCGGCTCTTCCTGATAACTTAATCGAAAGTCTTTTGTTTGGGACAAAGCGCGGAGCTTTTACCGGAGCGATCGACCAACCCGGCTTATTTGAACAAGCTGAAGGCGGCACGCTCCTGCTGGATGAAATCAACTCCTTAAACCCAAACTTGCAGGCAAAGCTGCTGCGTGCTCTTCAGGAAAAAACGATCCGGCGGGTCGGCGATACGAAAGATACCCCGATTGATGTACGCGTGATCGCCAACATGAACGAAGATCCGATTGACGCCATCGCCAATAACCGTATGCGTAAAGACTTGTACTATCGCCTTGGCGTCGTGACTTTGTTCATTCCGCCGTTACGGGAGCGAAAAGACGACATATTGCCGCTCGCGCAGCGCTTTATCGAAAAGTACAACGGATTGTTTCAAATGGACGTAAAAGGGATTGACGAAGAGGTCTTTCAATCGTTCCTTTCCTACGACTGGCCAGGCAATGTACGTGAATTGGAGCATATTATTGAAGCCGCCATGAACATCATGATCGATGAAGAAATCATCAAATATGCCCATCTTCCCTTTCAATACCGGAATAAGTCACAATTAAAAGAAAGAATGACGCCAGTCTCACCTGTCGAATCCTTTATTGCTCACGATATGGATACACCGGTGCCGCTCAAGGACCAAATGGATTCGTTTGAAAAGTATTATATTGAACGAGTCCTTAAGCAAAACGATTTCAACATTTCCAAAACGGCCAAAATTCTCGGATTGAGCCGGCAAAGTTTACAGTATCGGATCAGGAAGCTGGATATGGTGTTGGATGAAAAGCGATAACTACATGAATCCACATAACCTTTGTAAGTCGATTCAAGGAGAAAGAAAAGAAAGGCCTGGATAGAGGAAGACTTGTGGCAAAGGTTAACAAGTTAATCTGGGCTCATACAGAAGAACATAATAGCAAAAGCTCAAGTTCAATGGGCGGGAACTTGAGCTTTTGGCATTACACAGCCTAAACATTATACATCACTTTGCTTCGGTTGTGTAAAGAAAAAGATAAAGATAATCAAAGGCAGCGCTATAAGAAATACGCCCCCTTTTGATGGTTTAATCGTTGGAAAATCGGTCAAAGCCATCTTCATGAATGTTATTATGGTATTCAAAAAGTAAAAGCCTGTAACTAGACGAATAGTGCGATGATGAACCACTTTCGCAAGTTAGCAAGCTTTTATTTCGCTGAAATATACCATTTATCAAGTTATAAACCATTTTATTCCATCATGATGGCGTTTGATTTTGATTCAAAACCGCCTTAACGGCATCCTCTATTTCTTTATAACTGGTACACCTGCAAATATTGGATTCCAGCCATTCTTTAATCGTATTATCATCAGCATTAGGATGATGATGAACAAGTGCATGACAATTCATGATGAATCCAGGTGTGCAATAACCGCATTGAAAGGCGAAATGGTCAACGAAAGCTTGTTGAATGGGTGCATCTTTTAATCCTTCTATTGTGGTGATCTCCTTATCTGCACCCTCAATGGCAAGCATAATACAGGACTTCATCGGGCGGCCGTCCACTATGATCGTACACGCCCCGCAATCCCCGTTTAAACAGCCGGGTTTTGCCCCTGTGAGTCCAAGCAGTTCGCGAAGTACGTATAAAAGTGTATCGGCCGGCCTAAAAGCGGCGATCCTTTCCTCACCATTCACATTCAATGCGACAGTTAGCTTGATCATGTCAGATGATTGCATGTTCATCACCTTCCAGTCCCGTTATAATATCCACCAACGTAGTTTTGATAACAAACTTCCGATACTCCGCCGATCCTTCCACATCATCCAAAATGGGCTCAGGCAGAAGGCGAATGGCTCGATTCACCCTTTCATCGAGTGATAGCTGTTTATTATTTAATTCCTCTTCTATTTCCTTTGAGCGAAAAGGAAAGGGACAAACCCCGCTGAAGGCTACACGTACTTGCTCTTCTTTTTTGATGGCTGCAATGGTTGCCAATGG
The DNA here is from genome assembly GCF_042649685.1 of Bacillus songklensis. Lineage (NCBI taxonomy): Bacteria > Bacillati > Bacillota > Bacilli > Caryophanales > Bacillaceae > Bacillus > Bacillus songklensis. The sequence continues at coordinate 330,971 of NZ_JBHRZT010000072.1, read as the reverse complement.
ATAACCTGTATCCCATTGTTGTCTGATTTTAATGCTTATATGAGGCATATCAAGATAATCTTTTTCCGTTAGCAGCAAAACAAGAAATTCTCCTTTTTCCAACTGCAGGTGTTGATTGAATACGGTATTGATGGGTTCCGTTCTTAAACCGTTTAAACCCGCGGTAATCACCTGGCTGTCCGTCAAAAGGAAAGGAAGAACCGCCTCACGGTAAAAAATTTGGCCGCAAATATTTCCGCCTACCGTTATTTTATTACGAGCCGTATGGTCAGCCACTTCGCTTGCTGTCTTGCTCAACAAAGGAAACAAATTCGCTTCTTCAATCTCGGTTAAAGACAAGCCCCCCCCTAACGCCAAATAATCTTCTTCATATTGAAGAACCCGGCATTCCGGAATCCCCTTTATATCAATGACAGCTTTCGTCACAACCAGGTCCAGCCGACCAAGTGTAATAATTTCTGTGCCTCCGGAATAATAAATCGGTTGCTTGCCCTCTCCTTCCAATCTCTGAAACAATTCAATTGCTTCTTGAATGGATGCGGGTCTATAATACTCAAAATCAAATGAAATCATTTTGGACGCCCCCCTCCTTCGTTCTCCAAATCAACTCGGGAATGAGCGGCAACTGATTCAAAGGCACACCTGCTGCAACCGTCAAACTATTGCCCAAAGCGGCAGGCATTCCAAGCAACCCGTGCTCTCCAACCCCTCTCGCCCCATAAGGTGCATCAATTTGTGGAGTCTCTACAAAATCGACGATATACTCCGGATTTTCTCCATATCTCATCGGCCTATATGTTCTAAGTTGAGGATTCAGTACCCTGCCGTATTGATCAAACCAAAACGTTTCTCTTCCCCCGAACGCCAGTCCCATACTCATGGCACCCATCACCTGGCCTATTGCTGTTTTCTCATTTAATACTCTTCCGATATCCACGACAGTGACTGCTTTTAGTATTCGATACCGATATGTTCTTGTGTCAAACTCTACTTCTACTCCCTGAGCGCCAACTGTCCATTCAGGCCCGGGTTTTCCTGCTCCTGTCTCTGGATCTAAGTACGTCATACGCCTTAACATATAATGTCCTCGGCCGATGATTTGTCCGCCGATTGCATTTCCATTCGGATATTTATAGCCGTAAGCAATATCTTTTATATCTATCCCCGTACGCGGCTCATCCCGCAGAAACACTCTTCCGTCCGCTATCTCTAAATCTGCTTTGGCTGCCCGTAACACACACGATGCCACTTCCTTGAGCTGGTTCATCACATCCTCTGCCGCTTCCAATACGGCCCTTCCTGCCATAAAAGTCCCTCGGCTGGCCACCGTTTTCCAGTGCTCGGGTGTAGTCTGGGTGTTTACTTTCATTCGAACATAAACCTTATTAACATCCATTTTCAGTCGTTCAGCCAATATCTGCGCAAGAATGGTTTTCGTTCCCGTGCCAATTTCAATAACGCCCGACATTAAATTAATGCTTCCATCGGAATTGAACGTCAAAATGACACCTGAGCTTGCATCCGATTCAATGGTCGACGTTTTCCAAATACAACTGATGCCTTTTGCTCTTACTTTATATTTACCTAATTCGATTCGTTGGCCTTCATTCCAATTCATCCATTCCCTTAATCTGCAAATACATTCGGGCAAATTCCCCACGTTACTTGAATTCAAAAGAACACGGGTAGGGGTCGTATGTCCTGGTTTAATCGCATTTTTGTAGCGTAATTCCAGAGGATCCATTCCCAGTTTCTTTGCCAGTATATCCATGGTCCTTTCAATCGCAAACAAGAGTTCGGAATGACTGAACCCTCGAAAAGGAGCTGCATACGGATGGTTGGTATACATGCACAGCGAGTCACACCATACATTCTCGATATGGTAAGGTCCCGTACAGTCAACTGCAGCAGCCTTGCTCATATCTGCCGCTTTATCCGAATAGGCCCCGCCGTCGAACAAATAGAGAATTTCCGCGGCTTTTATGATGCCATCTTTTGAACAACCTAACTTCACTTTCGCATCCAGCCCGATATGGACCGGAGACGTTAGAATGTCTTCCTCTCTTGAATTCAATAATTTCACTAACCTGCCGCCAACCGCCTTTGAGGCCAGGTACGCCAGGAGTTCCAGTTGGACAGATGCTTTCCCTCCATACGCCCCCCCCACTAAAGGCGTATTGACGATCACCTTTCCTGTTTCCACACCAAAATACTCGTTAAGCAGCTTTTTGACCATAAAAGGTGCCTGTGAAGAAGTGGTGATGATAACGGTCCCATTTGGTCGAATCTCAGCCAGTGAGCATCTCGTTTCCATCGCAGCATGGTCAGAAGGAGAAAAGGAAAAATTGGCTTCCACCACGACATCACTCTCTGACCAGCCTTGTTCCATGTTCCCTTTTCGTATTTTCGTACGGTTGGCAATATTGGTGCCCGGCTCTGGATAAACTCTTTTCTGCCTCTTATATGCTCCTAGGTTTTCATGAACTAACGGGACATCTGCTTGAAGGGCCTCGGTCGGAGAATTGACGACAGGCAAAGGTTCATATGTAACCTTGATGTGATCCGCTGCACGCTTGGCCAGTACAGGAGTATCCGCTACGACTACAGCTACCGTTTCTCCATGATACCGTACTTTCTCAACCGCGATGGGTGGCCGGTCACGGATCTCCTCGCCTGTCAGGGGAAACTGCTGTCCGGCCAGGATGGCGCGAACACCAGGTACTTTTAATGCATCTGATGTATCGATTTTGGTGATTCTGGCATGCCCATATGGACTAATGATCATATGTCCATACAGCATTCCCTGTGTGATGTAGTCATCTGTATATTTCGCTGTGCCCGTTACCTTCTCCCAAGCATCTTTTCGTATCACACTCTTTCCGATTATTAGCAATACAGTGCCTCCTTTTCGCTCTTTTATTCTCATATATTAAAAGAGTGATAATTTTCTATATAAGTCCCACTTAAGGTTTAAACCTCTGTCATCGAGCCTTCTTCTATTTGCGCCTTTCTGTTTTTTCATCTTGAACTAGCTTACAAAGGTCTTCGTATAAGCGGCTGACAAGAACCCGCAAGGGAGATTGGCAGCCGCTTATGCGTAAATCATTTGCGTGGATGTTTTTTATCCACGTCAAATGATTTATGTGGATTTATATATTTCCATCCCACAACATTTTAACAAGCTCATACTCTTCTCTTGTATCAATATCGATAAAATTGGCATAATCATCGTAATGTTTCATTAATCCATGATGGCATCCGCTTTTTCTCAATAATCTGCGGGCTCCTTCATCACCTTTTAGTTTTAATAAATGGGAAAACTGATTCTTGGAAAATAAAATTGGAGGTCTTGGAATGTCGTTATAACTTGCTGCCACAAAATCATATGATCTCTTATCATTGAATAGGGAAATGAGTTCGTCGAGCATTTCTTTTGATATGAACGGCTGATCGGCAAGCAAAATGATAATCCCGTCTGCCTGTAGGCTTTGGGCCTTTTGTATACCGCATTTCAAAGACAACGATTGCCCTTGTTCTGCTTTCGGACAAGGAAGATAACTCCACCTTTTATTGAACGGCTCTAAAAATAGAGAGGGGTGAACCCATTCAAGAAAATCATCTTGTCTTGTAATTACGACGATATGATCCAGACTGGATTGAAGAGCCGTCTTTAATGCCCTGCTGCCCAGCCGGTCATCTCCTAAAGGTAAAAATAGTTTATTGGAACCCATTCGTCTGCTTTTTCCCGCCGCAAGATAAATACCGATGATTTTCGCTTCGTTCATATAGAATGGGTCCTTTCAACGAATGGTTTTCGCAGATGTTGAATCATTTCCGCAAGAATGCTGACCGCTATCTCTTCCGGTCCCTTCGCCCCGATCGCTAAACCAACGGGAGAATGAATAAAAGGAGGAATATCCTTTATGTTCAACAACCGCCTCGTCCTCTCATGCGGTCCTAAAACTCCGGCATAGCGCACTTTCTTCTTCATAATATAAGAAAGGATTTCCCTGTCTTTTTGGAAATGGTGAGTCATGATTACAACAAAATCACTGCTTTGAAGGCAAAGTTCTTCTACAATCTCTTCCGGAGAACCAACAACAATTCCGTCTGCTGAAGGAAAACGATCCCTATGGCAAAATGCCGGCCTCCAATCACACACCGTCACAGAAAATCCCGTACAAGCCGCAAGAGAAACGACAGGTTGAGCATCCCGTCCTGCTCCAAACACAACAAGACGCGGTTTTGGCTCATAAAGATGAAAATAAATCGATCGAGATGGATGTCCCAACGACGCGATTCCACTTTTTTGACAAAAAGGATTAACGTTATGAAAGAGCGATTCGAGGCAGGAAGGCAAATCTTCTCTCCATTCATTTCCAAAAATTTGGCCGTCCATCGGTACATAAGCATATTTCGTTTGCGACAAATCCTCAGTTAACTCTTTCATATGGAAAACGGGGATTCTTTTATTCAAGTACACTCTTAATATACAAAGATGCTTTCTCAGCTTTTCATCTAAAGGCTCCAGTAAAATGGACAATATGCCATTACATCCGGCTCCTTGTCCCCACCCAAAGTCATCTTCATTTTCCAAATGGTACGTAACAGTTCGTGCCGCTCCTTCACGAAATACTTCCTGGGCTCGTATGGCAAGATCTGCTTCAAGGCATCCTGGGCTTACCATCCCAATTTGCGTACCATCTTCCCAAAAAATCATGGATGTTCCTTCCTTCAAGTAGGCCGAACCTTCTACATGAATAATAGTGGCGAGAACACCGTCTTGTTCTGACGTTTCTACCGCATCTAAAATGTCGTAAATATTCACTTTTAGGTTCCTCCACATCCCGCGAGTTTGTGTTAAGCGAATCATTTTATATAAATCCAATTTAATTTTCTAACATAAGTCATTCTGCTCTATCCTATTCAGGGTCCTCCCTTTCTTGCATCTTGAATGAGCTTACAAAGGTTCTCATATAAGCGGTTGACAAGAACCCGAAAGGGAGCTTGGCGGCCGCTTATGCGTAAAGAATTTGACATGGGCGCTTTTTGCTCATGTCAAATTCTTTATGTGGATTCATATAGAAAGAATTATATTTATGCTCCTTCATAAACCATCGAATTCATAATTAATGTATTGTCAAAATTTATAAATATTACACTCGACCATATCCAACAAGAGCCCTGATTTTGCCATACACATCGAAGGAGGGACACCTATTGTATGGGATAAGGCGAAAAACCGCAGAGACATGTTAGAACATTAAGTTTCACTATATTTCACATAAATGTTTTCATAATCAATAAAAAGTTCTCTTACAATACACGAATATAAATTATTCGTTTATATATGCTAAGCATAGACAATACGTGTACCGCCTTTTTTGAAAACATTGATCTTTGATTCGGGCAGCTTTAGGAGGATTTATATGAAATTTGTCACTTTTCTAGTCGGTTTAGTTGTCGTGTTTCTCTTGGCGTTTATTGCAAGCAACAACAAACGGCACATTAAGTACAGACCGATTATCATCATGTTGGTTATCCAGCTCGTTTTAGCCTATTTATTATTGAACACAACATTTGGTTTGGCTTTAATTACAGCCTTTTCCCGTGTATTCGAGAAATTGCTTAAGTACGCAGCAGGCGGGATCAACTTCGTGTTTGGCGGAATCGCCAACAAAGGCGAAATGCCATTCTTCTTAAACGTCCTGCTTCCAATCGTGTTTATCTCTGTGTTGATTGGAATCTTGCAGCACTTCAAAATTTTGCCATTCATCATTAAATGGATCGGATATGTGTTAAGTAAAGTCAATGGTCTCGGCAAACTTGAATCCTACAATGCGGTCGCTTCTGCAATGGTGGGACAATCTGAGGTATTTATTACGGTGAAAAAGCAGCTTGGACAAATCCCGAAGCACCGTTTGTATACCCTCTGCGCTTCAGCCATGTCAACCGTTTCGATGTCCATTGTCGGCGCCTATATGACAATGATTGATCCGAGATATATCGTTACCGCTTTAGTATTGAACTTGTTTAACGGATTTATTATCGTCAATATCGTAAATCCGTACGATGTATCCGATGAGGAAGACATTCTTCAAGTGGTTGAAGAAAAGCAGTCTTTCTTTGAAATGTTAGGCGAGTATATTATGGATGGTTTTCGGGTCGCCATCGTCGTCGGTGCGATGCTGATTGGATTTGTTGCCTTAATTACGGCCATTAACGATTTATTTGACATGGCATTTGGTCTTACGTTCCAACAAATCATCGGATACGTTTTTGCCCCTCTCGCCTTTATCATGGGGGTGCCGTCATCTGATATTGTTACTGCTGGCAGTATTATGGCGACCAAGCTCGTAACGAACGAGTTTGTCGCGATGATGGATTTATCCAACATCGCCAACACTCTTTCCGCACGAACAGTTGGGATTATTTCCGTCTTCCTTGTTTCCTTTGCCAACTTCTCCTCGATTGGAATTATCGCCGGAGCTGTCAAAGGACTGAACGAACACCAAGGGAACGTCGTGGCAAAATTCGGGTTAAAGCTTTTATATGGGGCGACATTAGTAAGTGTGTTATCTGCTGTTATCGTTAGTGTAATGCTTTAATAAGAAAAGCGAAGCAAGCTCGTTCATGCTCATAGGGCATTGCGAAATAATCAATCATCACTATCTATTCAAAATAAAAGAGACGCTGATGACATTCTTTTACTGAAAGACACAGAAAGTGAAGTTTAAGGCTTAATCTCACAATAAATACATGTTGTTTAACAATTATAAGGAAAAAGAAGAGGAGTGGATTTCCCACTCCTTTTATCACGGTTTCGTAAAAGTTATATAAATGATAAAAAAATCATAGCGCCCCCCTTGTGAGGCAAGGGGGGCGCTATGGAGACTTCCTCTAAGGACCATATGCAAATTGAGCATTACATAATTAATTATTCATATTTTTTGCTTATTAAGAAAAGCCTGTTGATAACTTTAGGAAAGCACAGTCGTTTTAAAGACATAGCTTACTTTCTCGTAATTCATCTTATTCTCATAAAAACGATGAGCATCTTGTCTTTGCAAACCAGAGGAAAGTGAAACAATGGGATAATGATGGTTTTGAGCCCATTCGTGAACAAAAGCGAGCAATTTTCCCCCATAACCTTTAGAACGATTTTGAGTATCCGTTACTAGATCGCATACCCAAATGAACCGTCCATTATAGAGTGTGGTCATTGGCATGAATCCCGTAACAGCTACTAATTTTTCTTGATCATATAAGGCTGCCATTCTATATCCCTCATTTTGATAAGCTTCTTTTACTAATTCCAAATAGGAAGGCTGGTCTAGGTGAGTTCTGAGTTGCTTCATAACTGGAAATGCCTCGATCCACTCCTTTTCTTCTTTTAATTCTTTAATAACGATAGCTGTTGTTTTCATATCTTTTACTCCTCTCTTCTGACTTGCTTTGATTATAAGTGAAAACTGATCCCTTCAATAGGACCAGTTCTGATATAATTTATAATGCCAGTTTAGAAAGAGGTGAGTATGTATGATGGAAATTACCCCTAATCTCGACCGTACGAAAAATGAGCCTTTATATATGCAATTGTTCGCCTACTTAAAAAGAGAAATTCAGTGTGGTCGTTTATTATCAGGAACGAAGCTCCCTTCTAAGAGAAAGCTGTCGAGTTACCTCGAAGTCAGTCAAAATACAGTAGAAAGTGCTTACCAACAACTATATGCAGAGGGGTATATTGAAAGTCAGCCTCGAAAAGGAATGTTTGTATCCTATGTGGAAGGAAATCTTTTTCCTCAAACTTCACCTATGCCTTTAACCCTAACCGAAAAAATCAGTGAAGAAAAACCTCAGAGGGTAAGGGTAGATTTTAATCATGGAAAGATAGATGTGTCTCACTTTCCTTATAATGCCTGGAGGAGATATACACTTCAATCGTTGTACCTGGAAGAAAGTCATCTCTTTTTTAATGATCATCTTCAAGGTGATGAATCACTTCTTGGTCAAATTGCTCATTACTTATATCAATCCAGGGGTGTCCGATGTCATCCCGACCAAATCGTGCTGGGGGCGGGTACTCAATATTTATTAAGCCTTTTATGTCAACTCTTAGGTAACGAAAACCAATATGCCATGGAAGATCCGGGATTCCATCGTACGAGACATGTATTTCAACAAGTTGGCATCCAAGTAAAGTCCATTCCTCTTGATGAACAAGGGATAGATATACAGCAGCTTGTTGAGAAATCTCCCAACGTTGTCTATGTTACTCCCTCCCATCAGTTTCCTTTAGGGATGATCATGCCCATATCAAGAAGGCTGGAGTTGTTAGCGTGGGCAAGAGAAAAAGAGCAACGCTTTATCATTAATGTAGTGATAAAAGAGCGATAAAAGCCCCCAAAAAAGGTGTATCAACCAAATTGTTGATACACCTTTAAACTACATTGTTAAACAACATGTGTCGTCATGTAATAATACTGTCTAATATCTAATAATTGTAGATTCAGTATTACATATTAGTCAGCTTCTCTTTTATTTAGCGACTCAAATTGAATGACCATCCACTTTTCTCCTTTAACTCCACAATACACTAAGATAAAAAATTGTGTTTAAGGGACGAAAGATGGCCGTCTTCTTACTGCTTGCTGCTCTTCGGACAATACTTTCGTTCCGCCCGTTGCTTCTATGGCAGCTCCAAATGATTTAAGCCAGTCACCCGTTATGGCCATTTTTTGACCTTCAATGATGATTGTCCTATCCGTTGTGGAAATTTCTGTTGATGCTCCTATCGCTTCAATTAGTTGCCCGATTGTCGAAATCCACACACCTAAAGTAATTTGTCTCTCACCTGGTGTGTTCAATTCCTCGCTGACTAGAAGCAGCTTTGATAAACTAACAGCTTCTATAATAAGTCCGAAGGTTTGAATCCAGACACCCGCAACCGCTTGCTTCTCAAGATCCAAGATTAAATCTTTATTTTCGCCATTATTATAGGCATTGTTTACTTCACTCACTTTTTCCATCGGCTCCTCACTCCATCGCCATCATTCTGTTATATATATCATTATTCAAATGGAAGTGGTTATGACATTCTATAACATTGTTACTTTAATCTTCAAACCTTTTTCTCCCTTCGTACACGATAATCTCCTTTGTAAAGACGGTATCTACATGGTTGACCCCGTAATGATAATGAACATACCTTAATATCCATATTGTGTGGTGGGTAAGTTCCGATCAACAAAAGCTTTCCAATCCATCTTATTTAACCAGCTTGCTGCAATTTCGATATCCTTTGAAAATACCCGATCCTGAGTGATGCTCGGAATAAGCTTGCGCGCTTCTTCATACAAAGATTTTGTAAAAGAAGCCATCTTTTCGATTCCACGATACTCTACAGCCTGCAGCGCACAAATGAGCTCAACTGCCAACACACGTCGAACGTTTTGAATAATTTGATGAGCGTGGCGGGAGGCGATTGTCCCCATGCTCACATGATCTTCCTGGTTCGCCGAAGATGGAATGGAATCCACGCTTGCCGGATGGGCGAGTGTCTTGTTTTCGGAAACAAGCGAAGCTGCACAATATTGCATGATCATGGCTCCCGACTGCAAACCCGGTACAGGACTTAAAAACGGCGGCAAATCATTCAATTGTGGATTCACAAGACGTTCAATGCGGCGCTCTGAGATATTGGCAAGCTCTGCTACGGCGATTTTCATAAAATCCATTGCAAGCGCAATCGGCTGACCATGGAAGTTTCCGCCTGAAATGACCTTCTCCCCATCATCGAAAATCAACGGATTGTCAGTCGCCGCATTCATTTCAATCTCCAGCTTTTCCTTCACATAATCAAGTGCCTGCCACGATGCTCCATGAACTTGCGGAATGCATCGAAGAGAGTATGCATCTTGCACTCGCAGTTCTCCTTGTTTCGTGATGAGCTGACTGCCGCTTACCATCCGGCGAATACGTTCCGCCACCTCGGTTTGCTGATGGTATCCCCTCGCTTCATGAACACGCGGGTCAAATGCATCCTCAATACCGCGCAGGCCTTCTAACGTTAAAGCAGCAATCGCCTCCGTTTGATAGGCCAATTGTTCCGCTTCGATATAATTGACCAGACCCATTGCCGTCATTGCCTGTGTGCCGTTAATTAAAGCAAGGCCTTCTTTCGCTTTAAGTGTCAGTGGAACTATGCCCACTTTCGACAATGCCGTTATGGCCTCCATACGCTCGCCCTGGTAAAACACCTCGCCTTCTCCCATCAACACAAGGGCTAAATGGGCAAGCGGCGCCAAATCCCCGCTTGCCCCTAAAGACCCTTGTTGGGGAATGACAGGATGGATGCGGGCATTCAGCAAATCCAGCAATCTCTCAATCACAACCGTTCGGACACCGGAATACCCTTTTAATAAGGCATTTGCGCGAAGAAGTACCATTGCCCGTGAAACCACCTCCGGAAACGGCTCTCCCACTCCGCATGCATGGGAATGAATCAAATTCCATTGCAGTTCTTCAACATCATCTGATTCGATCAATACATCGCTGAACTTTCCGAATCCCGTCGTAATCCCATACACCACTTTCTTTTGCTTGACGATGTTTTCAACTGCTTCTCTGCTTTTTTCAACCTTTTTCATACTTTCGACCGAAGCCGATACAAACATATATTCATATAACACGTTCTTTGCATCCTCAATCGTTAACGATTGACCGGTTAACACGACCATTCACTAAACCCCTCCCTCTTTTTTGCCGCATAAAAAGGAGGCCATATTGACAGACGTATCCCGTCGTCAATACAGCCCCCTATTATACTAGTAAACTATAGGCTTACAATATTTAAATGTGATTGATTCCTAACCCAATCGCTTCATGTTCAAATCCGCGAACCGGTGCCCCAATCGTTCCATATAAAGCGACGGCAATCCATTCGCCTTCATTGTCGTTTTCAAATGGTCTGCCCCTTACAACGGCAAATCTTAGTCCTACTGTACGCAAAAGACCGCCTAGTTCAATCTGGCCGCGCGTCACTCCATGCATCGCCTCTAAAATGGCATGATACAATGCATGCATTTCACGGTAAATATCTGGATTCACGACACCTTGTCTTTTCGCAGACGTTTCAATTGCCGCAACAATTTTCTGCAGCTCCATCGCACCGACTTTTCCTTTTCCGTAACGCCAATTCATTCGCGCAAATCCGTTTGTTAACGATGCTTCTTCCCCTTCTTCCGCAAACGCATACAAAACGGCATGGCGACCTATTCGTCTGTCGTACTCCTTACTCATGGCATTACCTCTTTTGGAATTTTCTAAATAAACTAATAACTTACCATTATTGTAAGCAAGACTTCTTAATCGGTCAACAGATTTTTACCATATTTTACAAAGTTAGCAGAGCGCTTCATTATCTTGGTAAAGAAAAGCCGCAAGGCCTTCATCAAGAAGCACCTTGCAGCTTTTCCGATCCATTTTCTTTTACTCTGCTAACTGTTATCCTTCCAATTCCGCTTTAGCTTCCCGTTTTGCCGTTTCTGCATGGGCTTTAACATCATTTGGCCGGATTCTTCCGAGGAGATCCCCGCTTTTCACTTCATTCAAGTCAATCCCCAATTCTCTGGCAAGTTTTCGTGCGGATGGAGAAGCAACTCGACGTCTTGCTGTTTCGGCCTCTTGTTCCGACTGAGCACTCGCTTGGTTAACGGACGTTCCTTCTTCCCGTTTCCCAGAAGATTGCAGTTCTTCCTGTATGACTGAAATGGCCCCCTCTGCCTCATTTTCTTCTAAAATAGCAATCACATCGCCAACTGTAACCGTATCGTCTGATTCCTTTAAAATTTTTGTGATGACACCTGAATGTTCTGCACTAACTTCTACGTTGACTTTGTCCGTCTCCAGCTCCACGATGCTTTCCCCTTTTGTTACCTTGTCTCCGGCCTTTTTAAGCCATTGTAAAATCGTTCCTTCTGAAATGGACTCTGCAAGTTCAGGTACTTTGATTTCAATCATGCTGAATCTCCTCCCCGGTTTCTTAAAACGAAATGAACTAGTGGATTTAACTTTTGATGTTTGGCTAGAGTTGTTTCTATGTCCTGTTACCCGATGTACTGCCTTGGCTGATGGCTTGCTGGATGATTCGTTCTTGCTCTACTTTATGGACATTTGGCTCTCCACCTGCAGGACTCGAACGATCCGGACGTCCGATATATCTTAATTTTAAGCGGCCAGAAGAAAGATTATAAAGAATCGGTGCGAGATAATGCCATGCTCCCATATTTTTCGGCTCCTCTTGTACCCAGACAATTTCCTTCAAGTTTTGGTATCGTTGTAAAATGGCTTCAACCTTATCTTTTGGAAACGGATACAGTTGTTCAACACGAACGATATGAAACCAATCCAGATTTTGATTATCCTGATCCCGTTCAATTTCTGCCGCCAGATCTACCGCCATTTTGCCCGTTGTTAAAATTAAACGCTCAACTTTGTCTGCTCGTTCCCCTAGCTTAGGCTGCTCGATAACCGGCTGGAAGCTTCCCTCACTAAATGAGGTATAATGTGAAGCCGTAAGCGGATGGCGCAGCAAGCTTTTCGGTGTCAAAATGACTAACGGCCGGGCATAGTCCGTATTTGCAATAGCAGCCTGCCGACGCAAAATATGAAAATATTGAGCAGCGCTTGTCAAATTGGCTACCGTCCAGTTGTTTTCAGCTGCCAGCTGCAAAAAGCGTTCCGGGCGGGCGCTTGAATGTTCCGGCCCTTGCCCTTCATAGCCGTGCGGCAATAAAAGCACAAGACTAGATTTCTGGCCCCATTTTGCCCGCCCTGCCGAAACGAATTGATCAAAATAAGGTTGTGCAGTATTGGCAAAGTCACCATACTGGGCTTCCCATAATACCAGCGTTTCAGGAGCGAAAACATTAAAGCCATACTCAAAACCAACCACAGCCGCTTCAGAAAGCGGGCTATTATAAATAGCAAATGAAGTGCGTGCTTGCGGCAAACGATGCAGAGGTGAAAATGTCTTACCTGTTTCCGTGTCATGTAAAACGAGATGGCGATGCGCAAAGGTTCCTCTCTCCGAATCCTGGCCTGTTAAACGGATTGGGGTACCATCTTTTAAAATGGTTGCAAATGCCAGAACTTCGGCTAATGCCCAATCGACTTTTCCTTCGTCTCCAAGAGCGTGCGCACGCCGCTCCAGGATTCGTTTTAATTTCGGATAAACGTTAAAGCCTTCAGGCCATTTCAACAACTCGCTGTTTAGCTCGCGAAGCGTGTCAAGCGATACCTGAGTGTTTATATTCGGGATCCCTTTGGCGATTACTTCCGGTACCTCTGCTTCCGATACCCGCTCATCTTTCCCTTCTGCTGAAATATGGTCATATTCAGCTTGCAGTTTCTCTTGAAACTCACGATCGAATTTTTCTGCTTCCTCCCGACTAAGAATCCCTTCATCTTGCAGCTTGCCGGCATATAATGCCCTTACAGTCGGATGGGTACCAATTTTCCGATAAAGCTGAGGCTGGGTGACAGCCGGATCATCCATCTCGTTATGCCCGAATCGTCGATAACCGATTAAGTCAATCAAAAAGTCTTTATTAAAACGCGCACGGTACTGATAGGCAAGGTAAACTGCTGCCAGGCACGCTTCTGGATCATCTGCATTTACATGGATAATCGGGATTTCAAATCCTTTGGCAAGGTCGCTGGCATATTTGGTTGAACGGGAATCCGGACTGTCTGTTGTGAAGCCCACCGAATTATTGGCAATGATATGAATGGTTCCTCCTGTTTGGTAACCTCGTAACTGCCCCAAGTTGAGTGTTTCAGAGACAATTCCCTGCCCCGGGAATGCTGCATCACCGTGAATTAAAATTGCAAATGATTTAGAAACATCCTGGACAGGATAACCCGCCTTGTGCCGTTCTTCCTGGGCCGCTCTCGCAAATCCCGCCACAACAGGGTTGACGAATTCAAGATGGCTCGGATTGTTCGCCAGAGTAATGCGTGCACGGATGGTCTCCTTTTCTGCAATCGACCGTTTTCCTCCCAGGTGATATTTCACATCTCCCGTCCATCCGTAGTTGATTCCTCTTGAGCCTTCCGATGGCACAAGCTCTTTATTCGGAGAATGGTGGAATTCCGAGAAGATGTTGCCGTATGGCTTTCCTAGCACATGCGCTAAAACATTTAAGCGCCCTCTGTGGGCCATACCAATCATGACATTGCGCACTCCATCGTGAACACCTTCCCTAATCATCTCATCAAGCATCGGTACAAGCATATCTACCCCTTCGATGGAGAATCGTTTCTGGCCGACAAACGTTCGATGTAAAAACTTTTCGAATCCTTCCACTTCTGTCAGCCTTTTTAACAGTTCCACCTGTTCTTCCTTTGAGAACGAGCGATGCGAGGAACCCGTCTCCACCATACGTGTGAGCCATGTTCGTTCTTCGAGATTGTGAACGTGATCAAACTCATAAGCCAGGGAAGTTGTATAAACCTCTTTTAAACGCTTGATGGCATCAGCTGCTGTTTGGATGTCCTCCGGTGCATCAGCCCAAACGGCCTTAGCTGGAATGGCTTTCAAATCATCTTCGGTCAAACCTGAATATGCCGGGCTCAATAAATGGTCATCTTTTGCGCTCTCCTCCATGGGATTGATTCTCGCTGCCAAATGACCATATGATCGGATGTATTCTGCCAACTTTACCGTTTTTACCAGTTTTTCGATATTTGTTGTGCTTTGAGAAATAGCTGGCAAATCATCCTCAACTTCTTTGATGCGGTTCTCTTCAAAAGAGGGAGGCGCCCCCCATTTTAGAAACAGCTCTTTTAATTCCTCACTAATGGAATCTGAATCATTCATATACCGTTCATATTGCTCCATGACATAACCGAGGTTTGGACCATGGAATTTGTGCCACGGATTTTGTTCATTTTGTTTCATTCCCATTGATTATCTCCCCCAGTTGTGCTTGTTCATCTCTTCTATTATACAATATTTCTAATAATCTGAACTTCATTGAGCTTTATATATGCACGCACATTTTTTATATTACCCAAAATAAATGGGGTGTTAATAAATCAATTTTAAAAACCATTCAAAAACTTTTCTTTTCAACACGTTACATTTCGTTAGCCACAACAAAGAAAGCGCATGCCCGATTTTGCACCCGCTTTCACAGTACTATAAAAAAAGTTGACAGCACAAACAATGAATCATTCATATGCCCTTAATTGCACGAAGGGGCTGGTGGAAAAGCAAGAGCACTTTTCGACCAGCCCCTTTATCTTAATTGATGGCGAAATATTAATATGCGAATTCAGAGAAACATTTGTCATTAAAGTAAACCACTTGGGAAAGGATTTTGCAGCCTTGAATATTTTTGAATGCCTCTTTCGCTTCCACCTCTGTGTCATACTCAAACATTTTTGTGTTACCTTTTGAATAAACAGTGATTACCCACATACATTATTTCCTCCATTTATATGATTTTTTATCTCTTCCCCGGGCAGCCAGTGAACATATGTATAAGTCTGCTTTCAGTTCATACAGCGATCAAACCGGCAGGACTCCCATTTTCATCAAGGATTATTTATAACCTTTTGTTACCGCTGCAGTCATTCTAATCCATTCCGTCGCCCTATGTAAATAATCAAAAGTGAAAGTTCACAAAATCTTTATAATTCATTTTGTTCAAAAAAATTTTTGTGTTTTTCAAGTTCTATTTGACAATTATCAATAAGTTCTATTTCTTCGATTTGAAGAGATAGCAATTGTATATTTCTGTCTATTCTGAATAAGAAAAAGCAGTGCTGCTCTTGAAATAGAACCTTTTCAGAGAAGACTGAACTTTCGCTGTTCGATACAGCGAAAGCCCGGCTTTTTCTTTCATTTCATATTTAACCGACATCCAGCATACGATATTGAGCCTTAACGAACTCACAATAGATTCCTTTTCCCTCCATCAGGGTATCATGATTTCCCTTCTCCATGATGTTTCCATGATCGAGCACCATTATTTGATCTGCTTCCCTGATGGTGGAGAGCCTGTGGGCAATGATGATGGCCGTTCTTTCTTTTAACAATTCCTTTAACGCCTTTTGGATGTTCACTTCTGTCTCTGTATCGATGCTTGCTGTCGCTTCATCAAGAATTAAGATTTTCGGATTTGCCAGAAGAGCTCTTGCAAAAGAAAGGAGCTGGCGTTCTCCTACTGAGAGAACATTTCCGCGTTCCTCTACTTCTGTTTCATACCCGTTTGAAAGCTGCATAATAAAGTCATGGGCCCCGACTGCCTTTGCAGCCGCTATCACTTCCTCATCAGCAGCATCTGGATTGCCAAAACGAATATTTTCCATAATGGTTCCGGAAAAAATAAACGTATCCTGCAGCACGACACTAATTTGGGACCGCAAGCTGTTAATGGACAAATCCCGGACAGGATAACCGTCTATTTTGATGCTCCCGCCTGTCGCATCATAAAACCGGCTGATCAAATTGGCAATGGTCGTTTTTCCTGATCCCGTGTGTCCGACAAGAGCCACCGTTTCACCCGCCTGTATTGAAAAAGAAACTCCATTTAAGGCTTTCCGTTTCCCGTCATAAGAAAATTCCACGTTTTCAAATTGGATATGACCTTTAAGATCGTCCACCGTAATGGCATGTTCCGCTTCTGCCACAATCGGTTTCTCGTCCAGAAATTCAAAGATGCGTTCAGAAGATGCCATACCGATCAACAGCTGATTGTATACTTGACCGAGTCGTGAAATGGGCTCCCAAAACATCCCGAGGTAAAAGGCAAAGGAAACAAATTCCCCGATGGTACATTCTCCATTCGCTACAAGGCTCGAGCCGTACCAAATGAGAATGGCCGTTCCCACCGCATTGGTTATCTCGACAAACGGTCCGAACGCCGAATTTTTTTGAACCGCTTCTTTCCAGCTTTGAAAGTTTTCGTTGTTAATTCCATTGAAAAATTGAATGTTTTCTTTTTCCTGCGTAAAAGCCTGTGTCACCCGGATTCCTTGAATGCTTTCATTCAAATGGGAGTTGAGCTTTGCTTGCTTGATCCGAACTTTTTGCCATGATAGGCGGATCTTTTTCCGTAAATTGGTGGAAATAAAGAACATGATCGGGAGGATAATCATTATGGCAATTGTTAGTTTGATATTTAACGAGAATAAAATGAAAAGAATTCCGATCAACAGCAAAAAATCAGTTAATAAATTAATAACACCGCTCGTAAACAGCTCCTGCAAGGAATTGATATCATTCATGATCCGAACTAGAATGGAACCGGCTGATCGCTGGTCAAAAAAGCGGTGTGACAAAGACTGGACATGTGTGAACAAATGCTTCCGCAAATCATAAATAACATTTTGGCCAAGCACGTTCATCCATCGAATCCTGAGCGTGTTGGCCATATATGATAAAAGATAAAGAGCCGAAATGATGAAGACCAATGTGACCAATAAACCCATGTCTTTTTCAATGATGGCCTTATCAAGCGTATACACCCCGATCAAAACAGGAATCGTTAACCTTACTGCCATTGACATGATCACGGTCATAAAGGAGAGTGGCAGCAAATTCCTTGTATAAGGTTTCATATAGCTTAATAGCCGCCGCATTTGCTGCCAGTTAAACGGTTTATCGATCACCAGGTCCTGCGAATAGCGAAACCGCTCCAATATCAGCTTTTCCTTTTGGTTTTCCTCCATGCTTCCACCTGCCTTGCTGCAGTTTGTAGGACTGCTGTTTTGTTTGGTCTTTATATTGAATCTCATAAATTCGTTGATACGGTCCATAATGGCTAATCAGCTCTTCATGTTTGCCGCGCTCGACAATTCGCCCATTATCAAAAACCAAAATTTCATCCGCCTGTTTCAAGGAAGAAATCCGGTGGGCGATAATAAAGGTCGTTCGTCCTCTCATCACTTCTCGAAGAGCTTGTTGAATACGGAACTCAGTCTCCATATCGACCGCGCTTGTTGAATCATCCAGAATCAAAATGCTTGGATTCATACAAACGGCACGAGCAATGGCAATCCGCTGCTTCTGACCGCCCGAAAGCCCTATCCCTCTTTCTCCAAGAACCGTATCATAGCCGTCCGGCAGCTCCATGATAAAGTCATGGGCTTGTGCCCGTTTGGCTGCCTCCATAATCTCCTCCATTGGTGCATCCGGCCTTCCGTAAGAAATATTGGCTTTAATAGTGGAGGAAAAAAGAAACGTTTCCTGCAAAACGACCCCAATATGGGACCGCAGCGTTTTAAGGTCATACTCCTGAATCGGGCGGCCATCAATCAAAACGGCTCCTGCTGCCGGCTCATAAAAACGCGAAATAAGCTGGATTGCGCTTGTTTTTCCCGACCCTGTCATCCCGATCAGCCCAATCGTTTTTCCGGGAGCCGCTTGAAAATTAATGTTTTCTAATGCAGCCTTCTCTTCCTCACCATAGCGGAGAGTGACGTTTTGAAAAACCACCTGGCCGTTGATTTTTTTAACGGCTCCTGTCCCTTCGCTTACAATCTTTTCTTCCGCTTCCAAAATCTCAAGAAGACGTTCACCAGACGCTTTTGATTGAGAAAACATATTGATTGTAAACCCTAAATTCATAATCGGCCACAAGATGTACCAAACAAGGCTGTAGAAAGCAACAAGCTCTCCCGGGTTCAGTTTTTCGTTGATAACCAGGTATCCCCCGTACGATAATAAAGCCACGACACAAATGTTTCCAATCAGCTCCATCAACGGGAAGTATTTGGACCATATTTTTGAAGTATCAAGCTGGTTGTCTTTATAATCACCGTTCTTTTCATTGAACCTCTCAATCTCCAATTCTTCCTTCGATAGAGACTTCACTGTATGAATCCCGCTTATATTTTCCTGCACTTTGGTGTTCAGCCGTCCGAACGATTCGCGAATTCCCTTGAAGGCCGGGTGAACTTCTTTATCAAACCGGTACACGATCACCGATAAAAACGGCAGGGCGGCAATCGTGGCGATAGTGAGCGGGATCGAATAATAAAACATTACACACAAACTGATGCCAACAAGAATGATAAAGCGGAGAATTTCGGTAAAGCCAAAAGATAAAAAGAAGCGAAATCCTTCCACATCCGCCGTCAATCGGGACATTAAATCCCCCGTTTTCGCATTGTCATAATAGCTGAAAGAAAGCTTTTGCAGCTTTTCATACAAAGCATTCCGAAGGCGGTACACGGATTGAATGCCAAACATATCTGCCAGGTAATGCTGAATATAAGCTGAAACTCCCTTTACAGCCATAATCGCCACAAATCCTAACGCAATCCATGGAACGAGATCAAATTGTTTCCCAAGCACCACCTTATCAATGGTTAACTGCAAGATAATCGGATAAACAACAGTGATCGCTGTAAGGATCATCAAAAACAACATCGACCAGAAAAAATCCTTCTTATAAGGAAGATAAAATGATTTCAGCTTTTTGAAAATTAACATCTTTGCCTCCTCTTCGAAGAAATGATTTTGTAGCAAC
>NZ_JBHRZT010000072.1:120369-311420 GCF_042649685.1 Bacillus songklensis | reverse complement strand
TTCATTCAATCAAGAGGCATCACAATCGGTGATCCAGACAACTTGAATTCGCCCTCAAGGGTTCACCTAAGCGGTTGGCGCCAACCCCGCAAGGGGGGGGCCAGCCGCTTAGGTCTAGAAAATTTGGCATGGCCGTTCTTTGGTCAGGTCGAATTTTCTAAATCGATCTATATAATATATAAAAGCGGTAAAAAAATCTTTCGTATTTCTTACTATTTTTTAAAAAAATATCGGTGAATTTATTCTTTTTTCAAAATGTTGAATAAACAAACGAAAAGGAAAGGCTGGAAAGCAAAAACTTATTGCGTGGGTTGACTAAAATTTCAGTAAAGTTCTAGAAATGTTCATCAAAAGGAGGAAAATAAAAAGTCCCCTGAACATATGAACATGTATATCCAAGGGACTTTTCTATTATTGAGATTGTACCTTTTTCAATACTTCTTCCTGCTGTTGATTGTGTGCCGCTATTTTCGCTTGCTTTCGTTTTCCCGCGATCACAACACCCGCCACCACTAATAATTCAAATCCATATTTGATAAAATCGTTGGCAAAGAAGTCCTTCAAAAACGGTTCGCCAACAATCATCTTTGAAGCTGTCCATGCTAATACAGCGGAACCAATTGTAATGATGACAGGGAAACGTTCAACCCATTTCAAAATTAAGGTGCTTCCCCACATCACAACCGGAACGGAAATTAACAATCCGAGAACAACAAGCAAAAAGCTTCCGTGTGCTGCACCCGCGACAGCCAACACATTGTCCAGACCCATTAAGGCGTCAGCTACGATAATGGTTCGAATAGCTGCCCAGAAACTATCACCTGCTTTTACATCATGTCCTTTTTCCTCTACTAGCAGCTTGTAAGCAATGCCGACTAAAAGGACTCCTCCAAGTAGAAGTAACCCTGGTATTTTGAGTAACCAAACGACAGCCATGGTAGCCACAACCCTGATCAAAATGGCTCCAACCGATCCCCAGATGATAACTTTCTTTTGCTGATGCCTTGGTAAATTCCTTGCTGCAAGCCCGATGACAATCGCATTATCACCGGCCAATACTAAATCGATGACCACAATCGCCAGCAATGCGGATAAAAACTCTGTAGTTAAAATTTCCATTTTTATTCCTCCTTCAAAAAAGTTTTGTATTTATGTGTATAGGGGCTAGTTATTTAAAATAATGGACTTTTTTGAAGAGACTACTATAGTAAAAGAAACTCTCATTGTCGGACCCCCTTACGGTTACCGGCAGTTTCTTTTTGACAACACAAAAAGACCCCTGCCGTTAATAGGCAAAGGTCTTGCTAAGCATAAGTATGTATTATGCCAACAAAGCCGATGGACGTCGAATCCATGTAATGACGACTTTGTTTCAGGATTAACCTGACGCTACTCCCCTTTACGTGAGAAACATATGATTTAATTTTATTCTAAACCATAAGGAACAATTTGTCAATTCCCTACTATGCTTCTTAAGAAAAACCGGTAATCTTACCTTTATAACCACTTTGTTTATGAGTTTATCTTAATTTATAAAGGTGATTTTGTAAAGATTATATCCTTTACTATCTTAAAAGCTATTATATTCATTTTGTCCATCCTATTATCTCACATTATCGCCAACCCTCTTTGATGATTGCGAGAATGATTGGTCCTCCCCCCCAAACACTCGCCTCAATGCCAATGGAACGATAAAGAGGATAAAAAAGACACGGAATAGCTGGTATGCTGTGACAATCGAGACGTCCGCATTAACTGTATGGGCAGTTACCCCCATTTCAGGAAGGCCCCCCGGGGCAACGCTTAGAAAAGCAGTAACAAGACTGATAGGGTAAATCAGGCTCATACCATACGAAATGGCAAAGGCAAAGGCAACAATTGCAAGACCTGCAGCAAATGAATATGGTAAAAGCCGGCGCCAATTACTCAGCGTGTTAAGCTTAATCCCAAGACCCAGGTAAATGCCCAGGCTGCATTGCGCCGCAATGACGAACGGCTGCGGTAAATGCGGCACAGTGTATCCCGTTACTGTTAGCACGGCAGAGGTAATGAGCGGGCCAATGATCCAGGGGGTTGGGAATTTGAATTTGACTGCCAGAACAGCAACGAATAAAACAAGAGTCGCAACAAAAAGAACGCTTGGAATGGAAAGTCCAGGCAAGAACGTTTCGGCAGATTGCTGCACGGAATTGGTTCGTGGGGAGCTCGCGTTGGGCAAGCCATGTATTTGCGTTTTGATGAAGCCTGCCACAGCAGAACCCCCGTTAAAGGTCCAAGCATCCATGAAAGCGGCAAATGCAGCATGGTAAAGATTTTTCCTCCCACGATTGCAATGAAGAGGGTTTCAATAAACCTACACAAATAGGCCTTGTTTATCCGAAGGTTCTGATCGGACAATTTGAACATGATGCAAGCCTTCTTTCATTATATTTAATTATTGATTTTCTTTGATTAATAAATAATGTTCCCCCTTGATTGATAGGGAGTTTAGAAAACAACAGCATATTGTATGATGTTGTTTTCAATCTGACTCAGCAATTAAAGCAAGCAAGAACCCCATTTTTCGCGAACTGTCATAATACAATTAATTGCTGTGTCCCGGAAAAGCTATCAGCCTTCACAACATCACCACTATTTTTGTACACAAAAAACTCAAGTTCTGCGGGATTAATCCCAAATGCTTTACTTGCCTGAACGAAAGATAAGTGATCATCATTACCCAGCCACGGAGAAATGCCGATCCTAATTGTTTTCGCATCTTTTTTCAGCCTATCCATTAACTCTTTTGCACCGTGTATTGAAGAATCCCTTGACACGACCACCACTTCCCACTCCTTTGCTATCGTGGCGATCGGGGTAAATTCTTTATATGTCAGCTGGCTTCGTCCCAGCAGATGATTGGTGATGAGCAAGCTTGAATTCATGGCCAGCACATGTCCATCTTGTTGTTTTACATACTTCCATCCTGCTTCACCGCCGCCCCCTGCTTTGTTTCTTACCACGATCGGTTCTTTCACAATGCTCTTCCCATTTAAAATGGTTTGCATGAATCGGGCAGTTAAATCCCACTCCCTCCTGCAAAATTAGGAGCAATGAGCTCTATCTGATCTATCTTTTCATTATATTGATTATTACGGGAATTTAATGATAAGCAGCCTGCAATTATTCCTGCAAGCAAACAAACCAGGCATATTAACCATAACCCCCGCTTTTTTCTATCTTACTGCTCTTATCTGCTTGTACCTTCCGAAACGGAGGCAGATAAAAATCATTCGATGCAAATTCTGAAAAACGTTGGACACCTAAGAAAGATAATATTTGCGTTCTGGACGTCCCACAATTCCGTATTCAAGCTCTGCCATACATTCATTGGTAGAAACTAATTTGTGTAAATAATTCGTAATATAAAATCTTAAAAAACGATTAGTTTGATTAATTCCTTTTGTTCTATTTATCTATTTTGTTCATTTCGTTTATACGAGAACCTTTGTAAGCTTATTCAAGATAAACAATAGAAAGGTCATAAATAGCATAAGCACCTGTCACCCAGCCTTATTCATCGGCACTTTTCCGTTGTCTCTTCTTGAATAAAGCCTATAGAGGAATACAAATAAAAGAGACTGGTTTGCAAACATTTCATACTCCTTAACACTCTGTTTCTAATGTGACACCATTTTTTATTCTGCCTACATGGTGACTTAATTCATGGAGGAGGATAAAAGCAAAAGGGACCGTTCCACAAATCGGTGTATAACTAACGAAATGTACAAAACGGTCCCTTGCAACTATCCTTCTTTTAAATCATGATGAAATTTTTCTCTCTTCTTTTCTGCTTCTCTCTACTAGTTTTTGCGCCCGTACAGCAATCTCTCTCGCCTTTTCACGACGTTTTATACGCAGCTTTTTTAATAACTTAAGTTTGATCATAATGACTCCCCTAACCACTTATCCAATATACTAGCACACAGAAAGTAATTGATAATATGTACAATTTTTCTTTTTTTAAGCTCTTCTCTAAGCATATGAGCTTTCATAAAAATGACTTATCCATTTCATAATAACAGAACAAATGTTCCTTTACCAATAAAAAAACACCCTGGACCGGGTGATGCAAAGAATGTGTTTTTTGTTAGGGTGTGAGTTGACAATTATTTATGAAAGATGTTTGATTTTCATTTCAATAGGTGTTCGTGGCTTTGCTTCCGGTATCTCCTCAGGGAACCCTACTCCAAAAACGCCTACAATATCGTAATCATCAGGAACGCCAAGAACGGTCCGGTTTTTAGGGGTGATACCGATGGAAGACCAAAGTGTCCCGACACCTGCATCCCAGGCTGCCAACATGAAGTTTTGAATGAAACAAGCAGTTGCTGCCATGTTCTCCTCCCTTTCAACTACAGAATTGCCTTTCTTAGATAAAATCGCCAAAACGACAGGAGCACTACCAAAATTACTCTTATGGTTCAATCCGGCTCTCGTTTTGGGACCGACAAATAAAATTTCCCACGGTTCAGTCATCCGATGGTTTGGAGCCAAGCTTGCAGCCTGTAACCATGATGTTAACAAATCATGATCAATCGAATCGGCCTTAAACTTTTTGATATTTCGGCGACTCTTAATTACTGTCAGTACATCCATATCAATTTCCTCCTTTAAATATAACTCCAAGACTTGGTTTAATACTTGCCATATTTCACAACGTTTAAACGCCCCGTTTAAACTGGTTGATACATCATTCATTCTACCGCTTATCGATGATACGAAACTGCAGTATACCCTTTTTCCTTTATACGAACCTATTTCAGACTATGCAATTTGATTCGGTGGCGTTCAACTAATATATCACCTTTATAGTTTTTTGGAAGATAGGCTTTCACATCTTGGTTTACCACTTTCAGCGATGTTTATCTATCTATTTGATTGCCGTTTTTTATTTCACCCATACGATTTCATCTCCATAAAGGAATCTATTGCTGCGATTCCGATACCTTTAACGAACGTTTTTTTCGGCTTTTGCTCCGTGCTCCCAACAATTTTACGGATAAATAGATGCCCGAACCTGTTAAGAAGATCATAAGGTAATGAAAGAATATACCATAGTAAATTTCTTTATTGTCCGTTAGAGAGGGATCATACCTCCTCTAACTATAGGGCTAAAAATAAAAAGAGGCACACTCGTTGAAGTGCGCCTCTTTCTTGTATTGCGGAAAACCACCAAGCGGTGACCAAGTGTTTCCTTGCTGGATGTTATCCTCTTATTTTTTCATGTTCATTTGCTCTGCCCTTTGAAGCTCCCGCTTTCGCAGTTCAACACGGCGGATTTTTCCGGAATCCGTTTTCGGAAGCTCCTCTACAAATTCAATTAATCTAGGATATTTGTAAGGAGCGGTGATTCTTTTTACATGATCCTGCAATTCCTTTGTTAAGGCGTCCTCTCCGCTGTATCCCTCTTTTAAAATGATAAATGCTTTTACTACATTTCCTCTGATTGGATCAGGACTTGCCACAACGGCACATTCTTTGACGCCCGGATGTTTCATAAGGGCATCTTCTACTTCAAAAGGGCCGATCGTATAGCCGGAACTAATGATTATGTCATCTGAACGTCCCTCAAACCAATAATAGTTCTCGCTATCCTTGCATGCCCTGTCACCCGTCACAAAATAGTTTCCGCGAAATGCCCGGGCTGTTCGCTCAGGATCTTTATAATAGGATTGGAAGAGCGCTCCAAATTCTTTGCGAACCGCGATATCACCTACTTCTCCGGCTGCTATTGGTTCACCGTTTTCGTCAATGATGTCGATAAAATCTTTTAAAATCGGTTTTCCCATAGATCCAGGACGAATTTCCATTCCTTTTAATGTGCCAATTAATAATGTGCTTTCGGTCTGGCCATATCCATCACGTACCTGAACATTGAAATGTCTTTTAAACACATCCATCACTTCACGGTTTAGTGCTTCCCCTGCGGAAACGGCACTATGAAGGTTGGAAAGATCAAAATTATACAGATGGTCCACCTTGGCCATCAACCGATATTCCGTCGGTGTGCAACATAACACATTGATCTTTTGATCCTGCAGCAATTGCAAATATTTACGAGGTTCGAATCGCCCATAATACACAAATCCTGTTGCTCCTTTACCCAGAACGGAAAGAAATGGGCTCCACACCCATTTTTGCCAGCCAGGGCCAGCTGTTGCCCATACTTTATCGTTTTCGCCGATAGCGAGCCATTTGTCCGCTGCGATGCGCAAGTGGGCATACGCCCATCCGTGACGATGCACAACCCCTTTCGGCTGCCCCGTCGTCCCGGAAGTGTAAGGCAAGAACGCAATATCCTCTCTTGTCGTCTCTGCTCGCTCAAACTGATCGGATTCATTGCCCATTAATTGTTCCATCGGCATCCAGCCGTCCACTTCTCCTCCAAACGTCAGCTTAACTTGCAGTGATGGTATTTCTTCCTGAATATGATCCACTTCCTGGCAAAAATCCGCAAACGAAATGACAGCTTTCGCTTCCGCATGGTTAATTCGATAGCTGATATCCTTGGCCCGCAGCAATTCCGATGATGGAATAATCACAAGCCCCGCTTTCAAGCATGCGAAATAAACCACGTAAGACTCAATGAGACGCGGAACAACAACAAGTACACGATCTCCTTTTGTTAAACCCAATTTTATCAAAGCATTGGCCAATTGATTACCTTGTCCTATTAGTTGATTGTATGTAATTTCTTTCTGTTCGCCTTGATCGTTCTCCCATTTTAATGCCACTTTGTCAGAAGCATGTTTTTCAATCTCTTCTGTCAGATTGTATCGCTCGGGTGCGATCAGTTCGTTTACATTCATCACTAATTCTCCTCTCTTTTTCTCAAAACCCTCAACTTCACAAGCTGCCGGTAAAATTCCCCTTATCCCTTCTTGAATAACATTTAGAAAAGTCTGAAAATTGCATTTTATGTAAAAGACCCATGAAAAATTCCCCTGTATTTTATTATTATATAACCAATTGTTATTATCTGCTACTAATATGTATTACTATTTTTAAAATCACCCATTTTCCCTCCTTTTGTCTATCAAAACCAAATTGGGTCATTTTTTTCTTATTTTTATAAAAATAAGAAAAAATACATTGTAAACATTTATAAAAATTCTGTCAACGTCTTCTTTATTTCAATATTTAAGCTAAAGGATAAACGGTAGCCTTTTATTCAATTCTCTCTCGTGAATGATTCCTTCTATTCATTGCCGACTTCGATTCGAATAATACGGTATAAAAGGTCTCTTCTCTCCTTCCTAACATCCGAAAAATTTTTCACATCACTCTGTCACCAACCTTTGCTGCCGTGTATATCCTTTATTACTAGTGTAGGAAAGGATGAGATCATTGGCTAAAAATAACCGGGGGCATTCGCTTTGGAAATTACCTTCCAGGGGAAGGGGAACTTGTCCAGTATGCAAAAGAACAAGGACCAAGCTGCTTTATCCCGCCACAAAATCTGATGGACAGAAGCTGACAGTCTGTAAGATATGTCAGAATGCAAAACAAGAAAGAGTAGACGCAGCAAACAGTTAAAAATAAGAAGGTCATTTCACGGACAAACCGGGATGATCTTCTTTTTCAGACATGATTGAATCGGGCCCTTCTTTCCTGCTTTGGATGAACACTGCGACTTCTTAAACTCCAAGTCATTTCGACAAAAGAAAAACTGAACGATGCTCCCCGTTCAGCTTTCCTTTTGATCAATGAAATTCCACATCGATTCTCTTCTTATTATCATTTCTTAATTTTGGAATGCGTACTTCAAGAACACCATTCTTGTAGGATGCTTTGACATCTTCTTCCGATACCTGGCTTGGAAGTGAAATAGTTCGATTGAAATGCCCGACAAAACGCTCTTGTCGATGCATGCGTCCTTCCTTTGTTTCATTCGACCGATTGATTGTTCCGCTAATCCGGAGTGTATGGTTCTCGATATCGATGTGAACATCCTCTTTCTTTTCCAGTCCTGGAATATCACAGGTGGCGATCACTTCATTTTCGGTTTCATGAACATCCACCCTCAGTCCCCAAAAATGATCTTCAAGTCCTCGATTCGTCACCGGAAAGTCCGTAAAAAAACGATCGAATTCACGTTTTACATTCTCAAGATTACGAAATGATTCAAAAGGTATTAATGCCATTGGACAAACCTCCATTTTGTCATACATACATCACAATATTATGTTCTTCCATTTTCATCAATCTTATTCAGCATTAAATGAGTTTTTCATAATAAGAAAATAATTGAGGTGAAAACAATGCAAATCTTAAAATTAACGTTAGACACCACACATCTAAAAGAAATGCAGCAATTCTATACCGATATACTCGAATTGCCCTTACTAAAAGAAACGGAGTCATTTTTCACGGTTCAAGCAGGAACAACCATCATCACCTTCCAGCACTCAGATCAACACCCCCATTACCATTTTGCCCTACGAACAAATGTTGAATTCTTTGATTATATGTTCCGTAAGGTAGAACCATATGCTTTACCGAACGAAGAAGGAGAAATCAGTCTTTTTTGGAAGGGAAAACAAGTTTACTTTCATGATCCGAATGGAAATGTGCTTGAAATATTGGAACGACCTACTCCACCTTCACTTACTAAAAAAGGTTTTTATGATGTGTGCGAAATTGGCATGCCCTCCCAAGATGTTGAAGCATTAAGTCAGTTTTTTTCACCACTATCAGATCAAATCAAAAGCGATTCTGAGACATTCCGCTTTTTTGGTGATGAGATGGGCGTATTCGTTTTAGTGAAAAATGAAAGACCGTGGTATCCAACAAACAGAGGGGCAGCCCCCCATCCATTGATTGTCGAGGTGGCAGGTGAAAGCTATCAAGTTTTAAAGCATCCTGATTTACCGTACACAGTGAAAATCAAGGAAAAATGGAATGAAGATTTCCCGGCCGTCCAAATGCGAATCGCCAGACCTACCGATCAATTCAAAGAAGTCATCCAATTTTATGAAGATGGTCTTGGATTAAAACGAATCGGTGAATTTTACAATCATGATGGGTTTGACGGTGTCATGTTCGGTCTTCCTTCCCTTCCTTATCATTTAGAATTTACCCATCATGTGGACGGATCCCCCTGCCCTGCCCCCACAAAGGACAATCTTCTTGTATTTTATATTCCAGATGGCGAGGTAATTAAGGTGATCGTGGATCGATTAAACAACCTTGGCTATATGGAAGTGGAACCGGAAAACCCTTATTGGACCCGGAAAGGGCACACAATTGAAGATCCAGATGGATGGAGAATCGTTTTGTTTCATTCGACGGGATTATAGGAACTCTCCGTTAAGAGATTGGAATCAAAGGAGTCGGGCATGGCTCCTTTTTTATTTTCAGAGAGAACAGACGATTAGATTGGCCGCTAAGCGGGAAAAGAAGTACAAACATTCTTACACCAAAAATAAAAGATTGCACTCGGGAGTTGATATTTTAAATGGAGAAATGGAAATCATTTGGCAAGAAACTATTAAAGGAAGTGAAGGATGACAGGGCAACAGGTCTTGCTGCGGAACAAGCCTACTACTATATGCTTTCTGTCTTCCCGATTGTGATCCTTTTACTTTCGATTGTTCCCTACTTATCGATCGACCCGCAAAAAGCAATCAGCTTTATCCAAGTTGTGATGCCCCCGGAGACAGCGAAAGTATTTGAAGAAAATGTCGTCAACATTGTCACCAAACCGAACGGCGGTCTATTGACGTTTGGTATCATTGGTACCCTTTGGTCGGCGTCAAATGGGATGAATGCATTTATCCACGCCATGAATATCGCTTTTGATGTGGAAGAAACAAGATCCTTCATTAAAACGAGGCTATTGTCGATCGCCTTAACCATCGGCCTGATTTTCGCCTTTATCGTGGCATTAGTCCTGCCGGTTTTCGGGAACGTCATTTTAAATACAGTAGAATCCTTTCTCTCTATACCAGACGGCATGGAGATTTTATTTAGGGTTCTTCGCTGGCTCGTAGCAATCATTGTCATGGTTGCCGTACTCGCGGTCCTTTACAAACTGGCCCCCAACAAACACTACCCTTTTAGACAAGTCATTCCAGGGGCGGTGATTGCGACAATCATTTGGCAGATCATCTCGTTAGGTTTCGCCTTCTATGTCAGCCACATTGGAAACTATTCGGCAACATATGGAAGCCTTGGAGGAGTTATCGTCCTGATGCTTTGGTTCTTCCTTACGGGACTGGCCCTTGTATTAGGCGGCGAAATGAACGCCCTTTCCCATAAAGAATATTCCTCCCCTGCCAAGGCTAAAAAAGATCGAACATTTTCAGCTTAAGATACCAAAAAGAAACCTGATATCAGGTTTCTTTTTGATTGGTATGAGAAAAAGCGAGGCAATCATCCCTCGCTTTTTTGTTATTTAGAAGTCTTAACATTGTATTTCTTCAATACACTTAAAAGCCGTCCACTAAACTTTGCAAGTTCAGACGCTTCAGAAGAGCAGCGTCTTGTTGTGCCTTGAAAAGATAGAACGTGTTTACCTTCATCCCAAACTTCTTTCAACAGTTTAGGTGTTTGTTTGGCTGACTGTACGATCTTATTGACGGTTTGTTTCTTCTCCTCAATGTCTGCCATAATCTCCTGTTGGGTTTGAGCCAGCTTGTTCATCTCCATTTTAATCGTATCTGCTTTTTGCTGAATACGGACGGTCGTTTCTTGGACTCTTTTTAAATCCGGTTTCATGTCTTCAACAGTCTTAAAAGCCGCAACTCCCAGATAAATAAGGGAAATGACAAAGAGCCCGATGCTTAAATAAACGATAATCATGCGGTTATCCTCCTTTAGTTCAAAAAATATCGTATAGGTTATCTACCCGTTCTCTATAAAAAATAACAGTTATTTATTAGTTAGGTTGTAAACTGCATTAGAGGAGGATTCCCCTATACCTTACCAAAAAGGGGATGATGGAGGACGGTTCGTTTATGTTTTCTCCTTATAATATCGTGTTTAACTTTGTCCCTGGCGGGGAAACGAGAAATAAACCTACTATAACTTAAGACAGGAGGCACAAGAAATGGAATGGATTTTATACGTAAGTGTTGCATTGATCGCACTTGCCTTTGCGGTCGTATCTATTTTCCTTGTAAAAGCACTAAAATCACTGGATGAAACATTGAAAAACACAGCGGAAACGGTGGAACGTCTTCCGGGACAGATTGATGGTCTAACAAGAGAGGCCACTACCCTTCTCCATCAAACAAATCAGCTGGCTGAAGACATCCAGGAAAAAACGGGTGCATTAGATTCAACGTTCACTGCAGTAAAAGAAGCAGGAGATTCATTAAAGACTGTGCACGAAGCAGTAAAGGACACAACTGAAACTGTATCACATCAAGTAAAAACTCAGTCAGACAAAATTTCAGAGGTCGTTAGATGGGGAAATACCCTATTTGCCTTATGGGATAAATGGAAAACTCACAAAACAGGAAAACATACTTACAACCAGGTAACAACTGAACAACGCTATTAACAACAAGAAATGATTAATATATGATTTATGCAAAATGGGCCGTCAAGCAAACCCTTGATATTACCGGGTTTACATAACGGCCCGTTTTTGTGGGGGTGACTCAAAAACGATGATTTCCCCCTTTTGAGCCACCCCAGTTTTTTTCCTCGCCTATTCAAAGTTTAAACCCAATTATCATCCCCGCCTCCGAAGTCCTGATTATCAAAATCGCCCTGGTCATCCCCATTCCAGTCATCATTATTCGCGAAATCATCACCGCCAAGCCGCTCCTGCAGCTCGTTGATTTCGTCTTCTTGAATAATGTTTTGATCCATAAGCTCCTGAATGGCTTCATGATCCTCCAACTGCTGGAGATGCTGATATTGGTCGAAACCGATCCGCCCCTGTTCGAAAAGATGCGTCAGTAAAGCCCCGGCTGCCAGCCCGCCGGCAAATGTTCCAAACGTCCCCATTCCTCCGAAGCCTCTACCGCCTGCTATCGGACCATCATACCGGCCCGGTTCATATCTTCGATCATATCGGTCATATCTTGGTGGGCCATACGTCCGGTTCCGTTGTGTCAATGGCTTGATGATGAAAAAGTAAACCAGAAAAATGAGAATAACAAGACCGAAAAATCCCATATCATTTCCCTTCTTTCTTCGAAAAAATCTTCTCTTGCTATTTATTACGTTCCCGTTTATAAAATGATTCATTCCAGAAAATCATCATTGCGCTTAAAAAGCCTGATTTTTCTTTAGATCATGAATTCATTGTGTACACTTATGAATTCATTGTTCGAAAAAAATGATCGTGTACTCAGAAACGAGAAAACCTTAGCCCAATTGAGGACAGGCCAAGGTTTTAATATCGCTTTTAAGGTTTATCAATATAACGGTTAATAAAGCTCGTTTGATATTCTTGGATGAGGGAATTCAGTTCATCGGGATCAGAGGCATTTGAAACATCATCTAGATAAGAAAGTTTCCCTCCTTCAAATGTACGATAAAAGGAATTTTTAATAGTTCCTTATAGATAAAAGTGCCTCACCATTGATTGATCCTGTTTAATTTTGCCCGCTTGTCATCTTGGAAGACAGATCATTTACATAAGTTATTTATTTGAAAAAGCTGGGAACTATATAGACTGATTGAAGATTAACCGTTGGAGGTAGTCACCATGGACAATCATTTCGATAAAACATTTCTTCCCGTTACATCCGTCACGAGCGGGATAGGACAAGCCGTGATGCCGGATATCTTTTGCCTTCCTATTCAAATTGTGAATGTGTTTTTTTGGGGAAACCCAACTGAATCCCGGGAATTTGTGTTAATTGATGCAGGCATGCCCCATTCTGCCGATGACATCATTGCCGCAGCAAAGGACCGATTTGGCATGGATTTTAATCCAAAAGCAATCGTGCTGACGCACGGGCATTTCGATCATGTTGGGGCTCTTGCTGATTTGACAGAGCAATGGAACGTTCCTGTCTATGCACATGAGCTCGAACTCCCTTATCTAACAGGGCAACAAAATTATCCTAAGCCGGACCCGACAGTTGATGAGGGCTTGGTGGCGAAAATGTCACCGATGTTCCCAAACCACGGTATTAACCTAAGCAACCGTGTGGAGAAATTGCCCTCTGACGGCAGTGTCCCATTCATGCCAGGATGGCGCTGGATTCACTCCCCGGGACATACACCCGGTCACGTATCATTTTTTCGAGAAGAAGATCGTACTCTCATTGCCGGCGATGCTTTCGTTACCGTAAAACAAGAATCGCTTTATAAAGTTATCACACAAGCTCAAGAAATAAGCGGACCTCCGAAATACTTCACCACAGACTGGAAAGCAGCCAAACAGTCTGTTGAAACACTAGCAGCATTACAGCCGTTAGTAGCGGTAACGGGTCATGGATTACCGATGACCGGTGAAGAATTAGCGCACTCATTAGCCAAACTGGTACAGCATTTTGATGAAATTGCGATTCCAGAAGATGGCCGTTATGTCGACTAAATCAAAAAGGGTATGGGACCGCCCATATCCTTTTTGATTTGCTGTGTGAATTGTGATCTTAATGATCATTCTAAAAACATCCCTATACATACACTCGGTCTTCCGAAGATTTAACTGGAATACCCCAAAATGATAAAAAAGTAAGGAAACGGATATGTTTTCCATTAAAATGAACATATGATGATCATCATTTGAAAGGAGGGCGTGAAAGAATGTTAGAAGGCGTACAAACAAGGAATCATTTAAATGGGAAAGACATTCAAGCGATTGTAAATTTAGCAGATATATGTAATCGTTATGAACAAATTAACATTACCATCCCCCTAAACCTTTCCATCTTGCGAAACCGGGATAAAAAAAACATAAACGACTTTCTTTACTTTTCCAATGGCCGATTAACAGGTTTTCTCGGCATGTATTCGTTCGCTGACAATGCCGAAGTTGAAATGACCGTCATGGTCCATCCCGATTTTCGTAAAAGAAACATTGCCTCGACCCTTTTAAATGAAGCAAGTAAGCAATGGGAAATAAGGGGTATAAACCGCAGACTACTCGTGGTCGATCGCTCCTCCCTTTCCGGTCAGGCTTTTGTGAGGACCATCGGTGCCGGCTATGAATTTTCGGAGTACAGCATGGTCCTTGACCTTAATCAAAAAGACACCCTGAACGAAAAGACATTGGATGTTATCCCTGCTGCCCGGGGCGACATCGTACAAATCAAAGCCATTTTAATGGAGGGCTTTTCCTTTTCAGATGAACAAGCGACAGAAATGATTCAGCGGACAACGTCCGATCCTAAACATCGATTATATATCGCTAAAACCAATTCAACTCCAATCGGTACCGTAACCGTAAGTGAAAACGAGCAGGAACTTTATATTCGAGCATTCACCGTTCTTCCATCCTATCAAGGCAAAGGATATGGGCGGCAAATCTTATCTCAATTGATTAAAGAGCTTCACAACCAAACAGATAAAGAAATCATGATAGAAGTTGAAACAGAAAACGCGAATGCTTTGCATTTATACGAATCATGCGGTTTTCATGTAAATGCAGGGTATGATTACTACTCGATTTAACCGCCTATCCCGCTTGAAATACAGTGGGTTTTACATAGTTACCAAAAGTGGTTTCCCATTCCCCCTGGCTGTCATTATGTACTTTCTATTAACCGATTTCTTTATTTAGTTGATTCTTTTTTATTTATGGTCATGTTAACGTTCCTTGGCGATATTCACTATGTAAAAAGACTAGCCGTACATTACATTTTTTTACATTTCTCAAGAAAAACTATTCAAAAATGATGGTTTCAGATCATCTTCAAAGGCAAAAAATATAAAAATAAAAGTTAACGTTAACGTAAAGGTTAATTTATTGTATAATATGGAAGGTAAACGTGGAGGTGAACATATGAAGTGGTTGAAAATCGATGATATTGCCAAAGAAACGGGGTTAACGAAACGAACGATCCGTTATTATGAGCAAATCGGACTTCTTTCTCCTCCCCAACGGAGCGAAGGCGGCGCAAGGCTCTACACAGAGCAAGACATTGAACGGCTGAAAAAAATCATTCAGGCAAGAGACGTGTTGGGCTTCTCCCTCCAAGATTTGAAAGATTATATAGAAATACGGGAAACAGTACAGATGCATCATAGAGTATACAAAACCTCCACCAATCCATCAAAACAGGCCGCCGAGCTTAGCGAGATTGCGGCAGGATTGAAAGAACAATTGGACTTTATCAATGACAAGCTTGAAAAAATAACAAATTTTAAGCAAGAAACTGAAGAGTTATACCAAAAAGTCCAAACGATCCTGAAAACAAAATATAACAACTAAATACAAAATGGAGTGTGAGAAACAATGGATCAATCAACAAAACAGCAAACACGGGCACGAAACATCACCGTGTTTGCGACTTTTTTAGCCTTTATGGGAATCGGGGTTGTAGATCCCATTTTACCTGTGATCGCCCACCAAATCGGGGCTACTCATTGGCAGGTCGAAATGCTGTTTACAGCCTATATTTTCACAATGGCATTCATGATGATACCAGCAGGCTTGTTAGCGAGCCGCTTTGGAGATAAAAGAATGATGACAATCGGATTGGGAATCGTAACCATTTTTGCGCTTTTATGCGGCCTTTCAAATACGATTCCACAGCTTTCCATCTTCCGCGCCGGCTGGGGATTGGGAAACTCGATGTTCTTTGCGACTGCCATGACGTTACTGATCGCCCTTACCCCTGACGTTCATCAAGCTGTAGGTCTGTATGAAGCGGCCATCGGTCTCGGTATGGCTGGAGGACCATTGGTTGGCGGACTTCTTGGCGGACATTCCTGGCGTTTTCCCTTTTTTGGAACAAGCATTTTGATTTTCGTTGCCTTTCTCTTAGTTGTTATGTTTGTTTATGAACCTGCCAAAATGACCAGACGAAAAGCAGCCGGCTTCCAGGAAGTAGGAAAGTTATTCTCTTATCCTCCATTCTTGAAATCAGCCCTTTCAGGCATGTTCTATTATTACGGATTCTTTGTCGTGCTGGCTTATGCCCCTCTTATCATTAAGCTGTCCCCTATCCAACTAGGGCTCGTCTTTTTCGGATGGGGTCTATGCCTGGCATTCGGCTCTGCGATCTTGTCTCATAAACTTGAGGAGCGGTACACTCCAAAGCAGCTTCTTCCGATTAGTTTACTGATCTTTGCCGTATTCCTTGTATTGTTATTCATCGTTGATAGTCTTTCATTGCAAATCGCACTTGTTATTCTTTCCGGGTTGGTCTCTGGTTTAAACAATGCGTTATATACGAGTCATATTATGGATGTATCACCGTACGAAAGAAGTGTGACGTCAGGGGCATATAATTTCCTTCGTTGGCTGGGAGCGGCGGTAGCACCCGTTTTATCAGGTGTCATCGGCCAAACGATTTCTGCCGAGACACCGTTTCTTATTGCCGGCATCATTGTCTTAGTATCGCTGGCCTTAATGCTTATCCCTGTCAAACAAAACAGAGCATAAGCACTAAAAAACCTAGGCTGTGAGAGCCTAGGTTTTTTCCATATTGATTAGTTATTTAACAACATATAAACCACTTTGGCAGCTTGTGCACGCGTTAAAGAATTAGTTGGAGCAAATGTCCCATCTTCGTAACCTTTAATGAAACCTTTCTCGTAAGCAGCATTTACATATGGTACAAAATCTTTGTAAATGTCAGCCACATCTTTAAAGACCGTTTTTTGTGACGGGGCCACAGTTTCCCCTGTCTTCACTTCGTAAGCTTTCATTAAAATTTTGGCCATTTGTTGACGAGTGACAGGCTTATTTGGCGCAAATTTATTTGCGGATTCCCCTTTAATGATTCCCGCTTCATAAGCAGCTGTAATTTCTGCGGCTGTTTCTGGTGCGCTCACATCTTTAAATGGAGATTGTCCTTTTGCCTCTAAACCTAATGCTCGGACAACCATTGATGTGAATTGTGCACGGGTCACTTTTTGGTTCGGATTAAAGGTTTCCGGTGTCGTGCCCTTCACCATTCCGCTCAATTGTAAATCTGATACATATTGATACGCCCAATGATTTTTATCCACATCTTTGAACTGATATGGTTTCGGTGCATTTGTAAGAGAAGGGATTCCAGAGATATAACCAACTCCGCCGGTACGAACAATACCGATTTCTTCTTCCATCGCTTTCGCTAATTCTTCTTTGTTAACTGCCGTAATATTGGATTTGTCCAGCTCATCCCCGGGATGCTGGAAGTTACTCATAATATATGGGAAGCCGTTTCGGTCATCTACAGCAAGCAAGCCTGTTGACTCTGCACCTGCCGGAACAGACAAGATACGGGTTAATTCTTTTGTATCTACATTATAGGCCCAAACGAAGTTATTCGTATGCTTACCGCTGTCTTCACCGATGAATAATGTTCTCATCTCTTCAGAATAGCTTAAATTATCAGTGTTAGCTACTTTATCAACATTTGCCGTATTACCATATGCATCCGGTGCCGCTAAATCTTCGCCGGCAATCAGACCAGATATACCAGCAGCTACATATTCGCTGTCAATGGCGTTTCCGTCTTTATCTTTTTGTCCTGCTTTTAAATCCATCTCAAATGTTACACCTGATTTAATTTTTGGCAGTTGAATATCATCGACTGGATCTTTACCTGCCGTATCTTTTTCCATACCACCGCTTAAATCTGAAATCGCCACATACACTTTTTTATCTTTCTCGTTAACGGTGATGCCCTCCATTTTATTGAACTCAGATGTTGCCCCTAACATGGCACCATAACGGCGTGATTCTAGAAAGGCAGCGGCTTTTTCCATGCCAGGCTTTAATTTCAAATACTCAGTCTTGCCATAGGAGTATTGCTTTACAGCCGTAAATCCTTCTTTTGGTTCTTCTGACGTTTCGAAGATATCACTAAATTTAATGCCGCTATCAATAATATCTCTAATTTCTTGATCTGAAGCATGTCCAAGTTTAATCCACTCAAAATTTCCTGAACCGCCGTTTTCCGTTCCTGTTTGGTGGAACTTCGCAGCGTAAAGCGTACCTGCCGACAAATCTCCAGCCTTATCAGCTACATACATGAACATCATCGTGTAGCTACCATCATCTCCAAAGAAAGCGGTACGTTTATCAGGCATGATCTTCATGACCTCATGTGAGAAACGTCCGGCGCTGTAATGCTTAGCAACTTTTGTTGAACCATCACTATTCACCGTGATTTCTGGAATATATCCATAGTTATAAGGATTGGCTTTTGATTTATCACCAAAATAGAGCTGTGCGAAGCTTTCCGTCCATGTTCTTGCAGATGATTCAGGGTTAAATTCAAAGCTGCGTGCATCCGGTTCATATTCTTCAGAACCCAGGTGAGTATTCCAAGGCGATACAGAGCCGTTACATGGAATCCAAAGACCATTCACCTCTGAGAAATCAATTTTCTTCACTTCTTCTGTTTTCAATTGTCCATTTTTCTTATTCTGTGACAATTTTGTCAATGACATGGAAGCGGGAACTAATCCATAAGCAGATTTTCCGGCAGCATCAATTGTGTCATACTCATAATGAGTCACCATATACAGCTGACCGTTAATCGGATTTAACAAACTGTTTGAATCCGGTGCATCCGAGACAAAGTATGTTGGTTTTCCTTCCACACTATTGTCCATAATCGGATTTCCATTCACATCAATCGGTGTTCCTGCAGGAATTTTTTCGCCTTTATTTGTCGCTACTTTGTCTTCTGACTTAAACAACGTCTTATAAGAAAGCGGGAATTTTTTCACTCTTCCGTCACTGTATTTCACTTCAACAGTCGCTCCCGTATATGTTTTAACCATTTGATCAATAGTTGATGGGACCTTCATACCATTGAATTTTACTGATTCAACCGTTATATCATTAGTACCGGCAGCCGCAGCTGGCGTTACGGCAGGAATCATGAGGCCAAGTGCCAAAGCAATTGTTGCCCCTTTTTTATTCATTTTTTTCTTTTTCATTATGGCTTTCCTCCAAGTTTAATGAATTTTCTTAACTTATTAAACTACTAAAGTATTAATAAAGTATTAACATTATGTAAACTTTTGTTAAGTTTATGTTTTTTATCTAAACTCTTCCATTTATTCCTTCGATCAAACGGCAATGTAAATAAAAAAGACAGCAATCTCGTATTTTGCTGTCTTTTCAAATAACCAAAAGTATTTTGCTTCCTTTATATAAGTTGAACAGAAGCACGGTCATCATCCCACTTGACCGATACGGGATGCTCGAAAAAGGCTGAAAGGTTCTCCTTGCCCAACACTTCTTTTGTGTTCCCTTTCATGAATACCTCACCACTCCGGAGTAACAACGCATGTTGAAATACCGGCAAAATTTCTTCGATATGGTGCGTAACATAAATAAGGGTCGGTCCATTCTCCATCACTGCCAATTCATTCACACTTTGCAGCAACCTTTCACGTGCAAATAAATCAAGTCCGTTGCATGGTTCATCTAAAATCAAAATATCAGGATCAGCCATTAACGCTCTTGCAATAAGAAGCTTTTGCTTTTCTCCCTGCGAACATGTTTCATACGTGCGATTGACTAAATGGCTGCAGCCCAGGATATTCAGTAAAGAGAGAGCCCGATTCAAATCTTCTTCCGTCACGTGTTCATACAAACCGATAGATGCATGTTTTCCGCTGATGATCACTTCCTGGGCAAGATCATTTCCATAAAGCTTTTCCTGCAAAGACGAACTAACCCATCCGATCGATTTCCGCAATTCTGGTAGGTTTGTGCTGCCGAAACGCTTGCCAAGCACTTGAACAGTTCCGGTTGTCGGCCATATGTATCCGTTGATCAAATTGAGCAATGTTGTCTTGCCTGAACCATTCAGTCCTAACAAGACCCAATGCTCTCCTTTTTTCACTTGCCAGTTCACGTTATCAAGTAAGGCGGCCTCTCCTCTCTTCCATGATACTTGCTGCAAATCAATCACATATTCCATGTTCCTCTCTCCCCTTTATGGTCTCGATAGTTTCATATTTAAAAACATATAAATGAACTGATAGATTTCTTAACTTATTATACCAAATACTGGTACATTGAGAGATATAGTGCTTACGAGAAGATAAATATTCGTTCTGAATGAACATTATTTCTTATCATGTTTTTTCCAAACACAAAGAAGGTCTGCCCACGAAGAGATGGACAGACTTTCTATTATATATAGATTCCATTTAATGGTTCAACATTGGTTGTCGTTATTTGTGTTATTCACAGCTTTTCTGTACTGACAGCTTTGAATAAGCGAAAAAGGTTCTCGTATAAGCATTCGACAAGGGCCCAAAAGGGAAATTGGCGAATGCTTATGCGTTGAAAATCTGACATGGCTGCTTTTGGCCATGTCGGATTTTCAACGTGGATTCATATAGAATTATTGTTTTAAGACTCTTTTGGCACCTACATAGCGATCTTTCCAATACTTTAAATTTAAATCCTGGATTCGAACCCCTTTTGAAGTCGCAGCAATGAATTTATTTTTTCCAAGATAAATTCCGACGAAAGAGACGTTTTGGTTGTTTGTGTTAAAGAATACCAGATCGCCCTCTTTTACCTCTTTTCGCTGAACAGATTTCCCTGTTTTATATTGATCTTTCGCGGTACGAGGCAAGCTGATTTTAGCGGCAGATATCTTAAATACATATTGAGTGTAACCGGAAGCGTCAAAGCCTTTTGGTGTCGTTCCTCCCCATTGATAAGGAGTACCTGTATAACGCTTAGCAACCTCTGTCACTTCCTGCCCCCACGAAACGGATGCCTCTGCTTGTGAAATTGGAGCCAGCATAAAAGAAAAAACGAACGATAAAGCTGAAATAAAAACGATTAATAATTTAGGTAACCGTAAAGACATTTCCATAACGAACACACCCTTTTTGGTAATTTTTAACGCTCACATTAATTTAAACGAAGGAAAGTAAAAAATGTTTCATTCTTAGAAATCCTTCCTCTGTCTTCTCCTGTAGGTAAAATATGCGTGTTACCACTAGATTTTTATTGAACCTTTGAACGTTTACGGGTAGAAACAGGCACCATTTATTTTGTTTAAGAATGTAAGCTCTGAGGATTAATACCGGCAATAGTTTTCCGTTTCTTGCGCAAATACCATTCAGCTATGGATAGATTGACAGCAATTGATGTCAATATCGCAAATGGAAAGCCAACCTTGAAACCCAATCCTATAGCAAAAACAAAAATCGGCATGAATAGCCGGAACGTAACGAAGACGAAAGTTGCAGCATAACTTCGCAGCATCCATTCCTGATGACCAATAATGTCGCGCTCCTTAATTCGTTTGAGTGCTGTAAACGTCGTATAAAACCAGATGATATCAAGGAGTAGAAATCCAAATGTAGAACCAATTCCACCTGTTGCATAAAAAGCAAGATAAACACCTTCGGGAACACTAATGAAAATGGAAATAACATAGATTTTTCCGAGTGTCCGATGAAACTGGATGTTTTTACGGCTTTGGTTTAGAAATTGAAGTGGACCAATGATTAATGCGATAGCCCCTGTTAATATGTGAACATAGAGAAAGGTTTCCCAAATGGCCCACGGAAAGTGGGCGATCAGTCTTTTCTCCGTAGCGGCCCCCGCGTTTCGCGGACTATTGAAAATATATGTCGAAAAGATATACACTAAAAAAACAATGACGATAAAATAACAAAGCAAAACGAAAAAGTTCATTTTCCGCTTGGTCATTAGCCAATTCCCCCTACATTCGTATATGGTAATTCACTATCGATTCATAGCCCTGCCTTACGCTTCCAAGATGATTACTTCATCCCGCTGATCATTGCTTCAACATGAAAGGAAACCAGCTCTTCTTCCTTACACCAATCAAATCCGGGAAATTTGATTAATAGTGACGTGATTCCGTGCAGCGATGCCCATAAGGATTGAGATACTAAAGCGGGGTTATCCTTCTTCAACACTCCCTCTTCCATCGCTTCTGTTACAGCATCTGTTAATAAAAGAAACCCTTTAAACCGATCATTATCTTTAGAACCTGCTACTTGTAAGTGATGCAGATTTTCAATAAAAATCAATTGATAATAGTCGGGATTTTGCAGACCGAACGTAATATAGGCGTGCAATGCCGCTTTCAGTCTTTCTAATGCTCCGACGGTTTCATCAGCTTTGGATGCATCCACCAAACTGTTCAGAAACTTCGCATAGGCATATTTTAATAAATGGATGAGAATTTCTTCTTTGTTGGCAAAATAGTTATAGATAGTAGTAGCAGAGTAATCGATCTCCCTGGCGATTTTCCGCATTGAAACGTTGGGATACCCTTCCGCTAAAAACAGTCGTACAGCCGCTTTAATAATCTCTTGCTTCATTTCCTCAATTTCTTTTATTCGTCTTTTCTTTATCTCCATGAGACTGCCTTTCCCCCCTTATGATAAAAATTTATTTTAACTCAAAGCTTTTGGGTTCTATGCCGCTTCTTTTACTCCAATGACTGTTTTCATCTTAGTTAACACCGTTAATTTTCTTTACATTGTTAATTATACATTTAAGGAAAATAATGTAAATACTAATTTTGGAAAAATTTCCTTCAAAAATCAAAATGGCTTCATCTTTATCCCTTCATCACCATTTCAAGAAGCGGCTGTGAAACATTATTTGCCTTGCCTCTTCTGCCAATCCGCTTTCCGGTAGTCTATATCCCTCATAAAATAATGAGAGCAAGTGTTGCTATGTTTGATTAACTTTTTGGTAATATAGTGTGTAAAGAGGTGAGAACATGGCTTTTGGAATTAAACGAGGAGAATTACAATCGTGGAAAGAAAAGGTGAAACGCGGAGAGATTGCTTTTATTACGCATTATTGGATCGATGAGCGTTTTCCCGGGATGAAAACAGTGACGAAAGTGGGATGTGCAGATATCGAACGGCTGATTCAATGGGGAAAGAAATACGGAATCCCTTCCCGTTTTATTGATAACCGATCTGGTTATCCTCATTTCGACTTGTTAGGAGAACGGCAAATTGAAATATTGACGGAAGAGAATTTGCTGGACCAGCTGAAAAGGCTTCTGTAGATCTTATATATAAAAATAAAAGGTAATGTAGTGTTATCCTAAAGTGATTTTAAGAAAGTCACCTTAAGATAACACCCCGTTTTGAGACGAAATGGGCCAATTTTCTCGATTATGGCTTGAGAACGACTTTAATGCATCCATCCGTTCTTGTGTCAAACACTTCATATCCATGTTTAGCTTGGTCCAATGGCAATACATGTGTAACGACGTCACCTGGATCAACCTTTCCTTCTGCAACCAAATTATAAAGGTGCGGCATAATCGGGATGACCGGCGCCTGTCCCATCTTGAGATCCACGTTCCGCTGGAATAAGTCTCCAAGCGGGAAACCGTTATAACGACCGCCGTAAACGCCTGTTATTTGAATAGTTCCGGCTTTACGCACTGCCTGGGAAGCAATAACGATACCGCCCATAGCTCCGCCATGGAGTTTCAAGCCACTTGCAAGAAACTCCATTGGTGTCATCTTACCGCTCATTCCTGAACAGTCAATCACGACATCTGCTCCACCTTGTGTAATCTCTTTCAAATAATTTCCAATGTTTTCTTGTTGTTCAAAATTGACGATCTCCACATTATTGGTTCGTTTTGCATGCTGTAAACGGTAATCAAGATAATCGACAGCAATAACTCTTTTTGCACCTTTTAGCCAGGCGAATTTTTGTGCAAGCAATCCAACAGGACCACAGCCTAAAATGATGACAGTATCATCAGCTTTAACACCCGCGTGGTCGACACTCCAATATGCTGTCGATGCGGCATCGGCAAGTAATACTAATTTTTCATCGTCCACTTCACAATCATCCGGAATTTTGAAAGGTGTAAAATTCCCGTAAGGAACTCGCATGTATTGGGCTTGTCCTCCGGCAAATCCACCGGTCGTTTCGGAATAGCCGAAAAATCCTCCCATATCTCCATGGGGATTCGATTCATCGCATTGACTTGTAATGCCGTGTTTACAATACCAGCATTCACCGCAGCTGACGTTAAACGGGATGATTACCCTGTCTCCCTTCTTCAGCTTGGTTACCCCCGGGCCCACTTCTTCGACAATTCCCATCGGCTCATGGCCGATAACATAGTCTGTAGGCATATTGGGAATCATCGCATGAATTAAATGCAAATCAGAGCCGCATATCGCTGATGTTGTGACCTTGATGATAATATCATCCGCGTTTTTAATTTTAGGGTCCTTGACCTCTTTGACCTCCACATTTTTAATGCCTTGATACGTAACGGCTTTCATGTTTGATTTCTCCTCTTTTATTTATTTGGCGTTGCAAACATCCCAAGTCGATCTGTGTCGTTAGGGAAGAGCGGCATACCCGCAATTTTAACCGCGGTCTCAGCTGCTTTCACATCCAATGGAAATTGTTCGTTAACGTCATAAGGATGAAGCCATCCTTTGTTAATCATGAGCTGGGATATTTCCCCGTGCAAGTCAATTGCGGCTTCCATTTGATTGCGTAAAGCGCTTCTAAGTTCAGGGCTTGAAGTTTCTGTTATGGCGATCGCATAGTTTCTCACCCCATTTTTTACAGCCAACAAAAAATCTAATGCGAATGCTGAATCAGCAAGGTTTGGCATACCTTCAGCATTTCTTGGATCCAAAAAATCATTGTTCACCTTTTTCACCTCCAATTATTGTAGTTTGGCTATTTTAGCTTTTGAGTATAAAGTAAGAAGTTCATTCACATCTTTAATGGATTGTTGTACGTCTTTTTCCATTAACGCTTTCAAATCGTTATCAAAGCATAATCCTTGCATCAATTTTGATCTGAGCAGACACACGGTTTTAAAGTTGAGGATTTCATGTGTTTCCATCGATTCATGAAATGCTAATTCATTTTGTTCCATATGTTCACCTCCCAATTCTTTAACAAAAGTATTTTCTCCTTATGACGCTGTCTTTTATACAAGGAAACACAACCTGAACAATGTTTCTGCAGAGTCAGTTTCTTTTTAACACCCTTAACTTTACCGGCATTAAGCGAGACTTTTTAACTATTGAGAAGAAAAATCCTAATGAATAAGAAAACTTCTAATACGTAATATAAGGAAGTAAATGATCATTATAAGGGAGGGAAAATCATGACAAAATCCTTGGGGCTTCATGAAACACTTGAAGTTCATGAATTATTGACTTTTAAGAATGTTTGTTTAACAAAATCTACTACT
The DNA here is from genome assembly GCF_042649685.1 of Bacillus songklensis. Classification (NCBI taxonomy): domain Bacteria; kingdom Bacillati; phylum Bacillota; class Bacilli; order Caryophanales; family Bacillaceae; genus Bacillus; species Bacillus songklensis. The sequence goes on along the minus strand of NZ_JBHRZT010000072.1, from coordinate 286,095 downwards.
ATGAGCGGATTAGCACAAGATGAGGAACTAAAAGCTCTTCTTTCAACTGACGTTAGTACAGGGAAACAACATATTCAGCAATTACAGGGGTTTTTAACAAATCGGAGGGAGCTTTCATGACTAATTTTTTGCAAAACCTAGCAGGAATGGGTGCACTGACAGACCAGGTTATAGCAACAGATTTTTTAATTTCTGCAAAATCAGGGGTTATTAATACTGCTTTAGCCGTAACAGAAACAGCCACTCCAGAATTAAAAGCTGCATTGCGGAAACAGTTAGGGGATGCTATAGAAACACACGAAAAAATAACCAACTATATGATTTCTAAGGGGTACTATCATCCACATGACTTGAAAGAACAATTACAGGTGGATTTAAACACTACACAAACAGTATTAAATCTTCCTCAGCATTAATTTGTATGAAGAGGATGACTCAACTTTTGCTATTGATTAGAGACTTATGGGACAGCCTCTTTTCTTTATAGTTATTTATTTTACCTTTGACGCGGATTCACCTATTATTTTTTTTATGGCATTCACTACATATTCCGGCTCATCATGTTGGATATAGTGACCGCTTTTTTGAGCAATAATCAGTTCACTCTTTGTCGATAAATCAAGCAGCTCTTTTTGCATATCATGCCATATCTCCTGCGATTCTTTAGAATAAAAAGCTTTTTTCCCTGCCGATAAAACAAGCAAGGGAACATCTCCAAAATGCTTTCTATTTGTCTTTACTTGGTTCAAACTTTCCATAAATTCATCGTATGTACCTTCATAGATAAATTGTTTGTGATAAGCTTCTTGAAATTTATCAGGCATTGTTGGAAGCAATCGATCTTTATAGTCTTCTGGCGTAGAGTCAACCAACACCACTCCGGCTGCTTCACCAGGAAACATAGAGGCATAAAGCCTTACGTTTACTCCCCCAAACGAATGGCCTACCAGGATATACGGAGGTTCCACTCCTAATTTGTTCAATAGCCCTTTAAGTTCCTTTACCATTTCTAAACTCGTACGGACATTTGGACTTTTTTCACTCTTGCCTAATCCGGCTCTATCATAAACCATCACTTTTGTTAATTTGGCTATCTCCGGATAAATGGAAGTCCAGGCCTTTGAGTAATCACCATACCCTGCGTCCATTATGACGGTTGGTGTTTCCCTATTTTCCCCCATTATTTTAACAAACAATTTAAAGCCGTCGAGTTCAATAACATCCTCTAATTGATGGGTTTGGACAGTTTCATTATGTTTCATTCTTACCTCCCTGTATAACTTCTTTAATAAGCTAATATGTAATGGATGTCCATCTATTACCATAGAGCTAATTCCCCATTTTAGATAATTTTACCAAAAAGGAAGAGGAAACTCTAAACAAATCTGCTTCTATAATGATTCTTTTAGAAGGACATTAGGATTCGACCGTTTAAGTGATTTCCCCTCGATTAAATCTATTATAAAGGTAAAAGGCAGGTGAATCCGAGCGGGACTCACCTGCCTTTTTTAATATTGCTGTTCCATGGTTAAAGGAAATCGCTCAAGTTATTGAATTTCCTTGTTGTAATATTTAACTGAATATAAAGCCCCTTCACTCACCATATTATTATCACCTATATCATGAGGGTCCGGGTGTCCTGCCTTTTCTATAGGGAATGCCTCCTCGAGCGTGATTTCACGTTTAGCTTTCCCTATCCCTGTCCATCTTCTTAGCATAGTCATGGCTTTCTCCCTATTTGGCTTTGAAGAAATCCAGATAAGGGCTGAAGTTCCCACTCCTGCCAGAATCCATGAATTTAATCGAACGGCTTGTTTCATCTTGATCACTCCTTTAAATTTTAATCAGAAATTGAAGTTATATCAAAACTGGTTTTTGCAGAAATCAGGGTTGCTAAAAACCGATTCTAACCAAAAACTGCAGTTTACCGGACAGTTTACTACTTCCTAGCCTGTCTCTTTCACCTCTTTCTTCACTTTTTTCTACTATACCCTTCTCTTAAAAAACGAAACGTCCTAAAAGAAAGTCAAGTGTTGTTTCTGTTTTGATAAGACTTGGCCATAAAATTCGTTCATAAATTAAATTTCTGAATTCGTTTGTAAAATGTGCTTCTCGGAATATCCAGCAATTTTGCGGCCAACGAAACATTTCCTTTTGTTTTTTGTAATGCCTCAATCATTAAATCTTTTTGGATTTTTTCGCGGAATGTGAGTTCAGTGGAAGTTTCTGCTCTTTCGTTTTTAGTACTAGATGGAGTGGTAAATCTGAAATGGGTATCCAATGAATGCAACAAATCAGCCAACTGGAACTTATCTATCGATGCACTTGGTGATACGATTTGTAAACGTTCCAATACATTGAATAATTCCCTTATGTTTCCCGGCCAATCATATTCCATCAATCTATCAAAAAATTCATCCGGCCATTTCATGTTCCAATTATTCTTTTGGCAAAAGTATTTCACTAAGTGAGGGATATCTTCCTTTCTTTCCCGTAAAGGCGGTACATACATAGGATACACATGGAGACGGTAATATAAATCTTTACGGAAGGTGCCTTCATTAACAAGCTGGGAAAGATCACGATGAGTGGCGGTAACAATCCGAATATTCAAAGGAATCTCTTTTGTTCCCCCAATCGGAGTAAGCTTGCGTTCTTGCAAAACACGCAAAAGCGCAACTTGCATGGATGGAGGAATCTCCCCAATCTCATCAAGAAAAATAGTCCCGTTGTTTGCCTGTTCAAATTTCCCTTTATACCCCTGGCGTTTTGCTCCGGTAAATGCCCCTTCCACGTAACCGAATAATTCACTTTCCATTAACTCTTTTGGAATGGCACCGCAATTTAATGCAATAAAAGGACCGTCTTTGCGTGAACTGTTGTCATGAATGGCTTTTGCAACCAACTCTTTCCCTGTCCCGGTTTCCCCTAATATGTAAACACTCGCATCCGTGGGTGCAACACGCTTCATGTCATCTAACGTATGCTGAAAGGTTTTACTTGTACCGGCTTCTCCTTCAAAATAAAACGGTTTAGAAGAAAAAGACGGGATGAACCTCTGATTCGGTTTATTAGCCGCTTCTTCTAATAAGTAGATACACGTTCCTATTACACCCTTATGAGTGTCTGAGAGTATGGGTGTTTCCATTGCAATCTGAAATTCGTATTGTAATAGTTCATTTACTTTCATACCAACACAGTTAGATACTTTTTGCCGAACAGATTTACTGGTGGCGACCACTACGTTTTTATTATTACAAACGATTACTGGCTGATTCGTTTCAATTAGCTCTATACATCTATGAATAAGTTCCACCTCGTTTTGGCGTGCTCTTATACATAATTCATGTTCTATCGCATGTGCAATGGAGGCGACCATTCCAAGCATAAAAGGATGGGTACGATTTACGGGACAAGAAACATCAATAACTCCCAGCAACTTTCCGTCATCATTGCGAATCGGGGCTGCCGAACAACTCCAGCCATGAGAAGCAACAGAATAATGTTCCGTTCCGCTTATCATAACGGCTTCTCCAATTTGTAAAGCTGTTCCTATGGCATTCGTTCCAACTTCTCCTTCCGTCCAGCGGACCCCTTCAGTGAAATTGATTTTTCTTGCATCGTGTAAAACATCTTGATTTCCTGTAAAGGATAATACATACCCATCTGGATCAACCAATAAGGCCATCATTTCCGACTCTTCAGTCACGTCCCTCATTTTATCCAAGTGAGGTAAAGCGATGTTGAGAAATAAGGAACTCTTTTCTTTTTGAACCGCAAGCAAGTCATCAGACAAAATATGCTGTCCCATATGTAAGTATGGATTCACTTCCTTCTTCCTGCACCGATACCAAGACTCCATAATTCTTTTGTTTAAACGGGATGCATCAAGTATCCCCTCATTCACAAAACGCTTCCATGTATTCAAATAACAGGTTGTCTCAGTCATGTTATCACCCTCTAACCATTTTATCGTTTGGCATAAACATTTATCCAGATTGCTAGTGAAGTTAATGACATGTTGTTTGAGCAAGAAAAGAAAGAGAAAAGAATGGAGATTGGAGAGAAAAATCGAATTTTTATTCGGAGTATATAAGTCCACATACGAGAACCTTTGTAAGCTCGTTCAAGATGAGAGAACAGAAAGGTGCGGATAGAAAGAGAACCGAGACAGAGGTTGAAAAATTAAATTGGACTTATATATTTTATCATTATAGATGATAATAAAAGCGTTTTCAACATACTCGTCTTTATATTAAATAAAAAATCCATATAAACACCAAAAAAAAGCTTCACGCACTATTTTTACGTGAAGCTAAAGTAAGAGTCAGCGAGATTCATGGACGGCCGCATGACTTTCTGTTCTTACATCTTGAATAGGCTAAAAAGATAATCATGGGACATAAGTGTTTTTTTCTCATGTCCCATGATTAATGTGGATTTATCTATTAAGCATGCACCGCATGGCCGACTGCATCGTGCAGCGCTTCATGGATCGCTTCAGACAATGTCGGGTGTGCCGCTATGAAATCTTCCATGATATCCACCGTCATCTCCGCATGCAGCATGACGGTCCCTTGCCCGATCAATTCCGTGGCATGCGGCCCTACAATCGAAAGTCCGATAATTTCATTATATTGCGGCTCCACGATCACTTTTACTTTTCCAATCGACTTATTGAGTATTAGAGATTTGCCGTTTGCAGCGAAAGGAAACTCCCCAATCCTAATATCACCGTATTGATTTCTTGCCTGTTTTTCAGTCATTCCGACACTTGCAATCTCAGGTGATGTATAAATGCAGCGAGGAACAGCGCGATAGTTTACTTTCATATCTTTGCCGCAGACATTTAAGGCAGCAACAGTCCCTTCGTGAAAAGCAACATGAGCGAGTTGGATTCCTCCGGTCACATCACCGCAGGCATAAATATGAGGGATGTTCGTTTGCATGTACTCATTGACTTCAATCCCTCGCCTGGAATAATCAATGCCTACGTTCTCTAGTCCTAAATCCGCTGTTCTTGGCTTCCTTCCGATTGATACTAAAATATAATCTGTGCTTAACTCATGAATCTCATCTTGATTTTCAAGGATCGCTTTCTTTCTATCACGATTCAAATCTTTTAAAGAAGTGGAAGTATAAACCGTCACCCCGGCACTCTCAAGTTCATTATGTAAGACAGAAGCGATATCTTTGTCTTCTCCCGGAAGAAGCTGATCAGCCATCTCGACGATCGTTACTTTCGTTCCCATCCGGCTGTAAATGCTGGCAAATTCGCACCCAATCACTCCTCCCCCTACGATGAGCAGCGAAGGAGGAATAGATGGGAGGGACATGGCTTGGCCGCTGTGGATGATCCACTCCCCATCAAAAGGAGCAAACGGTAAGCTGATCGGTTCAGACCCTGATGCAATAATGAATTGATCCGCTTCAATTGCTTCTTGTCTTCCCCCATGCTCCACACACAGACGATGATCGGTTAAAAATGAGGCTTTTCCCTTCAGTACTTTGACCTTATTTTTCTTCATTAAATATCCTATCCCATGAACCAGCGTTTGGATAATCTTATTTTTACGCTGCTGAACCTGGTTCCAATTGATCCCTATCTCGTTGGATGCAAGGCTTATGCCAAACTCCCCGGCCCGTTTGACCGTATCGTAGATTTCAGCACTCTCTAATAATGATTTTGTCGGCATGCATCCTTCGTTTAAACAAGTTCCTCCTAATGGTGCCTGGTCAATGAGAATAACTTGTTGTCCCTGCTGGGCGGCAGTGATTGCCGCCACATACCCTGCAGGTCCCCCTCCAATAATGGCTATTGTCGTCATGATTTCCACCTACTTTCTATAAAAGCATGGTAAACGGCTCTTCTAAATACTGTTTGATGGTACGGAGAAATGCAGCAGCAGGCGCTCCATCCAACACACGGTGGTCAAACGTCAGGCTAAGCGGCAATAACGTTCTCCGCTGCAATTCTTCTCCCTTATATACAGGTGTGTCATAAGTGGCACCAACCCCAAGAATTCCCGCTTCCGGCGTATTCAATATAGGGGTGAAATGTTCAATCCCATAAGCACCAAGATTGCTGATTGTAAACGTTGAACCTTTCATCTCTTCACTGCCAAGCTGTCCTTGTCGGGCTCGCCGGGCAAGCGATTTGATGTTTTTGGCCAAGTGGATCAGTGAGTCGTTTTGTGCATTCCGAATAACAGGTACAACCAATCCTTTATCGAGGGCAACAGCCATTCCAAGATGAACATGATCAAAGACATGAATTTGATCATCTATATAGGCACTGTTCATCTGCTTGTGCTGCTGGAGCGAAAGAACGACTGCACGAGCGACGAAATCCGTAACGGTAAGTTTTGTTTCATAATGAGTTTGAATTGCTTCCGCTGCTTGTTTTTGTAAAGCGATAAGGTCTGTGACGTCCACCTTCATCGTTAACGTTAGTTGGGCACTATTTTGTAAGCTATCCTGCATTCGCCCAGCAATCACTTTCCGCATTCCGGTCACCGGAATCTGCTGTACATGCTCTATGTTGTTGGAATGAGGTTCAATCGTTTCTTTTTCCTTTTTGGATGGAGATTCACTGGAAGAAGCGCCAGCCATCGCCTTTTGGACATCTTCTTTTGTAATCCTTCCTCCTGGCCCCGTCCCTTGAATCGCCGTAAGATCCAGATTGGCGGCTTCTGCCATTTTCCGGGCGACAGGAGAGATTTTCATCCGTTCAGTTGGCGCTTTGTTAACGGAAGGTTGGGGCTGCTTTACCGCCGTTGCCGTAGCTGCCGCTTCCATTTGCGCTATTTCTAAGTTCTGCTCGGATTTGATGATCTTTTCGCCCGCATCCCCGATATAGCAGATGACGGTTCCGGGAGGGACGCCTTGTCCCTCTGGTACGACAATGTCTAAAACAGTGCCCTCTGCTGGCGATTCGATTTCCATTTCAATTTTCTCTGAATTGATGCTGGCAATAAGTTCCCCTTTCACAACGGGTTCCCCAACTTGCTTATTCCAGATCGAAACCGTTCCTTCTTTCATTGCCATTCCTAATTTCGGCATGACTACCTCTACAGCCATTCTCTTTCTCTCCCTTCTCTTTTGCAAAATTACACGCTTAGAAGCGATGTATCCCCCAATAATTCTGATACGACCTCAACCACTTTTTCTGGTGTAGGAAGATAAATATCTTCTAGTGGAGGAGAGAATGGCACAGGTGTGTGCGGTGCCGTAATCCGTTTAATAGGTGCATCAAGTGTATCAAATCCTTTATCCGCGATTAAAGCTGCGATATCGGTTGCGATGCTGCATCTTGGATTGGCTTCATCAATGACAATCAGGCGATTGGTTTTAACAACGGAAGAAAGAATCGTGTCCTCATCCAGTGGAGATAAGCTTCGCGGGTCAATGACTTCAATTTCGACTCCTTTTGCAGCGAGTTGTTCTGCAGCTGTTAAAGCGGTATGGACTTGCTTACCAATTCCCACGATGGTTAAGTCTGATCCTGTCCGCTTAATATCCGCCTTGCCTAAAGGAATGGTATAATATCCTTCAGGAACATCTCCGGTCATGTTATAAAGGGTCTTATCCTCAAAGAAAATAACAGGGTCATGGTCTTCAATGGAAGCAAGCAATAATCCTTTCGCATCATATGGCGTGGATGGAACCACCACTTTAATGCCGGGAATACTCGTGAACAGGGCATATAAGCTTTGGGAATGTTGAGCCGCTGCCCGGAATCCAGCCCCATGCATCGTTCGAATCGTAACGGGTACTTGTGCTTTCCCTCCAAACATATACCGGAATTTAGCACCTTGATTGAGCACTTGATCCAAACAACTTCCAATAAAATCATTAAACATTAATTCCGCGATCGGTCTTAATCCTGTAGCAGCCGCCGCCATTGCTGCCCCTACATATCCAGCTTCCGAAATCGGTGTATCCAAAACCCGTTCACGTCCAAATTCTTGAACCAGTCCTTTCGTTACCCCTAATACACCACCCCAAGCTTCATCATTTTGCAAGTGATCAACCTCGGCTCCGCCAGCCACATCTTCACCTAAAAGAATGACATTTTCATCTTTTCGCATTGCTAGCTTCATTGCTTCATTAATTGCACCAGACATACTCAAATTTCTCACCATGATATTTACCTCCTTAGATTAAATTAATAAGATACATAAACATCCGTTAACAGCTCTGACGCATCAGGGTACGGGCTATTTTCTCCAAATTCAATGGCCTTTTGCACGGTCTGTTCTACGGATTCTTCCATTTCAAGCAATTCTTTTTCTGACAATAGTTGCTGACTAAGTAAATATTTTCTAAAATTAACGATTGCATCTCGATCCTGAAGGTGTTCTTTCTTTTCTTTCTCTTTCTTATATGTTTGAGCATCGCCTTCAAAATGTCCGTAATTTCGATATGTCACACACTCTATTAACGTTGGACCTTCTCCCCTGCGAGCTCTTTGAATGGCTTCCTCCGCCGCTTGATAGACGGCCAGCACATCTTTTCCATCTACTCGAATGGCAGGCATATTGTAACCGATCGCACGATCAACGATTTGTTTACAACTCGACGCATATTCAAATGGTGACGCTTCCCCAAACCCGTTATTTTCTGCAACAAAAATCACAGGCAACTTCCAAATAGACGCTAAATTCAGCCCTTCATGAAAGGTTCCTTCATTGCCCGCTCCATCACCAAAAAAACAAACGCTTACATTTTCGGTCTTTTTATACTTTGCTGTTAAAGCCGAACCGCAAGCAAGCGGAAAGCCGCCTCCTACAATTCCATTTGCCCCCAGCATCCCTTTATCTAAGTCAGCGATGTGCATGGAACCGCCTTTCCCTTTGCACAGCCCTGTGCTCTTTCCAAAAAGCTCAGCCATCATCCCATCCAAATCACATCCTTTGGCAATGCAATGGCCATGGCCACGATGTGTACTGGTAATGCTGTCCTTGCCATCAAGGTGCGCACACACCCCAACAGCTACCGCTTCTTCCCCCGCATACAGATGAACAAAGCCGGGTAATTTTCCATGCGCAAAGATCTCATGTACCTTATCTTCAAATATTCGAATTTCCAACATTTTTTGATACATCCAACTGGCTTTTTCCCGGGTTAATGTAACTCCTTTGCTTTGCATTACTTCCATATTTTATAGCCTCCCGTCTTTTTTTGTTTCCACACCCTTTTTTATTGCAAGTATCATGCCAAAATGAACGAGGCGAAAAAACAGGATTCCAACCATTGTTGCTTTTTAGGAATGAAACAAAACGAGACACTAGTCTCATTTTGTCTCGTTTTGAACATTGTCCACGGCTTTCAAATAATGACTTTTCATTTTTTAGAACGTACATACAATAGATGATTGAATCCATATCAATTCATAAAAGCCCCGTGATTAGTTTCTGTTTAGAATGGATAGATAATAGGAGAGTTTTTTAGGAGGGCGAATGTAAATGAAAAAGGCTGTTTACATTGCAGCTGTAATATGTGTTCCCGGAGGAGGTCTTTATTTATTTTATAAACCCAATTGTTATTCTGCTTTTGTCTCAGTTAAAGAATATGTCTTAGATGAATCCATCGAGATAGGCAAAGAAGTGCGGATGGTGGCAGTTGGGGATTCTCTTTCTTTCGGAATCGGAGATACGAATGACAATGGCTACCTTGGTGATGTGAAACACCTTTACGAAAAGCATTGCGAATGTGATGTTGTTCTCGAAGACTATGGAGTACCAAACGATACGAGCAAACAGTTATTAGAGAAACTAGATACCAAAGCAGTCAAATCAGCCTTAGCAAAAGCGGATTATCTGTTTGTTAACATCGGTACGAATGATTTCATTCAGAGCGCTGATCGCCAACCAAATACTTTCCATTATGAAAAAACACCATTCATAGACAAGAACTGATGTTAAATGATTTAATAGCATATACATGCCTGATTCTATTAACCAGAGTATAGAAAATAAATTTCTGTTTAGCCTCCAATGTTTAATCGACGATTTCAAAATAAAAAAGAAATAACCCTTGGTTATTTCTTTTTTATTTTGAAATCACTTGAACATTTCTCAGTCCATTTTCTGCAAATTCCTGTTCATACTCCATCTCTTTTTCCACCAATCGTTCCAATGGATTTTTTGAAAGACCGTTGACAGACTTCATTTCCTGCTGAACGTCACGCTGAGCGAGGAGACTGGCAAATTTCATCCAAAATGCATCAGTATCATAGCTGTCCACCACGGTCATCAAGCGATCTTCTACTTTCTGATTAAAAAACGAATTGGCTTCATACCGATCGAAAATTTCATCTAGATTGAAATGCTGTGACATATTTAAGATCGCCTGCTCCATTTCATTATATGGATTTTGCTCGGGTGCATGTTCATAGAAAGTATTGGTCACCCATTTTCCCAAGAACACCAATTCTGCCAGGTGTAAATATTCTTCTTTCGATAAAGTCATTTCGAGCTGTTCATTTTTCTTCTGGGCTTTCATCTTTTTATCCTCCAATCTTTATTTACCTTTCTGACCACTGCCAAAACTGAATATGTAATCGTATGGTATTCTATTCTTGCCTGTTAGAAACGAACAAAACCTTAAAAAAAATAACATTTGTTTCACTATATAATGAATGCCCGTCCAATTCAACGGGCAACACTACTATTATATAAAGAAGCACCTGACATTCCCTTATGTAGAGGATATCAGGTGTTGTTATCAGGACAATCCATCCCTCCCGCACATCCAGCTGTACCACACTCTCTTTAGAGAGTTAAAACATATTTCTTGCTGATTTAATGTTATTGCCCCAATTTTTTAATTTGATCAATAATGCTTGTTATTTCTTGGATAGACTGAAAGATTTCTGTATTTTCAAGAATGCGGGGATCAAGCTTACCATCTTTTATATTGTCTAAATACAAATCAATCCCTTCAATAACTTTGTTATTTTGATCGATTATTTGTTGATGCAGCTCAGCAGCCATATCCGGTGGTTGAAGTTCATTGAAGCTTTCAATATCTTTTTTCATCTCTTTCAGCTTTTTTTCCAGTTCTTCTGCTGCCTGCTGATCGCTGACAGCCTGTTCTGCCAGAGAAGGGACTTCTTTTGCAAAATCACTAGCTTCGTTTACATAGTCTGTTGCTTCATTCGCATACGTTAATGTACTATTCACATCATCCAATGAAGAACAACCCCCAAGAAGTAAGAACGCGCCGGCAGAAAGAATAACGAGCCATTTTTTCATTAAGTTAACCTCCATTTTAACATCCGGGAACCCGAATTATTTCGAAATTTTCATATACTTATCATCGATTCGCTTCTCGATTCTTTTCATCTCTTTTTCGTCATTCATTAGTTCTTTTTTGTTTTCTAGCACTAACTGTTTAAAAGGAGTTTTAATCACTTTTCTCACCATCAATCACCCTCGTTTTTATTTTTGCTTCTTTGAAACTCTTTCACTACGAGCCTTTTTACTGACAAGAAAAAACTGCACTTAAACTTTCTTATCGCTTTTTCTTCTTCTAATTTCATTCATGATGATTGGGAACAACCGTTTCCTTGCTAATTTTATTCCTCTTTTTAGTGCGGCACTCCGAAGTACTTTTGAAAGTTTAGACATAATCTTACTCCTTTCTCTTCCAATCTTCAGAAGCTTCTTGGAAGGTACTGGCCGGGTTAACCCGCTTTTGAAGTAAAAAACAGTGATTTCTCACAAATAAAAACACCTTTACCATGTATTCGGTAAAGGTGTCCAATAATAAAAGACCTTACCAAATACATTGGCAAAGGTCTCGCTAGCAATTAGGAATTGCCAACAAAGCCGAGGATGTACATCCCGTAATGACGACTTTATTGTAAAAGCTACTCCCCTTTGGAGAAAACACGTTTCATTTACTTTGGATTTATCATAACGTAAAACGGCGGGTCCGTCAAATAAAAACCTTTGTACATCATATAAATACAGATTGCGACCCCCATATTCAAGAAAAGACAAATCTCCTTGGCCCTGAAATGGATAACAACAATGGGAGTTTTTATACGACGAATCAGATTGAGGTTAAAACTCCCTTTTTTCCACAAACTAAAGGAAACAGAATTTGAGGTGAGTAAAATGGGATTCTTCAATTCTATATCCGAGTGGAAGACAGCGCGGTATGAGAAGAAAGCAGCAGAATTGCGGTCGCAAGGAATATGTCCCGACTGCAACGGAAGAGGCTTTAATCCGATGGTTTTAAATGAATTTTTCTACATGAGCGTTCCTGATTGCCCTAGCTGCGGTGGTACCGGTTTGGTTTCAGAGTCAGAGGGAGTTCAATAACCACTTGCCTGATTTAAACAGACAGGGGCTCTTCCTGCTCACTGTGAGAAAAATGCAATGGGGGATTCTAGACTCCCCTAAAAGACAGAAAGACTCCCTGTATACAGGGAGTCTTTCAAAACATTATGATTCATCTTTTAATTACATTTTGTTGAAAGTATCAGTTAACACCGGAACAATTTGCTTTTTACGTGATACGACACCTTTTAGAAGAGCTGTATTATTTTCCAATGTAACGTTATAAGCTTTCTCTACAACATCTGCTTTGCTGCCAAGTGCCAACGCTACAGAGTCGCTGTTTAAAATGTCTGTTACAACCAATAAGAATAAATCTAAATTTTTCTCAGCAATGACATCAGAAAGAGCCGCTTCTAATTCGTCCTTACGAACAAGAACGTCATTTGTATCTACTGCATTTACTTGAGCGATTTCAACCTTAGAGCCGCCCATCTCAAATTCTTTTGCATCAAGGGAAATCAGCTCATTGACTGTTTTGTCGCCTAAATCTGCCCCGGCTTTCAGCATTGCCAATCCGTAGCTCTCAGCATCTACTCCGGCGATTTCAGCTAATTCGCGGGCTGCAGCCACATCTTCCTCCGTGCATGTTGGAGATTTGAATAATAGAGAATCAGAAATGATCGCTGACAGCATCAATCCAGCAATCTCTTTGCGGATTTCTACTCCGTTTTCTTTATATAATTTTTTTAAAATTGTCGCTGTACATCCGACTGGCTCGGCACGGTAATACAAAGGATCGCTCGTTTCAAAGTTGGCGATACGATGGTGATCAATTACTTCCAAAACGCGAACTTGATCAATATCATCTGCACTTTGCTGGCGTTCATTATGGTCAACCAAAATGACACTGTTCACTTCATTTGCGACCTTTTCAACTAAACGCGGCGCCTTTATTTGAAAATGATCCAACGCATATTGAGTTTCTCCGTTAACCTCACCTAAACGGATAGGCTCAACATCCATTCCTAATTTCGTTTTTAATTCTGCGTACGCAATTGCAGAACAAATTGAATCTGTGTCCGGGTTTTTGTGGCCTAAAATAAATACTTTTTCCATTTCTCTACTCCTTAATCAATTTATAAAAATATGTATGATGGAAATCCCTCCACCTTGAGTGCGGTAAAAGATATCCATATCTCAACTCTATTTTATCAGAAACTAGGTGTCTTTCGCTCCCTAAATTTTATTTCATCATCAGTTTATCGTAAATAATGGGTTAGCTTCGGTGGCTTTCCTCTGTTGTTGATAAATGATGATTCACTTTATATTACCTCCTCTTTAGCATGATTTCAACTCTCTCGTTATACATTACACTTAATCGTTTTAGGAGGAAATGCAGCATTTCTTTCTTATGAAAAGTTCTTTCCCAAGTAACTACGTCTGCTGCCTTGATATCCACGAAACCCCCTCCAATTTCCCTGAAAATAATTTCTGAATATTCTAATCAATTTTCGGTATCATAACTGCTTTGCCCACTTACGGATAATGACCTGTACACGGACACATTCCTTGCCCCCTTACAAGATGGAATAACGACTATCCTTCACATCCGTAATGAACATATGACCGGGCGCATGCTGACAACTAAATTCCCGTGAAACACGCCTGCCGGTTCACAAGGAATGTTCGTGATATACATCGGTACATTCCGTTTTTCTTCAATATGGCGAATGATAAGTCCATTTTCAATGAGAGCATGTTCAAACGTAAAGCTGCACCCGATTAAAAAGGAGACAAAGTCATCTCTCCAGTAGTCTGCGATTTCGCTTACTTCCTCTGCAAATTTCCCTTTTTTGTAGATTCGATACTTTGGTACGTCAAAACGCAAATCTGCGTTAGGCGCTGTGAGCTTAGGAACAGGTGAACCACTATCGGTTACTTCAATAAGAGAACCGCATCACATTCTTCCTCCCTATTATACATCTTCCTTCCAATCTATTCTTCTATCATATTGCAATTTTGGACCTCTTAAATAAAAAACACCTGTCTGCAATTGACAGACAGGTGTTTTTACTTATACCGCAACCGTTTGTTGTTTTCCTTTCCCCCGCTTTTTTTCCTTAAGGAAATCGATCCATGTCATCACGATGACAATGACGAAACAAATGCTGGACATTTGGAAAACAGTACCTAGTTCAACGTATGCTGAAATAAACCCTAATACAACGGCACTTAAACCGATCCCTAAATCGATGGCCGAGTAAAACATGCCGTTAGCAATACCGCGTCGCTCGGGTCTCGTTTTCGACAACGTCCAAGCTTGTAGTGCCGGCACCATGGATCCATATCCCGCTCCGAATAAAATTCCGGCAAGAATGAGCATTCCAACAGAATAGGTATAAGATAAGACCCACAATCCTGCAATCGTAAGGACTGCACACACCATGACCAATGTCCAGGGCCCTTTTGCATCAAACCATCTGCCTGTAATGGGACGGATGAGTGTGGCCGTAATCGCATTGCACAAATAATATAAAAAGATTTGATCAATTCCGCGCTCTTCACCGAAGATTACGATAAACGTTACGATCGCTCCATACCCAAACGTGGTTAAAATAGTTAAAACGGTTGGATACCAGCCATCCTTGTCGATCAAAGAACCGAAAAAAGAAAATTCTTTAGGCTTAAATGTATTTTCTTGAACGGCTTTTGGAGTATGATATTTAACACAAGCCAATGCTATAATGGCAATCAAGCCTAAAATGGATGATCCAATAATAAGCGGCTCAAAGCCAAAGTTTTGATACAACAAAATCCCAAGGCTTGGAGCAATAATCATCCCAATGGTGCCGGACAATCCGAAATACCCCATCCCCTCGCCAAGCCGCTTGGCAGGAACCAGTTCAACTGCTGCTGTTCCATTTACTGTCGTGGACCATCCCCATGCAAATCCGTGGAGGAAGCGAACAGCTAAAAATAAAAGAATAATAGAAGTAAAAGAATAGCAGATCGTTAACACAAATAAAGCAACAGTCCCGACAATAACAAGCCATTTACGGCTGCTCGATTCTAAAGCAAAGCCGATAAACGGACGGACCAAAATAGCGGCAACCGCAAAAAGTGTAGTGACGAGTCCGATTTCAATATCGGAAGCACCGATCGCTTTCGCCTGAGGCGGCATGGTAGGCAATAACATCTGAAAGCTCATAAAGATAAACAGGTTACCAATGATAAGCAATAGAAATGATTTCGTCCAAAGAGCAGGAACCTCTTCTTTTATCATTTACTTCCCCCTTTCTCTCGATGATATTTCATCACTCGAAATAAAATTCTCCATACTATATCATGCAGGAAAAATAGCTTGATTTCAACCCTTTAGAAATACGAAATATACAAATCATTTTTTAGGCGATTATGCGTATTCATCGTTGATGGGCATAATCTTGTCCATGAACTAATAAACCCAGTTGAGGTTCACATAGGCTAAATGTTTTATTAACTGACCTGTTTATGTTCCTCTGTTCTAGCAGCCCATTTTTCATTTTTGAACACGGGATAAAATCACAATCGTACTAATAATACAGGCTGTTCCTAACCATTCGGTTATACCGAAGGGAACATGTAACCAAACAACAGATAAAAGAGCTGCAGATAATGGTTCAGCACAAGCTAGTAAACTTGTTTCTGAAGCCTGAATATATTTTAAACTCTCTAAATAACAATAAAAGGCAATAAGGGTTCCAAATAATACAACAAATAGAATGCCTAACATTGAAAAAAAGGACCAGTCTCCTTCAACATTCCAAGGCTGATGGACAAAGCTAAAACCAATTCCGCCAATCAGCATCCCCCATCCGACTACAAGAGAGGATCCCCATTTCTCAAGGAGACGATGCGGCTGCAATGTATAAAATGCCAGTGCGAAAGCCGAGCTAATCCCCCAGAATAATGCCCATTTGGAAATATTATGTTTAAAATGATTAAATGTTATTATAGGTACAATTTATTCTCCTTTCATCTTTTCCTGCCTTTTCTAAAACCTAAGTAAAAAATAAGAGCACTATATGCAACAAACACTAGAATGGAAAGCAAAGCTTGCTTATATTCTCGCCATATATTTTGGATTCCTGATACTAACACACCTTCTGTTTGCAGGTAATATACATACACAATCAGCAAACCGACTGAAAGCAAAAAAACCGATCTCAATGTTCTCGCAAAGTCTATGCCTGGTGAAGAGCTTCCTTTCTTCTTTGTCTTTTTGGTTTTCCCTTTTCTTACAGGCTTGTTTTCCGGTTGAGGTTGTTCTTTTTCCCGGTTTTTTATTTTCCCTATCCTCTTTTTCCTTGTTCCTTCTTCCGATTTTTGCTTATTATGTTCCATTTCTTGAGATTGAGAAACTCTCCCTGTTCGTTTTTTCACTTTTGTTTCTGCCATCGTTTGTTCATTCCTTTTATCGGTTTCGTTCCTATTAACTATAACGAATATCGCGGCTGTTCGTTAAGTTCTTTTTCATTAAGATTCCGTTAAATGAATCGTTGTCGAAGTAATGCCGGCCATAAGTCAAAAAGGCAACCTATCGAAAAGGTTGCCTTTTAAATGTTTAAACTTATTCAATTAATCCTTTTTTTCACATCGTGAAAATATTTTCTGTAAACATATCAAGCGGCTCGGAAAAGAGGAAAGATGAGAATTTCTCGCATATTAAAGTTAACAGCCTATTTGTTAGGTTGCTTTTTTCTTCAAAAAAAACGTCTTTTCTTCAACTCATGTTGTTTTTAGTGGAGTAAGCTTTTATTCAAAAATAAATATGAACGTTATTCCACCATATAATCTCAAGAGCTTTTATTTTTTCTTTCTTTTAAAATGTCTTGAATGATTTCTATATGAACAGCAGCCCATGATTTTTCATGAAAGTGAAGAATCACACCTATGGTAAGAATAGAAATATACACGAAAACAAAAACAACCCAAAGCAAACTTCCTTCTTTGAAAAGAAACTGTTGTAATTGTCTTGAGAACAGAAAAAAAAGCCATGGTACAGAGGATACAAAAATAGGGATGGTTCCTGACCCATTTTTTTCTTTTATCATACGATAATAAATTTTCTCTAATGTACGGCTATCAATCGATTTATAAAAATTTTGAATTTCATCAATTTCTGTAAGCTTCTTGATACTGTTGAAAGACCGGCCTTTGTTTGATGTTTTTTTGAGTTGAAGATAAATTTTATGAGCATCCCCACGTAATGAAAACATATTCTTATCCTCCATCCAAAAAAACTCTTACTAAAAGACTTTACAAGAGTGTTTTCATTTATGCACGATTCAACAAAGATTTGTTTTATCTCTAATTCTTTTAACGGTATAAATATCGGTTTGAAAAGAGAACATTCTTCTCCTGCACATTGGGGCGGGTGTATGTCTCATCTGACTCCACTGCCATTCATACTATTATTCAATTAATCCTTTTTCCTTTAGGAACTCCCTGGCTACTTCTCTAGGATCCTTTTTATCTAAATCTACTTTCGCGTTCATTTCCGCCATTTCCTGTTCAGATATTTTCCCGCCAAGGTCGTTTACCACGTCTTTGAGCTCCGGAAACTTCTTCAATGTTTCCTCACGAACGATTGGAGCCGCATAATACGGCGGGAAGAACTTCTTATCGTCTTTGAGCATTCCAAGATTGAAACGGACAATTCTTCCGTCTGTTGTGTAGGCAGGAATGGCATCTACTTTTCCTTCTTTTACAGCCGAGTACATCAAGTTAGGATCAAGGCTGCGCTGGTCTTTAAAATGAAGACCATATGTTTGAACAAACGGTGTATAGCCATCTTCACGCTCGAAAAACTCTGTAGGGCCCCCAAAAGTGAACTCGGATGATCTAGGTGCGAACTCGGAGATTGTCTTTACTCCTAATTGGTTGTAAGTCTCCGGATTAAAAGCAAGAGCATACGTGTTTTCAAAGCCCAGCGGTTTTAGCCATTCCAACTGGTATTTCTCCCTGTACCCTTCTTTTACTTTGTTGTAAATGACATCTGCGCTATCTTCAGGGTTGTACTCTTCTTTCAAAATGGTTATTAACCCTGTCCCTGTATACTCAACAAACATATCAATATCGCCTTTTCGAATCGCCTGTGTTAAGATAGGTGTCTCTCCAAGCCCTTCTTCCACCTTGACATTATAATCTGTTTTTTCTTTTACATACTCAGAAATAATGTAAGGCAGAATGTATTGTTCCGTCCACTTTTTACCTGCAATCACCACTGTATCTTCAGAATGGCCGCCCCTTGCCCCAAAGAACAAGACCAGGGCCGCAATCGGAATCAAAATGAGGGACCCTTTTTTCCAGGAGAATTTTTTTCTGGATTTTGGATTTGTCGCAATTTCAATGCGTTTTAAGATGAGATCAATCACAATTGCCAGAACGGCTGCCGGTATCGCACCTGCCAAAACCAATTCATTTCGTGTTGTGGATAATCCTCTGTAAATTAAGTCACCGAGACCGCCGGCGCCTATAAATGCCGCAAGGGTCGCCACACCGATCGTCAGCACGGTTGCTGTACGCAAACCAGCCATGATAATCGGCAGAGCGAGCGGGAGTTCAATCATACGTAAAATTTGGTTCTTGGTCATTCCCATACCCCGTCCGGCTTCCACTGCTGATTGATCAACACCGGTAATACCAGTGAAAGTGTTCCTCAGAATCGGAAGCAGTGCATATATGGTAAGGGCAATAATCGCTGTGATATTGCCGATTCCAAAAAGCGGGAGCAAAAAACCAAACAATGCAAGGCTTGGAATGGTTTGAAACACGGAAGCAACTCCTATTACCGGTTCCGCCAATCTCTTTCTTCTTGAAATATAAATTCCTACCGGGATAGCAATGAGCGTCGCGATAAAAATGGATATAAGAGATAAGAATAGATGCTGCTGCAGTGCTTCAAGAATCTCGGACCATCTTGTTCGAAAAGTATCGACTAATAACATAAAAAAGTTTTCCTTATTCATTTAATAGTGCCTCCTTCCCCTGGTGCTGCGATCTTCATACCCGCCAGTCCTCTCATCATGGTTGAACGGGTAATGAGTCCGACTAATTTGCCGTTCTGGAGAACTGGGATTAAGACGGCACCTTTGGCAAAAATTTCTGCCACATCGGTATATGGCGTGTCTGCTTCCACTGTCTGATAATCCTGATTCATAATATCCCTTAAGGTTTTGTCTTCATTCGCATAATAACGTTCCACATCATCAATCGTAGCAATGCCAAGAAGTTGATTTTGATGGTCTGTTACAAGTAAGCTGTCCACTTTATACGTCTTCATCGTTTTTAAGGCTTGCGCAAGGCCTCTGGTAGGCTTGGCTGTAATCACCTTCTTAATCATTAAGTCTTCCGCGACCGGCTGGAAGTTATCTCCTTTTTCAAGACGCTCTTCTCCAATGAATCCTTTCACAAAATCATTTTTTGGATGGCGGAGAATTTTCTCGGGCGTATCAAATTGTATGATTTCCCCACCCTTCATAATAGCAATTCGATCAGCAATCTTAATCGCTTCGTCCATATCATGTGTAACAAATACGATGGTTTTCTTAATGTTTTCTTGGAGTTGAACGAGCTCATCCTGCAGCTGCTCCCGGCTGATCGGGTCTAGTGCACTGAACGGTTCATCCATAAGGATAATCGGCGGTTCAGCTGCCAATGCGCGTATAACACCGACGCGCTGCTGCTGTCCTCCGCTCAATTCTGCGGGAAAACGTGATTTGTACTCTTCAGGATCAAGTCCTACCAAATTAAGCAGTTCATCCACCTTTTTTTCATAGCGCTCTTTCTCCCATCCTTTTAATCTCGGAACAAGGGTAATATTGTCTTCGATTGTCATATGTGGAAGAAGGCCTATTTGCTGGATGACGTAACCGATGTTTCTCCGGAGCTCGACAGGGTCTTTCTTGGAAATGTCTTCACCGTTAATAAGAATCTGGCCGCTGGTAGGCTCAATCAAACGGTTAATCATTCTCATTGTAGTTGTTTTCCCGCAGCCGCTCGGACCGATTAACGCGACCAGCTCCCCCTCTTCAATATGAAAGTCAATATCCTTTAAGGCCACAAACCCATCCGGATATTTTTTACCTACATGTTTAAAGGTAATCAATAAAAATCGCCTCTTTTCTCTGTACATATTTGCAGCATCTAAAGCTGTCCCAATCCACCCTTTACAATGATCGCTTTATCATTTGTTAAAAAATAATTCACGATACAGCCTCAATAAAGGGGTTCTTACGTGAACCTTTGAATTTCTTGTCGATAAGACAATATAAAACGGCACTCATTAAAGTTTTTATGAAAATTATGAATAAGCTAAGGCGAGTAGTAGTCACTGAATAAATAGACTAAAAGTGAAAACCCTGGTTCAGGTACATATATAGCAAGCATATTTCTGGAGATTTGATTGTTTGAAATTTCACAAATGGAGGATTTACAAAATGAAAAATAGGTCAGAAACTTCATGAGCTAGAAGTTCGATCACTAAATAATAGCATTGTAAATCATGCAGGAGTACCAAACCCAAATTTTTATCAAAACTCCTGGATTTAACTGTTCCAAAGCGGATAAAAGCAAAGGATAAAAATAAAATGGTAAAAAACTGAAAAGACCCAATACAAAATTCTTTAAAGCTGTCATCACATGTATTAAGTTGACAGGAACAAAATTCTAATGACTAATGAAATTCAAACAATAAGTGTAGTTTTTTCGTTATGTCCCCCCCTTTCATTTTGAAACGATATGAAATTAGAAAACTTATGAAACAAATAATATTTTTATTACCCGCCTATATATATTGTAAACATACTTTCAAAATTTTTTCAAACGCATGTGGAGAACACAAAGAAGAAGAAGCATTGCGGATATTTTCATATTTTACAAATTTAAAAAGTTGCTTTTGTGGTTCTTTTCTTCATTTCAAGATTGATTCAATCATTTTAAAGTGATAAATCCATCACTTTAAAGTAATGAAAACAATGTTATAATAATTAAGGCAAAAGCCTTTCGTATCCTTCACCATTATTTTGCGTAACTTTCATCGCGGTGTCCAAAAAGGGGGGATGGCTCAAAAGTCTCCAGAGGATGGTGCTCATTCATTTTTTCTGGGATGAACCGGAAGTACATTCTTTGTACTTTTGGGGCATCCTCTTTATCTTTTAGTAGACCTTTATTTGATATAGGAGGAATTCCACGCTTTCAAAAGACCATACAACTCATACACAGGCTTCTTCTCGTCTAGGAATTTGGGTACTCATCTTAGGCATTATATTTGCAGGCGCTAACCTTAGAGCTCCTCTTACATGTGTAGGACCTATCATTGAAACGATTCGTCAGGATACAGGGATGTCCAATACATTAGCAGGCATGCTGACTACTTTGCCATTGCTGGCGTTTGCCTTTTTTTCACCCCTTGCTCCCAAAATCGCTCGTCGTTTTGGATTAGAGTACACACTGTTTGGAGCCTTGCTTTTGCTGGCAGCCGGGATTATACTGCGTTCCGTACCCTTTTTAAATATGCTGTTTATCGGTACAGCTCTGCTTGGCATAGCGATCGCCATATGCAATGTCCTTTTACCGAGCTTGATTAAACGGGAATTTTCCAATAAAGTCGGGATCATGACAGGTACATACTCTGTTTCTATGAATATGTGGGCAGCGATTGCCTCAGGTGTCAGCATTCCTATCACACAAGGGTTAGGCTTCGGATGGCGTGTTGCCCTTGTTTGCTGGGTCCTTCTTTCTGTCATTTCCATTGTATTCTGGATTCCTCAACTGCGTTTTCACCATCAAGGAACAAGTTCTCCGAATACAGGAGGATCTTTATGGCATTCTGGTCTTGCTTGGAAAGTAACGTTGTTCATGGGATTGCAATCTACAGTTTTTTATGCTGTTATAACGTGGCTTCCTGCCATTCTTCACCAGCAAGGCATAAGCCAATCAGCAGCAGGCTGGCTCCTGTCATTGGCACAATTTGCAAGCCTTCCGCCTACATTCATTGTGCCGATTTTGGCTGGCCGCAGCTCGAATCAACGTGGACTAGTGGGATTCATTGTGATCTTTCTGCTCCTTGGTTATATCGGACTTCTTAGTGGAATTACTTCATTAGCACCGTTGTACGTCATACTGATTGGGATTGCAATAGGATCGGCATTTGGTCTGGCTACCATGTTTTTTGTGCTGCGTACACATAACGCACATCAGGCAGCTGAGTTATCGGGTATGGCCCAATCGGCTGGTTATTTGCTGGCAGCAGTAGGACCGACTCTTTTTGGATTAATACACGATATGACCCACAGTTGGACGATTCCTATACTTGTGCTGATTGCGGGTGCCATTCTTCTTTTTATTGTGGGGATGGGAGCTGGCAGCAATAACTATGTAACTTCTACAGACAGCAATAAATGATTCGTTTCTTTAAAGCGGAATGCTCAAAATAAATGTTACAACGGATAATATGGGCGCTTTTAAACCGAATGACAAAATTAAGCGTGACCAAATGACCGGAAATCCTAGATTCAGTATTTAATTAAGAAACCTTGCATAAAATAATTAAAAAACTAATTTAGGACAAGGGAGAAAAAATATTGATGGATAGTAAATTAAATATTTATCTCTTATCTTCTTTTCTCATAATCTTAGTTGTTATATCATATTTTGATCATTCTTCCTGGAAGCTTTTGGATGGCATAAACCCTGTATTACTGACTGAACAAGATAGTGTGCCCACAGCGGCTGAATCAAAGGAAGAAAAGGAACAACCTATACAGACTCAGAATTTTGAATTAGAAGAAAAATTAGTGGATAAAGAGGAAGTAGATGGTTATGTTGTAGAAACATATCGTGAATATGAAATATACAAAGACCAAAAAGGAAACATTAAGAAAGTCATTCCCACATCCAACTATAACTACCTACGTTACAAAAAAGACGAATAGTTGTATTAGCCTATATGATAGTCCGATTGGATTAAACAGGTTACGCTATAGGAAAGTTCTATTGCTCCATATGGAATTTCATGCAATTTGAAGAAGGCGCTCTAACCCACTGGGCGTCTTTTCTTTTTGTTATACCTTTCTAATGTCTGCTATTTGCAATTTAGAAGGATTAGCTTCATTATTGTCTGAATATTAAAACAAAAGAGGATTTTCCCTTTTGATATCGAAATATGGAGAAAGGAGATGATTAACATGACATTTAATGGAGCTCTAGTCAACGAACAAGATGTAACATTTGCAATTGTTGTTGTAGAAGAATCCGTATTCAATCATACAAACCATCATATTGAGAAAGTACGAAGCAGTTTTACACCTTATTTTCCAAATGTCCCCATCATCCTAATGGCTCATAATTCTCATGGTAGACCTATGTATCATGGCAGAACAGATATGGTGGTATTTCTTGTAGGTATGGATTTCAGAAGAATTTCTTGGAAACGTTATGGTGCAGTTGAGCCGGCTCATTCATTGTGACAAGGATTTCTACATAGTTTACATACTTATGATATAAATCCACATAAATAACGGGACATGGATTGTCCCATTATTTATGCATAAGGCTTCGCCCATTTCCCTTTCGGGCCCTTGTCGAAGCCTTATACGAGAACCTTTTTCACTTTCAGACCTTATTTTAGTTCCTGTCCATCGACAGACCTTTCTACTGAAAAACGTCCTGCAAAGCTTTCCAACCAAATTTCATTCAGGTAATGACAGACACTTTCCTTTTTAGATTAGTAGTATCAGTATGTCCAAGTTTGACAGATTTCTTGCACCAGAATCGCCTTTTTTATCCTTACGCGGCATCCTCTTCTTTTTTATCTTTTACAAAAGCCACTAACAAAGCAAAATAGGCAATCAACGTATTCGCAAACAAATAACGGAAATCTTGAGCAGGGATCGCTGCCATGATGACCCCTGTATTCAATACGATTGGCAAAATAACAAGCCACATTTTCCAGCCATTGCGTAAAAACCCAATAAACATAAAGAAAAGAGTGAGAATATTATAAGTGGCTGGACGCCATATCATTTCCTTCATATGGTCTCTTGTATAAACAAGAACAGAATTCAGCATCTCTGTTAAGTTTTTATTCAAGCTTTTATTTTCCACACCAAATTGATTGGGAACCGTGTTTGTAACAAAATAAAAGGTGTAACCTTCTTGGGGGATTTGCCAAACGATTGACGTTTGTTTTAAAAAGGCTTTTATGTAAAGATCAGGGTTTTGTAATCCGATCCCCCCCCACATTTTCAGGAATTTCTCCGGATTCTCTAACATAGCATCGGGATTATATTCTTTTGCGAATTTTAACTTATCTACCCAATATGGGTTATAATTTTCTTTCCATAACGACAGAGGCATGATCGTTTGTAAATAATTGGTCTGGGATTCTTTCAGCTTGCCGTTTTCATTGATAACCATAGCAAACTGCTGCATCGGAATGGCCAATGCCTCGCTTGCACTTGAAGGCTTTACTTGTAAATAATGATAAACGGGCCTGGTGAACACTAAATAAAAACAGGCAACTGTTAACGCAAGCAATAAAAGACTTTTTGTTTTTTTTAAATAAACCCATATTAAAAAGAACATCGTGACGATAAAAACGGGAAAACCGTTATGTCTAAAAAAGATTGTTCCTAATATTGCCACTGTAAACAATACTGTATGCGGCATAGATTTTAACCATTTTCCTTCTGTTGTAACGAGATTAAAAATACAAATACAAAACAAGAGTAGAAAAGAACTGTATAACGTATCTTTCCATAAGGATATAGATAAAATGCCGTTTACCGGACTCAAAGCAAAAAGTAGCGTGACAACCCAAATAATATGTCGGGATACTCCCTTAGCCTCAAGACAATACATGCCATAACCCCAGATGAGCGCAAGAGCAAGTATTTGAACTATTGCGACCGCTGCGGGTGAGTCCCAAATCATTCGAATTAGCATAATAAGCCATGTATGGAAAACAGGATGCCAATCACTAAATTTACCTGATTCAATTTGCATCAATTGAGCGAACGAGTCATTTGTCATAAGTGCCGGGTAAAAACTTGCCAAGTACATCACCCATATGAGCAGACAAGGAAGCATATAGTAAGCGATTCTTTTTCTGTTAATCTCCATAGTAAATAATCATTCACTCCTTTGCTCCCTTATTATACATCATATTAAAAAGAACGAGCCTATTAGTCTACTCTTTAAGCATTATGATGACGGCCCATCACAAAAAATGGGATGATTACCGTCATCTGGAGGCTTTTGAGTCAGCCGCTTATGCGTAAAGAATTTGCGTGGATGTTTTTTATCCACGTCAAATTATTTATGTGGATTCATAAATATAAATCCAATTTCATTTTTTAACCTCTGTCACCGGGCTTTCTTCTTTAAGCTCTTGTGTATTTTCCCCCCATGTTCTTCCCCATACGAATCTCGGCTCACTAATTGCCTGTTGGGGGCTCATGCCATAATCAATCATTCTTGTGATGATGGCTGTTTGTGTTTGCGGCTGCCCTTCCCCACCTTGGGTACCATATAGGATATATGGTTTTCCGTCCTTGCATGCCATCGCAGGCATGAGCGTATGGCATGTCCGTTTATTTGGTTCCAGGCAATTGACATGTGTCGGATCAAGGGAAAAGAACGATCCCCTGTTTTGCATCAAAATACCCGTATCCCCTGCCACGATACCTGAACCGAATTCAAAATAGAGACTTTGAATGAATGATACGGCATTTCCCTTTTCATCTACAACGGCGGCATGGGCCGTATCACTGCCAATCGGCTGTGTCATGACTTCCTTCGCCTGGTGGAGATCGATGGAACGAGCCATTTCCATGGCTTTACATTTCGTAACCTTTTTATCTTTTTTTCATTCGTTTTGAATGGTAAAATAATAAAAAACTTACGAAAACATATACATGTGAAGAGCCAAATGAATGGAGTGAATTCATCATGCTGTCCAATTATCGCATTCCTGACCTGGCAATCGACGAGATTGATAAGAAAATTCTCTCAATCTTACACGAAAACAGCCGCCTTTCCTACACAGACATCGGAAAGCAAGTCGATTTATCACGGGTAGCGGTGCAAACGCGCATCAATAATTTAATCGAACAAGGAGTGATCGAAAAATTCACGACGGTCATCAATCCCGCTAAAATCGGCATTCATGTCTCTGCTTTCTTTAATGTGGATGTGGAACCTAAATTTTTGGAGAAAGTAGCCGAACAATTAGAAAAAGAACCGGCCGTTACGAGCTTGTATCATATGACCGGTCCAAGCAAACTGCATATGCATGGCATTTTTACCGACAATCAAGAAATGGAACGATTTTTAACAGAAAAGCTATACGCTTTAGAAGGCGTCGTCAGTGTCGACTGCCAAATACTAATCCGACGTTATAAAAGCCGTATGGGCATGAAACTGTAGAGACGAAAATGTTGTGTGGAGGAGGAAGAACAAGTGGGAAGTTATAAAGAACTGGTAATCGCCATGGTTCGTACGGGGATTTTTGGATTTGGCGGAGGCCCTTCAGTCATTCCATTAATACGGTATGAAGCGGTATCACGATATCATTGGATTGAAGATGATGAATTTGGGGAAATTTTAGCGATTGCTAATGCCCTGCCCGGGCCAATCGCCACAAAAATGGCGGCATACTTGGGCTATCGCCAAAAAGGAGTGATCGGGGCCTTTGTTGGGGTATTGGCCCATATTGTGCCAACGTGCCTTGCAATGGTCGCTTTGCTGACACTCGTCAATGTTCTAAGCTATTCCACAGCTGTAGCAGGCATGATCTCGGCCGTTATGCCGGTCATTGCCGTCATGCTCGGTTTGATGGCTTATGAATTTGCCGCTAAAGCAGTGAAAGGATTAGGCAAACTGCTGGGCTGTCTCCTTTTCGTCATATCGTTTGTCTTGCTTCAAACGATATCCATTCACCCTGCTATTGTCATTGTTCTGTTCCTGGCTTACGGCACGATGCATTTTAAATTGAAAAACAAATGGCCTCATAAAAGCTCGAAACAAGGAGGAATGTCTGCATGAATATCTGGATTGCTTTGTTTTTGGGGTTCTTTCTTGCAAACGTTCTCGGTTACGGCGGAGGACCCGCGTCCATTCCGCTCATGTACGAAGAAATCGTCGATCGTTATCATTGGCTGACCAATACCGAATTCTCCAATATGCTCGCTCTTGGCAACGCGCTTCCGGGCCCGATTGCCACGAAAATTGCCGCCTATGTGGGTTATGATGTATACGAATGGTGGGGGTTAACCATCGCGTTGTTCGCGACCGTCTTCCCATCAGCTTTCGCTCTTATCTTCTTATTGAAGCTTATACAGCGTCACCGCCAATCGTTGATCGTAAAAGGCATGACATTACTGGTACAGCCCGTTATTGCCATCATGATGCTCCTTCTCACATGGGAAATGGCCGAAGATTCTTTTACTTCCATGGGTATCGTTCAATCGCTCATCACTGCACTCATTTCCTTTTTCGCGTTGACTAAATGGAAGATCCATCCCGCTGTCATCATCGTTGCCGCTTTCGCTTACGGGGGGCTCATCCTTCCACATATTTGATTCGTTTAAAGAGTAAAGGGATGGCTCAAAAGGTCTCTTTTTATACTTTTTGAGCCATCCTCTTGCACTACTTAAACTTTATCTTTTCTAAAAAGGCAAAATCAATATTTTCTCTAAAACATTTCCATCTTGAAAACGACTGTTCCTAATTAATCATTCTCTAAAAACACTCTTTACAGATTATTCATACAATAACTCATCTATAAAATATGGTTGGGGGAGTGAAAAATGGAAAATAGCATACAGTTAATTTGCGACTCCATTCGCAAAGGGAGTTTAACCCTTCATCCCGATAAGGCCAAAACTTTAGGGATCATCAATCATCAAAAGGGACTTATAAAATTTGGTATCCAATCCTTCCCAATTGAGGTTTATATATCTTATGATCTACAAGTGAATCAGGCAAGGCTATCTTCCGATATGATTAAAAAGTTAGAAATTCCTGTGAACTGCCACTTTGATATTCAACAAAAGGACAACGAAATACAAATCGGTCCCTACATTGGTATACTTGCGGGATTTTATCAAAAATCAGTAAAAAAACATCTTGATGATCTACTGGATTATTTATATCATTACAGAGATATCAGGGGGGCAATCCTAGTTTTTTCTCTCGACAATGTAGATAAAGTTAATCATACAATGAAAGGCTATCTTTTTAATGCTGTAACCAACCAGTGGGACGAGGGTACATTTCCCTATCCTTCCTCTATTTTTATTAAGACAGGCACGGTTAGCTCCAAATGGCTCAAACATTTTCAATCCGTCATGGGCGACTCCCTTTTTAATGACTTTTATTTCAATAAATGGAGCATTCACAAAAGGCTTGCTGCTTCACCCCATGTAAAGGCTTATCTCCCTCCATCGATTCTTTATGAAAAACCTTCAGACATCTATTCCTTTTTAAAACAATACCCTAATGCCATTATCAAATCCATTAACGCATCAAAAGGGTCATCCATTTACAAAATCTCAACAGATGGGCACAATCTCGTGATTGCCTGCCCCAAAACAGGAGACATCAACAAAATCAAATTTAAAAATAGAGACGAAGCTTATTCATTGTTTAAAAAGTATTTTGAAGAAAGAGAGTTTATGATTCAAGAAGCATTAGATCTGATCACTTACCAGAATCGTACAATCGATTTTCGTGTGATTACTTTAAAGAATCAACAAGGCCAATGGCAAGTAATGGGGGTGTTTGCCAGACATGGCCAACCGGGAAACATTTTAAGTAATATATCCCCTCTGGTCAAATCCGGAGAGAAAACATTGAAAGAAGTTTTGCAACTTAGTAATTCCAAAGTCAAAGCATTTATGCAAGAAATATCCCTTGTGGCTATAGAGGCTGCTAAGGCCATTGAGAACAGTGATGTACACTTTGCAAATACTGGTGTAGATATAGCAATTGACGACAAAGAGAAACTATGGATCATCGAAATTCAACATTGCAACCCTTCACATGATATCGCTTTAGAGGCGGGGTTTGCCGAACTGTATTATGAAATCCTGAAAACTAATATGCTATACGCAAAAAAACTTGCTGGATTTCCAAATAACTTCTCAAATTCCCTATAAAAAAGGGCTGCATCTTTCCGGGCATACCCCATAGATAATCACAGGACTTATATCATGTTGTTGAATGGGAAACCAGGGCCGTCCATCGCAGGAGGGTGTCCCAAGTATGTTCAGTACTTGGGACACCCTCCTTTAATCTTTTATCTTTGAACAAGTTTATCTGCTTTACGGAGGCGCTGGCAAATTTCATTTGCTACTTCCCGGGTAGAAGCTTTTCCTCCAATATCAGGTGTTTTGATTCCATCGTTCGTCACATCCTCTATGACATCCAGAAGCTTCTGTCCAAGTTCAAGTTCTCCAAAGTGGTCAAGCAGCATTTTCGCTGTCCAAATCTGGCCGATCGGATTAGCAATCCCTTTTCCATAAATGTCTGGAGCAGATCCGTGCACCGGTTCGAACATTGATGGATACTTGCCGTCTAAGTTAATATTAGCAGCCGGCGCAATACCGATACTTCCCATAATCGCACCGCCTATATCCGTTAAAATATCCCCAAATAAATTGCTGGCAACGATGACATCAAAAATCTGCGGCCTTGTCACAAAGAAAGCAGCAAGTGCATCAATATGGCAGGAGTCCGTTACAATTTGGGGGTAGTCCTGTTTGACTTCTTTGAATATCTCATCCCAAAACGGCATGGAATGAACAATACCGTTTGATTTTGTTGCAGAAGTAACATGCCCTCTCCGCTGTTTGGCAAGCTCGAAGGCATATCTCATGGCTCTTTCTGTACCTCTTCTCGTAAATACGGCATTCTGGATAGCCATTTCATCTTCTCCGCGATGAATCCTTCCTCCGACTTCACTATATTCTCCTTCACTGTTTTCCCGTACAACAATCAAGTCAAAGTCATTTGGATTTACAAGGGGTGAACGGAGACCCTTAAAATATTTAGCAGGGCGGATATTGACCGATTGTTCAAATTCTCTTCTGATTTTAATCAATAGTCCCCATAATGACACATGATCCGGAACAATCTTTGGGTTTCCGACCGCCCCCAGAAAAATGGCTTCAAAGTTTTTAAGTATATCCAGTCCGTCATCCGGCATCATTTGCCCGTGCTCTAAATAGTATTCACAGCTCCAAGGAAACTCTCGGTACTGGAACTTCAAGCCGCCATGAATTTCCGCAACGGTATCCAATACTTTTAAGGATACAGGAACAACTTCCTTTCCAATCCCATCTCCAGGTATGACTGCAATCTCAAAGTTTTTCATAATTTTATGAAACCGTCCCTTCCTCTTGTTTTTTAATGATTAGTTCATGAAACTTCCCATTACAAGCAATCATTTCTTCTTTGCTTCCACTAACGATAGCTTTCTTGGTTTGATCGTTTGATCTAGAACCCTTTGCAGACATTCTAATTGTTCATCTGAAGCACGCTCAGTTGTCAAGGAGACGGATGCCGATACTATTTATTCCCATATTATCTGAACTTATCTTATTTTTCAATAAGTTCAAAAAATAAGTGGTGATGATGAATTTGGTCCTTACAGCAACCCGTTTTTGGGACTCTTACACGCCCCTGTTTGTCTTTGTATTTTGTCAGAAGACCAAGTTGACTCTAAAAGTCTCAAATACCTTTGCTCGAAAAGAGAACCCCAATAAAAAAGAGGGTGTTCCGAACATTTTTTCTACGTTCGGAACCCCCCTCTGCAATAAACCGCATCAATGATCGAAGAAAATCAAACATTTCGGTAATGGTTCATCGCGAAACAATACTTGATGATCATGCTCTGGAGACTTTTGGGTCAACTCCTTTTTCTCCGTATTTACATGAACGATGATTTCTTAAATGCTTGAAACAATGAGTTCAGCCTTCCCAACAAGCTGATATTCACCAAATCCATTCGGTACCAAAAAATGGTCTCCTTTTTTAAAGGAATATTGTTTGCCTTTATGGATCAGTTCGCCTTCACCATGAATCACGCTAACAAGAATAAAAGGCTTTTGTTGCTTTAAGCTGGAAGAACCGTTTAATTCCCATTTTTGCACCGTGAAGTAGGGACCTTCAATAAATGAGGTAATATTTAAATCGTCAACCTTTTGATGCTGAGGTGTTATTTGAGTAGATGCGAAAGGAACTTCGGTCACTTCGATACTCTTTTGAAGATGAAGCTCGCGTAAATTCCCTTCTGAATCCCTCCGATTATAATCATATACCCGGTAAGTAGTATCGGAATTTTGCTGTGTCTCTAAAATAACGATCCCTTCACCGATTGCATGAATGGTTCCGCTTGGTACATAGAAAAAATCTCCAGGGTTCACTTTCACTCGACGAAGCAGTTTATCCCATTCTTCATGTTCAATCATATGTTTTAATTCTTCTTTTGTTTTAGCGTGATGTCCATAAATAATTTCCGCATTTTCTTTACAGCCAATAATGTACCAGCATTCGGTTTTTCCTAACTCTCCATTCTCATGAATCCGGGCATACTCATCATTCGGATGAACCTGAACAGATAAGTCCTGATTGGCATCTAAAATTTTTGTAAGAAGAGGAAAGCGGTCTCCTGGTATATTTCCGAATAAAATACGGTGCTTTTCCCATAAGTCGCCCAAGGATAAACCTTTATATTCCCCATTTCTCACAATACTTTGTCCATTTGGATGTGCTGCGAATGCCCAGCACTCTCCTGTTTGATTAAATGGAATATCATAACCAAAAGAAGTTAATGTTGTCCCACCCCAAATTCTTTCTTTAAAAACAGGTTCAAAAAACAATGGTTCCGTTGTCAACAAAAATCTCTCCATTCTAAACTCATTTTTTGTCATACATTGCTTACTTTCAACATTATTCATTTTTCGATTAGTCTGTGTTCTTAAAAATATCTATTATAAAATGAATTTAACTAACCAAATTAGTGTGAATGCCCCCTCCCTGTCGTTGGACTGTCCCTTGCCGCGCTTGAGGAAGGGAAATTGTTTCGGGAGGGGCGTTAAAAATTTGAGGCCCTTCCCCATGAAATATGAAGAAGAGGCCTCGATTTCATGCTTTATTTTTGAAGGCTGCTCTATATGGGTAAGAGTAACCTAACTCTCCATTTATTCGATAGCCTCTAACAGATGATACGCTTCCTCTTTTGTTTTGACAGATAATAATTGTTCTCTGTAGCTTTCATCCATTAGTTTTCGAGAGAGCATTTGAAGGATTTTTAAGTGTTGGTTTCCTTCGCTTTCTTTAGGGACAGCAATCATAAAGATTA
Source organism: Bacillus songklensis (assembly GCF_042649685.1). NCBI lineage: Bacteria > Bacillati > Bacillota > Bacilli > Caryophanales > Bacillaceae > Bacillus > Bacillus songklensis. The sequence goes on along the minus strand of NZ_JBHRZT010000072.1, from coordinate 253,398 downwards.
ACTTTGCATCTGTGCCGTCAAGGCTTGTCCAGTCTACGCCGTCTTTTTTGATCCCGAATACGACACTTGGCTTTTTGACGGCATTGGATTTTCCGTGAGGGATGGCAATGTTCATGCCGATTCCTGTTGTACTTTCTTGTTCACGATTTAGAATCGCTTGTTTGAATTCTGCTGGAGAGTGTAACGCTCCAACACGATCTAATTTTTGAATCATTTCATCAATGACATCATCACGGGTTTCCCCTGTTAAATTGATGTCAATGAGTTCAAAGTTTGTGATATCCGTCAGTTTTTTGATTTCTGCATTTTCCGCTTTGCTTTCTTCTTTTTGCTGAGATTGTTGCGGCACTTCTTGTGTTTCTTGCATTGCTGCTGTTTCTTGCATTGCTAGTGCTTCAGGCATGTCCACTTTTCGCACATCTCTTTTTAAAATGTTGACTAAAATGGCTGTTACAATTGCACCGACAATCACGGCGATAAAGAACATTAACACATTGTCTACGGCTCCGAGTACCGCAACGATTGGTCCTCCGTGTGCTACTTTATCTCCAACATGCCCTAACATCGCAATAACGGAACCTGTCACGGAACCGACCATAATGCTTGGAATGACACGAAGCGGATCCTGTGCGGCAAACGGGATGGCACCTTCTGTGATTCCGAACAATCCCATCGTAAAGGCCGCTTTCCCTGCTTCTCTTTCTGCAGACTGGAATTTTCTCTTACCTAAAAATGTGGCAAGACCCATTCCGATTGGCGGAATACAAATGGCAACTGCAATCGGACCCATGATTTCATAGTTTCCTTCGGCAATCATGGCAGAGCCGAAAAGGAAGGCAACCTTATTAACCGGACCCCCCATATCAAAGGAAATCATCGCACCTAAAATTAACGCTAAAAGAATCGAACTCGTACCTTGCATACTTGCTAACCAGGCTGTTAATGTCTCAAAAACTTGAGCGACAGGTGCTCCGATAATATAAACAAATGCTAACCCCACAATCAGTGACGCAAATACCGGAATGATGATAATCGGCATAATTGGTTGGATCGCTTTTGGAACTTTTAGTTTCTTAATCCCTAATGCTACATAACCAGCTAAGAAACCGGCGATAATACCGCCGATAAACCCTGCGCCGGCTTCACTTCCATAAAAGCTTCCGTTTGCGGCGATATATCCGCCGATCATACCAGGAGCAAGACCCGGTCTATCTGCAATACTAACAGCAATGAACCCGGCCAGGATAGGAACCATGAACGTAAAGGATGCGCCACCAAGTTTTTCGATCGTCTTCCAGAAGGAATCATCCGGAATCACCAAACCGCCGGGTGTTTTTTCTCCTCCGATGGTTAAAGCGATGGCAATCAATAATCCGCCGATCACAATGAATGGAATCATGTACGATACACCGTTCATTAAATGGCGGTAAATCGGGTTTTGTTTTTCTTTTCTCTCATTCTTAATGGCTTCTGCTGACTTTAATTGTGATTGGTAGACAGGTACTTCGCCGCTCATCACTTTTTTAATCAATTCCTCAGGCTTGCGAATCCCGTCTTGCACTCCCACAACCAATACTTTCTTTCCAATAAATCGATCTTTATCTACCGTTTTATCGGCAGCGATAATAATACCGTCTGCTTCACGAATATCTTTTTCGGTAAATTCATTTTCTACCCCAATCGAACCCTGGGTTTCAACCTTCATTTGAACCCCTAACTTGTCGGCTGCTTTTTGGAGATTTTCTGCTGCCATATACGTATGGGCAATTCCATTCGGACATGATGTAATCGCTAACAGTTTCATGTTGATCCTCCTTCATCTATCTCGTAATCGCTTACATATATGATAACGCGGAATAATAGAGATAAAAGTTTCATTTTTTACCGGAACTTCCGGAAAAATGGTTTTTATCCCGGTAAATATAGAAAAAGCAAGGCTCATCGGCCTCGCTCTTTCTCTAGCGATTGAAATGGGATAGAAAATTCATGATATCCGTTTCTTCCATGAGTGTTTGAATGAAAGCAGGCTGCTCGCTTATAGAGGACAATTCACGAAACAACTGCTTTATCTCCTCTTGCTCATCATTCTTAACAGCCAGCATAAATACCAAGGTTACTTTCTCAGGACCCCATTCAATCGGTTCTTTTAATGTAGCGATGGCAATAGCTGACTGTTTGATCAGCTTGGGATTTCCATGCGGAATAGCAATGCCTGCACCAATGGTTGTCGCTGACATTCTTTCCCTGATAATTGCATGATGGGCATACTCTTTTTCCACATAGCCTTTATCATACAGGGCGTTGGCCATCTTTTCGATTAACTCATATCGATGTCCTACATCCTGCTGCAAAAAAACTAAAAAGGGAGTCGTATACTTCAAAATAATAGATTCTCTTGATTCTTGATGAACCGGTTCATCAAGCTGTTTTATAAAATCATCCAATCTCTTTTCTTCCGCAGTTTCTAACAGAGGAGATACAACAATATGGGGAACCTTTAATTCCGGAAGGGAGATAGTAGAGATCACAAGATCGACATCATGTTCAGCTAAATAATCTTCCAAATCAGCCTTGGCTATGCATCCCATGACATTGACGCGATAGAATTTTCTCTCGATCTTCGTCCGCAATAGCTGGGACATTCCAATTCCCATATGGCAAACGATGACGGCATTTTTCATTTCCCCCTTGTTGCTATTAAGTCGTTCAATTGCCGCTTGAAAGTGTAAAGTGAGGTAGGCTGCTTCCTCCTCGGGGATTAAAAGGGAGAGCGACTGATTTGCTTCTTCTAATACGTGAATCACCATATCAAACATGTAAGGGTACATCTTTTTAATATCATTTAGCATCGGATTCGATACAGAAAGATTGTAATTCAGGCGATTTAATGTCGTATATAAATGAACCTTCAACCCATTTACCAAGATTCGATCCTTTGTGAAGTCAACCATATTCAACTCCGACATACGACTGATCAGATGTTGCAAAAGCTTAAAAAGAACAGGATTATTTTCAGCGAGATCCTCTATCCCCCATGTTCCATCATTTTGTTGATAACGAAATTTGCCTCCCAAAATATGTAAAGCGAGATAAGTGACTTCTTCTTCCGGAAAATGGACAACAAAAACAGGTTCCAGCCTTTTAAGAAATTCGGAAGTCCACTCATATTCTTTTTTATCCTGCAGAAGAGATTTCTCTTTTTCTGAAATGGAAATAGGCTGTTTTAATTTCGTTCGCTTAATCATGAAGAGTGTGTGTACAAGCAGCCCTTCAAATGCTTCATCTGTAAAATATAAGGAATGGCGTTTTTGCAGCTCCTTCAATTCACTTTTTACGATTTCAACTTCATGGGGTGAAAATTGTTTTTTAATAAATGGATCCGTGAGCTCCGGATTGTTGATCAACTGGGATAGCCGAGCTAATGCCGTTCTCTTGTTATTCTCATTACCTTCGACGGTTAGGCCGACTCTTTGCTTGGAAACTAACGTTAAGTCCAAATTGTTTAACCACTTTTCAATTTTGTCCAAGTCTTTTTTTATGACCGCTTTATTCACAAAATATTGAGAAGCAAGGTCCTGAGCTGTGACCGGCTTTACAGTCATTAGAAGCTGATAGGCTATTTCAAGGACCCTTTCTTCATTGGATTCATGCTTGGCTGGATTGTTTGCCAAGTGCAGCTTGTTAAACAACCTTGTCTTTTCATGGTCCTCAATATCTAAATAAACGCCTAGCCCCGGTTTTCGGATTAAGGCAGCCTCTGAATTTTCCTCAAGAAAGTCTTCAATCACTTTAAAATCATTGCGGATTGTCTTTTCGGAACAGTCCACTCGCTCTGCAATATCTAGCACTAACAAATGCTGATCGGATTGAGTCAATAAAATACGCAAGATTTCCTTTTGCCTTGCATTCATTAGTTTCACCTGCTTACCTATGTAACGATCTTATAAAAAGTATGTTTCTAATTTAACACCATCTTTTATACCATATATTTGCCGGCAATACTACATTGAACCGTCATTAAAAATCCAAGAAAATCACGGATTTCAGTGACGGTTCATCGCAGAAAAAATAAATGATTGTCCTTTCCCGAAGGCTTTTGAGTCAGCCCCCTTTAAATTTTAAAACGATGAACCACTTCATTAAGAGACTCTGATATAGTGATTAAAGAATGTGCAGCAGATTGGATTTCTTCCATAGAAGCTAATTGTTCTTCTGTAGCAGCTGCAATTTCATTTATATTTCCAGAGTTTTCCTTAGATAATTTTGATACGTCTTCGACTCTTTTAGCAACCATGCCGAAATTAGCAGTAAGTTGTTCGGTTGTTGCGGCTATTTCTTGTATTTTTTCAGATACATTTGAGATTGAGCTTAAGATTTCCTTAAATTGGACAGAAGTAGCCGCTGTTAAACTGTTCCCGTTATTAACGTTCTCTTTTACAACTTTAATTGTAGTAACTGTTTCATTTGTCGCCCCTTGTATGCGATTTATTAATTCTCGAATCTGATTAGCGGATTGACTGGACTGTTCGGCTAGTTTACGGACTTCTTCTGCGACAACTGCGAATCCTTTCCTATGTTCTCCTGCTCTGACTGCCTCAATTGCTGCGTTCAGGGCCAAAAGATTTGTTTGATCTGCAATCTCATTAATTATTGTTGTAATCTCTCCAATCTTTAAAGCATCTTCAGCTAATGAGTTAATATTTTTATCAGCTTCCCCCACTGATTGATGAATAAATTCCATAGAAGCAACGATTTTTTCCACGGACTTCTCTCCATTATCTGCTTGTTTACTAACAACACTAGTTGCTTCCGAAACCTTTGCTGTACTGGATGTTACACTAAGCAACCTTTGTAAAGATTCCTCAACGGCAGTGGAACTCTCATCTAGGATTTTAGTTTGATCATTCATACTTGATGAGATATGTTGAAGATTATTCGCTATTTGATTCGAAGATGATTTGGTTTGTTCGGCACTAGCTGAAAACTGTTCCGACGATGCTGCTGCTTGTTGAGAAGAAAAACTTATCTGCGTTATCATTTCTCTTAGTGAAGAAAGGAACTGATTAAATGAATCAGCCACCTCTCCCAATTCATCCTTATTTTTTACATTGATTGTCTTAGTCAAGTCACCGTCACCAATAGATATATCATTCATCTGCTCTTTTAACTGATTTAAAGGAATTAATATGGATTTAAGAAGGATTGCTCCTAAAACTAGGCCAAACAATGTTGCGACAATAGTAATTACCGCCAAAATGGTCTGTCTTATTTTGGATTGGGCTTTAATTCTGTTATCAGCATATGTAGCCTCTTTATCTAATTTATCAACAAAGCTCTCAAAGGAAGGATCCAGCACTTCCTTACGGATTCTACGCTCTTCCCCAAAATGGATTTCTTTCGCTTTTTTAGGATCTATCGCAATTGTCCTCATAACTAATTGGCTTTGAGACCAATACTCCTCATAATTTCGACTAATTTCATCAATTTTCTTTTTATCTGAAGATGTACTTGTTAACTGGCGTAATTTGTTTAATTGGACTTTTATATCACTCGACTTTTCTTTCATTTCCATAGAAAACTCTTGGTCGCCTGTAAGAAGCAAAGCCCTTTCATCGTTCGAAAGTCCTGCCAGACGATATTGAATGTGTTTTGATATTGTTTGCATTTCCATCAACTTGTCAAAATTATTATTTTCTTCTACATTATCATATAAAGACCATGCAGCTAATACTCCAACTATTGAGATAGATAAAACTAAAATTAAAATAACAAGTATAAGTTTGGTCTTAATACGCATGATTTTCCTCCCTAAGATGTCATATAAAATTTCCGATTCTAAATTATACCAGGAAACAGGGAGAAAAAATAGTAAAATATGACCATTAAAATAAGGCACACAGTTTTCTGTATGCCTTATGATTCATTTTTTAAAGAAGTTAACACGTTCTTTCAGCGGTCTGAATTCCTTATCGCCAGCTGGAGCAGCCGGTTTGCCAAATGGCATTTGCGCAATCACTTTCCCGCCGCCCGGAATATTCCATTCATGAGATATCTCCTTCATTTCGTCAGACCCATAATTGAATGTGATTGCCTGAAGGATCTTAGAACCACTCCATTTTCTTCCGTTACCCATGCATCCATTTGAAGAAGCTGCCGTACGACTTTATTTCTCGCTTCTTCGCTTGGAAGGACCAGTGAAAACCACTTTAGTCCGACACTGTTTGGTAAAGGAGAGGGTGCCCCTACACCATTCCACGTATTTAAACCAATATGATGATGGTATCCGCCAGTGAAATAAAGAGCGCCTGATTACCATATCGGCTCACAATTTCATGACTCTCTTTTACTTAACAAATCACTATCCGGTTCTACTATTCCCCCATAAATTCAAGAATCAGTCATTTCAACATAAGAAAATATCTTCTCATGAGAAATGTTTCTTATACCATCCTGCTGCTTCTGACATAGGAATCCCCTATTACTCTTTATTAATTATTCTTCAATTCAAGATATTGTTCAAAAAAATTAAAGCTCTTTTGTCTGATAGCCGATTTTTTTCAAAAATTTCATGATTTCTTTTTTCTCTTCCTGAAGTTTCATACTATCATATTTAATTATTTTATCTCGAATTAATTTATTATTAATTTAAGATATTTATATGGTATTCATCCAAAGTTTGTCAAGATCCATTTTTAAATTTTTTGCACTGTAAAAAACGCGGATACTTATTGTCGTAGTGCCCTGGGCAGGGTTTGTGCCTCACCCGATTGATAAGTTTATGAAACAAAATGAAATGTTTTTGTTCTTATTATTCACTAATGCCCCGTTCGTTCAAGAAGAATATCACCACTCTTCTTTAACCTATCCTTATGAAAAAAAGAATAGCGGTTCAGCTTTTATTTGACCGCTATTCTCCGATGCAGCGATATAGAATCAGGAAAATGTTCAACTAGTTTGGTTACCCTCTACTTCAATCAATTACTTTTTTATCGAACATTAAAATCAACTAAGTCTTACTATTCTTAAAGATAAAGTAACATAATCATGAAAACACCTTTGCTCATTTTTGGGTGTTACAATATGATTCCAATCCAAGTGATAAATGAGGCTAAATACCTGAATCTTAAGAATATTCTTTTGGAACCATTAATCGAATTTGATTTGACAAAAAAAACTCTATGTTATCTCCCATGAATACCGTCTTTATTGCTACCAATTTAGGCTCTCAATTAAATGACATTTTGTACATTCTTGTATATAATTGTTAGTTTTAAATTCGTGGTCACAATTGGTTTGTAGAAGGTTCAGCTCTTTTTTTAACTGTTCAAGCTGAGTTTCCAACTGTTTCATTTCTTCTTTAATCTGGATCACCCGATTCATCGAACTCTCCTTCCCTGCCGTTATTGATAGATTTCGCCGCCGGTCTTTCTAAACTCATTTGCTTTTTCTTTCAATCCCTCATCAATAACAGATTCGAAGCCAAGACCCTTTTCCTTTGCTAAATCACGAATATCTTGCGAAATTCTCATGCTGCAGAATTTCGGGCCGCACATCGAACAGAAATGGGCTGTTTTGGCCCCTTCAGCCGGAAGGGTTTCATCATGGTACTCCATGGCTCTTTCAGGATCAAGAGAAAGATTAAACTGATCTCGCCAGCGAAATTCAAATCTTGCTTTTGAAAGGGCATCATCTCGTTTTTGGGCGCCGGGATGGCCTTTTGCTAAGTCAGCAGCATGGGCGGCGATTTTATAAGTGATAACCCCTACTCTGACATCCTCTTTATTCGGGAGTCCAAGGTGTTCTTTCGGTGTCACATAGCAAAGCATCGCTGTACCAAACCAGCCGATCATAGCAGCGCCAATCGCCGAAGTAATATGATCATAGCCAGGGGCAATATCTGTTGTAAGAGGCCCGAGTGTATAAAATGGAGCTTCTTGACAAATTTCCATTTGCTTATCTACATTTTCTTTGATTAAATGCATAGGCACGTGGCCTGGTCCTTCAATCATGACTTGAACATCATGCTTCCAGGCAATCTTTGTCAGTTCACCTAGTGTTTCCAATTCTGCAAATTGCGCTTCATCATTTGCATCTGCAATGGAGCCGGGACGAAGACCATCTCCTAAAGAGAAAGATACATCATAAGTCTTCATAATTTCACAGATTTCTTCAAAATGAGTGTAAAGGAAGTTTTCCTTATGGTGAGCCAGACACCATTGAGCCATAATGGAACCGCCCCGGGATACAATTCCTGTCACGCGCTTGGCAGTTAACGGGATATAGCGCAGAAGCACGCCCGCATGGATGGTAAAATAATCAACGCCTTGCTCCGCCTGCTCAATTAATGTATCGCGAAAAACTTCCCAGTTTAAATCTTCAGCGATTCCGTTTACTTTTTCAAGGGCTTGATAAATCGGAACTGTTCCAACCGGTACTGGAGAATTTCGAATAATCCATTCACGGGTTGTATGTATATTTTTACCGGTAGAGAGATCCATCATGGTATCTGCTCCCCAGCGGGTAGCCCATGTCATTTTTTCGACTTCTTCTTCAATGGAAGAAGTGACAGCTGAATTCCCAATATTCGCATTAATTTTCACATGGAAATTGCGCCCGATGATCATTGGTTCACTTTCCGGATGATTAATATTAGCAGGAATAATCGCACGCCCCCGTGCTACTTCATCTCGAACAAATTCGGGAGAAACATTTTCTCTTATGGCGATAAACTCCATTTCAGGAGTAATAATCCCTTGACGTGCATAGTGTAATTGGGTGACATTTTTCCCTTTTTTTGCACGCAATGGTTTTCGTTTTAGTCCCGGAAAGATTTCTAAATTAGCCCGGGGATCATCTTTTTTATAGCCGTTGTCTTCAGGTTTTACTTCACGGCCTTCATATTCTTCTACATCCCCGCGTTCAAGAACCCAGTTACGGCGTAAAGGGCTAAGACCTTTACGAATATCAACGGAATAATCAGAGTCCGTGTAGGGGCCGCTAGTGTCATAGACACGTACAGGCGGATTTTCCTCTTCACCAAATGATCCGGTTGTTGGCTCTAGTCGAATCTCGCGCATCGGAACTTTGATATCAGGTCTAGACCCCTCGACATAAACTTTTTTACTTCCTGAAAAACTAGACATGATTGAAAGGTTCATGTCATTTACTGAATTGTTCACCATGATTTCATTCTCTCCTTTTTAAGATGATGAAAAAGAACAAAATCCAATCCATTTACAGCATGAAAAAGCCGGATCTTATATTTAAGACCCGGCTGATGTTAGTATGCACGCAACAATGACCACACGTCATTATTGATTCAGTAGATTCTAACTTCCCCACGCTGGTATGAACCAGATCAGGTCCTGAGGGTTAAGAAACTTCATCGTGTTTCTCTCTCAGCCCAACTTATTGGACACCCCTAGTCTAAACATTTTAAATTGTACAAATTAAATATAGACTCTCGCATTCAAACTTGTAAATAGTTCTAATTACCTATATTTTTTCAGGCCGTGTTGTCAATCACATTGATTCCGCCTTGGAAAACTTTTAAACAGGCTCTGTCTTTCTCCTGTTCTGCTTATGGCTCCAAATGTATAAAGATACGATCAGCCTTCAACTTTAGCTTATTGAGCGAACCCGGTCAGTTCAAGAATGAAGGAAGGGAAAGAGCACGAGTCTTTTCATTTTCGGTATCCCCATTTATTTTCAAAAATAAGATCATTTAAGGATCGTCTTTTTTCCCAATTCGCTAATTCTAAAAGCGGTTTTTCCGGGTATTGATCTGTATAGCCAATAGACATAAGAGCAATTGGATCAATATGGGGGGGAATTCCCAAAATATCGCGAATATCATTTTTCTTGTAAAAACTAACCCATCCCATTGCTAATCCTTCCGCACAAGCCGCTAACCACATATTCTGAATAGCACAGGCAGTTGAAAGAATATCGGTTTCGGGAATGGAATTGCGTCCTAATACGTGTGAACCTCCTCTAGTTGGGTCACATGTTACACAAATGGTGTAAGGAGCTTCTTTTAGACCTTCAATTTTGAGACTAAGAAACTTATTTTCTTTTTCCCCTTCATAATGAATAGCTAGTGCCCTTCTCTCTTTATCAGCGGCCCAAGCCAGACGTTCCTTGATTTCTTGAGAAGAAATTAAAATAAAGTTCCAAGGCTGCATAAATCCTACCGAAGGGGCATGATGAGCAGCATCTAATATTTTATGTATGGTCTCTACGGGAACGGGGTTAGGCAAAAAACTTCGAATATCTCTTCTGCTATATATAGCTTTATATACTGCTTCCCTTTCTTCTTTAGTAAACATAGTTCTCCTCCATTATTCTATTCTTAAATACTGCTATATAAAAATATATAAATTCACACAAATAATATAACATGAACAACAGCGGTCCATGCTACATTATTTAGAACCTTTTAAGATGCTCAAGGAGATCGAACAAAAAATGCGAATATAGGAAACTTCCATCAGTGGGGGGTTTTCGTTCATCCCCCACTGATCGTTAGTTGAACTTATCGGGTTCTTATGGGCAGTTATCCCCACCTAAGCCTCTTTGTTCCCCTGAACTTTGAGGTGGGGGTCTTACTGCCCGTTAGAGCGGGATAAAAAGAAGGCTCTATAACAGGAGTTAAAAAATGATCAAAAGTTCCTATCCCGACCGATAAATGTTACACTGAAAAAAGCAAATCATTTTCCAAGAGAAGAAAGCGAGCGGCTATGAAAGAAATCGAAATGAACATGTTTTTTGACGATACATTTATAAGAAGGCTAAAGCGTTTCTGCCAGTATTATTAATGTTGGTTATAAGATAGAAAGGAGAAGAAAAATGAAATATGTATGGATTGGTGACCAGGACCACATAAACAACATCAAACATGAAGGAAATCTATTCATTTTATTCCACATCCAAAGATGACAAGCTTTCTTGTTCGGTCAACCATTTCACTACTACTCTTCTTTTTTGTCACTCTTGGAAAGAAATTATGTAATACCTCTTGATGAGAAGGAGCCATCCCTGTAAATCGAGATAGCCTGTTTTTTGGATGTTTCTTCAATATCCCTAACAAAAGTGCCTGCCACCTCCAGCATCCTGTCGATTTATTCGACAACGTCCGGGTAGTGACACAGGCACAAATGCTAAGTGAGAATCGCTTCGTCATCCTGTTTATTCAGCGGTAACGTTCCTCTTTGAATGGATTGGCTGTCATGGAATAGCCCAATTCTTCCCAAAATCCTGCTTCATCTTCTTTCATAAATCGAATTCCGGAAGCCCATTTCGTGCCTTTCCATAAATAGAAGGAGGCCGGCGGAATCAAACGTAATGGGTAACCATGCTTCGGGGTAATCTCCTCCCACTCATGGTTCTGATCTTTCCACCGATAAACAAACAAAGCGTCGTCCCCTAACAATGGTTCGAGCGGCATATTTGCTGAATATCCGAACGGATCGCCGTTATAGTAGCCGTATATTTTGACATATTTTGCACCCTCATTGAGCTCAGCTAGATTCACCAACTCACGCAGTGCGATTCCTTCAAACGTCGTCCCGAATTTTGACCATGTCGTGACACAATGCATATCAATGGTGGATACAGTCTTTGGCAGCTTCATCACGTCTGAATATGATAAGGAGACTTCTTCCTTCACTTCACCAAATAATCTGAAATTCCATGTATCTTCACTGAATTCGTACACATCCCCCTGATGCAGAATGGGCCAATTTTCTGTTTCAAATTGACCGGGAGGCAGCTTGTTTCCCATCTTGCTTCATCCTTTCTTGTACCACTTTCTATAGATGGTGCTTTTTAACATAAATGATACCCATTAGCCGTTTGGGATGCAACATATTGAAGCCAGGCTCTTTCTAATCTGAATCCTTATAACCGGAGTATGTTGATTAACGCTTTAAACATAATAAATTACACGATACCCGCATGAATGTATATCTTTCACTTCGTCCAGCTGTTTCTGTCATCGAGTCGTTATATTTTAAAACATCAAAAAAAATTGATAAAATATAGTTGCTTTTTTAAGGGGGAACGGGTAAAGAATAAAAAACGTGAAAAGCTTGTCCCCATAGGCATCTATCATTATATAAAGAAAGAAGATGAAAATATGTCTGTAAATGTAAACGGAAAACGACTAAGTGATATTCCATTTTCCGTGCTTGATCTTTCTCCGATTGTGGTCGGTGGCAGTCCTTCCGATTCGTTGCGAAATACACTTGATCTTGCACGCCATGCTGAAAAATGGGGGTATAACCGCTACTGGCTGGCAGAGCACCATAATATGCCCGGTATCGCCAGTTCGGCGACATCTGTCGTCATTGGCCATGTGGCAGCCGGCACATCAAAAATCCGAGTGGGCTCTGGCGGAATCATGCTGCCCAATCACGCTCCCCTGGTGATTGCGGAACAGTTCGGGACGCTCGAGTCTCTGTTTCCGGGACGCATCGATCTGGGTCTCGGCCGTGCACCGGGCACTGACCAGCTTACTGCACATGCTTTAAGACGTGACCGCAGAAGCGATGGCCAGGATTTCCCCGAGCAATTGGCTGAACTGCGCGCCTATTTTGATCCGTCTTTAGCTTCAGGAAAAATGCATGTAAGGGCGATTCCTGGTGAGGGGCTGAACATTCCAATTTGGTTATTGGGTTCAAGCGGCTTCAGCGCACAGCTGGCCGGCCAGCTCGGTCTGCCATTTGCCTTTGCCAGCCACTTCTCGCCTAACAACACACTGCCGGCTCTGGAGTTATACCGCCGTCACTTCCGTCCTTCGGAAGTGCTGGATGCGTCTTATGCAATGGTCGGGGTTAATGTGATTGCTGCCGATACCGATGAGGAAGCGCGCCGCCTGGCCACTTCCATGCAGCAACAATTCCTGAACTTGATCCGGAATCATCCAGCACCGCTGCAACCGCCGGTGGACAACATGGACGATCTCTGGAGCGAGTACGAAAAGGAAGTCCTGGAACAACAACTCGGCTCCTCCATCATTGGAGGCCCTGAGACCGTCAAGGAAAAGCTGCAGGAATTTTTAGATGATACCCAGGCCGACGAAATCATGGTAAATGCCCAGATTTTTGATCACGAGAAGCGTCTTCGTTCCTTCGAAATTGTGGCTGAGATTACGAAATAGGAAAAAACAATTGATTTGATATACGCACTATCATGATACTTTGTACAGTTTTTCATGTGCTGAATGAAAGCGTAAGAAAGGAGCCAGGCAGTAAATATACCAGCCGGCTCCTTTTTCATTTTATCCTTCTTCACCATCTTGTAATGAACGAAACGTACCTGCACCACCCGAATTCATTGATTCATTCAACCATTTTCGGATAGTGACAGGCGCGGATAAAAAGAACGGTGCAATTACCGGATAATGTTATGCGACATAAAGCAGACAAAATGGAGAAAGCAACATCCCTCTTTAAAAGAATCTTACATAAAGGGCAACAAGTTGGTCACACTACCTTATGGAAATGACTTTTAATAAAACGAGGGAAACGAGGGAAACGAATGAAACAAGTATTGCAACATGTGAAAGACGCATTGGAACAATCTTTCGACGATCCAAAAGCGCATGACTTGGACCACTGCATTAAAGAACTGGAACAGGCAAAGGCTGCAGCCGGCGACAAGGCTGCCATGTTGGAAGATGTCATCCGTGCGGTTACACATGCCAAACATGCACAAGTACAATTGGAGAATGCTGAGGACCTTTCTGCAACAAACGCCTTTGGAGGCGCCTATCGTGCGATTGATCAAGCAATCGAGGCATTCAGCGATCATAATAACGATCCATTCTAGGACAGGTGAGCAACCCTTACCTGTTTTTTATTGCTTTTAAGTATCTAAATATGCCAAATGTGACAGACACTGATACGTAAATTAATCTTTATACTCATAGGTAATCCCGTCATACTGTTTTAATCGTTTTCCGTCTAAAAAATCCAAAACCATTTCATTAAAAATATCGCGGCGCATGGTACTTAAAGGGTCAAATGCATCTTTGAATATAGCTAATGCCGCATCGGGAATATGTTTAAAAATAATTTCTCCCGCTTGCACTTCGGGACCAATGTTCTTTTTGTCTCCCACCATCACTAAAGTGGGAGCTGTTATTTTGTGGAGCTCGTTTGTATGCTCTGGAAATTCAGATGTTTTCATCGCCAATAGCATTTCTTTATCGACACTAATCGAATCTCGAATGATTTTCTTTGTGTATTCGTCTCTCCCATAAGGCATGAGGATTAGCTTTAAAATCAGTTCATAAGGCAGCCATTTGAAAATGGCATTTGATGCATGTAATACCCAGCCAGCAACTTTCGGCACTTCACTATAACTATTGGAAAGAACTAATTTCTCAACATATTCAGGGTATTGCACAGCAAATAAACTGGACACAACACCCCCTTGGGATAAACCGACAATGGAAATCCTGGAGATTCCCATAGCATCCAGGAAGTGCTTCACATCCTCAGCTAAAACCCGCATCGAATATTGATTGTTTGGAAAGATTTTTGATGATTCACCATGTCCTCTCATATCAATCATCATCATTTCGTATCGTTCTGAAAGCGATTCAATTTGCGGCTCCCACATTTTCCAGGACACGCCGCTTCCGTGGATAAAGAGAACTGGTTTACCCGTACCTCTTACTTCGTAATTCATGGTCATCCCGTTAACAAGAACCTTTGGCAATGATCACACCCCCAGCTATCCGCCGTATTCTTAAATCAAAAGTCAATGATATGTATAGCTTGCAAATCATTTTATTCTTAGAGTGCAGTAACAGCTCGATTTGCACATTCTCGATAAAAAAATCAACATGATCGGCCATTCGCTGCACAACTTCTTTTGTATCCTTCTGTTCATAATGCAGCAAATTATACTCTGCAACCATCGCGAAAAGGGGGTACTGGTACTCCGCGTCAAGCAGCCGGGGACTGAGCCGCCGTATACGTTTCAGCTCCATCATTTTTTCAAAAACGATTTCCAAAAAGTCTAAAGTCCTATAGGTAATGTCCTGAAGCAAGATATCTCTTGCTTCAGAGTCACGGTACTGTTCGTTATAGACGATGCGCCAGATTTTCTCCATGATAGGATCATCGATATGATCCATGAAATTCTGTACACCGCGATGCAGAAACTGTTCTGGCGTCATGCGCACAATAATGTCGTGGAGCTGCTCGATCGGAGGCAGAATGTTCACGATATCCCGGCGAAAATTGTGAAAGATCGTTGCCAGCAGCTCATCCTTGTACGGAAACGCCGGTGTACCCTTTCCTGGAAAATAAGTCGATGGCCGTGTCCAGTATTTTTTCTTTATTCGCGCTCTTAATGGGCTGTGATTGAAGGTCAACATAGACCCTTCGTTTGTTAGTCGGCCGCAATGTGATTCTCCCCTTTATCCTTACACTTACACGATATTAGCTATTTCAATCAAATTCCGATCCGGATCACGGATATAGACAGACTCGATTCTCCCGGTCGCCCCTGTTCGCGGGACAGGCCCTTCTTCAATCGGAACGTCGCATCGGTTCAGATGGCTTATCACCTGTCCTATAGGAACATTTGTAATCATGCATAAATCCGCGGACCCTGGAACCGGACAGTGGGCTTTTGGTTCGAACTCGTTCCCATGCTCATGGAGGTTTATTTTCTGACAGCCAAATTGAAGTGCTTTTCGTCCTTCCCCAAACGTTACGACCTTCATTCCAAGAACTCGTGAATAGAACGCACATGTTACCTCCACATCCTTGACCGTCAACACCAGATGATCAAGTCTTTCTATGCTGGGTTGCATGTTTTGATTTTCCTTCTCCATTTTCTCCCATCTCCTTCACTATCTTTTTCTTACTTGTCAGCCGCTTATGCGTAAAGAATTTGACATAGGCGTTTTTTGCTCATGTCAAATTCTTTATGTGGATTTATATCCATTAAGCAAATCTAACCTTGAAGATCATCCTCCCCGAAAGTAAAAGGCAATGCAGTACACACCTCTCAGAAAAACAACACAGAATGATAACAAGGCATTTTCCCTATTCGTTAAAACTAAACTTGTGTACATGGATGCATAGAAGAAACGAACGTTTGTTAATTTTTTATTATCGAGTAAATTATAAACTAATGTTCATTCTTCCGTTAACAATATTTATCATATTTTCAAAAAAACGGGATTATCCATAAAAGATGTATCTTATATTCCTGTCATGAGGGAGAATCTTTCTAAACCCCTCCCCCAATTCATTTCATTCCCTCACTCCGTTTCTTATTTAAACTTTAATAAAAACTTTACTCTCGCTTTAAATTGTTTTAAACCTTCAATGTTACGATGAAGATGACACCTATGAGGAGGGATCAGAAGTTGTCAATACTTCAAAGAGTATCATCTGTGTTCTTACTGTTACTATTCATTCTGGGAACATATGAACACGCAGCAACTTCACTCAATCATTCCAAAGCCAATGACTATATTCAAGTTCAATTGTTAGGCGTAAATGATTTTCACGGTCAACTTGACAGATATCAAAATGTATTAGAAATCCAGACAGGCGGTGCTGAATACTTGGCTGCCAATTTAAAGCAAGATAAACAAGAAAACGAACATACAATACTTATTCATGCTGGTGATATGGTCGGAGGAAGCCCGCCTATCTCTTCTCTATTCGAAGACGAACCGACGATTGAATTTCTAAACCTTCCAAACTTTGATGTTGGGACACTTGGAAATCATGAATTTGATGAAGGTGTTCATGAAATGAAACGCCTTATTCATGGAGGACTCCATGAAAAAACAGGTTCTATTTCAGGTGCCAATGCCTCTTATTGTTCCGCAAATGTAATCGATAAAAAAACCGGTACCCCATTGTTACCTCTTTGCGTAATTAAACAAATAAACGGAATCGATATTGATTTTATCGGTGTAGTCACTACCTGGACCAATCAGCTACTCCCCGAAAATCGAAAAAAAGTCGAAATTATGGATGAAGTCAAGGCGATTAACCAAACAGTCAAGCTGTTAAAAGAAAAAGAAATAAAATCCATTGTTGTATTCGCCCATGTCGCGGCTAAATCCGATTGGCCGGGGACAAATCCTCGTGAAGATTTAGTGAAGATGGCTTCAAAGATTGATGACGAGGTGGATATCATTTTTGACGGCCATAACCATTCATTTGCAAATACCGTCGTAGACGGTAAACTCATCGTTCCATCTTATTCGTATGGAAAAACTTTTTCTCAAGTAAGGCTTAGCATTGACCCTCATACAAAAGATATTGTTAAAAAGGAAGCAAATATTATCACCACATTGTCTAATAAAATAGAACCCGATCAAGAAACGATCACATTTTTAAAGAAATACAAAGAAAAAATGGAGGGGTATTCAAATAAAGTCGCAGGAGTCGCACCGAAGGAAATTACCCGAAAGCAAGATGCAAACGGTGAATTCCCTTTGACACAAATGGCGGCAGAATCCAAGCGAACTGAAGACAAGAAGAACATTTTACAAAATCCGTTTCACCGGGCTTTTGCTGCAGAATTAACCGGGGAATTAAGACAAATAGATACCGTGGCCCATCGCGGAGCGTCAGGGTATGCACCCGAAAACACCATTGCCGCTTTTGACAAAGCTGTGGAAATGAAAGCAGACTACATTGAAATTGATGTACAAAGGAGCAAGGACGGCCAATTAGTCATTATCCATGATAATACGGTTAACCGAACAACAGACGGTACAGGGTATGTCAAGGACTTAACGTTTGAACAGTTGAGAAGCCTGGATGCCGGCAGCTGGAAGGGAGAAGAATTTTCCGGAGAAAAAATCCCTACTTTTGAGGAAATTCTCGACAGATATCACGGGAAAATCGGTATTTTAATTGAATTAAAATCTCCAGAACTCTATCCCGGGATTGAAGAAAGCGTTGCTCAGGAATTAAAAGAACGCCATCTTGATAACCCGCAAAATGAAAAAATGATGATCCAATCATTTAACTTTGATTCATTGAAAAAAATGAATGCCCTCCTTCCAAAAGTTCCGATTGAAGTCCTCACATCTTCTAAAGCACACACGACAGAGCAAGCCCTAAAAGACTTTGCCGCTTACGCTGATTACTTTAACCCGATCTATGGAATTGTCACAGAAGATTTAGTCAATCGAGTACACGCACTCGGCATGAAAATCTCATCATGGACAGTCCGAAGCCATGAGTCTGCTGAATTTCTCTTAAATATGAACATGGACGCCATTATTACGGATTATCCGGATTATGTAGATCCAAGAAATTAACATTTCATTACTTTTTAACATTCGTACGATATTTTATTGCTACTGAAAAAGCAGCCGATCAGTAAGTTAGAAATTTATGAATGATACTGCATCTTTGAAATCAGAATTACTTAACTCATTCATCTTTTTCGTTTACAGTACGATAGGTTAGTAAAAAAATTAGATAAAGACCAAAGGTCATGAAGATTTTAAACTATGCGGTTTAGTAAATACAAATAAAGGGTATTAAAGGTTTTGGAGAATTATATCTACATGAAAGGGGGATATATAATGGAATTCATTTTTCAAGATTCATTTAAAATAAAAGAATTCATCGAAAATAATAAACAGAATTTTGAAGATGCATTATTATTAGAGGCAGTTAATGTAAAAGAAAAAATCTCCGAAATTTTAAGAATCGGCAATATTGATCTGGTAAACAATGCCCATAGGCTAGTTGTTTATGTTATTGATGGTAAAGAACAAGAACTTCAATCTTTTGCGAAACAAGAAGGTATAGCGTGGGCGACACAGTCAATAACATTATCATTCAAATTAGAGTGGGTTCAAGCCATTCGCAAAACCTTGTGGAATTTCATACAGAAGTATAACGAGTTAATGCATAAAGTTACAATTGAGGACTTTTTTCGAATGGAACAACAAGTAAATAATCGAATAGACCAATTTTTAAATGTTTTTTTTATTAATTATTCTACATACAAGGATTCATTGATAATGGCTCAAAGAAAATTGGTTGAAAATCTATCGGTTCCTATCATTCCAATAACTCCCTCTATGTGTATTTTGCCTTTGATTGGTTCGGTTGATTCGTTTCGAACCAATATCCTTGAGAAAAAAGTTTTGATGGAGATTGGGAGATTGCGTATTCGAACATTGATTATGGATTTATCCGGAATTGCGGATATGGAGAATGAAGCAATTGACCATTTAATGAAAATTATTGATGGATGTTCAATGATGGGATGTAATACTGTGATTACAGGGTTAAGAGCCGAAGTTGTTAGAAAAATAATACACTCGGGAATCACATTTAATAAAAAGATAAAAACATTGGGAACTTTACAACAAGCATTAAAAGAATACTTAGTAGGCTAAACGGATTTTATCTACCTTAACAGGCGGGAAATTTTAGTGGAGAGTTGCTTCGGCGGCTCTTTTTTATACTTAGCAGAAAGCATTCAACAAGAAATGGGTTTCAGGGCATGTGAAGAACTAAAGGTGCGGAAAAATGACCTTATTTCCAAGGTTGTTGACGATTTACATGTTGAAATAATCATATCTAGCCCATCAAATTTTAACAGAGTCTTTATTAACATGGCAATGTTTGTAGTACGTGTAGAAGTAAATACAGGAATGCTGTAGTAAAAAAGGTCTTTATAAGAGGTCAAATAGAAAGGAAGGTATATAAATACCTCCCACATGTTAAACATTACATATCATTTATCTATTTGTCATTCAAACCATCATCCAATCAATATTCCATATAGCCGACTCTTTCAATAAGGAAATAAAGACGGTTTTTCCTCCACTATCTACACCCAAAAGGTTGGATAACGTCTTGAATGATCAAGGTTATTGACGATTAAGGCTACTAAAACAATAATGATTGAACCTAGCAGGACAGGAGTAATTAAAAATGACCATCCGCTTCCGGCAGTTATCACCACCAACGGATCTGCGCCTGCTGGAGGATGCGTTGTTTTTGTTATCACCATTAATCCGATCGCTATTCCTACTGCCAAGGCCAATACGAGCGGGTGATTTCCGAAAAGGTGATATAAAGCCAAACCTACAGAGGTTGAAACTAAATGCCCTCCTACAATGTTACGAGGCTGTGAAAGAGGCGAATCCCATACACCAAACGCTAATACACAACTTGCTCCAAACGGGGCCATAATTAACAAAGAAGAAGTCATATTCGTTAAATAAGCGAGTATTCCAATCGTTAGAAATCCCCCGCAAAATCCAAGAAAGGATGTTTTAGGAATTGCCTTTAATGGATTTTCACTCGAGCCTTCCATTTTGCCCACATAGTTTTTTAAATATTCTTTAGCAGGCATTGCAACCTACACCTCCTTTACAACTATGTCTGCTGATAGAAACCCCTTGTAAAGATGAGGAAACTGCCTCAAAACCAGCATAAA
The DNA here is from genome assembly GCF_042649685.1 of Bacillus songklensis. Classification (NCBI taxonomy): domain Bacteria; kingdom Bacillati; phylum Bacillota; class Bacilli; order Caryophanales; family Bacillaceae; genus Bacillus; species Bacillus songklensis. The sequence continues at coordinate 232,944 of NZ_JBHRZT010000072.1, read as the reverse complement.
GTCCATCCTCTTGAGGCAGCCAAGCCATTACAAAATAACAGGAGAGTAACCCTCTTTCATATAATTAGCAAAAGCCAAATGACCTCCGTTACCTTCTTCACCTATCAATGAAACCCCAGCTTCCTCCACTTCTGAAGCTACTTCGAAGAATCCAGCACAAGCCTGGCAGCCTCCTTGAACAATCCCCAGCTTCATCACTTGTTTAAATAACGGATTAAACGGATGGTCTGTTTTTTCAAATTCCCTAACCCACGTTGTCCCTGCCCCATCAAACACAATATCCACCTGGTAACCTGCCTCATGAAGTTCTTGACCATAAAGTAAGCCATGAACAGCCTTTGCCACATCATGAGAACCCGCTTGAATAACAATTAAAAATTTATTTGCCATTTTTGTTTCCCCCATTTAATTTTTTAAGCTACGAAAAACCAGCTAGTTAAAGTTCACACCCACAGCCATCGACTTGACCTAAGATTTTCTCGTGCAGACTGCTTTTTGTTTGTAAACCGGATACCCGATCCACTACTTTCCCATTCTTGAACAGAATTAACGTAGGGACGCTTGCAATCGTGAATTCCGTTGTTAGTTCTTTCTCTTCATCTACATTTACTTTCGCCATCTTGGCTTTTCCTTTCAATTCTTCTGCTAATTCCTCTACAATTGGTAATTGCATTTTACAAGGTCCGCACCAAGGTGCCCAAAAATCCACTAAAACAACACCCTCCTGGATTTGTTGATAAAAATTGTTCTTGCTTAGCACAGTCGCTGCCATTCTGTTCTCCTCCCTTTTATTATTTACAGATAACCGATTATACAGAATATAACTAAATGCATATTTAACTATTTAAATGGTTATCTATTTATTTATTATGTTATTCCATTATTTTCCTTTCGTCAATCATTTTCTGTTTTTTTGTAAAAAGGCTAAGTTAAATTTAAGTATGGATGCTTGACTCACTTCAAGCTGCCTGTAGATTTTTTGTCGAGTATATGAATCCACATAAATCATTTAACATGAGCAAAAAACATTCTCATGTTAAATGATTTACGCATAAGCGGCCGTCAATCTCCCTTTCGGGTTCTTGTCAGCCGCTTATACGAAGACTTTTGTAAGCTCGTTCAAGATGAAAAAAGAGGACGCAATTTAATTGACACACCTTATAGCCATTTACTTTTCCTATGTATATAATGAAAATAATAACCATTTAAATATGCAAAAGGTGATGATGATGGCAGATAAAGGACTATTTTTAAAAATTGACCCTAATTTCCCTCTTCCTATTAATGTACAAATTAAAGAGCAAATTAAATGGCTGATCGGTATTGGCATCGTTAAACCCGGGGAATATTTACCTCCTACAAACCAACTGGCCGAACACCTTCAATTAAACCGGAATACCATTAATTGGGTGTATACCCAACTTCGGGATGAGGGAATTGTCCTCATGCAAAAAGGAAGAGGTACGCAAGTAGCTGAAGACGCAAAAGTAGAAGAGCTAAAAGCAAAAAGGATGCCGATGCTCACTTTTATCGAAAAGACCATTCAGGAAGCATCGGAACAAGGATTCGATTTAGAGGAAGTCATTCTTTCCAGCTTTGCTTTTATCCAACTTTCCAATAATCATCTAGAAAAAAACAACGTTCAAATTTTATTCATTGAATGCCGGGAACACGACTATGCGTTTTATAGACAAGAAATCGAGCAGTTAACCGGAGCGAACGTTCGAACGGTTTTTGTAGAAGATTTACACGCAGCACATGATGTAAAAGAAGCGATTGAACAGACCGATTTTATTGTCACTACCTTAAATCACGATGAGGAAGTTAGGGAACTGTTGGCTCACTGTGATAAGAAAATCCTCACGATTGGCGCTACAGCAGAGATGCCGTTGATGATTGACATTGCGAAAATGGAACCGGGGAGCAAAGTCGGCTTTGTTTGCTTAGGGAATAAAGGAGGACAATGGATGTCTCAGAGGGTGCAGGATGCGGGAATATCTCAAATTGTGAGCATGCCCCGGGGGACATCTAATCACGAAAAGTTGCTTGAGACTTTAAAAGAGGCTGATCGCATCTACGCTTCCCCCGTTGTCTATGATAAAGTCAAGGAACTCGCTCCAGATAAAACCATGCTTTATCCTTTAAAACTGGAAAAAAGTAGTGAAGCTCTCTTGAAAGATTTAACCAACCCGAAGCGTTAATACATTAAAAGCGAACCAAACACCCTGTTATCGTATCCATAATAGGGTGTTTTTATTTTTATATTTAGTTTATCCAACCATTGACACCTAAAACATATTTACCTATTATTATAGTTAAATATTTAAATGAAAAATAAGTTCTGATGACAACGAGAATGAGAACTAAAGGAGATGGACAAAATGAGTTCCATTTATCATTCCGGAGAAATGGAAGTACAAAGACTTGCCGGAGTACAGCATATGGCCGCTCAAACCGGAAAATCAATTCGGGATTTCATTCCCCCCGTTGCCGGCGAATTTTTACAGCAGCAAACCATGTTAATTGCAGGCTCAACCGATCCATACAATCAAGTTTGGACTTCTATTCTAACAGGAGCACCCGGGTTTATCATCGTTAAAGACCAACAAACAGTGGAAATTCACTCCTCACTAGACAAGGCTGATCCTTTATTCAAAAATCTCAAAACACACGAACAAATCGGGATACTGGCCATTGATTTTCAAACACGAAAAAGAATGAGGATAAATGGAAAGGCTCGCATCGCGGATGATGTAATACAAGTAAAAACAGAGCAAGTTTATTCTAACTGCCCCAAATATATTCAGGCTCGCACTCCAGTCCCGCTTTTAAGAAATAAAAATCCAGACCTTACTCAAGAAGCAACACACACGAATATTCTTTCAAATACTCAAAAAAGTTGGATTCGACTTGCAGACACCTTTTTTATCGCAACTTCAGGGCCGGACTATCGTACAGATGCGTCCCACCGGGGAGGTTATCCGGGATTTATAAAAGTGATCTCCAATACGTCTCTCATATTCCCTGACTATTTTGGAAACGCAATGTTTAACACACTCGGCAACATCTATTCTAACCCTCAAACCAGTTTGCTCTTTATTGATTTCAACAATGGAAGCACTCTTCAGCTGATTGGCAAATCGACCATTCTATGGGATGAGCATAACCTGGCAAAAAGTCCGGGGGCAGAACGGCTTATTCAATTTGAGATTGAACAAATAATCGAAAAAATGAATCATTTGCCATTTCACCAGAATTTTTCAGAATATTCACCCTTTAATCCTGAATAGCTTCTCGTATACCCGCATCCATGCCTCACTCAAATTTAAACTAGATAACTAGAACGGGATAAAGTGTTATGATCCCCTTGCTTATGGTTCGGTTGAAAATCGAGAATATTTCCATCCTTTTTGGCACATGAGTAAGATTGGCACGTATCACTTCAGAATGAAGATAGAGCGTTAAACTGTAGCTTTCTTCATTTTAATTGTCGCCAATTGAAGGAATACAATCAGGGTTTATGGAATTATTCTATGGAAGATCATGTGATCATTAAAACCGTACTGGATGAGGTGATAGGAAATGGATCAAGCTTTATTCATTTTAATAATCTTACTAATTGCGCCTCTTTTCTATGTTTTATATGCAAGCAGAAAAGCGCAGAAAAATTCCTATATTGAAAATAGTGCCAAACTCACAATTTATGGAAATGTTCAATTTGCCGATGGTATAGATCGTCATGTCGTCTCTAAAATCGAGTTATACAGCGATAAAATCATGATTAATAAAGTAGCGATGATTCCTATAAAGAGAATCGAAAAGGTTGAATACTCTAAAGTAATAAGAAAAGAAACAAAAGAAGACGGAAACGCGGTTAATCGATACTTTGGTGATTTAAAAATACTGTTTATAGATAAAAATGGACAGGACTCATTCATCCAATGTGAGACACCAAAACACAATCAATTCCATTTCATGTCTCAATACGAAGATATGAAAAAAGCCATCAATAATTTGATTGGCGTCGGAAATCAAACAACCACAGCACCTCTTCAAGAGCCGTATGAACTATAAATAATTCAGTTGATATAAAAAGCATCCTACCGGTTTACTTCAGGCTTTTTTGCATTTATTCTAGAAGTGGATTTACATAGACACTAGAGTAATGTAAAGGAGGAAATCACCATTTCTATTTTAATGAATGAAAGCACCATCAACAGTAAACATCTATGCCGCCCAATGGATATAGCCTGGGTATTTTCAGATCAACTGCAAGAGGGAGAAGTTCAGCTTCTTTTTGTACAGGATGGCAAGAATTACGTCAAGTCTGTCGGGCTGAAGGAAAGCTTTGAACAACTTATAAACGAACAGCCGAATCTGGCATCAAACGTGGTAATGGTGCTGATCCATCCCGGCTCATCGTCCGAGCGCAGGACCATTTACCATCCCCATGGTGAAAACCATCAGGCCTTTGTGAACTTCTTTTATGAAGAGCTGTTGCCTGACGTAAAGGGAAAAATGGAAGCCATTGACCTGACGATTGCGAAAATGGGTTCCATTAGTGATTCATTGGGGGCAGTTGCGAATTTATATTTGGCTATGAAAAAACCGGACTTATGGTCTCATATTCTCCTACAGTCTGCTGCCTTTGAGCCGTTTATGCTTGAAGATGCACATGAGCACATTCAAAACGTGAACTGGAACATCTATCAAGTGGTTGGAGAGCAGGAAAAGGAATTTACATCACCAATAAGCGGAAAGACCTTATTTATTTATGAGAATAACCAAAAATTCAGAGATTTGTTTAAAGAAAAAGGAATCTCTCTTGCTTATTACGAGGAAGATGAAAGCCATCGATGGGTGTTCTGGAAAAAGGATTTGCCGCGGGCTCTTCGATTTTTTATTGAGAATCAATAAAGGAGCCTGCCACCGTACTACGTCAATCGTTGTGCATTTGCAGGCAGGTTCTGGTACGAACATACCTCACTGGAAACATCGAATGGCAATATCCTGTTAACTTGGAGATTAAGCGGCTAATCCAAACAGCTTATGAATGAATAACTGTTTTTTCATACTGATACACATCCTTAAAGCCCTTGGATCCTATTAAATCTAAGGGCTTTTCAATGCAGCGTAATAGACATTTTGCTGCATTAGAAGTTTATGAACACAGTATTTTTCTTCTTTTAAAATATCTAATCTGACAAAATCTTATTATTTATTCAATACAGCTTTAAAATTTATTTTATGTGCTTGATAATAGAAATAGGAAGATGAAAAAAATTCCACATAGAAAGAACGTCTACCTAAAACAAGGAGGAACAAAATGATTGCATTTGTGTTAGTTGTATTGACCTTATTCCTCATACCTGGACCAGCCGTGATGCTGACCCTGGCTCAAAGTATAAGCGGAGGAAGAAGGAATGGCATTTTTACGGGCCTCGGAATCGCTGTTGGTGATCTGATTCACACGATGGCTTCAGCACTCGGTCTCTCTGCTATTTTAATGACGTCGGCACTCGCTTTCGAGATGATAAAATATTTGGGTGCAGCATATCTATTTTACCTGGGGGTGCGTGCTTTTTTAGAAAAATCAACGAGACTCACTATGCCGTCAGTTGAGCCTGCCAATTCCAGTCGTTCCTTTACTCAGGCGGTTTTGACTGAAGTACTCAATCCAAAAACGGCATTGTTCTTCCTTTCCTTCCTACCCCAATTTGTACATCCGGAAAACGGTTCAGTGGTCATCCAACTATTAATTCTCGGTCTAACATTTGTCGCATTGAGCATAACATACACCACACTTATAGCAATTATTGCTGGTTCATTGAGCCAATGGCTCTCTAGAAACCAAACCATTGCACGTTGGCAGGGTAAAGTTGTCGGATTTGTCTACTTCGGCTTATGTGTACACATGGCTTTACAACACCAAAATAAATAGAAACTTAAATACAATAATGAACCTCCCCCACTTACTCGCTATCGCTCCTTGAAGCGGGGGTTTTTTAGCACCAACGAGAGAGAGTTCCCGTAAGAAGCGGATGTGCAGGGGCAGGGGAATCTTTCCTTTGTCTGACTAAGCCACATCTATCTCTCATGGACAGAATGGAGGTGGTAGTTCTCTTTTGTCAGCGCCTGGAGAGTAGATTGGTTGATCCATTTCTGATAAAATGCGTGTGCCTACTCTATTCATTTCTAGTTAACATAAAGCTCTTTATCGGCAATTAAAAAGGGGCTGCCCCAAAAGAACACGTAAAGTGTCCTTTTGGGAGTCATCCCCCTCTTTTAAAAACTATTATTTCACTTCATTAATGAAAGACTGTAAATCTTCTTTCGTTGCTTTAGAGAGCTGTTTGATTTTTTCTATGTCTTTATCCGGCTTTCCTGATTCCCCAATTAAAGGATAAAGGTTTTTCTCAATCCGCTCATACCAATCGGGATACTGTTCTTCTACTTGCTCTTCAAACGAATCCCAGTTCGAAGCGATTTCTTTGCCGAATTTTTGAATGTTAGCTGCATCCGCGCCCGCGTTTATTTCTTGTTCCAAAGTGCTTATCGATTGAAGCACTGTATGGACTCCATCTTTAATAGCCGTTGTTCCTTTAGAGTCTTCCGTACTTCCCTCAGCGTTTTCGCCGGTTGTTTCAGTAGTAGTGTCCGTGTTTGTCCCATTATTCTCTTCCATATTCGTTACTGTATTGGCTTCTTCTTGTTGTTCTCCTGACGTACTCCCGACCTCATCCGGATTGGTCGTATTGTTGCATCCGGCCAGAAAAAGTGTTCCCAAAACGAATCCCGCTCCTAATAAACGAAAATTTTTCAATGTTTTTCCTCCCTTATGAAAGTGTAGAGACAGGTACCTCATCAAAGGATTTCCATAAAGACAAACGATCCCTTTTTTCAATTCAGTTATACGTTTGTTAAGCGGAAACTAACCAAAAGAAGGGATCTATGAAAAGCTGTCTAATAGTTGATATTTCCATCTTCTCTTTCTTTTAAACCTATAAACCATTTCATGGTGAAAAATCAAACTATATGATTTGACTTTATGATACTAAATACACAATATTTATATATTGTAATTTCGCGATATATCAATATTGTTTTAATGATTGACCAGTAACATTTTGAACAATACATCCGTTCAACACTATAAATCATGATTTAAGAGGAGTTGGTGAGATTGTTAGAACATCATCGCGCATACCAAAAAATGTACCAAAAAGACAAAATGACACTTGGTTTTTCATTACCAACTGCCAAAATGCCCAAGACACCAACAATGGAAAATCAGTTGCAGCTTGCTCGTAATTTGGTCATTTTGCATGATCATTATATATCCTCATTTTTAATTGTCAAATTTCTTCTAAAAGTTTCATAGGGACACATGGCGATTTTTTTCTTTTTTTAATCACTAGAACCAATTAACTAACTTTTAAAAACTAAAAATTAATCCTAGAAACTTGATCATGAACTTTCGTTTTTCAAATGTCTCAGGGGCACATGACAATTTCTTCTTCCTTAACCACTAGAGTCAATTAACTAACTCTATAAAATAAAAAAAGATTGAGTATCTACTCAACCCATTGGTACCAGTTCTTCTTGAAATATCTTTTCAGCTTTTTATCCCCTCTCTTCACAAACACACTGTTATTCCTTTTATATTCTCTTGGTCTGTGTCCAACCTCTTTTTGATTAAATGAATTTTTGATTAAATGAACTTTTCATTAGACTGACATCTCCTTTTTTGAGATAAGATGCCAGATTATAGCAACGTTTTGATTTTTACAGAAATCTCCTTAAATATAGGAACTTAAAGTATTAATTCCCCACTAGCTATAGTAATAGGAGCATCCGCACTGCAAACAATTTCTGACAGTCCTAATGTCTGCAATTTATTCCAACACTTCATAGAAACACCTTTAAAAAATATAGATAAATTTCTATGATTAGCTTCAATTGACCAATTTAATAAATCGACCAAACCAGTCGAATCAATATAGGAAACTCCCGAAAGATTAATGACAATGCCGCTAGAATTTTGGCTCAAGTTAATTAAATCAATCTCTCGACCAAGATAATCAGACAAACAACCTTCCAGCTTAATCGTTAGAAGCCGTTTCTTTCGACTTATAAAAATAGATAACATGGATTACACCTCACGTAATTAGGTATTTTTTCCTAGTTAAAAAGCATAGTGAACCTTCTTACGAACTCTGAAGTCTATATTTTTATTATTTCACAATTCATTTTATCTAGATATTTCGAGACACCCATAATGTTAAAAATTTCATAAGCAGCTTTACTTATATTGTTTATTTTTATTAAAAGGTTATTATTTTTAGCTTCCAATATTAATAAAAGCAGTGACCTGATCCCTAATGTATCAAAAAATTTTAGCTCTAGAAGGTTAACGTATAACTCTTTATGCTGTTCCCATTTTTGTTTATTCATCTCAATATATGAAGTTAAGTATTCAGAAGTAACGATATCTAATTGCCCTTTAATGTTTATTGTAAGCGTAGATTCTTCTAAATTTTCACTAATATCCAACTCAGAACGTTTTTGATTCTGGTAAAGGGTAACAAAATGATCAAGTTGCTGACTATGATATAGAGCTTCTTCGGAGGTCAAGGGAGTGTTTAAATTGACAATTTGATTTAATTCTATTCTCTTTTTTTCAAATGCGTTCGATACTGAAAAAAACATATGAATGCCTATCTCCATTTCTATTAAAAAGATTAGGGAGAAGTTACACAGAAATGTTTTAAGCTATTCCCAAAATAGAATATTAGCTAATTTGATAATTTTTGGCAATACGCGTGATTAATGTTCGAAAATTAAATATTTTCAGTACTTTTCCACTAAAATATTTTTTTAGTACAACCATAGCTAAATTGGTTAGACATCGAACAGTAAGTAATAAATTTCTTTCCTCCTCTCCCACCTTCGTGAAGGCGTTTCATAATCTAACGGTTTATGTCAAATCATCGACTATGGAACAGCGTAAAAACATTTATGGTATATATGCTTGTCCAATTCATACTTGCTCAAAAAACGAATCAACATGGACAAGTATAAGGAGATTTTAGTTTTATTTTTCACATAATATAACAAACCTAAAAAGGAGAGTCATCAAGACTCTCCTTTTTATTATTGAACGCTAGTAAATTCATAGCGTTGTTTTAAATACTGCTCCAATCGTAATACAACAGAAACGCCCTGAGCTCTTGTTAGAATGGTCATTTTTTCATAATTAAATTAATTTATTCATACCATAGGACACGGCAATTACTTTAATTTCATTACTGGCTTTTTCAAGATAACAGTTTAGACCTTGTATCTTTTTTATAATACCTCGTCTAATTTCTGAAGAACCTCAACCAGTTCTTCCTTCCGATGCACCGTATAATCTTGTTTATCTCACACCTATTACAACAAAAACTGGTCGATAACAAATCTTCTTTTCTATTATTTTACTAATGTCCATTTGATGCCCGATGTTTTAAAGGCAAAATCCCCTTCTTCAATCTCCACATAGAAGGTACCGGATGGAATTTCGTTGACGATGATATCATCCATATCCCCTGACACGCTGCTTGAACGTTCCCAATAGCCATCGCCCGTTCCTTTATAAGTTCCCGGGACAATGTCAACTCCTACGAGATAAGTCCCATCACCAAACGCGGATTTGATTGTGTGATTATGGTTACGGGGGTCAAACTTTGTAAATGAGCCTCCCTCAAACTTAAACCCTCTGTCGCTTGATTTAATTTCGACATACTCTTGTCCGCTTGGAATGGAATTCGCTATGATGTCATCCAACGATCCGCTCAACCCGCTTTGACGTTCCCAATAAGTGACCCCGCCACTTGAGAAGTAAATGCCTGGTTGTATTTGTTTCCCTACCAGATATTGTCCACTTTTAAACGTCGGAGCAGCGGCGGTGGACTTAGGTACCACCTTTAAAGAACCAGCTGGCACGTATGCTTTTTTATTGTTATAACGAATTTCTGCCCATCCCCCTGGTTTCGTTGCGTGGATGTACGTAACATTGCCCTTCTTTAATGACCCGACGACTCTTGCTTTAGGGCTTGCGTATTCACGAACCAAGAGGGTAGACACGTTCACAGTCGCTTTTTGAACGGATGATGAAGCAGCGGCAGCGGGCTGTGCCACACTTTTCAAATATCCGGCCGGTACATAACCTTTTTGGTTGTTATAGCGGATTTCCGCCCATCCCCCCGGTTGCGTGGAATGTATGTATAACACCTGCCCCCGGTTTACTTGACCTATCGACTTGGCTTTAGGACTAGGATACTCACGAACGATAAGTGACGATGCGTTGACGGTCACTTTCGGAAGAGATGCGGCACTCGCAACCCCTACAGAAGACAGCGGCAACCAGATCGCAAGAAAAAGTGAAACAATGAGAACAATTCTTCTGTTCACTGCTAATACCTCCCTTTTTTTACAAAAACACTGTTAAATTGTAAGGGAATAACAATCGATGGTCAATGAGTATTTAGTTGTTTAATAGGGATATGGTTGTGGTAAATAATGGAGGGAATCTGTCTTGAGGTTTGTAAGGTTTGATTACACAAAACCCTTACCTCGTTCATAATGTGGATGGTCCTTTTACATGTAATAAAAAAAGACAGGGACTGACCTAAAAGAGCACGGTAAAGTGTCCTTTTGGGCCAGTCCCTTCTAATGGAACCTTTACATTTAAATTAAGCAGTTTCTTCTGGTATCAATAAAGGCAATTTGATGAAAAAGGTTGTGACATGATGATCTGATATGCAATTAATTTCTCCATCATGTTTTTCAATGATTTTTTTACAAATATACAAACCAATACCAGTCCCTAGTTCTTTTGTAGTGAAAAAAGGTTCAAAAATCAAATCCATTCTTTCTTTTGGAATAACGGGACCATTATTAGAGATCATAATTTCAACTTTTCCATCTACGGCGTGACAGTCAATGTTTATTTTCCTCTTATATCTTACCTGTTGCAAAGCATCGATGGAATTCAAAATAATATTTAGAAAAACTTGTCTTAACTCATCCTTATTTGCATATACCCTTATATCAGATTTCATATTCGATACAATCGTTACATCCCCGTCTACAATACTCGGATATAGAAATTCAAGTAGTTCATTAAACAATTCATATAAAGAATGACTTTCCCTTTCGCCATTCATAAGCTCTTTCTTAGATACATGAAGAAATTGAGTAATCCGAGAATTTAATTGATTTAATTCGTGTTCAATAATATCCATATATTTAATATCGGGGTACTCACTTTTGATTAGCTTTGCAAAGCCGAGAACGGCGGTCAATGGGTTTCTAAATTCATGAACGAAACTAGAAGACATTTGTCCTAAAATGGTTAGTCGTTCTTTGTGTGTTTGATCAATGTATAGGATTTTTTCTTGTAATTGTTCTTCCTTTATTTCTGTATACTTCTTGACCACATAATAAGAGAATTGATCAAAGATGGCACTGATATCATCAATAAGGGGGTGCAGCTTTTCGATCGGTAATCCCGAACTGATCACCCATTTAATGATTTCACTCCGTCCCGAATTGACATTATAGACAAAATCTCCAATATTTATATTGGCTTCAGCCCTTTCAAAAGCAACTTTATAAGCCAGCTCTCGGAAATCATCATCACTCAATGAATTTTCGAGCATTCCTTTCACTAATTCATACATTTTCAGGCCATTTTTATTTACTTCCTCTTTATGTATATCACTTTCAGAAATGAAAGCTTTTTGTCTCCAAGATTTTATAAAAGCAGAAACATTATTCTCTAAAAAGAAAACTAGTTGCCCACGAATTGCTTCCATCTAAAACCCCACTTCCAATCTAGTATTCCAGGGAATGATTAGGTGTCCATCTTTTCCGAATATTGTTTTATATAAATCCACATAAACAATGTGACATGGATAAAGAGAATCCATGTCCCATTATTTACGCATAAGCCTTCGGGGGATCATTCGAGTTGTAAGAACAGAAAGACCAGGAACAGTATAAAAAGCGAAAGTTAGTGCTAAAAAAATAAGTTAGATTTATATAATAATATTCTATCAGAAATTCATTTAAAAGCTTCTTTTTTAAAATAAATACTTTTCTATTTTTCCGGACAACTTTTCCCAATAAAAAAGTGCCTGTCACCACCCACGCATCCTGTCGATTTATTGGGCCATATCCGGATCGTGACAGGTGCAAATGAGGGTGTCCCAAAAGTTGGGACACCCTCATTTATAGATTAATGGTTATTTTTAGCCTCATATGCCACCCAGTCAGAGCCGGAAATCTTATCGGATAAATTTAAGATTTTGTTTTTCACTCGTTCCGCTTCTTCACCTTCTAACGGCGTTGGCTGATAATTATTTCTAGCCGCGACAGAGGAAATACGGAAAGGAATGATTTTAATCTCCTTTTGATCGGTTAACTTACCATTTTTTATATGGAAGGTTTGCTGATAGACAAAGGTATCTTTATCACTCGGATTTTTATTTCCTCCAAACATGAAGTTTCCTAAACTATAGACAATAAATTTTCCTTTATATTCTTCGATACCTTGAACGACATGCGGGTGATGTCCAAGCACAAGGTCCGCTCCGTTGTCTACCGCAAAACGTCCCAGGGCTGTTTGAGTTCCATTTGGCACATACTGTTTTTCATCTCCCCAATGGAAATGAACCAATACAATCTGAGCCCCTTGGTTTCGTAAGGATTGAATTCCATCTTTGATTTGCTGGCGCGATTCTGCTGTATCATCCCAGCCTTTATAGCCTAAAGCCCCTACCTTTACTCCTTTAACCGTTGTTATGTATTGATCTTTATAACCAAAGTAACCGATATGGGCTTTTTTCAGGTTGGCAATCGTATCATCATATCCTTGCTGGAGATAATCCATCGTATGATTGTTTGCCAGGTTTACCGCTTCAACACTTCCGTTTTTTAATATATTAACGTAGGAAGGATCGCCCTTAAAGCGGAATGTCTTGGCTGCTTTTTGTGTAGCATTCGTTAACGTAGTCTCTAAGTTAACGGTCGTTAAATCATCATTTTCAAAAATATTCTTAATATTCCGGGTAAAAAAACCTAGACCATTCTTTTCTGCTTCAGCATTAAAAGTGCCTGCATAAGAAAAACTTTCATCTGTACCGAGCGTAAAATCTCCCGCTGCACTAATTTTGATGGACGTCTCTACCGGTTTGGAGTTATCTAGTTTGGTTGCCTCTTTTACCTTTTGATCCGGCTGCTTCTTTACCTTAACTGTTTCTTCGGCTTCCATTTCCTCTTTTTGGTTTTCCGGTTTGGCAGATGTCGTCTCCGCATTATGGCTGCACGCGCCAAGCAACAGAGCTAACGATGTGTAAAGGACCCCTCTTTTAACATTCATAGCTTTCTTAATTCCCCTCTTTTTCCGTTTTTTCCCCTATTACCTTTTCAACATCTTTAGACAAATCTCCTCTTTCATTATGACTAATCTCTTAAAAATAAAGAAAATAAGTGGTTTTTTTGACATTTGGTGCAGGAGATGTTTAGTTTTAATCCTTCAACAATTTTGAGTAGTGACAGGCACGGATAAAAAGAATGAAAGCCAATTCTATTACTATCATCTTCCAAATAAATGTAAAACGACACCTTTCAGGTGTCATTTTACATTTTGCAGAGCCCATTTTTCGAATAGCTGATCTACTTTCTGAACAATGGTTTGTTCGGAAACCGTCAGCAGTTTGCCATTTTCCACAATCATTTTCCCGCCTGCAACGACATCTGCAATCGCATTCGGCTGAAGGGAATAAACCATATTCGCAAACAGTTCAGTCTTTGGCGAGAGGGAAAGATCATTTACATTTAGTGTGACAAAATCCGCCTGTAATCCTTCTTTAATCAACCCTGTCGGAAGACGCAGCAGCTCTGCGCCGACTTTTGTTCCCATGTCATATACTTGCTTGGCGGTAATGCATGTACCGTCAAGTCTCGTTACTTTCTGCAAAAGAGAACACATCCTCATCTCTTCAAATACACTGATGCGGTTATTACTGCAAGCACCGTCTGAGCCGAGTGAAATACGTACACCTGCCTGAAGCAAATCAGGAATACGTGTGACTCCATCAGATAAAAACATATTACTTGATGGACAATATGCTAACGAAGCATTCCTTTGACCTAACAGTTGAATCTCGGAATCATCGAGCCAAACGAGGTGAATCGCGATCATTCTTTCATCGACTACACCAAGTGAATCCAAATAATGAACAGGGTGTAATCCGTATTTTTCAAGTGTTTCTTCCACTTCAAACATTTCTTCGGCAACATGAATATGTAAAGGGGTATCAAGTTCTTGTGCTAAGCGATGGCCGGCTTTAATCATCTCCGGTGATGCCCCGTGCGGACTGTGTGGTGCCGGTTGAATCGAAATCATCGGATTTCCTTGATATTTCTTTGCTAATGCTCGCGTTCTTTCTACTGCTTCATCCACTGTTTCCCGATAATTAATTGGGGCACCATCCCAATCATACATCGTCCGCGCGAATACTAGACGAATACCTAAATCTTTCGCCGCTTGAATGACCGCTTCATCAGTAGCCGTACCGCCGTTATGCACATAGAAGAAGTCACTTACTGTTGTCGCTCCGTATTTTAACATTTCACCAAAAGCAAATAAGGCACCTGTATAAATGGCCTCTTCATCTAAAAGCGGTGTGTAGCGGTAGAGTGCCTTGTCACGCCATTCTAAAAAGGGACGGTCAACGGCGATTCCCCGTAGTAAACTTTGGAAGGAATGATTATGGGCATTAATGGTGCCGGGAACAATTGCCTTGCCGCCCCAATTGATGGTTGAGATTCCTTTATATTTTTCTGCTAGTGCCTGCTTTGGCCCGATTTCTTTGATAACGCCGTCTGCAACATACATCGCTTGATCTTTCTGAAATTGGTCATTTACATATATATAATCGGCTATATACACATGCTGCACGTTTCTTCCCCCCTTTATCATTTTCCGAAAGAAGACTCCCACCTCAAGGAATGTGAAGGGCAAAGCCCAATGAGTAGGCGGGAGATGAATTTCGGTAGGCGTTAGCCTAAGTTTGCGATATAATATTCCTGTACAAGTTGCACTTTGAAAACTGAAGATATGGGGTTGTGACAGGAAATTCGTCTGTCACGTAAAATCTTCAACGTTCCATCGTCCCACACTCGCCGAAGTTGCGAAAACCAAGCTAAAGTAGGGAGTGTGGCGTGTTCAACGTACAAGATGAAAAACTCTAACCGTAGGGACTACGGGGTTAGCCTGCTAAAAAACTGAACGATAGTTCGGTGTTCGCAGGAATCTTTTGCTTCAACGAAGTAAGTGGGAGTAGTTCAAGAATCTAGCTGTTGATCTAATTCTAAAATGGTATGCAGCAACACATTTGCTGCCTTCTCTATATCTTCTATACGGCTTTCTTCATCAGGACAATGGCTTTTACCGCCTATACTCGGCACAAATAACATCCCGCTCCGTGTAATAGAAGTCATATGGGCAGCGTCATGGCCAGCCATACTTCCAAGTAAATGGGATGGATACCCTAATATACCAGCTTGTTTTTGCATCACTTGAATCACTTGCCCGTCCATTGGAGCGGGAGCTTGATCCAAAAGGACTCGTCGTTCCACTTGTACGCAGCGCAGATTTTTTATTTCTTTTACACGCTCTTGCCAGGCCGAAATCACTTCTTGAATTTCTTCACGCATTTTGCCGCGTATTTCTAATGTAAACGTTACTTCTTCAGGGATAATATTGGCGGCATTGGGTCTCACTGTGATTTTTCCAACGGTACCCACTACTTCGTTAGCCCGATGCTGACGACATACCGTTTCTAATGCCAAAATGATTTCGGATGCAGCCGTTAACGCATCTTTCCGGTCTTCCATTAATGTTGTCCCCGCATGATTGGCTTCACCAACAACCATAACCTCTTCACGATAAATACCGGTAATGGCTGTCACAATGCCAACGGGGATATGGCGATTTAATAACCGTTTCCCTTGTTCAATATGAACTTCAAGAAAAGCACTGAATTCTTCAGGGGTACGTACTGCCTTCTCGAAATGTTCAGCGTCTCCCCCTGCACTTTTTAATGCCTCGGTCAGGAGCCTTCCTTCCGGGTCCTTTACCCCCTCTAAATCTTTTCGTGTAAGCTTTTTCGTAAGGGCCCGGCTGCCAAACGTGGATAGACCAAACGGATTAGGTTCTTCCGCAGTAAATGAAACAAGCTCCAGCGGGTGGCGTGTCTGAATGTTTTCTTCCTCCAGTACCCTCATTATTTCTAATGCCGTTAACACCCCAAGTGCTCCGTCATACTTCCCCCCGTTTGGCACTGTATCAATATGGGAACCAAATGCAATAACAGGTAAAGTTTTCTCTGTACCCGAGCGCTTCGCCCAAATATTTGCCGCTTGATCTATTTTTACATCTAGCGGTAACTCTTGAAGCTGCTGCTTCAACCATTCTCTTGCTGCTAATTCAGCTGGAGTAAACGTGGTCCGGTCAAGACCGCCCTTTTCATTTCGACCAAACACCGCCAGCTGTTCGATACTAGTTTGCAAACGTGCTGAATGGATGCGAACCTTCGTTAGTTCCAATGATGATCCCTCCTTCCACCACAACTTTGCCGTTTTTCAAAACTGTATCAACAAGATTAACCCCGTAGTTATACTGCAGTGTCTGATAGTTCGGGGCATCAAATAAAACAAGATCTGCTTTTTTCCCAATTTCAATGCTTCCGATTTGATCTGCCTTTCCGATAGCATGCGCGGCATTGATTGTACAAGCTGTCAATACCTCTTCAGGTGTCATTTTCATGGTTAAGCATGCTAGATTCATAATAAGCGGCAATGACTCAGTGGGAGATGAACCCGGATTTCGATCTGTTGAAAGAGCCACAGGAACACCTGCTTCAATCATTTTGCGGGCATTTGCAGGCTTTTCCATCAGGAAGAAAGCTGTTCCCGGTAAAAGTACAGCCATGACACCTTTTTCAGCCATTTGCCCAATACCTGCATTAGATGCTTTTAGTAAATGATCCGCTGAAACTGCCCCTAGTTTTGCAGCCAGCTCCGCGCCTCCAAACTGAACAATTTCATCCGCATGAATTTTCGGTTTTAATCCAAACTTCTTACCTGCTTTAAGAATTCTTTCAGATTGTTCAACGGTAAATACCCCTTCTTCACAGAACACATCACAAAACTCTGCCAATCCTTCTTCGGCAACCTTTGGAATCATTTCCTCAATAACAAGACGAACAAACTCATCAGGGTTTTCTTTATATTCCATGGGAATCGCATGGGCTCCCATAAAAGTGGAAACAAGATCGACGGGGTGCCGCTCACTCAATTTTTTTGCAGCCCGCAGCTGTTTGAGCTCATCTTCGACCGTCAAACCGTAGCCGCTTTTTGCTTCAACAGTCGTTACACCGTGTTGCAAAAAACGGTTTAAACGTTTGGCTGATTCTTCAACGAGCTGTTCTTCAGACGCTTCTCTCGTACTCCTAGTAGTGCTTAAGATTCCGCCGCCCTGTTTTAAAATGTCAAGATACTTGGCCCCCTTTAGCCGCATTTCCAATTCCTTTTCACGGCTTCCGGCAAAGACGAGATGCGTATGGGGATCAATTAAACCGGGTGTTACAATCTTACCCGAAGCATCAATTGTTGTGACCTCTCCATTTAATTTGCTGATATAATGTACCGCTTCAGCATCAGGTCCTGCAAAAGCAATCTTTCCGCCGTCAATCACTACACTGCCATTTTCGATTACCCCGATGTCCGACATATCTTGGCCGCGCTTTGGCCGATCACTTCCCCCGCTTACCGTTACGACTTGTGATGCGCATTTAATATACAAGATGGATGTCACGATCTCTCCCCCTTTTAATCTAAAACATATATAAGTCCTACTTAATTTTTTAACCTCTGTCACCGGGCCTTCTTCTATTCGCGCCTTTCTGTTCTCTCACCTTGAGCAGGCTTACAAAGGTTTTCGTATAAGCGGCTGGCAAGAGCCCGTAAGGGGGATTGGCAGCCGCTTATGCGTAAATAATGAGCATGGACCGCTTTTGTCCATGTTCCATTATTTATGTGAATTTATATAATGATGGAATTTTAATCCCTTTTTCTTTTGCCGTTTGAACCGCTAAATCATAGCCGGCATCGACATGGCGGACAACACCCATCCCGGGGTCTGTCGTTAATACGCGTTCAAGGCGTTTTGCCGCATCTTCCGTTCCATCCGCTACCACAACCATACCAGCATGAAGGGAATAGCCCATTCCTACACCGCCGCCGTGATGGACAGATACCCAGCTTGCGCCAGCTGCTGTGTTTACGAGTGCATTTAAGATCGGCCAGTCCGCAACCGCGTCGCTTCCATCTTTCATCGCCTCTGTTTCGCGGTTCGGCGAAGCAACAGAGCCGGCATCTAAATGGTCCCGGCCAATCACAATCGGGGCCGAAAGCTCGCCGGATGCCACCATATCATTAATAATTTTTCCGAACCTTGCACGCTCGCCGTAACCGAGCCAGCAAATACGGGCAGGAAGCCCTTGGAATTGGATTTTCTCCCTCGCCATTTTAATCCAGTTACAAAGATGTTTATTATGAGAGAACTCCCGTAAAATCACCTCGTCTGTTTTATAAATATCTTCCGGGTCTCCTGATAGTGCTACCCAGCGGAACGGACCTTTTCCTTCGCAAAACTGCGGGCGGATATAGGCCGGTACAAAGCCCGGGAAAGCAAAAGCATTGGTTACCCCTTCATCATAAGCAACTTGACGAATATTATTTCCATAATCAAAAATTACAGCACCGCGCTTCTGCATCTCAAGAAGTGCTTCAACATGAACCGCCATGCTTGCTTTGGAACGTTTTACATACTCATCAGGATTCGCACTGCGCAGTTCGGCTCCGCTTTCTGGCGTCATTCCAACCGGTAAGTAACCGTTTAGCGGATCATGTGCCGATGTTTGATCTGTCACAATCTCTGGAATAAAGCTTCTTTCAATCATTTGCGGCAAAATTTCGGCTGCATTTCCAAGTAATCCGATGGAAAGAGCCTTTCCTTCCTTTTTGGCTTTTTCCGCTAATGCAATCGCTTCATCAAGGGATTCCACCATTGTATCTAAATAGCGTGTTTCTAAACGTTTTTCAATACGGGATTTATCAACCTCGATGGCGATGACAGCTCCCCCGTTCATCGTAACCGCTAAAGGCTGTGCTCCGCCCATGCCGCCTAATCCTGCCGTTACGGAAATGGTACCTTTTAAACTTCCGCCAAAATGCTGCTTTGCACACTCGGCAAATGTTTCATATGTACCTTGAACAATCCCTTGAGTTCCAATGTAAATCCAGCTTCCCGCTGTCATTTGCCCATACATGATTAATCCTTTTTTGTCGAGATCATGGAATGTTTCCCAATTAGCCCAAGCAGGAACGATATTCGAATTGGCTAAAAGAACACGCGGTGCATCTTTATGAGTCCTGAACACGGCAACAGGCTTTCCTGATTGAATTAATAACGTTTCATTCTCCTCTAACTCTTTTAGTGAGGCGACAATGCGATTAAATGCTTCCCAGTTTCGTGCTGCCTTTCCAATCCCACCGTAAACAACCAGCTTTTCAGGATGCTCCGCTACTTCCGGGTCTAAATTATTCATTAGCATACGAAGAACAGCTTCTTGAACCCATCCCTTTGTATTCAACTCTGTACCTCGTGGTGCACGAATCATGTCCTCAGATGTTGCCATCATTTTTCCCCCTTGTTTTCATTAATATATTCTATATAACTCCAACTTAATTTTTTGACCTCTGCCATCGAGCCTTTTTCCATTTGCGCTTTTCTGTTCTCTCACCTTGAGCAGGCTTACAAAGGTCTTCGTATAAGCGGTTGACAAGAACCCGTAAGGGAGATTGGCGGCCGCTTATGCGTAAATGATTTGACATGGGCGTTTTTTATCCACGTCAAATCATTTATGTGGATTTATATATCTCATAGTTTCATCGTAAGGCAATCCCGTTCATTTATCCCTAGATTATATTTTTAATATTCGCAATTTTTTTCCTAATCTTTTCTGTATGATATATCATCCATTGATTATCTTGTCATTTCTAGGTTTTTTTGCGTTTTCCATTTTGAAGGCGAATCACCTGTAATCACTTTGAAAACACGGCTGAAATAATTGGGATCCTGGTACCCTACTAACGACGCAATCTCTGAAACTGTCCAATCCCCTTGCATTAACAGTTCCTTCGCCTTACTAACACGTAAATTTGTTAAATATTCAACAAATGTCATATTCATTGTCTTTTTAAATAGATGACTAAAATAATATGGACTGCGCTGTACATATTCAGAGACTTCTTCAAGTGTGATGCTTTGCATATAATGATTCCGTATGTAATCGAGAGCCTTTTCTATCACAATGTGTCCAAGGTTTGTCTGTCCAACATTAGCTGTCTGCGCAAAAAATTCTTTGATTTGCGGGAGGAGCTCATCACTTGATGTACTGCTCATAATCTTTTTGCTTTGCTCCAGAAACGCTCTAAACCGTTCCTTTTCGTTTTTAACATACCGATTTACGATCAACTGGAGAATATCGATTAGCACTAATTTATAATAAATAGGTGAAACACCTTTTGCTTTTAACTCATTCATATTCTTTTCAATCTCAGAAAATATCAGTTCAAAACTATAATTTGTAAGATCATCTTCTGTCACTGGCAGATGAAGTTCTTCGACCACATTATGATCAAAAAGTGTTGGGTAATCAAAACACGTACAAACTTTGCCTTTGGAGAAATAAAATTCCAAAGAAAGAAGTTCTTTTGCTTCCTGGTAAGAATAATAGAGGTGCATTGGATTTTTGTACTCTTTGCCGGCTGTGATATGAAGAGCATACCCGCTCTCTTTTCTAACCCAATCAAGCAGATGGTAACTAATCCTTTTTATTTTTTGGATGGTTTCATCCTTTTGCTCACCAATTTTTGGTGTATACAACAAAATAAATTCTTCATCAAATTGACTGGCAATTAATCCATGTTCGAAACAAAAGCTCTCCATGGAGCGATAGATATCTAGTAACATCTTTTTCTTCCATACATCACTTTTATTTCGCGCCAAACTTTTTAGCCGACTGACTTTCGCAATCATGACGACACTTGGAAGTGCCTGATAGCCAAGCCGTTTGGCCTCATCCCATATTTCGCGCAAATTATTCACTTGGCCGTAAATCAGTTTTGAGATCCATTGCTTTTTCAATGTTTCCGGTCCTGACACAGCAATTTGCTGGAAATCCATTTTTTGAGCCGCAGCCAGGCTGTTAATAACAGCCATTAAATCCTCAATGGGAAATGGTTTTACAAAAAGACGATGCATCCCGGCTTCTACACAACGGATCGCCGTATCAAAGTTTTTGGATCTCATTGTTCCAATTACTTTTGCTCGCTGGACCGCTAAGGATAGATGTGACCAATCATCACCGTCTAATAAATCAACATCAATGAAGATGAGGTCGACTTTCTTTTTTGACACAACAGTAAAAAAATCATATACCGTTGAAACCTCCACATATTCAGTAATGCTCAACATAGAATTTTGCAGCATCCATTTTAAACCATTACGTTGAAAATCATCATTTTCAACAACCAAAACTTTCATCCTGTCACCTCCATTGACGATTTGATTTATAAACCTAATCCAAGCTCCTTTGCCTTTTTCTGTGCCGTTTCATAACCCGCATCTGCATAACGAACAATGCCGACACCGACATCTCCGAGGAATATATTTTGAAACCGCTCTCCCATTTCACGGCTTCCATCCGCAACAACACTCATCCCCGCATGCAGAGAATAACCGATTCCGACACCTCCTCCATGATGAAAACTAACAAAAGCAGCACCATTACATGTATTTAGTAACGCATTTAAAATCGGCCAATCCCCAATGACATCACTTCCATCTTTCATCCCTTCTGTCTCACGCAATGGTGAGGCCATTGAACCTGCATCCATATGGTCTCTTGTAAAAAGAATCGGCCCGCTTAGTACACCATTCGCTACCATCTTGTTTATTTTCTCGGCTAATAAAATACGTTCTTCTGCCTTTAACCAGCACACTCGTGAAGGAAGTCCTTGAAAGCGAATATTGGCTTGTGCATATTCAATCCAGTGCTTTACTTTACTATTCGATGAAAAATAGTCTAAAATAAGCTGGTCAATCAAATAAATATCATTTGGGTCACCGGATAAAGCCACCCATCTAAAGGGACTGTACCCCTCGCACTGCAGCTGTCGAATGTAGTACGTAAAGTTAGGGAATGATAATGCCTCTTCGTATCCTGCTAATGCTGCTTGCTGGCGAATATTATTTCCGTAATCGAATACAACAGCTCCTTTTTCCTTAAAACCAACCATTGCTTTTACATGCTGTATAACCGTTTGTCTTGCATCTTCTAAATACATTTCAGGAATTTGTTTGCGAATGCGCTCGGCATGTTCGACTGTATAATCCGCAGGAATGTAGCCATTAAGTAAATCATGGGCAGATGTTTGATCCGTTACAACGTCTGGAATAATCCCTCGATGAAACAGTTCTTGATATACCTCTGCAGCATTGCCAATTAGTGCAACACTCAGAGGCATCTGCATTTGTTTCGCTTGTTCAACATGTGCTAAGGCATCATCCAAGCTGTCTGTACAAATATCACAAATATGATATTTAATACTCCTCTCCACTTTCTTTGCATCAATTTCTACAATAAGGGATACTCCCCCGCTCGCTTTGATTGCCAGCGGCTGTGCACTTCCCATCCCGCCAAGTCCGCTCGTTAAAATCCATTTCCCGGCAAGTGTTCCCTGGAAATTTTGCTCTGCTATTGCTTGAAACGCTTCACTCGTGCCTTGCTGAATACCTTGTGTTCCAATATAAGCCCAGGCACTCGCTGTTGATTGACCGTACATGGTCAGTTCGTTCTTCTCTAACTCACGGAAATACTCCCAATTGGCATAAGCAGGGACAATAACGGAATTCACTGCAAGCACCCTTGGCGCTAAAGAAGAAGTCGTAAAGACAGCCACTGGTTTTCCGGATTGAATTAATAATGTTTCATCTTCTTGCAGCTCTTTCAACAGTTCAATCATTTTACGAATAGCTTCTTTATTTCGTGCTGCTTTTCCTGTTCCGTAAACAATTAAATTAATAGAATCCTCTGCGACATCTGAATCAATTGTATTTAAAAGCATCCGCAGAATCCCTTCTGTTTGCCAGCTCTTACAACGCAAATCCTGTGAAAAAGTCTGAATGTTTTCTCCCATCTCATTCCCCTCCTGCTACATTCATTTATACTTACAGCTCGTTTCCGATCCGAGCTTCTATTTGTTTGATGCCATCGATTTTTTCAACGATTGAAATCATTTTTTCAAGATCTATATAAAACTCGCGATCTCGATCCCATGAAGGTATAGCACGGCGAATGAATTGATATATGGTTTCCGTTCCTTCCCCCAATTGCAGAGGGTGATGGAATTCAAGTGCCTGGGCGGCCGTAAGCATTTCGATTGCGATGACTTTCTGTGTATTCTTTAACACTTTATTTGCCTTTAAAGCAGCCGGTGTGCCCATGCTAACATGGTCTTCCTGGAATCCCGACATGGTGAGTGAATCTACCGAAATAGGATGAGTATAAACTTTATTTTCTGCAACCAGGGAAGCAGCAGCGTATTGAGGAATCATAAAGCCTGTATGTAAACCGCTGTTCTTAACAAGGAAAGGCGGCAGCCCACTAACATCTGCCGTAACTAAACGCGCTGTTCGGCGCTCCGAAATTCCAGCCAGCTCTGCTCCGGCTATTGCAAGCATATCCATTGTCAACGCAATGGATTCCCCATGCGGATTACATGATGAAATAGAAATACCGCCATTTTCATCTTCAAAAATAAGTGGATTATCTGTAGCAGAATTTAATTCAATTTCCACGACTTCTCTTGCATGATCAATTTTATCCCGGCAGGCTCCGTGTACTTGGGGAATAGCCCGAATACTTAACGCATCCTGGACACGGTAATGCTTAAATTTCTCGGCAATTTCACTGCCTTTTATTAATGAAAGAAGATTTTTCGCAACTTTTGCCTGTCCCTTAAAAGGTTTTACCTTTTGGATACGCTCATCATATGCACAATAGGATCCTTTTAAGGATTCAAAGCTCATCGCACCGGCAATATCTGCCCATTTTGCCAGATTTATAGCATCATAAACTGTAAGCGCACTAATTCCTGTCATACATACTGTACCGTTTACAAGTGACAAACCCTCTTTTGCTTCCAGCGATAGAATCGGAATACCTGCCTTTTCCATTGCTTGACGTCCCGTCATGAGCTCTCCCTCATAATAAGCACGGCCAAGCCCAATCATGACAAGGGCAATGTGAGCCATATGTGTCAAATAACCAACAGACCCCTGTGAAGGCGTCCATGGTGTTATGCCGTGATTCAGCATGTCTACTAATGTCTTCACACTCTCCAGCCGGAGACCGGAATACCCTTGGCTGTAATTTAAAACGGCCGCAAACATAATGGCGCGTACTTGCTCTTTACATAACGGTTCACCGACCCCGCAAGCATGACTCATGATGATATTTTTAGAAAGATCATTTAAATGTTCCTTCTGAATGCGAACCTTGCAAAGATCTCCGAGTCCGGTTGTAATGCCGTAAACCACCCTCTCTTCTTCAATAAATTTCTCAACGATCCGGCGGGTTCGTTGAATTTTTTCACATGTTGAATCAGACAGCTCCACTTTTTTATGAAAGCGCGCCACTTGAACCACATCTTCAAGGGTTAGCTTTTGGTTATCAATGAAAACGAAGGAAGCTTGACCTTGTTTTGTAACCAATCTATTTTACCTCCATTATTTGTTCCTGCTGTCTGGCAGAAAGCACGTCTTGAATATGTGAAAGCGATAACCGTCCAACGATGCCGCGATTTTCATCAATGACCTGAAGCTCGTCACAGCCCGTTTTTAACATCATGGCAAGGGCCGTCTTTAAATCACTGCTTTCAGCAATTTGTTCGGCCGGTTTCAAACCTGAATGTTTACTGATATTTTCCATTGCTGCCCGCACGTTGATTAAGCTAATTTGACGCATAATATCGTCTCCGCCCATCATGCCTTTTACAAATTCATTAATTGGATTCGCAATAATATTTAATGGCGTATCGTATTGAACTACTTTTCCATCCTTCATAATGACAATTTTATCTGCAAGGCGAAGGGCTTCATCTACATCATGCGTCACAAATAAAATCGTTTTATGAAGTTTTTTCTGAATATGAAGCAATTCGTCTTGAAGCGAAGCTCTTGTAATGGCATCAATCGCTCCAAACGGTTCATCCATCAACATATATGGAGGATCAGCTGCCAGGGCACGCGCCAGGCCAACGCGCTGCTGCTGACCTCCGGACATTTGCCTTGGGTATCGTTTTCGATAAACTTTCGGTTCAAGATGAACAAACTCTAACAGCTCGTCAATTCGCTTGCTAATTTTTTCTTTATCCCAGCCAAGCATTTCCGGAACGGTTGCAATATTTTGTTCAACTGTCATGTGAGGAAAGAGACCACTTTGCTGAATGACATAACCAATTCGTCTCCGCAGCTCATTCACAGGTACCTCTTTTGAATTCATTCCATCAATAAAGATTTCGCCTTCTGATTGTTCATAAAGCCTATTGACCATTTTTAAAAGCGTCGTTTTTCCACAGCCCGAACTTCCTAACAATGTAACTAATTGACCGGATTCAATTTTTAAATTAACGTTATCAACCGCCGGCTTCTTACTTCCCGGGTAGTATTTTGTTACATTCCGAAATACGATTCCATCCATGGTTATCCTCCTTTAGCGAAAAAGGAAAGAGTGTCCAAAGAACTCTTTCCTTTTTCTTCTATTCATTATTTAAGAAAGCCGTTCTCTTCTAAAAATTCTTCAGCTACCTTGGCAGGCTCTTCTTTATCTCCATCCACCTTCCAATTTAAACCGGCCATGACCTTATCCGTTAATAAAGCATCGACTTTATTCAAGATTTCCCCAACTTCAGGATATTTCTCTAAAATTTCGCCTCGAACCTGCGGCGCTGCATAATATGGCGGCCATAATTTCTTGTCATCTTCTAATGCCACTAAATCATATCCCGCGATTTGTCCATCTGTACCAAAACCAATGGTGACATCAACCTGGCCATTTGTAAGTGCCTTATATTTCAAGCCAATATCAAACAGCTTGGCTGATTTAAATTCAAACCCGCCGTATTTTTTCTGTAAACCAGGCAGGCCATCCGCACGCTCGCCAAATTCCGGAATGAGAGCAAAATTCAGTTCAGGTGCCTTTACTGACAAATCAGAAAGTGTTTTTAAATTGTACTTTTTGGCAATCTCTTTCGTTGTAACTAACACATATGTGTTGTTAAACGATGTTTGATCTAATACTTCAATTCCCCATTTGTCTTTATAGCCTTGTTTCACCGTCTCATAGACTGCGTTTGCATCACTTTGAGGTTCACCTTTTAGAACATCCATCAGCGCTGTCCCTGTATATTCGGGGTAAAGGTCAATTTCACCGTTTTTCAATGCTTCAAAAGCAACAAGTGTTCCGCCAAGATTTAGATTTCGTTCAATGTTGTATCCCTTTGCTTCAAGTGCCTGGGCATACAATTCCCCTAAAATATACTGCTCTGTAAAGTTTTTGGAGCCAATTTTTATGGTTGGTTTGCCTTCTGAATTTGTTTTGCTTGAACAGGCTGCAGAAATCATCACTAATAGACATATTGTCATGAATAGAAAAGCTTTTTTCACTATTTTCATAGTATCTCTCCCTCCCTATATTGGCACTCGCCCTTACATCACAGGCGGTGTTGTCCATTTTTCAATTCGGCCAAAAGCAACCTCCGCCAGAATGGCTAAAATGGCTACCGGAATGGCACCCACAAGCAGCATGGATGGTTGTGCCATCGCAATTCCGTTAATAATGAACTCTCCAAGGCCTCCTGCCCCGATAAATGCTGCGAGAGTTGCACTGGCAATGACTTCTACGGAAGAAGTGCGAATCCCGGTAATAATGACGGGCAGAGCAAGCGGCAGTTCAACTTTATGGAGCACTCTTGCTTTTCCCATTCCCATCCCATAAGCAGCTTCGATAATGCTTTTATCCAGCTCGCGAAAAGCTGTGACCGTGTTAATTAAAATAGGCGGACAAACAAGCAAAGTCAAAGCAACCAGTGATGGGGTAAACCCAATTCCGATATACGGCATCGCAAGAGCCAAAATGGCTAGACTTGGTATAATCCTGCCCATGTAAACAATGTTTAAAATAAGCATTGTCCTTTTGCCTTGTTTTGATTTCCCTAAATAAACTCCTAACGGAATACAAATGAGAACCCCAATTAACAAGGCGATAAAGCTAAGTAAAAGATGGATTTTCACCGCATGGAACAGTTCACTTAAATGCTCCATCATGTATTGAAAAGCTTCCGCAAACAATGACAAACCAGCCCCCCCCTTTTCTTTATGCAGCTATGCTCACTTTCTTTTCAACAAAACGTAAAAGTAAATCTGAAATTAAAGTTAGCAATATCACAGCAATCGTTCCTGCTATCACCTTTTGGGGATGATCTTGATAAATCCCTTCAAAAATAAGTTCTCCTAAGCCTCCTGCATTGATATAAGCAGCAATCGCACCAATCCCAATCATGGAAACAATGGCAATTCGAATACCTGCAATGACGACTGGCAAGGCCAGCGGGAGTTCAATCTTCCAAAAGATTCGCCATTTCCCCATTCCCATACCTTTGGCTGCCTCAATGACAGCAGGATCTATGCCTTGAACGGCTGTTACGATATTTCGGACTAAAATCATTTGCGAATAAGCGACAAGCGCTGTTACAGCCGCTTTAAACCCTAATCCCAGGAAAGGAACCATTAAAGCAAATAACGCAAGACTTGGGATGGTATACATCATTCCAAGGATTCCCATCACAGGCGTATGCAAGACTTTGAATCGCGGAATGATCACACCGACAGGAATGGCAATAGCAAGAGAAATGAGTAAAGAAATAAAAATCAGATAAAGATGTTCTTGAAAGAGCTCAAAGACCCGATCATAATTAGCCAGCAAATATTCCATGTATAACCCCCTCTTTTTTTAAAAAGTTTCAATATTCTAAATTAATGATAAATAACACCTCCTCTAATGACACTAGATTTACATTCGAATTTCCGTACGATTTTGCGCTAGGTTGTCTATTTTTCAAACCTGCATCTTACTTATTTTGCGCTACCAAGAGAAATTTGCTCTTCACACCAGAAATGAACGTCATATTTCATAACAACATCTAATTAAATTTCAGGAATTTTTATAGCGACACTAATTAATTTACTATTCCCCGCACTTTTTTTGCTCATTTATGTCATATTTACTTACATCGTTTAAGGGTTTTCTTTAAACTTTTACCTTTTCTATATGTTATTTTTTATAACAATCACCTCACACAACTGTTAGGTATCTCCTGGATTCAACCGATTACACGAAAACCAGGTTAATTCAATTGCGTATACGGTTCTCCACGGACATATAAAACATATCTTTCTGGATCTTAGTAATAATAGACATTATGTTGCACTCACAATCAAAGCAAAGAACTGTATACATGCCTAAAACATATATTGATTTGAAACCAATTTAGAGAGGATGATAATGTGTCTCGTGAACTTCGTGCTGCTTTAACCGGTCTGGATCCACAATACGCAAAAAGACTGACTGATGCCCTTAATATATACTTGGCTAATCTTCATGTAGTTTCCGCCAAATTACGCAATTTCCACTGGAATGTGGTTGGTGTTGATTTCATTGATTTTCATGAAAAATTACAGGAGCTGTATGAAGAAGTTGCTCTTGAAATCGATCGAATTGCTGAACGAATCAAAATGTTGGGTTTTTTTCCCCTTGCCTCCATGCATGAATTCGTCCGTTACGCAACTCTAGAAGAAGCCCCTAGTTGCCCTTACAATACCTCGACTATCGCTTATGCTGTTGTCAACGATTTCGCAGCAACGGCACGTTACTTGCGTGAAGTCGACAAATTCGTAAGAGAGACAACAGATGAATTTACAATAAATCTTTTCGGAGATGCATTAGGCTTTCTAGAGAAACATGTTTGGTTCTTTACAGCATACTTAGAAAGAATGGATTGCTCTGATTCTCAAAAACGATAATTTCTATATAATCAATACAAGTTACACCTGAGAAGTAAAAGTAAAGGATCGTTTTTCTCTTTCATTACCATAACTTTATAAAAAGTAAAATCCCCCAGTTTCCTGTTAAAATGAATATGTTGTATTCAGATCGTATAAATCGAGAAAATCATTTGGTATTTCACTTATATTCTTTTCACACATTCATTGAATTTTTCTTTCCAGTAACCTTTTGACATGTTAGCAATCGCAACACCAGTACTTGATTGTGCCCCTATGAATTTATCAGTTCCGTATGAACAATGATCAACATGATTGGTTAATAGAAAAAAGCACTGACCAGCTTGAGCCAGTGCTTTTTTGCTTAAAAGTGCCTGTCACCGCCCAAAATTAGTCAATTCGGGTGGTGACGGGCACGAATAAATAAGAAAAAAACAACCGAACATTCATGATTTCTGTGACTCCCGATTCGTCTCTCATATTGCCTGACTATTTGGGAAACGCAATGTTTAATATTTTCCTTTTAAAAGTTTAGTATAGGTTCCGTCCAATCAAGTCTTTGACAGCAGTTTCCACCGCATCAGCCAGGGAATATTTTGTTTCAAATCCTAGATTTCGTATCTTATTGTCATTCCAGAGTCTATTTACTGTAAAAGTTTTCACAGCAAATGGCGTTAATTTATATTCAATCATTTGCTCATCCGTTAAGGTTTCCGGCAAATTCACTGTTTTTGCAATCTTTCGGGTTGCATGATCAATTTCTTTCTATAATTGGTTCCAGGTTGTATCGAATCCTTTAAGCAAGTAGATGCCATTATCATGTTCGCTTTTTTGATAAGTTCCTAGCCAAACCATCGCCCATCATCGGATATTGATCGTTAGCATGAGCGGTGAATAGCCTTGCAAAAAATGACTTGTTGTCCCTAACGCCAATAGTACTTGCCGGACGTAATACGATGGTTGTCATCCCAGTTTTTCGTCCTGTTTCTTCGATGATTTTTCCCCTTTCCATTCCCAAGCTTTGTATTGGGTATTCAGGTTGTGAAGGATAAGATTCGTCAATAGGTCCGTTACTCCGGAAATCATTATTTTCTTGCTATTTCAACTGATTCGATAGGAACCAATACCGGAATGAGGTCAATAGTAAGAAGATCCATCCCAAAGATATGTCTTTATTAAATCTGTATTTAACTCCACGCCTATACCTATTCCATTAGGAATTCTGACGCTGCTATTTAACGGCTTGATAGGTATAAGTTCGGAAAATGGATTTTCCATAACATCCCATTCGACCGGTTCGATTTTTTCTCCATCCATTTTACTCCAAGGAGATAAGCTTGCTTGAGCAAATAAGGTATACAATCTTGAAAGTGCTCCATCATAACTATGCGGAGAAACCCTTATTCCAAAATGGCGGGCAAGCTGTAAAGTGTCTCGAAAATCCTCGATTCCATTTTCATGCAATATATCCGGTTGGATAATATCGAAGGCATTCTTACAAAGGAGCGGTACAAATTGTTTGGCACTTTTGATATTTTCTCCCCCTGCAATTGGCACTGAAAGGCTTGCGCGTAACAATTGATATTCAGGCAGGTTGTCTATTGGCATTGGTTCTTCCAACCATAGGAGATTTGACCATTTTGAAAAATAACGCTCCCACATACGGGCTGTTGCCATATCGTAACTTTGATTGGCATCGAGAATTAACAGTAATCTTTCCTCTGTCATTTTCTGCAGCAATTTGATATGGGATAAGTCTTCTTGGAATACCCTTCCGCCAATTTTCACTTTTATTTTATCAAACCCTTTTGTAATGGTCTGCTCTATAAACTGGAGGGATTGATTGATCCAATCTTTACTGTCAGTATATGATTGAAATGAGGCGTATACTGGTATGCTGTCTCTAAATTTTCCTCCCCATAGATTACATACTGGGAGATTTGCAGACTTGGCTGCAATTTCTGTTAAAGCCATACTTACTGCCGCCGCTGCTCGTTGATGCCATTTTTTTATCGTACTAACTAATTGCAGCCGATCGGATGCCTGTTTTCCGATTAGGTAAGGAATGATTCTTTCGTTAAATCCCACATGCAAAGTAGGCAGCCAATCAATACATTCCCCCCACCCGTCTATACCCGATTTTGTGACAATACGTATCAGGTAGCAGGTTCTATATTTCTTATATCCGTTTGCATCACCATAAGGTTTAGAAATTTTGTGAAGTAATGGAAAAGTTTCGATCCTTTCAATTTGCATGATTTATCCACCTTATAAAATTCTTAACGATCAGTTTAGATTGATGACTCTTTCATTACAATGTTCCACATTTTTTGCTCGCTCGTTATGTATTTATATTTTACACTTTCACTTCTACTTATCCGCAGCAGCTTTATCATAACCCTTGTTTATTGAAATGATGATTTCCCTTAATCAAAAACGCCTGTCACCTCCCGAATCTGGAGAGTGACAGGCATAAGCCCCCGATAAAAGTACCTGATTCCAGTTATGGTTTGCCCAATATTTCCTCCCAATAAACCATTCTCTCTTTTGCATTCTCTTTCGTGATAATGTCAATACCGACATCAATCCTTTTTTCAACAGGTTTTTTCTCAATGGCTTTCAGTGCCTGTTCCACACTTATATATCCCATATCATAAGTATTTTGGGCAATCGCAGCGCTCATCTTTCCTTCTTTAACTAACTTGACTATATCTATGATGCCATCCGTCCCTACAACCGGAATTTGCTTCCCTTGTTCCTCCAGTGCCTTCAATGCTCCCAGAGCCATTTCATCATTACTGGCAAATACCCCGTTAATATCGGGTGTCCTTTTTAAAATCGTTTCCATAGCCGCCTTCGCTAACTGGGCCTCTCCAACATCATGATGCACTAAGGCAACCTCGATTCCAGCCGCTTCAAAAGACTCTTCGGCTCCCTTTATCCGATCAATCATAACGGGGTTGTTTGTTCTCCCTCCCAAAATGACGACTCGGTCTCCCGATTGCAGCATAGACGTTAACAATTCCGCAGACTTTTTCCCTAATACATAGTTGTCTGTGCCAATAAAAGCTGCTTGCTTGCTCCAGCCAATGTCAGTATCAACTGTAAGCACAGGAATATTTTTTTTTGAATATTCCTCCAATATAGGAATAGAAGAAAATGGTGCAATCGAGGCCACAACAAGTGCATCTGGATTTTGTGCAAGAGCTGTTTTCAAAATACTCAACTGCTTATTTTCGAGTTCAGCAAATTCCGAATTGCTTGCTACAACCTTCCCGTCTATACCAAAATCCTTAAACGCTTTTCTTGCCCCCATTTCAACCATTTTCCAATACTGTGAGCTCCCTGTTTTCAACACGACGACAACTTTCGGTTTATCCTCTTCTTTAAAAGACACGGCGATAAATCCCATTACTATAATAAATGCAAGCAAGCCGCCGCATATAAGCAGGAACAGCGGGCTCTTTTTCACTTTTCCCCACCTCCTCTTACCGATTCCTGAAAGGACTAGCACGTAAAATGAATAGAGAAGACCGTTCCTTGATTGTCTGTTTTTACTTTGATGGCTGCATCGTGACGGTCAGCTACGCTATAGCAAACGGCTAAGCCCAATCCCGTTCCGTTCTCTTTTGTCGTGAAGAAAGGAGTTCCAATTTTATCAAGTAATTCCGGTTTAATCCCTGTGCCTTCATCTCTTATCTCCAGCACGATCCTGTCCTCTTCGGCATACGTCTTAATCGTAAGCGTTCCACCAAAAGACATAGCCTCAAGTCCATTTAAAGAAAGGTTCAAAACAAGCTGGCGGATTTCTTTTTCATCTAAATACAACTCTGGACATGTTCCCAGCTCCAGCAAAATGTATTTGTCCGAAAGCAAGGCTTCTGCTTGAATTAGCGGAAATAACGCTTCAATGATGGCATTAAGAGACTGTTTTGTCTTATCACTTGTCTTGTTTTTAGCCAAATTTAAAAACTCTTTAATAATGCTGTTCGCCCGATCAAGCTCTTCCATCATTAATTCAATATGCTCAGGCGATAAATGATTGCCGCTGCGCATCCACATTTGTAAAAAACCGCGGACAGTCGTCATTGGATTTCGAATCTCATGGGCAATTCCAGCCGCCATCTCCCCGATTAAATTCAAACGATCTAATCGGGATATTTCCTTTTCCAAAAGAACTCTTTCCGTAATATCGGTCATTGCAATGAGGAAACATGGTTCACTTTTGATATCGATGAATTCCGTTGATAATAAAGCGTCGCGTATTTCTCCCGCCTTCGTTATGTAACGGATTTTCTCATTTCGAACCGGCTTGCCAAGTTCAAGAATACGTATAGGATCATTCTCTCCATGGGAATTCGACGCGAGCTGCAATATGTCGGATACTTGACCTTTTACTTCATCATAATGATAACCGGTATGGTTCAGCCAGCTTAAATTGACATCAATATATCTTCCATCCTCGAAGGAACGAATTGCCAGCAGGCAAGGGCTGGACTGGAAAATTTTCCGAAAACGTTCCTCGTATACGAAAAGATTTTCCATTATTTTTTTTCGCTCTTCCACTTCCTTCTTAAGCATCACATTGGCTGTTGAGAGTTCCAGCGTTCGTTCTTCCACCAGCATTTCTAAATGATTGAACTGCTGCTTTCGCACTTTCTCGATTTGTTTCCGTTCCGTCACATCTCGGATGGAACAAACAAAGATATGATGGTTCTCTATGGTCGCTTCCCCAATTTGAATATCTGCGGGAAAAGAACTGTTGTCTTTGCGCAAAGCAACAGTCTCCATCACCCTTCCTGCAGGCGGTTTAGAAGTGAACGTGAACGATCTCCCTTCATCTCCCTCCACTGCAGGAAGCAGGGTTGTAACATGACGGTCTATCAAATCATCAGGAACATATCCAAACATTCGCTCTACTGCCGGGTTAACAGATAAAATATAGCCTTCTGCATCAAACGTAACAATCGTATCCATCAATGTTTCGCTGATTACCTTGTTTAACGCTTCCGTCTTACGCAAATTCAAGGTTGTTCTGTTCAATTTCTTGTTCACTTTTTCAAGCTCGAGCGTACGTTCCCGCTCACTCTCGATCATAAGCTGCTCATGATTTTGATGAATCTTTACAAACTGTTCAATTTTCCTTTTTAGCGTATCCGGATGGAACGGTTTGAAAATATAATCAATCGCTCCAACCGAGTAACCATGAAGCACATGTTCCATATCCTGACTAATGGCCGTAATAAAAATAATAGGGATATTCTTCGACTTTTCTCTTGCCTTAATCAGTTTTGCTGTTTCAAAGCCATTCATTCCCGGCATTTGTACATCGAGTAAAATAACGGCAAAATCTTGTTTCAACACACACTTTAATGCTTCTTCTCCGGAATTCGCACTGACCAAATAATAATTGGGAGACATAAGTGCAGCTTCCAAAGCCATCAAATTTTCCTTGCGGTCATCCACCATTAAAATATTGACTTTTTCAGATTTTACATTTTGATTATTTGCTTTTACGGTATAGCCTTTCTTCTGAATCGAACTCTTCATAGAAATCTGCATTGCTTGTAAATCGAACCCCCTCTCTTTTACCCAACCCAAGAAAACCCTGTAAGCTAAGACTTTCATATAGTAGCCGGTGTACATGATTTTGCAGGCTTTTATTGAAGTAAATCAGAACATTGCGGCAAATAATGATATGAAACTCATTAAATGAATGATCCGTTGCTAAATTATGCTGGGCAAACACAATATTTTCTCTCAAAAACGGGTGAAAGATGACCTGTTCCTGTTTCGTCGTGTAATACTCTGAAAAAGCTCTTTTACCGCCGGCTTGAAAGTAATTTTTTGTATATGCTTGCATGCAGTCCAGCGGAAAGACACCCTGCTTCGCCTTTTCCAAAATACCGGCATTAATATCGGTTGCATAAATTTTTGCTTTATCGTATAACCCCTCTTCATGCAAAAGAATCGCCATGGAATACACTTCTTCGCCCGAAGAACAGCCGACATGCCAGATTCGAATATAAGGATAGTCCTTCATCAACGGAATGACCTTGTTTCGAAGGACTAGAAAAAAGGAGGGATCACGGAACATCTCTGTGACATTAACAGAGAAATCAGCAAACAATTTTTTCATGACCGTATGATCATGAAAAATCCTTTCTTGTAAGCCTGATATACTTTTTAACTTTTCTGCATGAATGCGATGCCAGATTCTCCTTTGCAGAAACGGGAAGGCATAGTTTCTGAAATCAAAGCCATAATATCGGTAAATACCTTCCAGCAATAACTCAATTTCAATTTTTTCTAACTCGAAATCATCATTTTTTCTGTACATCCCGGCTAAATGTGTAATGATAGTTCCCACCTATCTATACAACCATACTTGCATGAGCGAGAATAGCTGATCTAAATTGATTGGTTTGCTGATATAATCCGAGGCGCCTGCCTCCAAACATTGTTTCTTATTTTGTTTCATAGCCTTTGCGGTCAACGCAATGATTGGCAGTCCCTGAAATTGAGGCATGTTCCGAAGCATCTGGATGGCTTCAAGACCATCCATTTCCGGCATCATAATATCCATTAAAATCAGATCTGTATCCGGGTTTTCCTGAAGAACCTCAATCCCTTCCCGGCCGTTTTCCGCAAAAAGAACTTCTATTCCGCATTCCTCAAGCGCTGTCGTCAGGGCGAATATATTGCGCATATCATCATCTACAAGCAGAACTTTCTTTCCTTTGAGCAAGGCTTTTCCATGAGGGTCAAGACTTCTTTCTTCATCCGGCTGGTGAGCAGTCCGGGCAAGCTCAACGGAGGAATTCCTCTCGTCCCAATATCCTGCTGCAGCCTCCGCTTTTGAAGATAGAACTTCCGCTTTACCGCTGGATTTATAGCCTGGTAAATAAAGAATAAAAGAGCTTCCAGCACCTTCTTCACTATGTACCTCGATAAATCCGCCCAGCAACTCGGCAAACTCCCGGCTTATCGAAAGACCTAAGCCTGTGCCTCCATATTTACGACTAGTGGTGCCATCTGCTTGTTGAAAGGCCTCAAAAATCATCTTCTGTTTTTCTTTTGAAATCCCAATTCCAGTATCCACAACCGCAAAAGCGAGCACCGGTTCCATTTGCCCTTCAAGGAATCGTCCCTCTACCTCTTCCTTGGCCGCTTTACGAACAAATAGGGATACGCTCCCCTCCTCTGTAAATTTAAGAGCGTTTGATAACAAGTTTTTCAAAATTTGCTGCAGACGATGCTCATCGGTATAGAACGTTGTTGGTAAATCGGAGTCCAGCTGGACATTGAGTTGAAGCCCTTTCTGACGAATGAGATGAGAAAAATTTCTTTTTACAAAGTCCTCAACATTCGAAAGTTTTACTTCTCCCGGAATGATATCTATTTTTCCTGATTCTACTTTCGCTAAGTCTAAAACGTCGTTGATCAAATGCAGGAGATCATGACCGGATGAATAAATGGTACGAATATATTCCACTTGTTTCGGCGTCAAATTTCCATTTCCATTCTCAGCGAGCATTTGGGCAAGAATTAACAGACTGTTGAGCGGTGTTCGAAGTTCATGAGACATATTCGCTAAAAATTCCGATTTATATTGGGAACTAAGTTCAAGCTGCTGAGCTTTTTCCTCAAGCCTCAGACTGATTTTTTCCAGCTCTCTCTTTTTTTGTTCCGAATTTTCATACTGTTCTTCAAGTTTTTCATTAACCGTTCTTAATTCCTCCTGCTGCAATTGGAGTTCTTCAGATTGGCTTTGAAGCTCTTCAGTTAGAGCCTGTGATTCTTGCAGCAATCTTTCCACCTTCATATGGTTTATCATGCTGTTAATCGCAATTCCGATATAGCTCATTACTTCGTGAAGCAGCATTTGCTGAAGAGGAGTAAACGTTTGAAAAGAAGCTAATTCAATGACACCCAGTACCTCATCTTCAAATTTCACCGGCAGAAGGATAATATAGTTCGGTGTTGCCATGCCAGTACCGGAAGCAATTTTTACATAATAATCATCCGGAATGGAAGTAAGCAGAATCGGTTGTTTGTCCGCTGCACATTGTCCAACAAGCCCTTCCCCGAAACGGAAACTTTCAAATCCAACGTTATGATGATAAGCAGCATAAGAGGCGAGTTTATCCAAACGACGCTGCCCCCCTTTGCCCTCCTTAATGTAGAAGATGCCGCATTGGGCTCCTACCATTGGGGTAAGCTTTTTAATAAGCAATTGGGCCAATGTCTGTAGATCCTTTACTCCTGGAGAGATGACGGCAATTTCTGCAAGTTTTGATTTCAGCCAGCTATGTTCCTCTGCCTTTTCTATTAACTCTTTCTCCTGCTTTGCGTGCTCCTCCAGGGACTGAGCCATTCCGTTAAAAGCTTCCGCAATGGCACCGATTTCATCTTTGGAAGTTACCTCAATACGAGGCAGCTGATGTCCCTGACTAGAGGCAACCTTCGTCATAACGGAGGCTACTCGATTTAGATTCCTTGTAAGGCCCTTGATTAACGACACGGCGATGATCAACCCTATGAAAAGCCCTATAATGACGTACGTGTAAGTCATTTTAACAGCCAAATTATGCGTGTTGCTGCTTCGATAAAGCTCGTCTTTCATCCTTTGGTCCTGTAAAGTATGCAACAAGTCTCCAATTTGTCGAATTCGTTCTTGAGTTTGCTTCATATCGTACCATAGCAGCTTTTCAAGTTCAGCATTCTTACCGTTTTTTTGAAGGGTAATGATTTCTTGGGACATACGATCATGTATGTCGTAAAGGGTCTTGAATTTCTGAATGAGTTCCTGTGATTTCTCCCGGGTATCCGCCTTTTCAAGAGAGTCAACAGCCGTCCTAATATTTAACTTGGATTGTTCTATATCATTGTTGATCTTTTGAACGAGATCCTCAGGGGGATTGGAAGTCAGCTCTATTAATTCTCTATCTAAATTGAGCATTTCATACTGAATAATCGAAGTCATTCTGACCCTCTCTGACAATTCCTTTACTACCAGATTCACCTTCACTGTTTGTTGATTGAGCATATTCATTAATATTGCTAATAAAATGAGAGCTAAAACCAATATCGAGCCCAGTCCTGCATAAAGCTTTGTTGTAAATTTCATACCGCCCTCTTTCAACCCCTTTGAATAAACATAGACATATACTATATATAAGTCCAATTTAATTTTTAACCTTTGTCTCGGTTCTCCTTCTATTCGCGCCTTTCTGTTCTCTCATCTTGAATAAGCTTACAAGGGTTCTCGTATTAGCGGCTGACAAGAACCCGAAAGGGAGATTGGCAGCCGCTTATGCGTAAATCATTTGCGTGGATGTTTTTTTATCCATGTCAAATGATTTATGTGGATTTATATATGGGGCAAACGACCACTATACAATAGAATTTCGTCTATATCCTATTTATTGACCCAAGTAAAGAGAACAATTTTCAACTGCATGTCTCCTGAAAAAAGAGAATAAAATCCCCTTTCACAATTCCAACTTTTCTGAAATCGAATATTAAAAATCTTTTAATAGTTTTATATATTCGAGGCTAATTATATTATATAGGGACACAATGGGCAATAACATGGCGGAACATACTCATTATTTTACTGAATCTTCACACGCTGACAGGTGCAGATGTAAACCTATCACCGCTCCCAGATAAAAGATGAAACGATTAAGCGGCTTAATGATAAGTGCATCTAGTCTGTTTCAGAGCAAATACATAACTATTCTGCTATAATATTACTTTTTCATTTATAATTCTAATGTCTGCCGCGATCCGATTAGGCAACAGAAAAGAGACGGCTAACGCCGCCCCTTTTCTATGATATATTCTCTGGAAATTCATTATATTAAGGAAAACAGTATATACAGTTCCTACTCTCCCATACCATGCGCAGCGGTCATTACCGGATATGTCGTATCACTTGCATGTACAAAGAGCGGGTCTGCCTCGTATCTAATTATATGAGTCCCATTAATTTTTTAACCTCTGTCATCGATCCTTCTTCTATTTGCGCTTTTCTGTTTTTTCAGCTTGAACGAGCTTAAAAAGGTCTTCGTATAAGCGGCTGACAAGAACCCGTAAGGGAGATTGGCAGCCGCTTATGCGTAAAGAATTGAACATGAGAGCGTTTTTTCTCATGTTCAATTCTTTATGTGGATACATATACATACCAGTTCCGATTTGAAACGTTCTAGTTATCTAACTGATTATGTAAAAAATGCTGGATCTCTTCCCGGTTAGGTATTGAGCTTTGAGCTCCTCTTCTTGTTACAGATAGAGCAGAGGCAGCTGAAGCAAATTGAAGGCTCTCCTTTATTGACTGACCTGCAGTGCTTGCAACTGCGTAAGCACCAATAAACGTATCCCCTGCCGCAGTTGTATCGACTGTCTCTACTGTAAATGCGGGTGTATAAAGGTTGTCTCCCTCTCGATTCATGTAAAGAGCTCCTTTTTTTCCTAACGTTATAACTACTTCTTTAACCCCCTCATTACTCAATTGTTCAGCAGCCAACCTCGCCTGTGAAACGTCCCTTATCTCGTTTCCTGTAATGACTTGTACCTCGGTCTCATTTAAAATAAGAACATCAATTAAAGGAAGAACATCCTCCGGAACTTTAAAAGCTGGTGCAGGATTAAAAAAAACGCGAGTATCACTATTTTGTGCTTCTTCGAATACATGTGTCGTTGTCTCCCAGGGGATTTCATTTTGAAGCAACAGCATGTCCGCACTCTTCATGATAGATGAAAGTTTTTGCAAATCACTTATTCCTACTTTTCCATTTGCTCCCTCAGAAAGAATAATACTGTTTTCTCCGAAAGAATCAACTGTTATAAAAGCTAATCCTGACGTTCCTTCTTTTTCTAAAATATAATTTGTGTTAATACCTTCTTTCTGGAGCGCCGCCGACAAACTTCTACCGAATGAATCATTGCCCACTGCTCCTATCATCGTTACTTTTCCTCCTGCTCTTGCTGCCGCAACGGCTTGGTTCGCACCTTTTCCGCCTGGATAATATGACGTCCCCCACCCCTTGATCGTTTCACCTGGAAGAGGATGTTTTTGCACATGATTAACCACATCCATATTAATGCTTCCTATTACTACAATGTTACTCATTGGTTTCACCTCTTTTTCCTTGTATAGTTCAATCTTTACTATCAGTTATCCCCATCAGCTTTTATATAACTTCTTCAGCCATTTACGCTGATTCCAGGCTCCCCAAGCGTACCATAGTAAGGCTGCGCCAAAAAGTGAAAGAGAGAATCGAAAAAGGAGCCGATATTCCAAAATGATTCCTATATAAGCAAAACATCCGTTGAATAAACCTAGTAAAAAAGCATACTTCTTGCTTGATTCATAGCGTTCGAAATGAAATTGTCTTTTTTGCTCCTCTTGTTTCCACTCTCTTAACCTTCTTGGTTCTTGCAGCAATTCGGGTATTTCCTGAACAGCTTGTACAAAGGGCAGAGCAAAGACCCATTGAGAAAATAGTTTCCATTTACTTCCGCCGTTTCGTTCCAGCCACTCTATAAAAACAGGTTTGCCCAATTCCAGCATATCCTCGTCAGGAAGCAAAGATTGAATGATACCCTGTACGGTTGCTGCAGATCTTCCCAGAAATACAAAACGTGTTGGTACTTGAATGGAAAGTGAACGAACGATTTCATTAATTTCCTTTTCCAACGCCAGCATATCCATCTCTTTTAACTCGGACATATCAATGGTTAGAACTTCAGCCAGCAGCTGCTCCATTTCTTTTACATCAGCGGAGGGCAGCAGGAATCCCAGCCGGGAGAAACATTGAATAACTTTCGGATAATTTTTTAATACTATTCCTTCAATCAACTGCTGCAGTGCTTCGGCATCTCGTTTCGTGATTTCTCCTACCATTCCAAAATCCAGCAAGATAATCTTTCCTTCTTGATTGACCATGACATTCCCTGCATGTGGATCCGCATGAAATTTCCCCTCGCCCAGCCATTGAGGCAGAAAAATCCCCAACAGCTTTTGCGCCAGGTCTTTTCGGTCAAGTGCTGCGGGAGCTTCTATAAGATGTACAGCTTCTACCCATTCCATGACCAGAACCTTCGAGGTACAATACTCGGGAAACATCCCGGGAATAGAAACATAGTCGTATTGCTCAAACCGCTTTTTAAAGGAAACGGCTGTATTCATTTCCTGCCGAAAATCCAGCTCCCGCTCAATTACCTGCCGAATTTCCCGGTAAAGCTGGGTAAAGTT
Organism: Bacillus songklensis; assembly: GCF_042649685.1. Lineage (NCBI taxonomy): Bacteria > Bacillati > Bacillota > Bacilli > Caryophanales > Bacillaceae > Bacillus > Bacillus songklensis. The sequence continues at coordinate 191,383 of NZ_JBHRZT010000072.1, read as the reverse complement.
GATCATCTTTCTTGCGGCAGGCGAAAAGGTTTTCCCGCACCACATAATAATCGCAAGAGCCTGAAAATCCGCCTTAATAATATGATGGATCCCCGGCCGCCTCACCTTGATGGCAACGACGGTTCCATCCTGCAATACGCCTTTATACACTTCACCGATGGAAGCAGAAGCAATGGGAGTTGTTTCAATAGACCTCAATCGCTCATTAAAAGAGTCTCCCCATTCGGCTTCCAATTCTTTTTGAATGTCTTCCCAAGAAGATGGAGGAACTTGGTCAACTAATTCTTTCATTTCCTCAATAAAACATTCAGGCAGCAAATCACCCCGAACACTCAGCAATTGGCCCACTTTAATTAACAGTCCTTCTAATTCATACATCTTCCGTTTAAATTCACGAGCTATCTTTTTCCAAAGCTCATTCCACTCTGCTTCTGTTTTTCTTTGCTTTTGATACCAGTAGATTTGAAGAAAAAAGCCCAGCGCCATCCAAACAACCGTTATAATTCGATACCATCTATTTTGTTTCAAGTTTGCTCCCCCCCTGCTAAGCAGCCCTTGCCATCTTCTATCCTATACTTCCATTTTACCATACTACGATAACCACATTTTACCTTTCCTGCTTAAATAGACCGGGAATACTTATATTGGAATTAGTGTTTTGTACAAAGACTAACCCATTTACTGTTCACCCGGCTGAAACCCTTTTTGCGAAACTAATAGCTCTACATGGCCTAGTTCTTCTTGCAGCATTTTCAATACCACTTTGTAAGCGTGCGGATTGTACCACTTTTCCATTCCCATTCGTTCATATATTTTACGAATTTCCAGCTTTTCCGTTCGTTTTCCCCTGCTTCCATCTCCCATCCAAAAGTCATCCAGGACTACCCGATTGGCAATCTGCTTCAGCTTTTTCGGAAACTCCTTTGAGCAGGGCAGCAATGGGGCAATGGTTGCCTGCGTCGGTATTCCCGCTTCTGTTATTTCTTGTATAGCCTTCATTCTTGCCGGAATCGGCGGGGCAGACGGTGAAAACGCCTTCCTTATTTCCTCTTTATCTGTTTCAATTGTCATCGATACTCTAATTCTGTTTCCAAATTGCTTAAACAAATCCACATCCCTCTTTACTAAAGGGGAACGTGCTTGTACGAATAAAAAATCAGGAAGATCCTCCAGCATCACTTCCAATAAACTTCTAGTCAACTTCGTTTTGAACTCGATAGGCTGGTACGGATCTGTAGAGGAGGACATAAATAAAGTCACAGGCCCTTTTTTCCTCGCTTTTATCAATTCTTTTCTTAACAGTGCAGCAGCATTTGTTTTAATATCAACCCACGTTCCCCACTCCTCCTCACGATAAAGGGAAACAGGAAGCTGTCTTACATAGCAATATTTACATCCGAATGCACAGCCGGCATACGGGTTTAAAGAATGTGAAAACCCTTCTAATGCTCCTTTCGCAGGAGTTAATATGCTTTTAGAAATGATGTCTTTCACCTGTAATTCCAACTTTATTCCCCTTTTCGTTCATATTTTCTGTGACATGTCACGAAGTAGCTATTTATTACCTGCTTTCCACTTCAACCGACACCGTTTGAGCCATGTTTTTTAAAGACGCATATATATCGCTTTTCAGCGTCCAAAATCATCGTTTCCAGCTGCTGCTGGCCATTATGTAAATCTTTAATTTTGACACGCTTTACTTTCATGTTTAATTGTTTAATTTCTTTAAAAATTTGATTTAAGTCTTGTTTTTCGTCCACTACAATTTTAATGGACAAATCTCTTTGCCTCAAGGAACGGGGACCGACTCGCTTAATTATATACGGAAACACACTAACCGCCGAGTCACTTAATCGTTCCGGGTGCTGCCCGAACTTCCTCTTCATTTTATGATTGCAGTTGATGGACACGCCACCCTTGATCCCGAACAAATCGGATCTTCACTTGGAACTCTTCAATGTCTCCGCTATCACCAATCGGCACCGTAATTTGATATATTTTTGCTGTTTCCGTTTCGTTGACAAGCTTGATTGCCGCTTGCCCCCACTCCACCAAACTGCCGCCGTCGGCATTTGGTTGAGCTGTTTTTCCATTCACTTCAACAATTTGAAGCATTTGAATCAACGACTGTGCCGCTTCTAGCGTATAAACTTCCGTTAAAAAAGTGAACAACTTTTCCATCGTTCCAATATCTTCACCTAAATAACGATAATCTTTCCCTTTGTAATCAAAAGATTTGATTTCCCCTTCACTATTTCCCCCGCTTACTACATGCCAATAATGACTATTTGCGTCTATTTATAAATTCTCTTCATTAAATTCATCATGTTTAACGTACACCAAGGAAAAAAGTTTCAATTTATAGAAAAATACAAAAAAATATACCTGGTACCACCCGAAGTCTGGGAGTGACAGGCAACAGATCCAGTATGAAACTGTATTGTTCTTTATGTGAGAAACGAAATTTTGTTAACATAATATTTTTATAATAAACTAGATTGAACATTCTATAAAAGAAAAACCAATATTTCTCATGTAAAATCTTTAATTTACAAATGAATTTTTAATAAAGGATAAAGTGCACGGTATTTGGCACAATAACGACTTGTATTTACGTAAGTGTAGATTTGGATACCTTCTTGCTCTATATTTCCAAGGCCAAGATCGGTAATTTCCAGCTTCTGTTGTTCCTCTTGTGTCAATACGATGTGGGCGTTATTCAACATGTTTAATGTTTCTTTTAACAATTCGTTTTTTATCAAAGTCATGACATCCCCCTCTCTAGACCATTTCCACACGGACATTTAACTTTTTAATCTCTCTTTGGTATGTTTCATTCAATTCCTTGTTTGTAATGAGTAAGTCCAATTCTTCAAAGCTAGCAAATTTGTGGAGTGAAGTCACTTCAAACTTCGTATGATCCGCTATCATAACGTCTGTTTTCTTCATAACATTTTGCCTCTCTTATACGAGAATTTTCTCGCCTCTTTTATACGATTCAAGGGCAGCCGTAAAGATTCGATGACTTTCTGCCGTTTCCTCAGGTGTTACACAATATAAAGGTTGAGAGGTCCCTCCATTAGCGGCCTCCTCACAAAACGATGCCCACATTTGTAGAATGGAATCGGAAAAACCAAACTTAAAAATTGGACCTGTAATCATTTTATAAGCGCTTTCATAATTTACGTCTAAAACTTGCCACGCTTGTTCCTTTCCTGCCCTATATGACATATATTTGAGCTGCTTTGGACATTTTGTGGAATATTCAATAGAGCCCTTTGTTCCTTCAATGCGAATAAACCATGTATTATTATGGCCGGGAGCCATTCTTTTGAATGAAAGAATCATCGGGAACGGATTTTTCTCCGTTTTGACTTCACAGGAAATATAAGCATTATCCCATGTATCACAAGAAACTTTTTCACCGCTCGCTGTAACACGTTCTTTTATGATATTTGATAAGACTGCATGGATAGAATGGGGTCTCCAGCCAAAACGTAATGGTAAATGCAGCACATGCATGCCGAGGTCGCCCATACAGCCATACTCTCCATTTGTAGCAACTGCCTTTTCCAATTGATTGGTTTATCTGGATCCAAATCACTGCTATGCCAAAAACCAGCTTCAACACTAATAATCTCTCCTGCGAATCCTTGGCGAACAAGGTTGTGCAGTTTATACGCTCCCGGAAAAAAAGGAAATTCTGATGAACAACGCACGATTACGTTAGGATTCTGTCGAACGGCTTTTAAAATCGCTTCATTCGCTTTTAAATCAATCCCAAACGGTTTTTCTCCTAATAGGTGCTTTCCGGCTTCGATAATATCAATATACATTTGTTGATGCAGATGATGTGGTACAGCACAATATACGGCTTCTACTTCTGGATTTTGCAATAATTCCCGGTAATGATCTGTAACGAAATGAACCGTTTGAAGGTTTGTTTTAAACCATTCAGCTGCCGAGAGATAAGTTCAAAAAATGATGGGGTTTATGTTTTATGCTCATTATTTGCATCTCTATTACCCTCTTGTTCACGTAGGATTATAACTCAAACGGATATTCCTTTGTTTTTTATTGATTATTAAGTGATATAAAAACCTCATTTACTTATGAGACGGTTCAGCTTGATTAATCCTGAATACTTCGATGAATCATTATGTATAAAAATTGACCAGGCTTCTCCAAAGGTTGATGCTGCTCTTTCAACATGTCAACACTTGTTTGGTTAATAGCAGAAAGCAACCCAATTTAAGGGTTCGATCCGCTATGTTCATCAATATAAACAGGAAATGTTATGGTTATAGTTGTTCCTTCATTTAGGGCACTTTTTATATCAAGTGTCCCATTCATCGTTTGGACTATCCTAACAGCAACCATTGAACCTAATCCTGTACCTTTTTCTTTGCTGCTATAATAAGGCTCGCCAAAACGGTTTACTTGTTCTTTGCTCATTCCAACCCCGTTATCGCTTATTTTGATGGTTATATCGGTTTTATTCACAAATGAAACGACACTAAGTTCCCCTCCGTTAGGCATTGCCTCTATACCATTTTTAATCAGGTTTAAAAAACATTGTTGGAGATATTTAACATTCCCACGCACAGTTCCTGGTTCCAGCTTATCCGATATCTCCACCGAATTCATGTTGGCTAATGGCTTTATAATTTCAATTACATTTCTTATTTCACGATCTATTAAAATAGTTTCCACTTTTTCAATTGCAGGTTTTGCAAATGCTAAATAATCACTAATAATTGACTCTGCACTTTTAAGTTCTCTAACCACATGTTGAATGTATTGTTCCTTCACTTCTTGAGATAGATCGGGAGCTTTCAGCAATTCAATAAACCCTTTCACAACCGTTAAAGGATTTCTAACTTCGTGTGAAATACTTGCCGCAAGCTGACTTACTACCTCCATTTTTTCTAGCTTTACTATTTTTGATCTTATATTAATCGCATCTTTTAAAACTTCTATGATATATACAGCGAAAAACATGATGACAGGAGGAAGAATGATAAAATAAAATAAGTAAGCCTCTGTCAATCTAAAAAAATCAGACATGATAACAGCGATAAATGTTGTTAGAATTCCAAGAAACAAAGATAGCAAAACCGAGGTCATAAGCTTGTTCTTTCTATTCAACGTGTTGAATTTTGTTGAAAGAAGCGCTGTTATAATAAATATCACTACATAAACAACAACCGTTAGGAAATTAAATCCATAAATAGCAAACCTAACCGTGAATAGAATAATCAACAAAGCAGCCCCGACAGGCCAGCCGCCATAAAGTATACCAATAAAAAGAGGGATTTGCCTTAAGTCATGAACACAATACTCATCAATATAAATAGGGAATTTCATACATAAGATGACAGGTAAACTCATGCATGTGGTAATGAAGGTCTTTTTATAATATTTCAGCCTCTTCACATTATCAAATAAAACAAAAAAAATAAAAATACTGGCTAAAATGTAAAACAGATTATCTAAAATGTTTTGATTAATGTAAATAAAATCCATTGTAGAAAGCCCCTAACAGAATTTGTTACATATTTAAGTATAAAGGAAAAAACCTTTACAAGGGAAGCTTTTTTTAGAGAAGTAACATTGAGAAACTTATATTTAAAAAATTAAATTCAACATGTCAACATCTGTTTGGGTAATAGGCATTCCCCATTCAACTGTTCCCTTTTATGAGTATATAAAGTAAACATCTAAGAAAAGTGTGAGGAGTTCTATCCTCACACTTTTTTACTATCTAAAGGCGATTATTTTTTGATAAACTGCTGTACCCAATAATGCTGGCCCGTTGTATGACCTACCCCGATATGAGTGAAATTGCGGTTTAAAATATTCGCACGGTGTCCCGGGCTGTTCATCCAGTCATTAACCACTTGCTGGGCTGACGGCTGTCCTTGCGCGATATTTTCCCCGGCGGCTGTGTAAGAAACGCCAAATTGATTCATCATATCAAAAGGAGAACCATAAGTTGGACTTGTATGGGAAAAGTATTTGTTTTTCATCATATCAGTGGCTTTCGTTTGCGCAACGCCAGCCAACTTACCATCTACTTGAAGGTCAGGAAGTCCATTCTTTCTGCGTTGCTCATTTGTAAGCTGGACAACCTGCTGAATCATATTGTCTGCAGATGTGCTAGGTGCTGCCTGATTTCCGGTTTGACCGGGAGCCGCAGTATCACCTGTTGGAGAAGGATTTTGTCGAGATTGGTTGTAACCCGGGATTTCACGATAGGTAATGGGTCTTTGAGTAATATGTCCGTTTCGTGCATGGTCAACAGACGGGTCACATGTAGTAAAAACATCATTTTGGTCCGGTGTTGGAATATTGATAAATTGGAAAACCCGGTTGTTTTGATCTGTTTGACCGTTTTGAGCCCGTAGACCATTTTGATCATTTCGACCGTTTTGAACGTTTCGAACATTAAGAACGTGATTTCGGTTGCGGTCTACATCTCTGACGGAGACATTTCTGGCATTGTCATTATGATCGTTTCGGCCTTCCTGGCCTAAATTCAGGTCACCGTTGTTACAACCGCTTATAACAGACGCGGAAAGAAGCAATGCAAAAGCACTTTTAAGCAAAGGTCTCTTTATCATTGGGATGCTCCTTTGTCTTATTATTTTAGTTTTGTCGTACCTCGACTTTTTTAGTGTGCCTTCCAGAACAAAACTCACTCTTGGTAACCGTTGTATATAAATCCACATAAAACATGGTACATGGGCAATGAGCTCCTTACACCATGTTTTATGCATAACCCTTTTTAGCTGGTTCAAGAAGATAAAACAAAAAATCGTAAAAAGTGAAAGACATTATTTACTGTCGAACGTTCCGCAGTAAAAAGCAAGAAACAGGATTCTCTTCCTCTCCTAATTTTTCAACTTTCCCCTGTACCGCTTCTTATTGAATATGTCCGTTTGTACATATTTCTTATATTATTAACCATCCTATAAACGAAGGCGTTTTAGAAAGGAAAATGGGATGAAAAAATTTACCGTTGCTTGTTTTAGCTTCGTGTTTCCTTTAGAAAAAAGGTCAGTTCCCCGCTTAGTTATCCTTTAACCAGGCGGGGGACTTTGATGTAAACCCCTGAAGACGGCCCCTCCTAAACCCTTGATTTCATAGGATTTAACATGATGGTCAGAGGTGATTCAGAAAAAAAGGGAGGTCCCCTTTAGGACCGCCCCTTTTACCATTCTGTATGAAATGTATTTTTCAAATTTGGCTGAGCATCTTTTTGAGTATGCTCCTCTCTATCACCGTACTCGGGATACGCTAAATTTCCTTCATTACTTTTTAAATCTTTTTCTTTATTTGTGTTGTTTTGTTTGTTATTCAAAGTAAACACCCTTTCTGGATCATTGTCACTTGTAGTGTGTCCTTAGGTGTTAAGGTTTATGTTTTTATGCCTTTGAATAAATTGATCGGTTGAATGGAGTTGTCCGTTAGGTGAACAGGTATTTTTATCATGATTTTAGAGAAATGTATGAAACTGTATTGTTTTTTATGTAAGAGATGAACATTTGTTAACATAACATTTTTATAATAAACAAGATAAAAAATTCTACAAAAAAACCCGTTCCATATATTTGTTGACGACGAACCGGCTATACCGGCTAAAAGTTCATAACAACAAAAAAGTACGGCCTATAATCGGGAATGCCGTACTTTTTATGTAATGACAGGATTCTTGCTGATCATGTACATTCTCATCTCGCTTTTTCTGTATACTGCTTGTATTTTAGCTGTTCCTGGTGTTTTATAGCGGCAAATCAACTTTTTTACATCACAAAATTATTGAATGAATTGATTCTTTTCTTTCTTCCCATGAGAGATCGCTGCTGATATTGCGTAGGTGTGACCCCTTCATACTTTTTAAATACCCTTGCAAAGTAATTAGAATCAGAAAATCCGCACTTCTCGCTTATTTCCATGACGGTTTCCTGGCTGTAGCTAAGATATTGTTTCGCTTTTTCCAGTCGACGTGTTGTAATGTATTGGGTAATCGTGCAGCCGGTTTCTTGTTTAAACAGCCTGCTGAGATATTGTCCGTTAAGATAGACCAGCCCGGATAAAGTATCTAAATTTAAATCTAAATGAAGATGGTTTTCGATATATTCCATGATTGTTTTAATATCACCATGCTCGCAGGATGCTTCTAAAGAGGGTCGAACCGGACGGTTTAATACAGGTATATATTTAACTAATGTTTGTTTGACCTCATTCGGATGAGCCGGTTTTAATAAATGATCATCCGCTCCCAATTTACTAGTTTGATAGGAAAAGTCGGACTCATCATACGCTGTAAGGAAAATGACGTGGCAGTCCGGAACATCCTTTTTAATTATTTCGGCCGCCGTCAAGCCGTCCATGATCGGCATTTTAATATCCATAAGCACGACATCCATTCGCTTTTGCTTCGCCAGATCGACAGCATCAGCCCCGTTTTCCGCTTCAAATAGTTGGCTTACTCCGAGGTTTTCTCTTTTAATTATCATCGTTAATACTTCCCGTTCTAACGGTTCATCATCGACAATCATCACCTTCAAACCGGAACACCTCCTGAATTCGGAATGACGATCCTCACCATTGTACCAACTCCCGGTCGGCTTTCAACAACCGTAATACCGTACTCTTCTCCAAAGTAATATTGAATTCGCTTTTGTACGTTATTCATTCCAATTCCTGTAGTATGACTGTTCTTTTTGACACTTGAATCTAAAAACAGGGAGGATACCTTTTCTTCAGTCATCCCCACTCCCGTATCAGAAATTTCTAATACCACTTTGTCATCTTTTAAAAATCCATGAATCTTAATGACAATTCTACTATCTTGCGGCTCAAATCCATGGATGATAGCGTTTTCAATGATAGGCTGAATTGAAAGAATAGGCATTTTTATTGTTTCTATATCAACGTCTATTCTTTCTTCATATTGAATCCGGTTACGGAAACGGGATTGTTGAATATTTAAATAATTTTTCGTGTAATCCAATTCTTCCTTTAACGTAACAAGCTGGTCTATATTGCGCAGACTGTACCTCATGATTTTAGCCAGCGAGTACGTCACATTTTGTGTCTGTTCCGCGTTCTCTAAATAAGCAAGCCGTGAAATGGTGTTTAATGTGTTAAATAAAAAATGTGGATTAATCTGTGATTGCAAGACTTTTAATTGCGTTTCCTGCAGGAGTTTCTCCAGCCTGGCACGAGCTTGCATCTCTTCCATCAGCTTCTGGTTCTTCTCATTCAGCTCTTCTTGTGCAAGATAATTAGCACCCATTTTGATGATGTAATTGGCAACGAGCTGAAGCAGCTCTGTTGCTGTTTCAATCCGTTTTTGACTTGTAAATTCGATCTTTTCAAAATAAAGCTGGAGGAGTTCTTGATCAATCGGTAAATGTTTGGTTTTCTCGCGAATCAGGTCCACCTGCTTTTCATCACGATCTTCAATTAACACCTGGCCGCATAGAACAGATCCAATGTGCTTGCCGTTGAGAAAAATAGGCGCCGCCAAATCAACTAGACCCGAATGGCAATAATGTATGACGGTTTTCCCTTGTTCTGCTGCAATCAGACCCACCTTTCGATCGGACGCTATACAGCATTGCAATCCTTTCTCAGAGGAGCGTATGTGGGTGCAAAAACTCGTGAAATTAGTCGGCCTGGTGACAGGCACGCCCTGCTCATCTGCAATAATGACGCCAAAACCGGTAGCGTCTGAAAAGCGCTCCTGGATTTCCTGAAGAATCTCGACATTCACGACATTACGTAATGTAAGTGCAGTCAACGTTTACCTCCATTTTATTTGTTTTGTATTTGGAATTTTTCTAGTTATTTGACACCTTTACATGTTCGTTAAAAAATATAAAATTCCTGCAGCGTCTATGAAAACAAATGGTTATATAAAGGAAACTTCCATCAGTGGGGGTCTTACTGCCCGTTAATGCAGGATAAAATGAAAATGTCTCAAAAAATGTGATGTGGATCAGACTTATCAAGCTAAAATCACATGTTCCGTAAGCTTCCACATAAACAGAGGCTTTTGACACTCTTTTTCCATACACGAGACTTGTTTCCCCTTTATCACCCGATTTTGTATAAACCTTCATTGTTTACACCCTCTCTGTTTTGTTTTATTTTCATACACAGCAACCATCATTTCGCTTTTCATAAAACAGACGATACCCTTGGAACCAGGAAGCTGATTGAAAGGCTGGTTCCTAAGGGTATCGAAAATGACTGCCTTCATTGGACGGCAGGTGGACTAATCAAACGAATATCATATGAATCATTTTATTTATTTGAAGAGACTGGCTCATTCAGCGCATCAACGGCTGCCTGGGCCACTCGTATATCCTCTTCAACCGAGCCGCCGCTTACGCCTACCGCTCCGATAATTTGGCCGTTTTGGCACAATGGAATGCCTCCGCCGAACACGACAACCCGTCCGTTATTCGTTGTATTAATACCGTAAAGCTCTTTTCCTGCTCCGGCTGCCTCGGCCAAATCTGCTGTTGGCATTTTCATCGCTACTGACGTCCATGCTTTGTTTTGGGCAATATCCACGCTGACCAATAAAGCATCATCCATTCGGTGGCAGGCTATGAAATTCCCGCCTTCATCCACAATACTAATGACCATAGGAACTTCGATTTCATTCGCTTCCTTTTCAGCACTCTCGATCAGTTTTTTCGCTAATTCTAAATTGATCTGACTCATCTTTTCCCATCCTCTCCTACTAAAAAGATAGTGGCAATCCTTTGATCAAACGGGCTGCGTTCTTCCCTAATTTGCGCCCGTTTGGAAGGCTGTCTTGTAAATATGGTTCTTCCCGTTTCAATTTCTGGTGATGCACGCATACATCTCCATTTTGATCAATCCCTATCCCGACCTGCAAAGGGGACATGGATGCGGCTTCCCATCCCAGTTCAATAAAACTGCCCGCTTTGTCCCGTTCTTGCAGTAAGAACGGGACCTCTTCTTCTTCCAAGCCGGCACAGACTTCCTGAATTTGATCAGAGGGCAGCGTGCTGTTATATAAAATCGTCATGTAAATGTCACGTTTATTCATTTTAATACCTCTTGCCTGACAGAGGATAGGACCAAACCGGTAGCGACTGCATTTCGCGGGCCTTCTGTACCTCGTATATTGGCAAAACCGGCTACAATCCCATACTTGCCCAGTTCCTCTGTCAACATTTGCGGAATTTCAAAGTCAAGTGCCGATCCCCCCACCATGACGACAAAAGACAAGTGTTTTAAGTTGCCTGTCGGGATGACCCGTTTAAGAGCGCGCAGCGCATTCGTTACAAACACTCTCCGCTTGGCGCTTCGGCGTATTTCCCTGATTTTCTCCATGGATGCTTTGCTTGATAAAGGCGTGAGATCCCGCTCTTCCCGGATTACTACTTTCCCGAATGTGTACGGAGGAAAAGGCGTTTCAGAAAATAACATCGTTCCGTCTTCCAGCTGCATATGAAATAAACTCAGCACTTTTCCTAAAGGATACTTTTTAATTTTTTCGGCCAGTTCCTTGTCCCCTAAAGCGAGTTCGGAATTAATCAGCATCGTGACCATGTCTCCTGCACCGGCCAAGTGGCTTGAGATGATTTTGCCGGCTTCATTCATCATGGCAGCATCGGTTGAACCGCCGCCCATATCGAGAATCACAATCGGTTTTCTCGTACCGGGAGTCGTTAAAGCTCCCCGAATGGCCATTTCTGCTTCAACACCGCCCACTTCAACCTTGATGCCCACTTCTTTTTCCAATAGGCGTGCGACTCTTTGGACAGGAATCTTATCTGTTTTGACCATTGAGGCTAAAGCGACGCCGCTTTCCATGGAAAGCTCACCGGCCATCGCCCCGCTAATAGAGGTTGGGATCACTGCATCAACGGCCAGAAAATCAGAGATGGCAATTTCATTTGGCAATTGTCCGGTGAGCCCTGCTAAATCATGGCGGAGACCGTTGAACATCCCCCCCACATTCGTGCCTGTTTCTCCCCGGACATCTGTCAGCGTTCCCAATTTTTCATACATATTCATAATGGCTTCCGCCCCATCATTAATGGATACTTCCAGCTGCTGGTTGTTCGCCCCTATTAAAATGACCCGTCCCGCTTCGATTTTCCGTTCGACCACTTCCCCCTGCGGTGTCCGGATCACTACGGCCGATCGGTTGCCCACCAATGCTTTAGCGACTAAAGCAATTTGGATCGTCTGGTCAGGATCCAACTCAAAGACAGTGGAAAGGCCATATGGATTGCTTAATGTCCGAATCACATGACCCGGTAAAGCGACTTCTACCGCTGCGAGTTTTAAAAGCGGAACTTTTTCGATTAAAGCGACCTCATCTACGATGGGAATTTTTTTGTTCAGGCGATTGTGTATCAGCACTCCGTCATCCTTTTGAACAATCGCGCCGGTGACGGATATTCCTTTGCTTTCTGCCTGATTAAGAAGGTGGGCAACCCATTCATAATCAAAGGATTTAGGTATAACGGCGATATAATCCCGCTCTTTTTCATCTACATCAAATAATTGATCGATCAAAACCGTTGTCCCGACACCCAAACCCGCTCCGCCCGGAGTATCCGGATTATGGCCGATCATGGAAGATTCAGTGATAATCGTTTCGCTAATCAGATCCATGGCCAAATCGCCAATAACCGGAACGGCATCATTCAACCGGATCAAATCAATGTCCTTTAGCTCGATGTCCGCTTTTTTAGCCGCTTCCTGTAAAGCAAGACGGATACCTTTGACATTGTCAGTGGTTCCTTTTATGCCCGTTGTTTTGACTAAATGCTGGGAGAGAAATTGTGCATGGTGTCCGTCCACACACGCAATCGCCACTTCAGTCGATGAATTGCCGATATCGACCCCGGCTAAAATTTTTTTCACCATTCCCCTATTCCTCAATTTTCCTTAATCTTCCGCGTCTTTCGTAGACATCCGCAGCTTCGCGGATTAATGCGGCATTTTCTGTCGCCCCATATTCTGTTTCTAATTCATCGGCAATCGCTAAAAGCTCTTCTTTCGTCGAACGGTTAGGGCGCATGGCATTATAGATTTCTAATATACGGGCATCGGATATATTGATCATTTCAGCTGCCCGGCGGAAGTTTTTCGCCAGTTGTGTTCTTCCTAAACTTTCACTAATGTCCGCATGCATTTCAAGGGTTTTAGGGCTAATACGCAAATCCGCTCCTGTTACCTCTCCTTTTAAAGCGGCATCCAATGTTAGATCGTTATAGGCTTTTTCTGTGGGAGTGAACAATAAATCAGGCCTTTTTGAACCGAGCGGATAGTCTTTTTTTGTTAAATTTTCTACTTTTTCTTTTGTTATATGTTTCATGTTCTTTCCTCCTAGCCTTTTATGAAAAATTCTGCTTTTAATTCAATAGGCTTCTGATCCGGTACAAGCGACTGGCATTCTTTTAAATAAAGCAGGGCCGCGGCCGCCTGGTATTTAGGACGTGTCATTTCGTCATTTAACACCGGTACGGGATTTGGGCTTTCCCCTAACGCATACATGGCCGCATTCCGTCCAATCGCCCGGTACATGTCTAACGTAATTAAGGGAGATTGGGGAAATAATTCAAGATTGCTTAGTGGATCCAAATCGCGCTGATGGATCACTGCCGTTCCCCGAGACTGCAAGCCGATGCTGATGCCTGAACCGCTCAATTGCGCTGCTCCGTGCGCCATAAAAGCCAGGTCAGCCGTGCGCAAGCTGCGAATGACCCGTGGAACGGCTCCCTGCTCTTCAATCCCGGAAAGGATTTCACGCAGGACAGCAGCGTGATCGACTTTCACAATGGTTTTATTCATTTCTTTTCCAAAAGCAGGGGCTACGGCTACAACCACTTCTCCAGGATTGGTGCCTTTTGCTGCCGGCCCGATTTCCGTTAATTTCATCTCAATGGAAAATGCTGCTGATGTCATCTTCAATTCCTCCCTTAATCAAAGTCTTGCGGACTGATGGCTTGACGAATGTTCTTGATTTCTTCCCATCTTTCCGGACTGAGGCGGTAGCCTGTTCCGGGTCCCATGTAATCATTTTCATCATTGACCGCGCTTATCACGACATTATCTTTATTAATAATGGCCGATGTATGCAAATAGTCGCCGGCTACCCTTTGTTTCAACATATTGAAAGTCCGTTCAGCCGTTTGGCGATACCCGCGCTTAGCTAAGATGAGAGCTATATCAAATCCCGAAATCCCATCCCGTAAAATTCGCTCAGCCGCTTTTAAATCTTCAACAACGTTTCGCTGTGGCATATCAACACTGCTGTTGGCATAAGTGGCCGCTTCGATTTCCTCATCTGTAATCGCAGGGAACCCCAGCTCTTCAAAAATAGCCTGCATCGCTTTAGCCGCCTCATAGCGGGCTTTGATAACGCTTTCTTCATCCACCGGTTTCAATCCGCCGTCCACCATCATATCCCGCTGAATAATCAGGTAATCGTCCAGGTCGCTGGAATCCATATTAGAGCCGGCAAACATATCCTCATTGTTCGGTACAGCTGCGAATCCGGCAAAGATAAAATCTGTACCTGGCAGCATTTGACACAGCATTTTGGCGCTTCGGCGAATTTCCGAATGTGAGAACGTTTGGTCATTTCCTGAGGCTACTTCCAAATCAAATAATGTTGTGGCCAAGTTTTCTGCTAAGACGGCACGGATTCCGCTCGGTACAGAGGCCGGGATGCCAATACAGCTGATGGAACCATTTTGCAGTCCTTGAACGCCTGCTCCTTTCGCCATCATGACGCAGCGAATTTCTAAATAAAGCATGGATTTCCCTTCTGCCCCTGCCATTTGCACCTCGGAACCAGTACCTGATGTAAAGCGCATTTTAGCGCCGCGTGAAGCATAGGCAGAGGCTAAAAATGATTTTGACCAAGGGGTATCATCCCCGTCTATAAAAACAGATTCCGTACCGTAAATGGAAACGGTTTCAGCATAGGACGTCATTCCAAGCATGGCTAAGCGAAGTTCTGTCGCTTCTTCTAAAGAATCCTGAGTTAGGACTCCATTCCTTGCCGTTTGGGAACCTACGAGCAATGCTAACGCATTAAAGGGAGCATAACGGGCAACTCCAACCGTTGTTTCTTGTTCATCAAATCCATAGAGTCCCGCTTCCGCAGCATCTGCGGCCATTAGTACAGGGTTATCGCGCACATTTGTGACGTGGCATTGGTTGGACGGCGTTTTCCTTGCTCTCATCTTTTGCAGGGCCATCATCATTTCCACGACATTCATATGATTGAGAACTTCCAGCACTTTTGCAGGTGTGAGTCCTTTTGACAGCCTGACAATTTCTGAACGGGACACATTAATATCCACGAGCTTTCTAGCAATCTCCAGACTGTCAAGGGCCATGACTTCTTCGACTATGCTTGCGTCAATCGTGTAATCTGCAATAAACTGGTCCAGCATATCAAAATCTTCTCGTTTTTTTTCATCCAATTCTACGATCCGGCCATTTTCCACTTTGACAGAAGGCTTTGGATCATTGGGGCTGGACATCGCGACAAATCCCATTTCAGGCCATTCTGTTACAAATCCATCTTTATTGACCGGTCTTTCTTCTAAAATCTCAAATCGTTTTGAACGCAGCATAAGAGATATCCCTCTTTCTATCATTATTTAGATAATTGTTTAAGATTAATAAGTTTCGGAAGAAGCGGCAATTTCTTCCTGGATGTTCTCAGTTTCCTTCGAGGAGGAATGTTCAACAGAAAGATATTTGCCAATGAGAGAATCATACAATCCGCCCCCTATCATCGCCCCTATCATTGGCGCGATAAGCGGAACCCAGAAATAGCCTTTTATTCCGGAAAAAGCGACAGGCCCCCAGCCGACTAGCGCCGAGAATAATTTAGGGCCAAAATCCCGCGCCGGATTCATCGCAAACCCTGTTAACGTACCAAAGGAACCGCCGAGTGCAGCGACAACCATTCCTACCGCTAAAGGAAATAATGCTTTTGTAGGAGCAAATGAATTTCGTTCGTCAATAAAGGCAAATAGAGCGGCTACTAAAAAAGCAGTGATGGCCGTTTCAACCAATGCCGCTTGAAAATAAGTGAGATAGGGAGCGGGGTAGGTAGAAAAGATACTTGCCAAAGGTTGACTTTCTGCGCTCCCGCGTATGACTTCCTTTGTGGCCTCATAGTGGATAAAACCCTTGTAATAGAGTCCATATACGAAAGCGGCTCCGGTAAAGGCTCCGGTTGTTTGGGCTATAATATAGGGCAAGACCTTAGCCCAAGAGAACCCGCGATAAACGGCAAGCGATAATGTGACCGCCGGGTTAATGTGTGCTCCTGATATGGCTGCAGTCAAATAAAGAGCTAAACTCACGGCCAATCCCCAGATCACGGCTATATCCCATATCGTATATTGAGCTTCATTTAAAACAAGAGCAGCCACACAACCTGCACCAAAAAAAATCAGAATAAAGCTGCCAATAAACTCTGCGATTAATTCTCCTTTTAGCTCTTTTATGGGAGACACCTTCTTTCTATTTTTTTAAGTCACCTCCATGAAGCAATCGTTCATATCCTTCATGTCCTCCATTGATAGTCTGCTTCTCTACTATTTAGCAAGGATACTACTTACGTAACCGTTTGATGGGAATGCTTTTGATCATTCTCCTCCTTTTTTATTTTGATTAAATTTATTATAATTTTCTGAAATCGATATGTATCTAGACATAAATTACATTCACTAGCATTTTTTATACTTCTTGAATCATTGAAAAACAGTGCCTTTGTCTTATCCTAAAATAAAGGAAACTTCCATCAGTGGGGGTCTTACTGCCCGTTAATGCGGGACAAAAAGAGACGCGGGCGGAACGTTGTCACACGTTCCGCCCGCGTCTCATCCTGTGCTGTTTTCATAATGGGAAAATGGGACGGCTCAGTCCATGTTCACCCAGACACTCTTCACTTCCGTATAGTTGTCTAACGCGTAGCTTCCCATTTCACGGCCGATACCGGATTGCTTATAGCCGCCGAATGGACTTGCGGCGTCAAATGCATTGTAGCAGTTCACCCACACCGTACCTGCCTTAATGCGGTGTGCAATGTAATGAGCCTTCTTAATATCCTGCGTCCAAACGCCCGCTGCTAAGCCGTAATCAGAGTCGTTTGCTTTTTCGACAAGATCATCTAAATCATCAAACGGCATCGCCGCTACAACCGGGCCAAAAATTTCTTCTTTGGCAATCGTCATCGAATGGTTGACATCCGCAAAAATCGTCGGGGCAACGAAATAACCCTGGTCATATGGGATATTACCTCCTGCCAGCACTTCTGCGCCTTCTTCAATTCCTTTATCAATATATCCTTTTACGCGTTTTTGCTGCCCAGCCGAAATGAGCGGGCCCATCGTCGTTTCTTGTAATAAACCATTGCCCTGGTTAATGTTTTTAGTCAGAGACACTAAATCGGCTACCACATTGTCATATTGTTTCTTCTGAACATATAAACGGCTTCCCGCGCAGCATACCTGACCCTGGTTAAACATAATGCCCATTAACGCACCAGGTACCGCTTTTGAAAGGTCCGCATCCGGTAAAATGATGTTCGGCGATTTCCCGCCAAGCTCAAGGGTGACGCGTTTTAATGTTTCACTTGCCTGCCTCATGATCGATTTACCGACAGCGGTTGAACCGGTAAAGGCGATTTTATCGACTAACGGATGATCAACAAGAGGGGCGCCCGCTGTTTGGCCATAGCCTGGTACAACGTTGACAACGCCTTTTGGGAATCCTGCTTCTTCTATTAATTTGGCTAAATATAAAGCGGAAAGCGGTGTTTGTTCAGCCGGTTTTAAGACAATGGTACAACCTGTCGCAAGGGCGGCACCCAGTTTCCATGCAGCCATTAACAGCGGGAAGTTCCAAGGGATAATTTGCCCGACGACTCCCAAGGCTTCGTGGCGTGTATAGTTAAAATAGTTCCCTTGTACAGGGATGGTTTGTCCCACGATTTTCGTTGCCCAGCCCGCAAAATAACGGAAATGTTCAATCGCTAACGGAACATCCGCATTGGTTGTTTCACGAATTGGTTTCCCGTTATCCAATGTCTCAAGCTGCGCCAACTCTAGCTTATGTTCTTCCATTAAATCCGCTAACTTATAGATGAGGCGGCTTTTCTCTGCTGTGCCCATTTTTGACCATGGTCCATGATCAAATGCTTCTCTTGCTGCTTTTACAGCTGAATGAATATCTCCAGGACCGGCCTCTGCCACATCTGCCAGCTTTTCACCGGTTGCAGGGTTGACGGTTTCAAATGTTTTACCATAAATGGAGTCGACCCATTCTCCATTTATATACAGCTTTTTTACACCATTTAAAAATTCTACTAATCTAGGACTTAATTCGATTCCTTTTGCACTTACGTTTTGCATATCCCCCACTCCTATCCTCTTGAATTTACAAATTCATTATAATTTTTTGAAAGGATGGTGTACCTAGACATAAATTACATTTACTAGCATTTTTTATACTTTTTTAATCACTCAGCATTTTTCAGTGGATCATTTAATCCCATACAATGATTTGAAATAAAAAACAATTTTTAAAGTTCAGGAAAATTTTCGTTTCAAAGCTAAAGGAGTTAAAAAAATTGATAAGTTACGATGGACCAGGCCAAACCCCAAAAAACTCCCTCCGCAAGAAGCGAGGGGAGCTACATTATGTTTCTCCGTTATGAAAAGGCACGTTCCAACACAAGCTCATTCATTAGTAGAAGATGGTCCTTACTCAATCTCAAAATCATTTTTTTGAATATGTAAAAAATTTTACTGAAATTCCTATTATGTTTTCTCAAGCTATAACAAACCTTTTTCTCCTTCCAGAGGAATCGTAATAATGACAGTCGTCCCCTTCTCTTTTTTGCTATTGATACGAATACCGTATTGATTCCATATTGATTTTGATAATTCTTTCTTCTTTTCTCAATAATAAAAGTGCCTGTCACTACCCGCATCCTGCCGATTCATTTTTACAATATCCGAGTAATGACAGGCACAAATGCTCAACAAACCAGCAGATTCTGATGAACAGATTCGACAAACTGAAGGGAGATAAATCTCCCCTATTTTCATCACACCTTAAGCTATAGAAGAATTTTTAGAGTCTACGTAGTTGACGAAACCTTTAAAAAACAAAGCCCCTACTGTTGCTCCAGGATCTTGATGACCTATAGAACGCTCCAAATATCGTCCAGCTCTCCCCAAACGAGATTGCATGTTGATCGTTTGTTGGACACCTTTTTCAGCTGCTTCATAAGCACTATGTAAAGCTTCTCGGATAGTTTTCCCTTCTTCATGAGCTTTTTCCATTGCTTCGACCGCAGGTACAAGAGCATCAAGTATTGTTTTATCCCCAACCTTTGCTTTTCCTCGATCCATGATTCCCTTAACCATGGCTTTTATGACGATTAACAAGTCTTCTAGATTCAATTCACTTTTCCCTTGTGAAAATTTCCCGCCTCTAATTAATCCAGATGCCATAAGGGTACCCATCGTAGAAGCGACCGTCTCTCCCATTACAAGGGCACTTCGCATTAATAGCACCCCGATGTTTTCCTCATTAATATTCGGAAGGTTTTCGGTTACTGCTCGAAACCCCTTTGACATGGTCAATCCAATGTCCCCATCTCCCAATGCTCCATCTAACTTGCATAAAAAATCTTTGTTTTCATCCATGACTTTCCCTATTTCAATTAAAATTGCTTTTACATCAAGTATGCTCAATGTATCCTTCATTAAGATCCCCCTCATATTATACTTGTTAACATCTATTAAACTTGAACTTGAAACGGCGTCACAAAAGGCGCATCCAATAATTCTTTCAATTCATCATCAAGCTTTAGAACAGAAACTGAAAGGCCCGCCATCTCCATGGAAGTTGCAAACTCACCTATATAGCGTTTGTAAACATTTATCCCTTTTTCTTCTAATAATTTGTGTACCGCACGGTAAATAATATACAGTTCCTCCAACGGAGTCGCACCTAATCCATTTATTAAAATGGAAACATCGCTTCCTCTCTGGATGGGTAAATCCCGTAGAATCGAAGAAATTAACGATTTTGCTACATCGTCAGCAGACTCTATTTGACCTCTCTGTATTCCTGGTTCACCGTGTATTCCCATTCCAATTTCCATTTCTCCTTCACCAATTTCAAATGTAGGACGGCCTACGGCTGGAAGAATACAAGGTGATAGGGCAACTCCCATTGTTCTTACGTTTTTATTAGCCTTCTCTGCAATTCTCTTTACTTCTTCTAAACTAGCTCCAGTTTCTGCTTTAGCAGCCGCCAGTTTATATAAATAAAACATACCAGCTACCCCGCGTCTCTTATCCTCTTCACCTTTTGGCATTGATGCTACATCATCCGTAGCCACGACTGTTTCAACACGGATACCCTCAATATCGGCCAACTCTGCAGCCATATCAAAGTTCATAACATCCCCGCCATAGTTCCCGTAAATATATAATACGCCTTCTCCCCCATGAATCGCTCTTGTCACATCAAGCATTTGTTGGGAGCTTGGGGAAGCAAATATATCACCTACGGCGACTCCGTTTAACATACCTTTTCCAACATATCCTAGAAATAGAGGCAAATGACCTGAACCCCCTCCTGTTGCAATTGCCACTTTTCCTTTAACGGGGCCATCTGCTCTAACTAGGGCACGATTATCTGCTCTTACACTTTTCAACTGATCTGGATGGGCCAATAGTAGTCCCTCTAACATCTCATCTACTACTTTCTCTGGATCATTAATAAACTTTTTCATAGAATGTACTTTTTGTGACATGTTTGTTTCCTCCCAATATTTGGATTTTTATTTTGATTTTTTATTACTGAAAGAGTCAATAAGAGCGGCTAAAATAATGACTCCACCCATGATAAGTCCCTGATAATGAGAAGAGATATTTAGTAGATTCATACCTGTATTGAGAACGTTAATTAAAAGAACTCCTATTAGTGTTCCAAAAATGGTTCCTCTTCCTCCACTTAAGCTCGTTCCCCCGATAACAACGGCAGCTATTGCCATTAATTCCAAGTTCGTCCCGGCAAGCGGGGTACCTGAACCAAGACGTGCCGTCATCATTAATCCACCCAAACCGGCCATTGTACCAGCAATAATATATACCATCATTTCCACTCGTTTTACGTTGATACCAGATAGCTCGGCTGCTTTTTTATTGCTTCCAACCGCGTACACATGGCGGCCGAAAACGGTATTGGATAAAATATAATGGGCCAATATAAACATTAAAACCGTAATAATAATCATAATCGGAATCCCTGCAACTTCCCCCATACGGAGAAATTTCAGGAATGGATCTCCATAGACTGAGATCGTTTGTGCATCGGAATAAACTAATGTAATGGACCTGGCTGCAGCCATCATACCCAACGTTACGATAAATGGGGCCATATTGAATTTTGTAATAAAATAACCGTTGATTGCACCACTAGCGACTCCAATTAAGAGCCCTACTAATATAGTAAGCAGGATGGGCATTCCCTTACTAACCATCCCTGCCATGATGATTCCTGCTACAGCTACAACAGAACCAACTCCTAAATCAATACCAGCTGTGATAATGACATATGTCATTCCAATTGCTACAATCCCCATAATTGCACTTTGCAAGAAAATATTTAAAATGTTATCTACTCTTAAAAATTGCTCAGTCGTAACCGAGAAAAAGACGCATAACAAAATTAAGGCAATTAATACTTTATTATTTAAAATATGAAAGAAAAAATTCCTCTTTTGCTGTTTGGTTTCAGTCTTTTTATCGCTGGTACTCCTAGGTGTTTCCACAGAAGACCGATTAATAGATAGCTCCTGTTTTTCCATACTTACACCCCTTTTGTTGCACAAAGCATTATTTTTTCAGGTGTAGCTTCTTCTTTTTTAAATTCACCTGTAATCTTTCCGCTTGCCATCACAAGAATCCGATCGCTAATACCTATTACTTCTGGTAATTCTGACGAAATCATAATAATAGAAGTGCCTTTTGCCGCTAGCTCAAGCATGATTTGATAAATCTCAGACTTGGCTCCAATATCAATACCACGTGTTGGTTCATCGAGAATTAATATTTTAGGTTTAGATTCTAACCATTTAGCAATGATCGCTTTTTGTTGATTCCCGCCACTTAAATTAGAAATCACGGTGTCCCCGCTTGGGGTTTTAATTTTCAGCTGAGAAATATAGCTTTCTGCTGTCTCTCTCTCTTTTCTAAAATTTACTTTTTGGAGAAATCCCGAAAATTTTTTCAACGTGCTTAGTGTGATATTTTGAGTTACCGTAAACTCTCCTACCATTCCTTGATGGCGGCGGTCTTCCGGGACAAGAGCTAAACCATATTTAATAGCATCCCTCGTGGACTTTATTTTCACTTCTTGATTCTCTATCCACATTTGTCCGGAGTTAATGGAGGTACTTCCAAATATGGATTCCATCACTTCTGTTCGTCCTGATCCCATCAGGCCTGAAAATCCTAGAATTTCTCCTTCGTATAACTGAAACGATATATCCTCAAAAGTGCCTTTTCGAGTAAATTCTTTCACTTCTAGTACCACCCTATCTCCATGTTCCTTGGCTCTTTCAGGATATATTTGGCTCATTTCCCGCCCAGCAAGCATGTTTACAATCTGCTCTGGTGATAGTTCTTTCGAGTCCCCCTCTCCCGCATTGCAGCCATCTCGCAACACGACGACACGATCACAAATTTCATATATTTCTTCCATACGATGTGAAATATAAACAATGCCAATTCCCTTTTCTTTTAAGGTTTTTATGATTTGAAATAACTTGGCAGCCTCTTGTTCTGTAATCGCAGATGTTGGCTCATCCATGATGATGACTTTTGATTGAAAGGACAAGGCTTTTGCTATCTCAACCATTTGCTGTGTCCCGACTGTTAAATCTTCTACAAGCGACCTGGAATCAATGTCAAAACCTAAATCATCTAATAATTTCTGGGCTTCACTAAAGAGTTTTTTTCTATCTAACTTTAGGCCTTTTTTAGGTAAAGACTGGATAAATATATTCTCTGCTACAGTTAAATGGGGAAGTAAGTTAAGTTCCTGATGGATGATACTAATGCCCATATTTTGAGATTGTTTTGGCCCATTCAAAGTCACATTTTTCCCTTCAAACTGAATTTCACCTGAATCAGGAGTATAAATACCACTTAAAATTTTCATTAACGTTGATTTTCCGGCTCCATTTTCACCGAGAAGACCAACCACCTCGCCTCTATGGATGCTAAAGTGGACATCATCAAGCGCTTTTACACCCGGAAAGGATTTGCATATACTTTTCATTTCTAAAATAATGTTCCCAGTCACAACGAAATCCTCCTCCCTCTGTATTGCTTGTAAAGGGGAAGATTTCTTTCCCCTTTACATAGTCCTATCAAGAATTAATTGGATTTCAATTCTTTAGCCCATAGTTTTTCTTTATCAACATTTTCTTTTGTGACAAGGAAGTTTCTCGTAAAGGTATGTTTTTCAACTTCTTCCTTATCGATAAGGGCTTTCTTTATATATTCCACTCCCATTTCTCCCATTTCAATCGGCACCTGGGAAATAGTTGCATCAATACGGCCATCTTTTATTGCTTCGACTGCTTGACGAGTTCCATCGATTCCAATAATGATAATGTGTTCTTTATCATCGATAGGCTTGAAACGACCGGCTTGATCAATAGCATTCGCTGCACCTACTGTATTGTCATCGTTATGACCAAATACTGCATCAATCTTTGAATGCGCTTGCAAAATGTTCGTCATAACATTTAACGCTTTTTCCTGGTTGAAGTCTGCTGCCTGGCGTGCAATGATTTTGATGTCTGGGTACTTTTCTTTCATTTGATCGTTAAATCCCTTTCCTCGGTCACGTGCTGCAGTTGTACCGAGCAACCCTTGCAATTCTACGACGTTTCCTTTGTACTCTCCGTACCTTGCTTTTAACTGCTCAGCAATGTAATCGGCTGATTTGCGTCCCATTTCTACGTTATCTGTTTCCAAAAACGAAAGAAGTTCACCAGCAGCCGTTCCCCGGTCAAGTGCAACTACTGGAATATTGGCTTGATTAGCCTTCTCAATTGCCGGTACAATGGCATCTACGTCTTGCGGATTCACAATAATAGCATTTACCCCTTTTTGAATCATATCTTCAATATCTGCTACCTGTTTTGTTGCATCATTATTAGCGTTCGTACTAATTAATTCAAATCCTTGTTTTTCTGCTCCTTGTTCTACTCCTTGGTTAAGTGCGACGAAGAAATCAATACTTAAGGTTGAATTTGACATACCGATTTTTAATTTCCCATCGTCTCCTCCAGATTGGTTATTTTCTTCTTTTGATGTATTTGATGAGCTACAAGCTGCAAGGAAAAACAATAAATGAAACACAAAAGCAATACTCATGATTTTTTTCATTTTGACCCCTCCACTAGTTCATTGTTATGATCACTTATCGTATGGCCTATTAAACTATTAACTTTATCTCTTTGAATCACCCCCAATATTAGGTATTTAGAATGAATGACGCTAAATGAAACGTTTCATTTTGTAGAGATAAAAAGGTTTTCAACCATCTCTGGATTTACCATAAATTCTTTAACCTCCGTTGCAGAACCACTCTCTATTTTTTCAAACAATACATCAGCCGCTATTTTTCCAACTTCATTTGGTTTTTCTTTTACCACTAAGCTAAGTTGAGGTTTTAGAAATCCATGCGGATCAATATCTCCAATACCTACAATCATCATTTTCTGAGGAATTTCAAAACCAAGCGAAGTAACCGCTTTCAAAATTCCTATTAAAACAATAGAGTTCATGGCAAATACGGCATCCGGCAATGGTTCATTCAATAATTGCTTTTTTATCGTTACGTACACTTCTTTTACATCGCTTTTTATCTCTAAAAATTGCTGCTTCTCCAAATTAAACTCTAAGGAATTCAGCGCTTCAATCGCTGCTTTATACTTCTCTTCTTCCACTGTTCTACATAGAAGATCATGAACAATGAGAAGGTTTCGGCGTCCATTCTCATGTAAATAGTTGATAATTTTCTTAGAGACGGTAGCATAATCATGGGCTACGCGGTCTAACTGCAAGTTTTCTACCCGTTGATCAACCAATACGCAAGGAATTGAACTAAATACGTTTGTTTCAGCTAATTCACAGCCCGTTCCCAGTAATATAATCCCGTCTACTCTTTTTTCGGTCATCATACGTAAAGCCTTTGCTTCCTTCCCATGGTCGTTTTGATGAGCTGCCAATATCACATTAAATTCCATATCTGCAGCTATAGCTTCGACCGCTCTGACCACCTCCATTGTATAGGGATTAGAAATCTCATCCACAATGACACCTATTAATCGAGTTTTTGATTGTTTTAAACTTCTTGCTATACCGTTAGGCTTGTAATTTAATAAAGTAATAGCCAAGAGGACTTTTTCACGTATCTTATCGCTGACAAATCCTGATTTATTAATTACTTTTGATACAGTCCCTACTGACACACCTGCTGCTGCTGCTACATCTTTTATTGTTACTGTCATAAAGGCCTCCGTCTTTGTACTCGGAATGATCAGAATGAAACGTTTCACTCAAATATCAAAAATAAAAAATATTACATTTTTACCTTTTTTCGTTATTATAATAACCCGTTTAAAATTAATCAATATATATTTTATAAAAATTCAGAAATTTATAAATTTGTAAAAATATCTTGAACAACGATTTTTTGATTTCCACTCGAAGCAACTCTCGTAATAGAAGGCGTCCCCTCTCTGCATGATTGGAGAATTTCTTTCACCTTTTGTCTTTTGATGGAAGGAAGGTGTCTGTCAATGTAAAGAGCGATGACCGTTTTACCATATTTCCTGGTTTATAACATGATTTAATGAAACAACGGCTCCTTTGCCACAGCATCTTTTATATTTTTTCCCGCTCCCGCACGGACATGGTCCGTTTCTCCCGACTCTTAACATCGTATAATGAACAACCTTTCTACTTTTTTCTAATCATGGCATAGCCTAATTGCTAGTTCTTTATTCTGGCAGAATCGATTCACATGTATGCTTGATAAAAAGAAATAGCCGAAAAAAACGCCCGACTTACTTCGAAAAAATCATTCGTCTTATGTAAACAATATGGGGCGAGTCATGCTGCTGTCTTCTTTACTATAAACATGCACTTCCTTAACGGCAGGCACAGATATTAACTTCTGCTCTTTTAATCAGTGGTTGCTGTTTCCCGTTCTCCCATTTTTTTATTAACCGTTCATTTGTTTCTTGAATCTTAAGTAAGAGTACCTGTCACCTAATCATTTCAAGGCAGCGACAGGCGCATGATTGTATTCCACTTAGGACATAACGTTCCTCGTTTGCTGACTTTGAGTCATCGACATTCTTTAAGTTAACTGGGCAAACCAATTTTTAACCTCTGCATAAGCATCCCCATGCTCTAAAAGCCCATCGTGGTCAGCGCCGTTTATGATTTTCACTTCAGCCCGATTATATCGTTTAAACAACGGCTCGTACTGGGAATGATCAAAGTCTTCATCCTTATCCCCAATCAACACCAATGTTGGCTGCTGTAAAGCTCTCAGTGCATCTTCGTACTTTTCAGGAATGCGGGACATCAGCAGGCGGTATGATAAATGCAAGGTTTCTGTCCCGTGATACTGCTCTTTTGGCTTATTGACAGAAAGAACGTGCCAGTGATTGAAAAGGGTCACCCCTACTTTATTCAGCAGAATAAGCGGGACTAACCTGGATAAATAAACCTTTGTCCGGCTGTTCGGATTGCTCTTTGGTGTCGTCGGTGCGTCTGGATGTACAAAAGGTGCAAAAAGCAAATAAGCGTCCACATGTGTTCCGTACTTACTGCCCGCAAACCGAATCGCTGTCCCTCCTCCTGCCGAATGTCCTGCCATAATAAGGGTGGACTCTGGATGATCGTGTTTAACAAATTCTATTAAATCCATTAAATCATTCTCAATCTGGCCAATATAATCCACATCTCCTCTTCTTTCGGGATACTGTCCATATCCTCTTAGATCGAGTGTGTAAACGTGTGCCAGGTGTTCCCTTGAAATAAACTCGGCCATGGGCTTTAAATACTTGCTGTCTTCGCAAATTCCATGAAGAAGGATTATAACATGGTTGGATTCTGCGGGATAATAACGATAATATAGCGTGCTTCCATTCCTGGCTTGAAACGGCTTAAGCTCCCGATAAACGGACTGTTCCATCCTGACACCTCTTTCATACTTTCTTTGTCAAACAGGCCTGTGACTTAATGGCCCCCCAACAGCCTTCCCTAATATGTATAGTTATGGCTATATTAGAAGATGAGAACCACTTCTTTTCATATATCGAGTCCTTAAATTCGTAAGCTCCTCTTCTCTTTCATCCTACAAAAGCGTTATTCTTTCATCCTTTTTATACAATGAACCACGATTTGCGGAAAAATTTAAAAAGACCCCTTGCCCTTTTCTGGACTAGGATTCTATTAATATAAATTAGACTAATAGTGAATCAAAGCACCTGTTACCACCCGAAGACCTGGAGTGACAGGCACTCATGTTGTTTTACCGACAGTGATCAGCTTTCTCCGCCACCGGAAGAGCCGGCGTTAGATGTTCCGGCTACAACGGCAATCATCGCTGCTTGCTGAGCTTGGATAAGCGCCTCCAATGTCGTATATATACCCGTTTCCAACAAACTGCAATCCTCCGTTTGATCACTCATAAACAAATGGACCGCCATGATGAAATTTATATCTTTATGCCCTTTAAACAGCTTTTCTGAGTTGAGCTCGTTGACGATTTGGCGAATCGTTTCCATCTCCTTCCCCCCACCATCCATTAGTGCCAGCAAGCCTATCACAGGATAATGCATCGCTTTCGGTTTACTTCCTGACTGTTTGAGCGAATCGAACAGCCTTACGCAGCGTTCGACTAGAAGGCCTGCTTCCGTTTCATGGTCAAGGGAAAGAATATGACTCAGAAACTGCAAGTCATTGCCTTTTCGCAAACCATATCTTTATATTGGTCCACTGCTTCCTCTCATTGTGTTCCAGATTATATCGATTTTTTCATTTTTAGGCAGCCCGCTTGCTTTCATTGTTACGGTTTCTCCCACAACGCCTGAATCCTTATCTAAGGTCACGCTTACTCCAGACTCATTCTTGAGTTCAGGCATGACCACCCCTCCGTCGGCAGCTGTTGGTATAGGTTCAACACGTTGAGTCATATTGACTTTTTCATCCGTGACGTCAAAGGTAAATGAAGGTACAGGCAAATAAGAGGTTGGAGCTTGTTCGTGATTAATATAAGGTATTCCCAAATATCCATGCCATATTGTCAATGTATGCTTCCCAACCGGGCCTGCAGCCCGAATTTTAGCAACCGCTTTTCCATCTGTCGTAATGGCCGTCAAAAGTCCTATTAGCTTATTATCATAAGTTAGCTGCCAGTTCCTTTCCATGTCTTCATAACCGATTCCCTCTGCCGTAATGGTAATTTCGGTACCGACTGGACCTGAAGAAGGTGACATTTTAAACGTTGGGTTTACATGGATGTTTGCCTGAGTCATCAATTTATCAGCTTGTTTGACATAAATAGTATGGTTACCACCAAATCCGCTTGGAACAGTAAAGTCCCCTTCTAGCTGGCCATTGGCATCGCTTTTACCAGTTGTTAAAGGAATGACTTTGTCCTTAAACGAAACGCCGGTAAATTCATACAGTCCCTTAAGGTCATATTTTCCTTCAACCGTTTTCCATTCTAATTTTGTTTGCGTATTCGGTTCAAGTCCCGTAATTGTAAAATGAACAGTTGTCCCTACCTCTCCTTTTGTAGTGGAAAGTGTCATTTCACCTGGGAAAACAGCTTCCTTCTCTTGTTTTGGCTGATCACCTTTCTGATTACTTTCATTCAATTTATCTGTGGACTCCTTTGCTGCAGAGGTACTGCTGCAGCCAGTTATTACGAAAATGAGAACGAAGACTAAGAATAAAAAAAAGTTGTGTTTCTTATTTGTTTTATCCATGTTTTTGCTCCTTTGGAATAATGGGGCTCCCTGTAATTTCAAGAAACGAGGAGCTAATTTCTGCTCCTCATTCCCTACCTGGATTATTAATTGTCAGCGGCGCTATTCACGATGGTGAATTTATGATTTTCAGGTACCCACACATCGAGAACATGACCGTTTTTGTCATTCTCTTTTGCCTTGAATTTATAGTTGTACTCACCCGTAGGAAGATCTATGGCTGTTCTACCTTCTCCCTGTATATCTCCCTCAAAGTAGAGAGCACTTACCCAAAATGGTTTTTCTGTATTAGGGTCAGGAGATGGATGAAGCTTAATCTTTAGCTGTTTAATTATTAACAGCCATTCGTCCAAGCGGACCGTTTTCATCAATGATATCCTGTATATCAAATACAGAGATTGGAAACATTGGGAACCCAAAAACATATGGAGTGATTTCATATAGCTGAAAATAGATGACAAGAGCTTTATCCGCAATATAAAAGTCTTGATTAGGCCGAATGACTGTGAAGCCGTTGAGAAGTCGGATATCACGCTGCTTGATTTGCATATGAATTAAGGTTGAGAGTCTATTAACGTAATCACTTCCAGGCTTAAACAAGTCTTTAAGTTCACAAAACTTCCCTTTTTGCAGGTCAAACGTTAATGACTTGATATATGTCATTCCATGGGCGGCATGGTAATGATAAGTATAATTGGAGAGTGATAAGCTCAGAACTTGACGTTGATTGTTTTTAATTTCATACGATCCAATCATTTCTTCCACCGTTGTGGGCATATTCCCGACTTGTTGATTGATGAGCTGCTGTGTTTGATGGACAATTCTCCGATTTATTGACCTTTCCAATTCTTGATGTTCCATCCCGATTACTTGGGGATAAAAGACTGTTTTATCCGTCCCGCTGCTGATTTTAACGGTTTTAATGTTAACAGGAAACGAAATGGGCATATTTATCCACCCTCTACTATTTTTTCAATCATTGTATTCCCGGGATAAATTAATGTGTGCAAAAGGTAGAAGTAAAGCAGCATGGTACCATCACGATGATTAGTGATCTTATGACAGGGCAAAACAGTGAATTAGAAGGCTGTTATAAATTAATATCTGTGGAAAATGAATTCGGAGCTTAATTAATCGAAAATTATTTCAATCACTATCATTAAAAAGCCGAGGAACATAACAATTCCCCGGCTTTGTATAATACAATTTAAAATCGAATCCTGCCGCTTTATAGCAAGATGATACTGTTCAACTAATTTCACCTATTCAATTAAATAATACGAGCTGTAACGATGCCTTCGATTTGGCTGATTTTTTCCTCCAAACCAGGAATGATATCGCCGTTTACTTTATTGTCAATGTCAATCATCGTATACGCGTATCCCCCTCGGCTTCTGTTCACCATGTCGGCGATGTTCAAATGATAGCTTGATATAGCCGATGTGATCTGCCCAACCATGTTTGGAACGTTTTGGTGGAAAACGGCCACACGTCGCTTTCCTGTATAAGGAAGGGAAGCATTCGGGAAATTCACTGAGTTTTTGATGTTTCCAGTTTCTAAAAAGTCTTTCACCTGGCGAGCCGCCATAATGGCACAGTTTTCCTCTGACTCTTTTGTGGAGGCACCAAGATGCGGGATTGAAACGGTATTTTTCATTTTCAATACATTTTCATTCGGGAAGTCTGTAATATACTTACCGACTATTCCATCTTCAAGTGCCACTGCCATATCTATTTCATTCACAAGCTCACCGCGTGAGAAATTCAAAATATGAACGCCCGGCTTCATGATGCTAAATGTTTCTTGGTTAAACATTCCTCTCGTGTCATCGGTTAACGGGACGTGTACAGTAATATAATCTGATTCAGCAAACAACTGTTCAATCGTCATAGCGCGCTGTACATTGCGGGACAAGTTCCAAGCTGTATCGACAGAGATGAACGGGTCAAACCCGATCACGTCCATATCTAAATCAAGCGCATCATTCGCTACAAGCGCACCGATCGCACCTAAACCGATTACCCCCAGAGTTTTTCCTTTAATTTCTTTTCCAACAAATTGCTTCTTTCCCGCTTCTACAAGCTTTGGAATTTGTTCGCCTTCACCTTCTAACGTCTTTGTCCAGGCCACACCGTCAAAAAGGTTACGGGATGAAGCCATTAATGTGGTAAGAACCATTTCTTTTACAGCATTCGCATTAGCACCTGGAGTATTAAACACAACAATTCCTTGCTCTGTACATTTATCGACCGGAATATTATTGACACCCGCCCCGGCCCGGGCGATTGCTTTTAAATTATTGCCGAATTCCATTGTATGCATGTTAAAGCTGCGAACAACAATGGCATCAGGATTTTCACTATCATTGTCGATTGTAAAGTTATCCTTATTGAATACATTCAGCCCGCTTTCTGCAATATTATTTAACGTTTTGATTGTTTTCACTTTGTCTAAAATGATTGTGCTCATATTGTTCTCTCCTCTTTTTAGTTATGATCATTTTCAAATTCCTAAATTTAAAAGATGTTAAGCAAGGGAACTTGCCATCATTCAAATTTTGTAAAAACCTGTCTTTACTACAATAATAAAAGCAGTATGGGCTATCCCTCCTAATAAACAGAAAGAGGTAAGGGATATACTTCCCTTACCTCTGCCCAGGCGAACGGCTGCGACACTATGTGCTCCCTCACGGTTATCCGCGTTTCGCCAGTTACACATAGCCTTTTCATTTATTTTATATTATCAAATATTTCAGCAATCTTCAACCTCCATTTAAAGGTTATTCCATTTCAGTTCCTTTGGCTGAAGTATATAGTAGAATTTTCCTTTACTTATGGCAAGGTTCACCAATCATTTAATGGTAAATTAGTAAAAGGCTGTTACTACGTTTTAAAGAGTCTGTCCATTGTCTACTATAAATGTTTGTCCTGTTATGGAACTTTGAGTCATTTGAAAAATAATGGATTCCGCAATATCATTAGGTGTTGATATCCTCTTAAGAGGTATGTTGCCGGCAAGCTTATACATTTTCTCTTCATTACCAGCCCACCATCTTGTATCCACAGCCCCAGGTGCAATTGCATTAACTCTAATTTCCGGTGCTAAAGCAATCGCCAATGACCTTGTCATTGCATGTATGGCTGACTTGGTTGCAGCATATGGAATAGATGAACCTATTCCTGTCACTCCTGCAACGCTGCCCATGTTTATAATAACCCCTGATTCTTGTTGTTTCATGTAAGGAACGACTGCCTTTACACAATGAAACATACCTTTTACATTCACATCAAAAAGTTCGTTCCATATTCTATCTGTTACTGAGTTTAAATCGCCCATAGAGATTTGGGCGGTAATACTGGCATTGTTGACTAATCCATCGACTGTTCCATATAATTCAATCGTTTTAGATACCATTTTTATTACTTCTTCTTCCTTTGCAACGTCGGCTTTAAAAGAAAATGCTGCACCTCCTTGTTCTTTAATTTGTCTTACAACATCCTCTGCGTCATTTGCGGATTTATTATAATTTATAACGACTTTTGCACCTTCACTTGCTAATTTTAATGCCGTTGCTTTTCCTACTCCTGTTCCAGCACCAGTTATGATTATTGACTTATTAGCTAGTTCCATTTTTAATCACCCTTCCTTGCTTTATTTACTATTTTGATTATATTTTGAGGGATTAGAGCTGTATAATAGTTAGAAATTAGCGTGGTATCATTTTAAATGATATCAGAGGAGGCTATTGAACCTTATGGAGTCTCATGATTTATTCATCTTTAAACATGTTGCTGTATTGCGTTCTATCTCTAAAACTGCTGAGAAACTAGGATATGTACAACCAAATATCAGTCAAAGAATTAAAAATTTAGAGGAAGAATTAGGAGTTAGATTATTTAAGCGAAATAATAGAGGAGTAACGTTGACTCGCGATGGGGAAATTTTACTCGATTATGCTAACCGGATTCTCCAGTTAATGGATGAAGCAAAAATAAAAATCAATCCCGATAAATGGCAGGAACGTCTAGTAATTGGTGCCACACAAACGATCTCTGCCCTAAAGGTCCCTAGAATATTGTCATCTTTCCTTAGTGTTCATCATCAAATTAATGTGAAAGTGAGAACAGATACAACTAGTATGCTGCTGGAACAGGTTGTTTATGGAGAAATTGATGGCGCCTTTGTCACCGAACCATTTGATTATAGCGAATTAAAAACAGTTTACACAATTCCAGAAAAAGTAAGCCTTATTTCACCAAAGAATCATCCGGATAAGATGGAGTATGAACAAACGTTACTTGTAAATAGCAATCCTAATTGCATTTATAGAAAAACGCTTATTCATTTATCAAAAAAGAATTCTTGCAACCATTTACGTATCATTGAGTTTGATTCACTTGAGGCTATTTTACAATCTGTTAGTGATGGACTTGGTGTCAGTTTAGTACCTTCTGATGTTGCAAAACTTCAGAAGTATCAAAATGAATACAAGATATCAGAACTTCCAGAGCCTGTCCAAATAGACTTTGTCATAAAAAATAAGAATCAACAGCCCAAAGGTCTGAACAGTTTTATCAAGTTTCTACTAGAAGAAAAGTATTGAAAAAAATATATTTCGTTTACTTTTCTTCTCGCTGCTATCTTACTGTGAGAAGAATAATGTCTGGTTCATGATGCTTCCATTGTTCTCTGTATTGATGTGCAGACCACTGCAATTGTTAAATTAGAATTAGATGCTGAATTTTGTGAAGTGCGTGAAGACTTGTCGCCCGAACTTATCGAATGTCCACCGACAGATCCCCCGCCTCAATGTCCTGAGTTGTTTCCGATTATGAAAAGGTAATAAAAACTTTTGGGATCGCGGCTTCACGGTTTCTAACTTCCTCCTCAATCGCTGCCGCTTCCTTTGCTTTCAATTGCGAGACCATCGATAACCTGGAAGCTAGTGCATCCACTGTGTTTAAATCCTTGATTTCACTTTTGGCCTTGGCTGCCGTGAATGTGATCTGTTGTTCCTCAATCTTGGCAAGAAATGGTTCAAAGAGAGGTCGCTTTATTCCTGTAACTTATAGAAAGAAATCATAAACTAAAATAATGCTACCTCAAATAAAGGGGTAGCATTATCTTGTACGAATAGTAAACCATGACAAGACGGCAAGTTGTTTGAGAAAAGCAGAAAGAACCATCCCTCATACTTCTATATCATGTACCGCAATAAGTGCGGTAAGGACAGCTTGACGGCTCAGGCAATGCAGTGTACTCCTCCTGCTCCGGAGAGTGCGCGTAAGGATTTGAAAGAACACTAAGAAGACGCTCCATCACGCTGTAGTCTCCCTGTTCCACCGCGGCTTCCAGTGCTTCTTCTACCCGATGGTTCCGAGGGATGACCGCAGGATTGCTGTTTCGCATCAACTCACTTGAGGAGTCTTTTGATTGCTCCTGCCTGCTTAGTCTTGCCTGCCACTCCTCATTCCACTTCGTAAATTCCGGAGTCCCAAACAGAACCGTATCCTCCGGTTTATCAAAAGTTAATGCGCGGAAGGTATTGGTATAGTCGGCACGATACTTCTGCATCATATCATGGAGATCTTTAATAAGAGATACATCCTGTGTCTCTTCATTAAATATTCCCAGTTTTGCTCTCATTCCCGCGAGATAATTAGACTGAAATAACGTAGTAAAATCAGAAATCGCATCCTCGGCAATTTCGATGGCCTTATCTTGATCTTCATGCAGCAGCGGCAATAGAGCTTCAGCAAATCGCGCAAGATTCCACCCGCCAATAATCGGCTGATTGCCATAGGCATAGCGGCCTTGAGTGTCAATGGAACTGAATACCGTTGCCGGGTCATAGGTATCCATGAAGGCACAAGGACCATAATCAATCGTTTCTCCGCTAATGGTCATGTTATCGGTGTTCATCACCCCGTGGATAAAGCCAACCAGCTGCCATTTGGCAATGAGCGCGGCCTGGCGCTTAATCACTTCCTTAAGGAGCGAAAGATATCGGTTCTCATCCCCTTCAACGTCTGGAAAATGGCGCTTTAGGGCATAGTCAGCCAGAGTCCGGAGATCCTCAATTGTGCCCCAGTTTGCAGCGTATTGAAAGGTGCCGACGCGCAGATGACTTGCAGCCACGCGGGTCAAAATGGCACCAGGCAGAACGGTTTCGCGGATGACTGACTCACCGGTTGTCACCACTGCCAGACTGCGGGTGGTAGGAATGCCAAGCCCATGCATGCCTTCGCTGATGATGTATTCGCGCAGCATCGGTCCAAGTGCCGCCCGGCCATCGCCTCCGCGGGAGTATGGCGTTCTGCCTGGACCCTTAAGTTGAATATCAAACCGTTCACCTGAAGGGGTGATCTGTTCGCCAAGCAGCACAGCCCGGCCGTCTCCTAACATCGTAAAATGCCCGAATTGATGCCCCGCGTAGGCTTGGGCAAGAGGCTCTGCCCCTTCAGGAATCCGGTTGCCCGCAAACACCGCTGCGCCTTCTTCGCTTCGGAGTGCCTCGACGTTCAACCCCAGGGATGCTGCCAGCGGATCATTGAGAATGATCAGCTCCGGTGAGCGTACAGGGTGTGGGTTTTGAGCGGTAAAAAATACCTTCGGCAGACGGGCATAGCTGTTGTCAAAGTTCCATCCAGGTTCCTTTATTTCTTTTGTCATCATATCTCCTCCTTTTCTCCTTTTGTCTTTCTGTATCCTAGTTTTTTCTTTTGCATCAAACAAAAATCACAGGGATTCTATGATTTTTTTAGTTATCTACTTTCCGCACCGACACAAGGCAGTCCCTTTTTAATGTCTACTTCTGCCAATTTATTATACCCTTTCCACACAAAGATGGCACCCTTTAACCATTTTTTAGGTGTGTACTGAAATCAGAGACGTTAAGGCTCAAAATATGAAAGCGAATCTCCACCGCCATTACTCCTATATTCTTAACCGTGCGCTTCAACATTCCAGATAATGTGGAATGATTGGATTTGAGTCAATCAGTTGGATACAAAAAAGTGAGGATAATGCTGTCTTTCGAACTTGATCCTATGTTGCCCGTTCAACATTCAACATCAGGTCGGTTAATAGTATTACCCCTTCAACATTATCGACTGTAATATTAAGGACAATCTACAGGCACAAATGTTGCAGGGCAGTTTATCAGATGGACATCGGGAAGCAGGAACCTTACCGGGGCAAGAAGAAATATGATGTATCAAATTGCCATGTCCATGTCCATGTTCATTTCCTAACCCCTTGAGTTAATAGGATTTAACATAATGGCCAATTCAGAAAAAGGGCGGTCCCCTTTAGGACCGCTCCCTTGTACCATTCTGTATGAAATGTATTTTTCAAATTTGGCTAAGCATCTTTTTGAGTATGCTTCTTCCTCCTGATCATACTCACGATTTGCGATTCGGATTGCCTCTTCAACACTTTCTGGACTAAAAAGCTTAGCACTTCCGGCAAGTCGTCTTGATAAAGCTAACTTCTCTTCTTTCCACAAACGCTTCTTTTCAGGTTCCAAAACAACCTTCTTGCTAAAAATGCCTGTCATCACTCGAATTGGGAAATGACAGGCACTCAATATTAATTTTCAACAACCCTTATCTCATTCAAAAATGCTCGTTTATTTTTATATTGCATTTTTATTGCTGCTAAACGACTTTGCCACACATCGTTTTCTTTTAAGAAATTTTGATAAATGTTTCTTGCTTTTTGTAAGCATTTGGCTGTTTCTTTATACGATTTACAGGAACCGCCCGCTATGAAAGAGCAGCCTTTATTCCAATAGTATTCAATAATTTGTCTTGGATACCTTTTCGCAAGCTTATCCGCAAAGCTATCCCAATTTGGCTCCATATAGCCGTATAATTGCCTTTATTGAGCAACAGCCATCGCTTCACTCATATTGCGCTTTGATACGTAATGTTCCACTAAATCCCAGTAGTCCATGCCATATTCCAAAGACTGAAGCCGACGCTCCAAATAAGCCTCATCATTGTGCAACTTATTTTTGTAAATTCCCATAATGAGCTTTTCATTCCAAAAGCTTGGTTCTTTCTGGAGCAGCTTTATAACATGCTTCCAGTCTGAATCCGAGTCACACATGTCATATATAAAATCGATTAAAGCATCATCAAATCCCGAATTGCCGATTGCATATTGCTTAAAGGCCCGGTTCATCATTGACCTTTTTTCTTCGGGAGACAGCGGGGATTGCAGCAAAAGCTCTCTTATTTTCTCTAAATATTCATCCGCCTCATATTCCAGATGCTCCGGTCCCCCGCCGTAATCGTTAAAATTGCTAATAATCTCTTCTGCTCTCTCCCAATATTCCCAAAGGAGCTTGTTAGGCAAAGGGGATGTTTTATTCAACCCTTTACGCAGCGCATACCACTCCATAATCGCCATATCTATATCTGCATATTGGTCAGATAAATGTGTGACTAATTGTATAAGTTCTTCTTTCTCTAAACCTTTACACAGCTCTTGTATTGATAACTCTTGTTTCATTTTCCTGCTCTCCTTCTGGTTTACTACGGTACTTCCAGTCTATTTCTTATCCCTCATTATCTCAAATAATCACTCAACTAACTTCTTCTGATATTCTGCTTTTCTCACTATCATCATTGCCTCAACAATCAGCAATCATTCAGAGATATGTATAGATTTCAAGTGATTTAACTGTTCTTCCAACAATACAAGAAAAAAGCACCAACTCGTATATATATAAATCCACATTGAAAATCCGACATGGCAAAAAGCAGCCATGTCAGATTTTCAACGCATAAGCATTTGCCAAACAACCTTACGGTCTCTTGGCAAATGCTTATACGAAAACCTTTTCAGCCTATTCAAGATGTAAAGACAGAAAAACGGTAAGTAGCTTAAAAAGCAAAAGCTGATGTCGAAAAATAAAAATGGATTTATATAGTTAGTGCTTTTGAATAGTTATAAGCTAATACCCTTGTACTTTAATTCCGAAGCTGCTCGATTTCTTTTTGCGTTAATTTCGTAATATTGGAGATGGTCTTAAGATCAAAACCTCTTTTCAGCATATCACGGGCAACTTAAATCATCGCCATTTTTTCGCCTTCAAACAATCCTTCTTTTCTTCCTTCTTCTCTCCCTTTATTATGCCAAGATGTAGTGATTTGCATAATGCGAATCCCCTCCTCATCACTCAATTGAGTAATTTCCTTTCGAAGCTGTTTCTCTTCTTCTTCATCTGAGGTTTTTATTTAACCTCTTGTTAGTTCTTGAATTTCTGAAAATTCTATAAAAAAAGGAGACGGAAATGTTTATCAACAAATTTCCTTCTCCCCATTTTAAGGAATCATTCCTTTTTAAAAATATCTTCATACATTCTTCAAATAGTCTGCTTCAAAGAGGAATAATTGCAAGGTCAGTCAACTATAACTGACTGACCCTCCAATACTCTATTTCACTAACAGACAACCAGTCATCACGTATTATATAAGTGGTAATATTGATGGATAAAAAAAGATGAGAAGCTTCTAAAAGCATATCCTTACTCATTCAATCCGGAAGCTTTTCCTTCCCGGCTGGAGTCGGCTGCTCCGAATAGGCATTTTTTTTCTCTATCAATTTGGATCGCTTGCACGTTACCTATAGGGAAAGGTTGATCCCCGAACTCAAAGCCCATTGCCTCCAACGTTCCTTTGCTGTTCATATCCATCCCTGCTTCCCAGCCAATGAGCGGGCTGGTACTGCAAAATATCCGGGGCTCTTCAATCGCTTCCTTTATATCCATGCCAAAATCAATCACATTCACGATTGTTTGGAACACTGATCCAACGATCGTGGGTCCTCCCGGAGAACCAAGCGTAAGAACAGGTTCATCGTCCTTAAAGATAATGGTTGGACTTTTGCAGCTGACCGGCCGCTTGTTCGGCTGTACTTCATTTAGTCCACCCGGAATCACATCAAAATCAGTCAGTTCATTATTTAGCAGGAAACCGTGATCTTTTACCATAATTCCCGTCCCGAAAGGATGCTCAACCGTTGACGTACATGCAACAATATTGCCCCAGCGATCAATGACAGTAAAATGAGTTGTTTCACTAAGTTCCCTCTCTGGTTCATATGGCTGGCGCACAACCTTCTTTTCTCTTGCTGTATCATATATCCACGGGTTTCCAAAGTCTATGGCGCCATTCCTGTTCTCCCAGTTGATAAGCCCCCTCCTGTTTTTCAAATACTCTTCATTTAGTAATCCTTTTGTGGGGATTTCATCGAAACGAGGATCGCCTGCAAAAGCGATTTTATCGGAAAAAGCGAGACGCATGGCTTCAACAAACAGATAATACTTTCCCCAGGATTTTGGTGTGTATTGGGATAAGTCAAACCCTTCTAATATTTTCAGGATTTGCATTACAGTCGTTCCGCCGGCACTCGGCATGTTGGATGAGGCAATTTTATGGCCTCTATAGCTTCCCCACACCGGCTCATCAATCGTAATCTGATAATTTTTCAAATCGTCTAATTCCATAAATCCACCATGTTCTTTTATGGTAGAAATGATGGCCTCTGCAATTTCCCCCTCATAGAAAGCTTCGACACCCTGCTCCTGCAGGATACGAAATGTCCTCGCCAGATCTTTTTGGCGGACGAAACCCCCTTCCGTTACCGGTTTACCATTTGGCAAAAATAACTCTCTTGCATGGTCACCAAGCCTGTATTCAAATGTCTTTAAAATATCCCCAAATACCCAATTGATCTCTACTCCCTTTTCTGCCGCTCTTGCAGCTGGCTCAATCAAATCAGCAAGAGGCTTCGTTCCATACTCTTTTAAAGCAGCATCCATCGCTTTCAATATGCCCGGAATGCCAACGGCGGTACCATGGGTTGATCTTTTGCGGAATGGAATGATTTCCCCTTTAGCATCAAGGAACATTTCGGGATAGGCAGCTTCAGGGGCCTGGGAATGTCCATCAAAAATCTTCACTGTTTTACTTTCATTATGATAGACCATAAAAAAACCGCTTCCGCCAATGCCCGTCATCATCGGTTCTCCAACATTCAATCCAAATTGTACGGCTATCGCCGCATCGATCGCATTTCCGCCTTCCCTCAAGATTTTTTCTCCCGCCTCCGTAGCTACGGGATGCGCACTTACAACCATCCCGGTTTTTCCTACGGCTGTTTCTCTATCATATAAACTCCTGTTTGAACGAGTAAATATTTTTCCTTTCGTCATAACTGACACCTCCATAACAAAATCGTGGATAAACGCATGAATTTGAGTACTTGTCCATTACCCCTTGCCAGCTTAAATAAAACTGTTTGAAAAAGAGGAAGGATCTTGCTTTCTTCCACTCTAATAGCTTCTGCCTGTTGCCAGTTCTGTATGGAGGGTCAACTTCATACTTTATGGTTACAATTTCTGAAATCGTGCATATATTGATTTTAAAATGAATGAACAATTCATTCATCAAAGGAGAGCTGAAAAAATGACTGATCATACAACAAAAAAAGAATGGAACCTGCAGGACAAATATGTACTGATTACAGGTGCAACAAGTGGTATTGGCCTTGCAGCGGCAAAGGCAATCGCAGCACGCGGCGCAAATCTAGGGATCATTGCCAGGAATCTCGCTAAAGCAGAAGAAATTGCAGCCCTATTAAAAATGCAAACAAGCAAACCGATTAAGGTGGATATATTTATTGCTGATCTTTCCTCCCAAAGATCTATCCGTCAGGTCGCTGCACAAATTCTTGAACAGTGCCCAAGGATTGATGTTTTAGTTAATAACGCAGGCGCCCTATTCGACACCTTTCAGGAAACAGAGGAAGGAGTTGAAATGACCTGGGCGGTGAACCACCTGGCACCATTTCTTCTCACTTTACTGCTTCTAGATCGTCTAAAGGAAAGTGAATCCGCTCGGGTTATCAATACCGCTTCACATGGTCATAAAATGGTGAAAAAAGGTCTTGAGTTTGATCATGCTAATGCGGAGCATCTCTATAGAGGTGTTAAAAGGTTGATAGGCGGTCCAACCATCCGTTATGCACAAACGAAGCTCGCCAATATCTTATTTACATCTGAATTGGCGCGTCGTCTAGAAGGATCGAATGTCACCGTTCATTGTTTCGATCCGGGACTCGTTGCGACAAATTTTAATCAAAATAATGGAATGATGGCCAAAGCAACAATGGCTGTAATGAAGCTTTTTTCCCGTACCCCGGAGGAGGGGGCAGATACACTGGTATGGCTTGCGGAATTAAAGGATGTCTCCAATCTTAACGGCCAATATTGCGCTGATAGACAGTTGAAGGCACCAGCAGAAGCGGCAACTGACAAAGAATTAGCAAGGAAACTTTGGAAAATTAGTGAGGAACAAGTTCAGTTATCGATCAATTAATCTTTAAAAATTAGTTTGAAACAAAAATACTTACAGAAAAGGGTGAAGAAGATGACTCCATTAAATGATGACCAGCTGGAACAGATCCGTGA
Source organism: Bacillus songklensis (assembly GCF_042649685.1). NCBI lineage: Bacteria > Bacillati > Bacillota > Bacilli > Caryophanales > Bacillaceae > Bacillus > Bacillus songklensis. The sequence goes on along the minus strand of NZ_JBHRZT010000072.1, from coordinate 149,761 downwards.
TGAACGAAGAGAACAAATAAAGAAAGCGGCTCTAAAAGTATTTTCGCGCCGCGGACTCATTGGCGCGAAAATGAGCATGATAGCCAGGGAAGCAAACATTAGCCAGGGACTTTCCTATCGATATTACCGTTCAAAGGATGAACTTTTTATTGAACTTGTCAAGGATGCGATGAAAGAAACAGCTGAGGCATTTGCTTCAGTGGGAAAAATGCAAGGTTCCCCGTCAGAAAAAATCAAAGAACTAACCAAAAAAATGCTTGATCCAAACAATAGATACTCGTTTATGCTCATACAACAAGTCCAAACTTCTGATGAAATCCCAGACAAGGCAAAAGAAATTGTGCAACAATATCCAATCCTTTCTTTAATTGAGCAAATGATTCCCCTCTTTAAAAAGGGACAGGAGATTGGAGAATTTTGTAATGGCGACCCGGCTGAACTGTTGATGCTCTACTTCTCAGTCGTTTCCGGTTTAATGTTACTCCCAAATGGAATAGAGGAGAATAATCAAGTTCTAAATGTAGATTTTTTAATGAGACTATTAAGGGAATAGATAAAGCATTTTTATCTTTATCGGCTGCTTGATTTTGTAAATAAGTATATATTTATCACTCGGATATTGGTCTGAACTGCCAGGAAAATAGGAGTAAGCTCATTTGAGATGCAGCAAGAAATATGGCATTTTGTTCATTCACCCTATTTTTTACTGTTATGGTAACCTCATGAAGCTTTAGCAAAATGGAGAACTTGATTAAACAAGAGCTATTAAGTTTCTGGTACCCCATATACCATTCAATATCAATAAAGGCTTGTTTTCGCTTCAACGGCATACCTTCCATTCGCATCTGCTCCCTAGAAATTACATCTCTCCAAACTGCTATTCGGAATTCCCTTTCACCATCGCTACTTGAAAACTGAGTCCCTGTTTCTACAACTCTATATGCTAAGTCTGCAAAAAAGGGATTCTTAAGCAACGGTTTTATCGAATCATTGGTTAATAATAGTTTTAAAGATTCAAGTTTCTCACAAAGATATTGTATCTCCTCATCGGCGAACCCTCTTATTACAAGCGTGGAACAATGAACGCCAGTTGGCTGAAGGAAATTGAACAATATTTGCTGGTAAGCATAATCAAGACCACTGGCAATAATTGTCCACCCCAGATGCCTCCGGACAAACTGAATCAAACCTGTAAATGCAGCAGAATTTTGCAATTCAAGAAGTTTCTCAAGTGACTCTATCAACAGATACTTTTTAGGCATCAAAGCAAACCCTGCCTCAAGTTCGCTAAGTGAGCTTGTTAATCCAATTGTCGAAAATACATTATCAAGATGAGCCTTGTCAAGATCCTCTGTGCGGAGACAAAAAATAGGGGCATGGTCTTTCATATATTCGGCAAACTCTCGTAAAAGACTGGACTTTCCATATCCACGTCCTCCCGAAAGGAAAACAAACTCGGCTCCTTCGCTAATCTCTAATAGTTGTTCGAAAGAGTTAGAGCGCTTAATGTGCACCCCACCAATATTTGACCTGATACCGTTAATGATATAATCACTATGATCTTTTAGCTTTTTAACATCGGAAATCCAGTGAGGATTTTGCCTAGTATTGAAAGCTCTGCAGATGTCTTTAGGGACATCTTCTAAAGTAAGTGTTCCAGCATTCTGGTTAACTGATTGGACAGCATCAATCATCCTTGACCAAAGAGCTGAGGCATTTTAATGTATTTTTATAACTTGTAATTTCCATTTAAATTTATCCAATTAAATAAAAAACATCTCATTTGTGACCAAAATGCGACCAAAAATGTGACCATTTTATTCTATTGAATCACAAAACGTTATTATAATTAAATCTAAGATTTAAGAATTAGGGGCAGTTTGTTATAACTGCCCTTTGCCCCCTTCTTCTATCTAAATGTGTTATTTGCTAATCCATCTCGGTACTTGTTATTTTAATATGTGAAAATACTGTTTTAACCACTATGCAATGCTTTGATAAGCCTTACGTATTTTATCTACAATTTCTTCCGCTTTCGATGAATTTAAGGTATCTGCTAAACGATTCAAATTATGCAAATGATACCGTAATCGATTAGTATCTCCGATAACTAGTAGTGAAACAGTTAAAATTGACCTTCCCATAAACTCTTCCTTAGGGGTAAGATATATAGATACCCCTTTTTCAAACACATTAGTTAAAAGATCAACCACTCTTCGGTACTCGCCCTGAGTAAAGTAGAGACGAGCCAACTCCGCAAGAGCTCTTTCCCTAGATATGTAATCGTCGAGAGCAACATTCTTTTCAAGTAACTTCATTGCAGAGGGGATGTCAGAAAATCGCTTCTCTAGCAACTTAGCCATATTGAAATTTAATAATGGCGTTGCCCACCGCTCAACATTTGGAAATTGTCTTGCCACCCGTCCAGCTAGAGACTGCGCATGGAGTTCAAGCCTAAGAGCTTTACCATTATGATGTTCATGATACTCCACTAAGGCTAATCCATTCGCTAATTGAATTTCAGAACGTACTCTATCTTCCAAATTAAGAATATTAGACAGTGCTTCATATCCCAACTTGTACCAATGTCGAGATTTTACTAAATACTCAGGCTTGCGCTGTCCTGCATAAATATTAGCAACTTCATAGATTAGTTCAACCCTTTTGACTGGATCAGTACAAATCTGCAACGCTTGTTCGTAAAACCCTACCGCCTCTTCAAATCCTCTCTCCAGTTCAATCCTGGGCGCTAAGCGAGCTGCGCTAACAAGCGTGCTTAGAATTTGAGAAAAATCCCTGTCTTGAGTACCAAAGCTTTTTAAAAGTCCAACATAATGCTTGAAGAGAAAAAAGCGTCCGCTTGTTTTTATTCCATAAAGATAAGGAATGTGATGAGCTAACATACGTTCTTGATCCGCTGCAGCGATAGCATGTCCAGCCCTGCGAAGATACCCCCACCCATCTGGAGACCATTCGTCAAATAACCGTGCACTGAGTTCGCGTCTGTATGCAGATGAAAGATGTTTTAGCACAGTTAGGCGATTTGATACTGAAAGAAAAGCCCACGGCTCTCCTGCAGGACCAACGCATGTATTGGTAGTAAAAGAAACCCCAAGACGTTCAAGGACCCAAATAGGGATACCATGTGGACAAATAGCCACTAGTTGTGTTGCTAAATCGTTAACATCCAATAATGGTTCATTATACTGTTGCATAGGAACTGGAGTAAAATTCTCAAGAATTAGCTGGTAGTGGGAATCACGTGCCAATGCATAGGGAGCTTCAATAGCCACATGGAATCCGGTACGTTTGGCTTGATGTATCAGTCTTAAGACAAATTGTGTCGCTGTAATATCATAACGTTGTGGGTGGCGTAAGATAACACCAAAACCTGGGCCAAGTGATCCAACATATTGCGCGAGTACAGCCTGTAAGTCCACGACGTCATACTCAATGTCCTTAACATCATCCCAGGTTGGTGCATCGGCAGACATTGTGGTTAATCCGAATTGTTGAAGCTCATCCCAGGTAGGGGCTAATGTGTCACATACTGCTCGAATTAATGAGCTCGGTGCAGCCGCCAAGGCTGATTCTGCTACATCCAAACATATCGGATAGATTGGAGATCCGACTACGGGAGCAGTCGATAACCAGACTATGTCCTGCGGGCCATTCGCAGGCCAATCATGAACTCCAGGACCTAAAAAAACAGTCATATAACCACCCTCTTAGGAGTAATCTATTAATCATCACATCGATCCTCGTCTTCCTGGTCTTCAGTCTTCTTACTCGTTTTCCCAGTCTTCGTCTTCTCCTTGTCATCATGATCTTCGCATTCTTCCTCATTTTCCCGGTATTCTTTCTTATCGGGTTCATCCTCTTTCTTTAATAAACGTTCGGGTATCTCCAAATCCTGAAGCTCCTGTTTTAAAAACTTGAGACGCTCCTTACGCAACTCCAAGAATTCGTCGAAATTTAGTGTATCAGAATCTCTTAATTTACTTACTGTGCCGTGACACCCACACATTTGAAGATTACAACTGCACAGGCGTGTGCAACCATCTCTTGCTTTAGCATCATCGTCACTGAGTTTCAGCAATCCTCTATCGTTTAAAGCCTTTATAACATCAATGACTTCATTTAATTCAATATGCTCAGATCCGATTTCACACGACTTTTTCGTGTTTGTCGTCTGTTCATGACCATCATTCTTTTCTTCACTCATCTTTAATTCCTCCCTCAATAAAGTTAATTTTCCCTTCGATACTCACGTATTTTCAAAATTTCATTTATGCATAATAGTTGACACTCCATAACTCATGGATAATTATTGATGGATATTCAATTTCTTTAAATAATTTATAGGGTGGGGGTCATCCTAATATCCGAACTGTAAGAATTTAGAAAAATATTTATAACCATGCGTAAATTCTCCACACGACTCACGGCCGCTAACCCTTCTATATATCACCGGATTAGGTCCATACATTCCTTCATCCTACGTATCCATGAGGTGGGGGTCGGATATGCTCCTAATAGTTAATTTTATAAGATATTTCTGATTCTATTTACATTAAAGACATCGAGAAAAACATCGAGCTTAATTGTATATCTCTTTACGCTATTTCGTCCTCTGTATTCGGCTTTAGTAAAGTATTTGAATTTAATAAAGCGTTCTCAAAATCTAAGTAGGCACGTGCCAAAGTCTGGGGAAAAAACTCTTGGAATGATTCGCAGGCGGACGCAAATATAGTTCCCGAGATGGAACGGGCATGACTAGCACATCCGGCGGTGTGAATTAGAGCATAGGGACATTCTGAACATTGCTCAATTGCACCTGGAAAACGAGAGAGCCACTGTCCAGCTGTCTTATCGATAAACTGTAAGCCCTGTTTCCCATAGGTTGCGATTCGACGCTCTCGTTGACCTGTTTCCTCCCAGCAAGTGTAAACGTCTCCTAATGGATCAAAGATAAGTAGCCCAGTCTCAGCAGCACAATGAGTAACGCGTTTAAATGGATACCCATCTCCGCTTAAGCAGCTGATTAAGGTGTTTCTCGCCCACTGCTCATAACTTTCAATATGAGAATCCTCGGTATCCTTTAAATTTGTTGTTAATCGTACTAAATCGGCTTGACTGATATTTTCAGGACGTTTGTAGGCAGAAAAGACGACAGCTGCATAAGCTGAAAATCCAGGTTCCTCATTCCACCCCAGTCTGGTGAAATATTCGTTAAGACCACTAATATCAGCGATATTTGTAGTATCAATATTTAATCGTACCGACACCCGAGCACCACGCTGAAGAGCCGTCTCTATATTCGTGACAATGGTTTCAAAAGTACGACGGAATTTAGGTCCTACTCGACGTTTATCATGAAGTTCTGCTAGACCGTCAAGTGTAATTTGCAGTTCCTCAATCAACCCAGGACCAAGTAAGTCAACAAATTTATCAAGCTCTACACCATTAGTAACGGCTGAGAGTGTTCTACCACGAAGATTGGCCTGCTCCACGATATAAGGAATAATCGGAAGCGAAACCGAAGACAAGGGTTCACCACCGAAAAGGGTGATTGGACTCTTCGGCATTTTTATGGTTTCTAATGGTGAATCCAATGAATCGTTTATTAAACCCAACGCGGTAGCAACAGAGCCAGGTCCAGCGAATTGGTCCATAGCTGCAAAGGCCTGATCTACGCGTTCTCGCGTCATAACAGTTGCAAATTCTTTGCGTCCGGCGTGCATCTCGTGGGATTGAAAACAATAGGGACATCTTAGATTACACGTAAAGGTTGGGATTAGCATAAACCCTGCAGGACTTGTACGCAAATCATTTTCATGGAGTGTGGAGGCGATACGTATCATAACGGACCGCTCCTCATTTTTGTCCATATTCGTTAAATAACCACGTGACTCTAGATGTGATAAAGTTTCTTGCGAGAGACTTCTAATTATCTCATCCTCCGGTTGGCAATTAGTACCTCGTCGCTCTACGAGGTACTGTCCAAGAGAATAGGATACTTTATCAACGGCTCCAGTAAAACCATGCATAAGAATATAGTGATTGTCATTTTGCAATGGTGCTCCTATAACGTAATTACTTACTCTCATATCAAATTACTTCCTCCTTTACCTATAAAATAGGTAACAATAGATAGACGTTTAAGCAGTGGTCTTGCTCTCCATTCACCTCTACCAACTCAAACTGCTTTTTACATTTTTAACAAATTTAACCACTTTATTCATAAAAAATTCAATTCAAAATCAGAAACGCCTTCAAAAGGGAACGGATTCAGGAGGAAGACTTATAAATAAAAACACTGTCAGCTAGAAAATAGTTTTTAACGGTAAGATGGAATCAAAGATCAATCTTATCTTTCGAAATCTTGTGGAGATGATGGAAGAACGCAATTTATTAAAGAATATTACAATCCTCATGCGTATTGGTTCACAAATATAACCCCGGTTATACGAACGACTTCTTTTTAAGATACGTTGAGTTTGTATGCGTATAATTTAAATAAAAAAACAAATACTTAATATCGTGAACGAAGGGGAAACAAGTTTTAGAATTGAATAAAATTGATAATATAAATAAGCTAATGTTCTTTTTTGGATTTCAGCAACATTAATCTTGATATATATTATCTTTTAAGTAAGAGGATTTTTTGAAGTAGATTAAATTGTATTGATTACAGTTTCTGTTCACTTTATAACACTGATTGGGAGGATTGAAATGGACCACAAGTCTATAAACGAAGAAATAAAGAAGGCAATCAGAAAGACGGAGGAACTTTTGAACGAAATACCAGGGTCTGATTGTCCCCAACAATTTGACAATCCTGTTCAACAATTTGTCAATCCTGTCCAGCAATTTGCCAATCCTGTCCAGCAATTTGCCAATCCTACAAAAAAGAAATTAGCGTTAATTATAGGGATAAATTATCGAGGTACTGAGAAAGAATTAAGTGGTATAAATGATGCTTCTGACCTTTTACACAAACTTGTTCAAGATTTTGGTTTCAACCAATCTAACATACAACTACTAATTGAAGAGGTAGCCACTCGTAAAAATATACTTGATGGATTAGAACGACTCGTTAGAGAACTAGAACCAGGAGATATTGGAGTTTTTACATATGCTGGACATGGGACGCAAACAGCTGATTTGCCACCAATCGATGAGGATGATATGTTGGATGAAGCTATTGTACCGATAGATGCTCTTAGTGACAGGTCTAATTTAATAAGAGATGATGAGATTCAAGAAATATTATCAAAATTGGCACACGACGTACATTTTGTGGTGATTTTTGATAGTTGTCATTCTGCAACTGGAACAAGAGCACAAGAATATGGAGCACTTGTTGAGACTGCCACAAGAGAACACAAAAAACTTAGTAAACGTTTTATTCCACCTACTCCAACCATTAAAGAAATAAAGGAAATTATGAGTGATATTAAAATTAACAACAGAGATGTTTCAGAACATCCCCTCACAGGACCAAATCATATATTATTAGCAGGATGTAAAGCGAATGAAGTAGCTTTTGACGATCTGACAAATGGGTATTTTACAAAAGCATTAATTAAACATATGGAAAAAGGAATTAGTTATCAAGAGTTATACGATATAGTAAGGGGAGAAGTATTAAATAGTTCGAATAATGCTCAAGAGCCTCAATTAGACGGACCCGATTTTTTAACAAAGATGAATATTTTTGAATAATTAGTAACTTTAGTTCTTTATTAAATATAGTTTAGTATTGTGTGAAGCCGACAGGTGATGTTAGATAATTTAGAAGAAGGTTGCTGCCATAAAAGTCAGTCTTATGGTTTTTGTTATTTAACTAACCGTGAAAGTGAAATAGTCTTGGTCAGTTGCAATTTACGTTTATTGGTTTCGAACGCGTACTCGTCGACTTGATGTATGTCTCTCAGTAATCGTGCAGATCCTGTTAGGCCATACCGATTTGTCCGTTGAACAGTACCAATAGTTCCCCCATCATCCACTGCTCCCCAATAATCATCTTGAATGAGGTCTGGAGGTATTTCTTGTCGCTCAAAAACGAGTTGATTAACAGCCAATTTCGCCAAAGATGTTGCCTGCTGCAAGAAGAAACTGTAAATACTCTCCAAAACCCTACTTATCCAGTCATAAAGCTTAACATTGGTAAACTTATTTGTGAGAAAGTCAACAGTTGCTTCTGCATTCTCCTTTTGGATTTCTGCGATTCTCTGCTCCCGTTCTGCCACCCGTACATGATCTTCGGAGATTTTTACTTATTAGGTGCTGATTAAAACTTCTTGCTGTGACAGAGGTCCCTTTGAAACTCCCACTCTTCCTTGCGTCGCTCATAACTGGCCATTGTGGCTAGAATAAAAGCCTTGGTTGAAAGTGCACTTGCTATGTTCGTATAAATGTCCCCATAACAAAAATGCCTGTCACCTCCCGAATTTCATCGACCTATTTAACAACTCTTGGGTAGTGCACGCACAGATCCTCTACTATTAGCGAGCTCCCTTCAACACATGTAACAGTATGACCAATTATAAAGATGATTGTTCAATAGATAAAAGCACTAACTCGTCTTAAGCTAGTGCTTCTTTACCTCTAAAATACAGGAAAAATAAAGGTGCCCTTCTCGTTTACATCCCGGCTTTCCGTTCAAAATACTGATGCAATCGATACTCACATATTTCCTTCGTCCATTGATAAAAATATCCTGGTCATTATCGTCAATATCTAGGTGAATAACAAACTGGCCATCCTCAAAGCTAATCAATCTTTTTGAACTCCCGCTCCACTTTGTCATCGGCATATCTGCAATTAGCTTGCTGATTTTCTTCTCGTCATAGTTCCACATTTGCTTTGATGATTTCTCGGAAAAATCAATGCGCTTTCGATACTCTGTTTCTGTTAAATAGTGATGGAAAAAAGGAGCGGCCTCCTGTGGTGTGACTGGATCTGCCCAATGCTTGGCTCCCCGCTGAAGCATGTAAAGCAGTTAATCCCTGAATAATCTAAAACTCCTATTACAACAAACCACCTCATGCTTCAAGCTGTTCCAGCACTTCTTTGAAAAAAGCGGACGGATTTTTCACCATTACAGATAACGGCATCTCTTTCAGCCTGCCTTCTTTACCTATGATTACAACGCCGCGTTCATAGTCAATGGTTATACGTACGTTTTGAATTTGATAGCTTTTAATGGCAGAAGCATGGTCTAAATATGAGTGATCCAACTCAATCTCTACCTTCTTGGTAAACCTGCGAAGTGTTCGCCAAATGACCCGCTCTTCCTTTGATTTCATGAACAACTCGGGAAGTTCTTGAACCCCTTTTAATAAAGGTAGATAGTAGTTTGGTGTTAAAGATTATGATCGAAAAGATATTTTGTTAATTCATACTAATAGAATTTTATAAACTTTCATTTATCTATACTGTCACATGAAATGCTTAATCCATTTCACGCATTTATTTTCACAAACAAATGTAACTTAAAAATCCCATTTACTTAGAATACGATTTGCGTTTATATATCTATCTGGGGTTTTTAGTGAAAAATAATCCATTCACCTTTTTAAACTTTTATTTAAATTAAACATATTCTTTTCCGTTTACTAAATCACCTAACGTATAATAACGTGGTCCTGCATTATTCGTTCTTGGTCTAGGCTCATGAGGTAAACCCTCTACTAAAGATAAGATATAAAATTTAAATGTAATAGGCTTTTCAAATCCAAATCCTTCACTACGTTCAATGATATACTTTTGGATTCTATCCTTTACGCTTGCTGAATAATTTAATCCTTCTAATTCCTCCCTCCAATTAAACAGATCGATAACAAAAGTAGATTCAATATAATAAACAGCAGCCATTCGCCCGCCTTCAGCTTGTCTAAATGAGATTAAATCCTTCAATTGATTATAATTACGATCGTTAGGATGTGCATGAATTAAAAATTCACTCACCAATTTATGTGTACCGCCAACGGAAACAGAAAGCACCACTTCATTTAAATCCCACTGCTTCGAAGAACCGATATTTAAGTCTGCACCCCAGCTATAAGACAAAACGGTCTGTACTTCTTCACTTTCAACATAAGCATTTTTAACTTTTAGCTCTGCCTCAATTTGTTCACTAGTAATTTGCCAATAACCGATACCATATATATCATCAATCAATTTATCGGTATATTTTATAATTGGTGATACCTCTTTCAACTCGGTTAAATTCATTAATAACTCGTGGTTTTGCGTTAAAGCTTTTTTAGTGAAGTTGGCAGATCCAATCATACAAGTTTTATTATCAAAAACATATACTTTTGAATGCAAATCTTTAAGAGCCAGTACAGTCACATTATTCTCAATGAGAATTTTTAAAGCTTTTAAGTTACTAGCTCCATCAATGAATGCCTTTCGCTCAAAATATGTTACGACTGTGCAATCCAAACCTTTTTTCGTTACAGAATCCATTAATCTCTCAATCGTATATGTACTTAGAAAAGGACTAATAATCACTTTGTCATTTCTTCCCCTAATATATTAACCCATAGGACCATTCACTCTATTCCCTTGTTTCTTTTGCTTCATCTCTTCTTTATTTCTCCATTCCACAATGGCTTCCTCTTAAATAATATATATAATAAGATGTGTTAACGGCTTAAGACCCTAAAAATCCCATCCACTCCCAATTTTCCTTTTTTCTTTTATAATCACTCATCGCAATCTTACATTGGAAATATTTTTTCAATCATATAGACGCAAAGAGAGGGCGTTTATTTATCCCTCTCTTGTGCGCAATCAATATCAATCTTGCTCATCCATGATTCCCTCAAAGGCATCAGATACTTTTTCAAATTCCTCGTCATTCTCAATAAATGACAAGTCACCGTCATGGTCGACCTTTAAAAAGAAGTTAACGTAGTAAAATGGGGTAGTTTATCCCCAAAAATTCCTTAACGTTTTTTCTGGTACTACCCCTTTTAGATCTAAAGCAATGGTTTCTCAGAAAACGTCAATTTCTGATAGTTTTTCGTTCTCCTTATCGATAAATAACTCCGTGACCTTTACATAAGACGGCATCAACGGATGATGACGAATGACGTTGACACTATTCTGTACACCATCAGTTAAAGTTTCGCTGCCCTCTAACCATTCACTGATATTACCCTCGGGAAATTCTGGCATGCAATTTTTAAAAAGATAATCTAATGTCTGTATTTTCTCCTGTAATCCTTTGTTTTCGTATATTTTGTTAAGTATATTCCCTGTATTCTTTTGATCATCTTTTGTGGCGACCACAAATATTTCCTCAACATTTTCCTGATAAACAGCAACAATGATGTCCCTCATTAAATCGTCGAAAGGTTGTGAAATTACTGGTTCATAACTTTGTAAGATTATGATATTTTCTGGATTGACATTGGTCGCCTGTTTAATTAAACGTTCCAATTTGTGCTCCATTCCAATGACAAATAGCACTTTTTTCTTTTCATCTATATACATCAATTTCACTCCATTAATTATTTGAATTTGCTTCAAATAAATTTCCTTTAACCCTTTCATTACCAAACAAACTTATTCATAACGAAAACGGTTGCGCAACAAAACTTTATTTGTACAGTGAATTTATAATGTTTTGAAGGTACCTCATTGTTTTTATGATAATTTGTTTTGCAAATCACTTGAAAGCTTAAAGACCATAACTCGTTCTCCAGTGTGTGTGCTAATATCGGTGTGAAAACTCACTACTTCTTGATCTGTTATAGTTAATATAATTTCCTTTAAGTCTTCTAGACCTGATTCCACCAAACTATTTCGATTCTCTTTTACTGACAACAATCCCTCTTTATCTTTACATAGTGAATATTCAGCAGGAGTTAATATACCACGTAATATAACAACAATCATATCCCGTAAGATATCTGATTTAACAGATACTGGGCCACGTCCAAGATAAGTTTTCTCCCAATAAGTTAAAGCTTTACTTATTTCAGCTTCAAGAGTTCCTTTTGATTTATCCATAATGATTCCCTTTCCTTTTCCCTTATTAAAAGTTACATAAACACATGAACAAATATTGACTATATTATTCTGGAAAACAATATTTTCTGCCCATGTGAATATTTTCTTCCGGAAGACTATGTCCCATTGTATTGTTTAGCTTTAAACCGCTGGTAAGCAAAGCCTACTTCTCACAAGGCACATGTTAGGTCCTTATCACCGAACTCGGAAAGTAGTTAAGACCAACTTTCCCAGTGTCCTTCCGGATCAATGGACGCAAGCCGAATCCATCCATTTTGAACTTTTTGATGTAATGCTAGATCATGATCCAGCAACCGTTCCACATACTCCCTTGGCGCTTGTACCACCACCAATAAACGCATGGGAACATGATAGATCTCTTGATCCGATTGCATCACGGACTGCCAGGGAAGTCCGGCTAATAAGTCACTGGCATTCCCCTGCATTACTCCGATACCGGCCGTCACTGTTTGGGTAGCTTTATTCCCACTGCCATAATAATAAGGTGCAACGGTAGACGCGTAATATTGCAGGTTAATCCATTGAGCAACCGTTACTGGCCCGGTGATAATGTTGGCAAGTAGAGCACCGTTCTTGTCCTTCTGCCAGTTATAGTTGTGGAGAAAAGCTCTCCCACCCAAATTGCATTCTTGGGTAAGCCGGCGTTCTCCAATGATAAACGCGGCGTTACGCGCCAGTCCCCATTCCGGGCGTACCTCACTCCAATCTTCTGCAAAGCGTTGCGCTTCAGCCTTCGGATTCTTGTAATCAGAGCCGAGATTTGGTAATTGCGATATTCGCTCGGCATTTGCTTCATCACTAACCTTTGGCAACGTGGCTTGGATACGATTAAATGCTTTTTGAGCTGCATCTGAAAGTTCAGGAACATAAAGCCAACGTAATTGATCAAGTGTTGTGATATGCTCGGCAGCCGCGAAAACTGTATCTTTCGGAATCGAAATTCCCTCTATCTCGAGGGTCTGCCTCACCATTGGAAGGTTACACAGGGCTGCCAGTACCCGCGCATTGAAGCCACTTGATGCTCCTCCGCATGCCCCACAGTCCAACGCGGAGGCATATGGATTGTTCGTGCTGTGACTTCCATGTCCGCAAATGACCACTAAAGGAGCGAAATGATCTGTGAGCCCCATCATTTTTAGAGCTTGCCGTGCATAGTGCACTTTTTCTTCCTCAGAAAAGCCAACCGGTAACTCCGTTTCCGAGGTATGCACATGGTCGAGCAAGAGTTCCGTGGAAGGTTTGTTCAACCATGTATCGCGAATTTTGCGGAAAGTATAACCTGCGCTCCTTGGAACAAAGCTGCGGGCCAACGTTTGCAAACTAAGCCAGGGGCCGCTTATCTCCGGCAGCAACAAGCTGGAAAGCAGGTTATGTTTCATCGTTTTGAATGTGCAGCTGAGTGAATTCACCGCCTGTTGACGTTGTTGATACTGTTTTAATTCAAACTCTGTTGAAGATTCTTTTACTTTGAATTGCGGTTTGAACATAACCGGCAAGGAGTTATGGCTGTGTTTACTGCCAAGCTCGTTGGTTTTAATCGGCAATCCAAAAAAACCGGCTGTTCCAAAAGTCTCAAAAGGACCTGCTTTTTCAAGTTTGCGGCGAAAAGGCTCTGAACGTACATCAATACAAAATACAAATTGTGCCAATGCAGACTTTATGTGATCTGCTGCTGTAAGCTGTTTCGATGTGATCATCTTCATTAATTGATCTTCGTATGTTTTTTCCCAGGCTTCCAGCCAAATCCGATTGCGGAGAATCTTATCAAAACGATAGGCTAGTGTCAAACGTGCTTTTACTTCTATGGAAGACAACTGTGACCATGCATTGATTGGCAGGTTACCCCATTGAGCCCAGGCTGCAATCAATGGTTCTAGAAGTATTTTATCCATTCTTTGTTCAGGCAAGGGAAGATATGGTTTAATCAAGGCCCACTCCATGGAAATTCGAACAGCCAAATATTCAGTTAGCAGTGAATTTTCTTGAGTTGATTGCTGCGAGCGCCAAAGCATCATTCCTGCCCAGCCTGGCAAGGCAAGTAAATGAGCCTCAAGATAGTCTTGTATCTCTGAATAAGGGATTTCTAGTGCCAACAATGCTTCCTTTAAAGCATGGTCAGCCTCTTTCGGTAAATTATTTAGTTGTTTACGTATCTGATGGCTCAGTGCCGGATCATGCTGGACAAGTCCGCGCCACGCATGATAGAAACCTTCTTCGCGATTTGGCATGGACCATACAGCCTGGGACTCATCCAAGAACAATTTACACCATTTGATTATATGACGATTGAGATCGTGAGCCACCCGCTCACCGGCCAGCTGTTCTAAGCACTGACTATACGTTTGTACTGAATGTTTTTCGGTAATCTGGGACTTAAAACGGCGTAGTTTCCTTGCCAAGCTTTTTAACTCAGGTACTGCCAATAGGTTGGAAGATGGCTTATCCTGCATAAGGGCAGCCCGGCAGAACCGCTCTCCAACCCCGCGTGGCAATTCTAGAGACTGTAAATCAAGCCAGTGTTGAAGTCCCATTTCTAGAAAATCCTGATTAATCTCGCCTCGATTCCGTGCAGATTGAAACATGGAATCATTGGGATATATATGTACATCACATGTATCTTTGAGCCTGCGTGCCACCAGTTCAAATGGTTGTCCTTCCAAACCCATCCAGGGGTTACGTGCCGCAAACGTGTTAATAGGCCCAAGTGGTGCTATGACTTTGCTCGCTGATTTTACTAACTCGTTAATATCAAGATCAAGATAATCAGGTTCCTTTTCCAAAATTAATGTTTTGGCTAATAGTGTATTCATCGTAAATTACCTCCTCGAGATAGGGATTGTGCCAGATACTTTGGATGGCTTTCGACCAAATCATTATGAGGCTCACCCAATCGTACGAGCCAAAGATAAATGATAGCAAAGGAAGTTGACGAACGATTACGAGCTAACCATGCACCTATAGCACTACCGGCCAACAAGGTAAACATGAGGAAAATGGCCGTGGGTGTAGGGGGTTGTATTCCTTTCTGAACTGTTTCATGTAATAGCCTATAAAAGGCGGTATGGATGATGTTGAACACGATTGCCATTCCTGCAAATAGAGAAAATCCCGCAATACGCCCAATACGACCGTACCCAAAAGCCACGAGTTGTGTCCAAGCAAATGACACAGACCACCCCAAAATTAGGGCACTTATCAATTGATAAGCTTCTTCAGGAGAAGTTAGCCAATAACCAATCCCCACTAGGAGACCTAGAACACTTCCAGTGATTGTCCATAAAAATGACGATGGCCGTGTTGTCCGGGACATTGACTCGTTGTGACGTATTGCAGAGCCAGCCTGTAAGAAAAGGGTGGATTTGAATAGACCATGTAATACGGCGTGAATAATGGCTGCCAAATAAGCACCTAATGCACACTGGATCAGCATGAACCCCATCTGCGCAATCGTAGAGCCTACCAGCTGTCGTTTATAGTCAACTTGGACTAGCATAATTCCGGTCCCCATCAAGACTGAAATACTAGACAGAACGAGCAAAATAATCTGTGCTGCATCGCCGCTAAAAAGAGGCGCGAAACGAGTCAACATAATTCCACCGGCATTTACTATACCCGCATGCATTACTGCGGAAACAGGCGTTGGAGCAACTACCGAGTCCAATAACCAGCGTTGAAAAGGCCATTGTGCTGCAGGAATCACTACGGCCACTATCAGCAGTAGGTTTATACAGGTCCTCTCCCATGAACCAAGTTGTGCAAGACTGTTTTGAGTAAGTATGAGCGACAACTGCCAATGCCCCGCGGCTTGTGTTACCCAGATTATCGCTAACAACAAGATAAGCCAACTGAATGCAAACAGACGACCAGAAAGCGCAGCAGCATTTCTAGCCACTTGCCACTCCTTTTTTAATCTTATGAGCAATGTCAGTCCCAGGAGTGTAGCTCCCCAGCAAACCAATAGCCAACGAAGATCATCACTGAGCCAGGCAACTGAATCAGCAACCGTAGTGAGTGTCAGTAGTGCAAAATATTTTCGATAAGAACGATCACCGAGTAAGTAACGAACAGAGTAGCGCTGCACAATTAAGCCAATTGTAAGGACAAACAACGCCAGCAGCCATGATAAGGAATCAAGACGCCAAGGGCCAAAAATCACACTCCCATTGTTAAAAACAAGGGCCAACAGGGCGACTATCGGGGGGAACGATATTATGCCGACGTGAATACGAACAAAATTCAACGGAACCCTTGGGTATAACAGGAATAACGCGCTAAGCACAGAAACCGCAAGTAATATAAAAAATGCTGTTGGCAGTGAAACAAAATGCAGGGAAACTAACATCCAGCTTCCCCCCTTTGAAATGGATGGATGCAAGCAACCAAAATTCCGAAAATATGACTCTTAACAATTTGCTTCATTATGTAACTTTCCTTCCTACTGAATAACATTTTTATTTTTTTAAAAATAAAAAAACCGACAATTTCTAAATTTAATGGTCATTTTAAAACCATTAAACTTTGAAAATTGTCGGTTTACTTTTAACTAGTCCAATTTGACTTTTTAAATAGTCTACCTTTTTTATATAACATTTTCTTCCTTACCAATAAGGAAGCGTATTCCCGGTTTGCCTTGTTCCTGACCTCTATTTTTATAGGTTTCCTTTTTCATATAGTCAAATATGAGATTATTAACTGTATGCTAAAGTAATCTATATTTTTAGAAGTATTTTAAACATTTATTTTAGTAGTAATACTACTCTTTATTAAACATTCTGTCAAGTTCAATATCGGTCCACGCTTAATCATATCCAGTAACATTTACATATGATTTGACCAGATACTACTCTCAAATTTAAACCTTTAAAAATTGATTTATTTAATAACTTTTTAGCAGTTTCTTCACACATATCCCTCTAATCGTAGGGTGAATTAAAGTTATTATATTAGTTCTTCAGGTCTATAAAAACGAATCCAATCGCATTACTATCTGGACCACTCGATTCTTTTATCATTGGTCAATATCTATTCCTATTAATATTCGTCTTCGGTAAGCCGCGGGGTCAGACCCCATCCTCTCACATAATCATAACGCCGCACTCATAATTAATGGTTATACGTACATTTTGAGTTTGATAGCTTTTAATAGAGGAAGCATGGTCTAAAGATGTAAAAAAGGAGTAATGCGCCTTGTGTATCAGCATTACTCCTTTATTCTTACAACTTACTTCAACTTTTAACTAAAATATATCCCCATCAACTTACGGACTAAGTCCTCTTGGCGAAATTCACACTCTTTTATAGTCCACCCTTTAAAATTCTTCAGCTCTTTCGTCAGCTCAAAATCTGTAATCCCGTTTGAGAAATATTTTTTAAGCTTTATATCGAAATCCCTATTATTCGCTGAAGAGTTCTTCTTACGGCTTAATAATACTAAATTACCTAAGCGATGTGTCCAGATTTTCCGTTCTTCTTCCGTGAATCCGTGCTCCCAACTGCTTCCTTTAGGAGGTTTTTGGGGTAAAATATGTTCTACGCTTATAATACCTGTATATGATTTTTTTACATTAGCATTTTCGTTCAATGCCATATCAAGTCGAAGCAATAAATATTTGGCATATTTCTTCTTGTAAAAATCATCTGCTTCGATATTAAACCTAACTGTTTTACAGTCCTCAGTTTTTTGAAAAATGCCGGCTCCCAGCACATCCTGTGGTGTCTCCGCCTGATTGATTGCCTGAATCATTTTCACCATTTCTGTTACTCTCCAGTCGGGCTAATTCCCCTGATCCAGCTCACCACAAACTTTCGTTCTAACGCTTGTAAAAATGGATAAACCTCATCATCTGCTTGAAACTTCTGGACAAAGTGAATAAGCACAGGAATCCAGTCAGAAGAAGGAATGAAGTCCCGCATAAGGGTTAACAAACCATGATATTTTACCTCTGTTTCTTTATTATGTACCTGGATTTCGGCATTTAAGATTTTTTCACGGTAAATATCCGCAAACTGCTTCACATATTCAATAAATGCTTTCCCTCTAAAATTCGGGTTCTTCGCAAATATCTTTTCTTCATATTCTTCCTGAATTGTTTTACGTGCCTTCTCCTTTACGAAAATAAGACGAATATAAGCAAGAAGCTTCTCAAGCTCCTCTCTCCCCAACTCTTCTTCCATTGCTTCCCACATGTTTTGATAATGCATCCGCTCGCTCTCAACGATCGCTCCTAAATTGGTACTCTTTAATAAATCCGCATTGCTAAGCGGCATTCCACGGTCATTTAAAATGGAAAACAATCGAAAAGCCGATGTAAACGTTCCTGTTTTAACATAAACAAACATGCATCGGTTTAATACAAAGTGAATCATTTTATCGACTAACGGCTCATTCAATTGGCCGTTCTCCTTAAATCGATCCGTAAATATATGTATTGCTTCTATCATCCGTTCCTGTGACTCCGTTAAATCTCTCTCGCTAACAGGGAGCAGGGTCCCGCCTTCTTCTAAAATATATTTTTGAAAAAAGAGTAGTCACGATCACGTACACGCAAACGAACTGTTTCCGGCTTATCTTCATAAGGGTCAGCTTCTTGGTAGATTTTTGATTGCAATGTGCTTTTAGCCTTAGGATGTGCTATTAAATCACGCATGACAGCAAGAAGGATGGTCAGGGTTGTCAGACGCTGTTGTCCGTCTACAACGTCATAAACTCCGCTATCGTCACTTTTCTGTGAAATAACCTGTAAAATAACACTTCCTAAAAAATAGCTTTCCTCCTCAAATTCCAAAGCTTCCTTTATATCATCAAATAATTGCTCCTGTTGATCCTTTTCCCATGAATATTGGCGCTGGTAGCCCGGGATTTTAAAAGTAAATTTCGATCCGAATAAATCCTTAAACAGGATCTCCTTTGCCTCGATTCTTGTATCAATTGTTGCCATTTTTAAACCCCCATCTATTTCTCTAAAGTTGCTGCTGGAATCTATATTGAAAATTATATCATTTTACTAATTTTAGTTAAATATAGCCGATACGCTTCTCTCATTTATAAAAAACTTCTTAAAGAATCATTCTTTAAGAAGTTTCCGCTTTCCGTTCAAAATACTGATGCAGCCGATACTCACATATTTCCTTTGTCCACTCATAAAGAATCTCTTGGTCCTGTTCATCAATATCAAGATGAATTATAAATTGACCATCCTCAAAGCTAATCAATCCTTTTGAGCTCCCGCTCCACTTTGTCATCGGCATATCTGCAATCAGCTTACTAACTTTTTTTTCATCATAATCCCACATTTGCTTTGACGATTTATCGGAAAAATCAATGCGTTTTCGATACTCTGTTTCTGTTAAATAGTGATGGAAGAAAGGAGCTACTTCCTGTGGTGTGACTGGATCTGCCCAATGCTCTTGTCCCCTTTGAAGCATGTAAAGCAATACAACCATTTTATAGCTTTTAACCATACCTGTTCGTTCTACTTCCACAAGCCAGCACTCATATTTACGGAATGCTTCCTGCTCGCGCTCTGTTAACTCGTTGGCCCAGTACAAAAAACCAGCATATGATTTAAATTCCTGATAATACGTTTTTGAAGGTTCTGTTCCACGCAGATGAAGCTCCAAATAAGTTGGTCTGCGGCCAAGCTCCTGTTTTACCTTTAAGTACGCTTGTTTTAACGCTTCCTTGCGTGGCTGTCGCTTTTTCGCCAGCTCCTCCAGCAGATTAATAACCTCTGTTTCAAGGTGAAGCTCGCAATTTACCGGAACCGTTGCAACAGCTGCCGCTTTTTTCTTCTGCTCCCCTGGCTCAAGCTGAAATAAGCTCAGCTTAATATCAGCATTCCGATAGTTCCCGATCAGATCAATAATCGCACAATACTCTTTTTCAGCATGCAGTCTTAATCCCCGGCCAACCTGCTGGGTAAAAATCGTTAATGACTCGGTCGGTCTTACGAACAATAATGTATCAACAGAAGGAATATCCACCCCTTCATTAAAAAGGTCGACTGTAAAAATGACATCTAGAACCCCTTCATTTAATTGTTTAATAGCCTCACTTCTTGATACGCCAATCGTTTTAGAATGCAGACTGATAGTTTGGTAGCCCTTCTTTTGAAAAAAGTCTGCCAGAAAGTTAGCTTGTCCGATAGACGAACAAAAACAAAGCGTTCTTGTTTGCTTATGCTTCAGCCATGCCTGCAAAATGTTTTCCGCATACTCCTTACGCAGCTGTACGGCTAACAGCTCCTGCTGATCATACTTCTTTCCAAGCCATGTAATCCCTGAATAATCTGTTTCATCATATACACCAAAATACCGGAACGGCGTAAGCCACCCTTTTTGGATCGCTTCAATAAAATGAAGCTGGTATGCCACATTTCCATCGCATAATGCATATACATCCTTTTGGTCCATACGGTCAGGAGTGGCGGTAATTCCAAGCAAAAACTTCGGTTGAAAATAATCGATCACTCGCTGATATGTAGTAGCTGCAGCATGGTGAAATTCATCGACGATAATTAAATCAAAATCATCCGATCTGAACCGGTGCAAATGCTTTTCCATACTTAATGTATAAACAGAGGCAAACACAAAGTCTGTGTCTGTTGTTTTTTCATAACGGTAATAAAGGCCGCCTGTCCGCTCCGGCATAATGGTTTGGAAAGATGCCTTTGCCTGGTGCAGCAGTTCTTCCCTGTGGGCAATAAAGAGAACACGCGCAAACCTTTCAGCAAAAAAGCCTGCCAGATAAGTTTTCCCCAGCCCTGTTGCCATGACGACCATTGCCTTATGATACCCTTCTTCATATGTATTGAATAATGCTTCAAGTGCTTCATGCTGGGCCGGGCGGGGATGGATAGTGCCGTATGTACCCGAAGGTTCAACTATAACTTCCGGCTGTTTCTTTTTTTCCTCAACTGGCAGCATCATATCCGCCTCTTCCGTTTCTGTCCAGTTACGAATTAGGTTCGGATACTGCTGGTGATAAGAATGATAGGACTGCTCATAAACCTTAATGGTTTCATGATTCACTGGGACTGTCTGTTCATGATAAAACAGCTGCATAAACTCTGTGAGTGCATTCTCAAATGTATCGGATATTTCGTCATTTACGATGACATTCCATTCCACACCGCTGACAAGAGCGGAAGAGGATAAATTAGAGGAGCCTACTACAAAGGTATTGCCGTCCTTCTGCTGAAACAAATAAGCCTTTGGGTGAAAAGACTGGCCGTTACTCTGCCAGAGCCGGACTTCAATATCGGGGTGAATATCAATCAGTCTCGCCAATGCCTTTGGCTGGGTCACATGCAAATAGTCTCCAGCCAAAAGCTTCACCTCTGCCCCTCTCTCACAGGCTGTTCGCAAAGAAGGTGCCAGCAAGTTCACACCCGAGTCCATCACAAAAGAAGTTAAAATATAAATACTGTCCGACTGTTCAATCGCTTTTTGCAAATGCTCTCCTAAACCGTATGTAATTAACTGAACGTTACTCATCTTCCACATCAATCAGAAGAATCTTCTCCTGAAAGCCTCCCCGTTTTTCTGCTTTCATTTTCCGTACCCCTTCAAGCTCTTCTACTGAAGAACCATGGGCAGCGGCAAGTGCATGAACAACCTCCAGTAAATCTGCCAGCTCTTCAATCGCTTCCCCATCCGTTTTGCTGTTCATATATTCCGCTAATTCCTCCTGTGCTTTTTTACGCAGCTCTTTTATATATTCGTCTTCATTTAAAACCCTTGATCTATACGTTTTTCCCATTGTTTCAATAATTTCAGGAATACGATCACGTACTAACTTATTGTAAACAGGCATTGATCTTCCTCCTTCTTTTTACGGATACGGCACAAGATTCGGAATCGCCTTTCGGATACCTCCACGCGGATCCTCTATATCCCCTTTATATCGGGGAATGAGATGGACATGAAGGTGCATCACCGTCTGGCCACCGAACTCTCCAACATTAATGCCGATATTGTAACCGTCTGGATGGTATTTATCGTCCAAAAGCTGTTTTCCCTCGTGCAACAGTGCATGGATTGAAGCTAATTCCTCCGTGGAAGCCTCAAAATAGGTCTGGATATGGCGCTTTGGTACAATTAGCAGATGACCCTTTTGGACAGGGTATTTATCGAAAAAGGCAATAACGTGATCATTTTCTAATAGTATGTTTTCTTTTGGTAATGAGCAGAATGGACAAGACATGGGTTCCTCCATTTAAAAATTTATATAAGACATTATGTTCTCTATGAAATTATAACAATGGAAGATACAAGAAAAAAGCACCAACTCGTATGTAGTTACTGCTTTTGAATGGTTATAGCCTATTATCCTTTATTTCAACTCCTAACCCTCTAACTTTAAATTTTATAGTACCTTCTATATTTCAGGTGGTTGGAGAATTAAAGAAAGTTCTCCGTCTTCCACAGTTCTTTTGATATAGTAAACATAGACAAAATTAAGAATAAGGTGATTCATTTGACGAACAAAAACGGATTTTTTGAAGAGCTACTTATCGATAATAAGCAATACCCTGATACAAAAGCAATTCAGCGTCTATCTCCAAAAGAGTATACAGAAGCGCTTATTTTACATACAGCAAACAAATTGAGTGAAAGAATTAATGCTCTAATTACAAATGAACAATACGATAAAGTCATTCAAGTGACACAAAAAATTTCTAATGCCCTATCAAAAGAGAATGAGAGATTTTCTTTGCCGCTTTCCATGATTACGTATAGCTCGGAAATTGAGAGTATGCCGCTTAATGAAGATCTATATTTATCACGAATGGATTTAATTCATAATGAAAAACATTCAATTAAAAACTTCTTTAAAACATTAAAATACGAAATGTTAACATCAGACCGTGTGGATTTTATGGTAAGTTTCATTCGGGAGTCGGGTTTGCATTTATTAACGCGTCCACTATTGCAATTACAAGAAAAGAACATACCAATCCGAATTATTACGTCCACTTATATGGGAATTACCCAGGCAAAGGCACTCAGAAAATTATTACAATACGACAATGTTGAAGTAAAGGTATTAGATAATCAAAAAGAGTCGTTTCATACTAAAGCCTATATGTTTTACCGTAACTCTGGCTTAAACACGGTTATTATTGGGTCATCTAACCTTTCTCATTCAGCATTAATCAACGGTCATGAGCTCAATGTCAAAATCCCTCATACCGCTTATATGCCAGTTTTTGATCAAGCACAAAAAACATTTAATCAAGCATGGAATAGCTCAGAAGCCATCCCGCTGACAGAAGAATTTATTAGAGTTTATGATGAATATCAAAAAGCAAAGCAAAAGGTTGAAAAGCATGTGCAACAAACACTGAAAGTGGCCGAAACTGAAAAACACTATAGTTTAAAACCTCTTCAACCAAATCAAATGCAAAAAGAAGCATTAGAAAACTTACGTATTACAAGAGAAAATGGAAATACACGCGGAGTGATTATCGCCGCAACTGGAACAGGTAAAACCTACTTATCCGCTTTCGATGTGAAAGCCTATCAACCTAAAAAACTTCTCTTTATTGCTCATCGTGAGGAATTGTTAGATAATGCAATCGAAACATTCCAACAAGTGATCCCACAGCACAGCTGGTTCGGAAAGTTGACAGGATCTGCAAAAGAATGGGATAAGCCATATTTATTTAGTACTGTACAGTCACTTCATAAAGAAAACACTCTTTCTCAATTTTCAAAGGATGAATTTGATTACATTATTGTCGATGAGTTTCATCACGCAGAGGCGCCTACCTACAAGAAAGTTCTAGAATATTTCAAGCCAAACTTTTTATTAGGGCTGACAGCTACTCCAGAACGAATGGACGGCAGAAATGTATTGGCACTATGTGACCATAATGTCGTATATGAAATTCGTTTACGCGATGCATTAGAAGCAAAGCTATTAGTCCCATTCCATTATTTTGGGGTGACGGATGAAACGGTAGATTACAGCACCATCCCTTTACGAAATGGTTTGTTTCAAGAGGACTTACTTGTAAAAGCGTTAAAAACAAATGAGCGAACAGATTTTATTATTGAAATGATTGATACATACGGCTATCAAGGAGACCGAATGATTGGGCTTGGCTTTTGCTCCAATATCGAGCACGCCAAATATATGAGTGAAGAATTCAATAAAAGAGGATTTCATACTACCTTTTTAACAGGTGAGCATAGTATTTCCTATCGTGAAGCGGTGGTAAAGCAACTAGAAGATGAAAATGATCCGTTGCAAATGATTTTTACTGTGGATATTTTTAATGAAGGAATCGATATTCCAAGCCTAAATCTTATTCTCTTTTTACGACCGACAGAGTCCTCCACGATTTTTATTCAGCAACTCGGACGTGGTTTACGTAAAATAGATGGGAAAGAATTTGTCACGGTATTAGATTTCATTGGAAACTATGAAAAATCATTTGTTGTACCACTAGCACTTTCAGGTCAAATCAATCATAAAGCCTTTGATAAAGACTCGCTACGAGTAGCAATTACACATGAATTTGCTGATCTGCCTGCTGGCTCTTATGTGGATCTAGACCCTGTTTCCCAAAAGCAAATTTTAGATAAAATCGATTCTATTAAAATGAATGCAGTGGATATGCTAAAATCGCTTTACCAACAATTTAAAAATGAATTAGGTCGTTCACCAGAAATATTGGATTTCTTATATGCAGAACAGTCCCCTAGCTTTACCTTCTTTATTTATAGGTTTAAAACATGGGTACAAACAAAAGAAAAAATGAAGGACATCAATGAGCTAGATAAGCGTATTTTAGAGAATACTTTAATGACAGAATTATTGGAGCGGCTAGAGCAACAAATGCCCATTAAATGGCCTTACGATTTAATCATTTTAGAGATTGCTTTAAAACAACGAATCATTACGTTTGAAGATATTGTAAAACAACTTGAAAAACGCTTTGCTACGAAGATTCATCTTGAAAGCCATGAAAGCTTACTTCATCAATCCATGGTTCGCCTGTGTACACCATATAAAAAGCAAAAATGGTCATTTGGAGAAATGGATAACAACATCTTTATCTTAAATCCAGCCATTGTAAAGCTAATAGAAGATCAAGAGATGAAATCATATATACAAGATCGTATTGATTATGGGATCATTGAATTTAGACGGACATATCAGGCGAATCGCTTCTTATCAAAAGGAGAGAAACTATCTCTTTATCAAAATTATACTAGAAATGATTTGATTTACTTATTTGAAGCGGGTGTTCAGGAAGGCTCATGGAGAGAAGGCGTTAGTAAAACGGGTAATCATTACTTGCTTTTTGTGAACTTAAATAAAGCAGAAAGTGTAGAGGAACACTTATTATATAAGGACTATTTTATTGATCAACACCATTTTCACTGGCAAAGCCAAAATCAAACCTCTCATAAGTCAGAAAGAGGAAAGGACTATATGTATCACCAAAATAGAGATATCCATATCCACCTCTTTATAAGAAAGTTTAATAATATGCACGGGATGACGCTGCCTTTCACCTACTTAGGTGAAGTTGACTATGTCACAAGCCATGGTGACAACCCTATGAGTATCACATGGCGCTTGCATCAACCCGTACCAGAAGACTTATATATTGACTTTATCCGCTAACAACTTATCAATTGTTGGAATATCAGCCGGTGCCCATTCTAATAAGCGAAGCTCTTGAAGGGGCACCCATTTTAATTCAGCATGTTCCTTTGCTGTTGGGGTTCCTTCAACGATTTTTGTTCTATATGTAAGCAAGTTTACAATCACATTCGGATATTCATGAACGACATCTTCAATCATTTCAAATACTTCTACTGTACAATCCAACTCTTCCTGAATTTCGCGAACAAGAGACTGTTCAGGCTTCTCGCCCTCTTCAATCTTTCCACCTGGGAACTCCCAAAGGTTAGGTAAAGACATTTCTGGTGAACGCAGAGCACAAAGAATATCACCTTGCTCATTTATAGATACGGCTCCTACTACTTTTACTGTTTTTTTCATTGGATTCATTCCTCTCACTACTTAAATTACCTAATTTCTCGATTGATTTTCAATATTTACTCTAACATATGGTAGAAGTGAAGTGAATGGTAGGAAAAAGGAATGTTGTGTTTATGGTACATTAAAAGTTAAAAACCATTTCTATGGAGATATTTTTTACTTTTTTAAAGAGTATAAATATAATGATTATTGATCTTTACTCTGGCAGCGTAGAGGTCAGGCATAGGATCAATCACTAAGATGCTTTTCAATACTTAACGTATCTCTTATAACCATGCTTATTATTGACAACGTCATCTATCAGTTGGCGGTATTTAACATCCCTACTCTTCCCCCCAAGAAA
Source organism: Bacillus songklensis (assembly GCF_042649685.1). NCBI lineage: Bacteria > Bacillati > Bacillota > Bacilli > Caryophanales > Bacillaceae > Bacillus > Bacillus songklensis. The sequence goes on along the minus strand of NZ_JBHRZT010000072.1, from coordinate 123,347 downwards.
TTTCGGTTACATATTTTTGCAACGCATTTACTAATCATTCTGTTGCATTTATCATTTCCATTCTCACTAAGCTCATCTTTTACTCCTCCATCCTCCCGTTCACTTCACACTCTAAGCATAAAAACGACCGGCTATAAAATCATAACCGGCCGTTACCTTGCGAGATGAAATTTCTGCTTTCTATATACATGCTTTTTCCTCAAAGAGGAACCTTATCAATCTTCCACTGATTAATCTTCCTATATAATGTACTTCTCGTAATCCCCAGCTTTTTGGCTGCTTGTGTCACACTCGTTGATTCTTTGAGGGCTTGTTCGATCATCTGCTTTTCCATGTCCTTTAGGTTGGCGACGGAAGGCAGTGAATTTATATTGTCAGCTTTATGGAGTTCACCCGGCAGGTGGACCGGCAGGAGGGCGGGTTCATCAACGGCTAGGAGAAATGCCCTTTCCATGATGTTTCGAAGCTCCCGGATGTTTCCCGGCCAGCTGTATGATTGAAGCAGCGGCAAGACGGAATTGGATAGATGGCAAGGGCCCTTTCCGTACTGTTCATGGAACTGCTTTAGGAATTGTGTGGATAGTGTCTCGATGTCTTCGATCCGCTGGCGGAGGGGCGGGATATGGATGGTAAATACGTTTAACCGGTAATATAAATCCGAGCGGAAGGAACCTTGATAGGCGATTTCTTCCTTGAAATTGCGAAAAGTGCTGTCACTACCTGCATCCTGTTGATTCACTCGACAATATCCGGGTAGTGGCAGGCATGAATATAAATTAAGGAGCCGGAACTCGATAATAAAAAAGCAAAAAAAATTACAACTAAAGTTGCAATCTTTTAAATCAGGATAGTCCCTCCTCCCCTATATCTCTTTTATGTAAAAGACCGAACAACGACCTTAAATGCTCCTAGTACTCGAAATTCCTTTCCCCCTTCCTTTCGGTTTGAATACTTTTTATTTAATTATTTATTATCTGGCTATCCTATTTAATTAATCCTATTCAGTTATTAAGAAGGACACGGTTCTGCTCTTGGAAGCGGCAGAAACGGATCACCTGGACCGAGGAATCGTAATGCGGCAAAACTTTAAAATTCAAATCTTCTTGAACTGCCAAATTGCAGGTGGATACTATACTGGTTTAACGATTCTTTTTTCCTTGATTGTGGTAATTGAGCAAACTTTACTAATTAGATGCCTATATTCTTTTGTTTTAGACGTTTGAAAGACAAATTCACCTTTGTTGTGAAAAAGTGTCTTCGTAAAGCTGATGAAATTAAATAGGGCATGAAGGAATCATTGACTTAATATACGAAATACTGTATTTTAAAACATCGAATACATAGTAAGCTAGTAGGTTTACTTAGCATTAAACTTATTCAACAGGGGAGGAACTATTTTGAGAGAGTACGGTATATGGATATTAGTGCTTGCAGTTGGCTATACACTAGCGCTCATTATCGCAGGCCAGTTAACAAAACGTAAAGTTAATAAGAAGGACAGCTACTTTGTAGCAGGAAGAAATTTCAACAAATGGATTGTCGCTTTTTGTATCACTGGATTGTTTTCCGGCTCAACCTACATATCAATTTTAGAATTATCTTATATGTCAGGAATTTCTGCTATATGGTATGGAATAGCCGAAATGGTCCAAATATTTATTATTGCTTTTTTAATTATTCGTTCATTTAGAAAGAAAATGATGGTTACCGTAAGTGGCTTAATTGGAGAAAAGTATGGACGTACTGCCCTAGGTATTTCCGGTTTGATTACTGCATTTGCTTTCCCTATGTGGTCTGTTGCAACAGCTATTGCTTTCGCGTCAGCTATTCACGTTTTCACCGGAATATCATTGACACTTTCTGTTGCAATAACAGCTATTTTATTATTCATTTATTTGCAAGGGGGAGGCATGTGGTCCATTGCGTTTACGCAAACGATTAACATTTTGCTATTTGCAGCTATGTTTATCATTGGATTAATCGCCGTCTTTATCAACCCGGGGATTGAAGGGCTGGTCGCATTTGCGACTGAAAAACCCGTGATGTTTGACTTCGATAAGGTTGGTTTACAAGTAATTGTTGCTTGGTTTGGCACGTTTCTGGTAAACGTTATTCTTGCACAAGCGGCATTTCAGATGGCACTTTCTTCCAAAACCCCGGAGGAAGGACAAAAGGGGATGATCATAGCAGGATTTATGGCTGTTCCTTTTATTGTCTGTGGTGTATTATTTGGAATTGCTGCTGCAGTGGTTGTACCAAATGCACAAGCAGGATTAATGGCCATTCCGCTATACTTAATGGAAGTATTGCCAGCACCTCTTGTAGGCTTGTTTTTCTTAGGAGTATGGGCGTGTGCACTTGGCTGGGGGGCTCCTTGCCAATTTTCAGGTGCAACCAGTCTTGGAAGGGACTTTGGACGTGCTGTAAATCCAAAAGCCACAGAAGAACAGCTTATTAAATATACGAAAATTTCATTGCTTATTCTAACTATACTAATGATTATATTTGGCATGCTTCGTACAGAACAATCCGCATGGTGGAATGTTCTAGCTTGGACGATCCGCAACAGTGCAACATTTGCACCGGTATTAGCAGCCCTATTCTGGCCAGTGGTTACAAAAAGAGCTGTAATTACTTCATTGTTGACAGGTTGCTTAAGCGGTTTAATGTGGTATCATCTGGGAGACTGGCAGCCTGCTGCGTTTTATTTGAACATTCATCCTGTCTGGGTGGGAAGTTCTATTAATATACTAACAATAGTGATGGTTACATTATTGGACAAAAAAGCTGAATGGGTTATCCAAACAGGGAAATCTGCCCGCTTTTTCTACATCGCTTTAGGAGCTGGAATTATATTAACCGGCGTAAATGTTGTTTTCTTTGATTTACTCTATCAAAATGGATTAACCGGATTATTCGGATTCGCAGCAATCATGTCCTACTTTATAGCAATCATTCAATTTTTCAGACCAGCTCAT